>NZ_JBIWPL010000006.1:0-361061 GCF_044768255.1 Kitasatospora sp. NPDC101157 | reverse complement strand
GGGGGGGGGGGGGGTGGGGGGGGGGGGGGGGGGGTGTGTGGGGGGGGGGGGGCCCCCCCGGGGCCCCCCCCCGGGGGGCCCCCCCCCGGGGGGGGGGGCCCCCCCGGGGGGGGCCCCCCCCGCCGCCGTACGACCGGTGACCGGAAGACCTAGATCAGGCCGTCCAGCTCGCGCAGCAGCGCGGCCTTCGGACGGGCGCCGGTGATCTGCTTCACCGGCTGGCCGCCCTTGTAGAGGATCAGGGTCGGGATCGAGATGACGTTGTACTCGGCGGCGGTCACCTGGTTGGCGTCCACGTCGAGCTTGGCAACGGTCAGCTTGTCGCCCTGCTCGGCCGCGATCTCCTCCAGGATCGGGGCGACCTGACGGCACGGGCCGCACCAGGTGGCCCAGAAGTCGACCAGTACGGGCTTGTCGCTGTCCAGGACGTCGGACTTGAACGTCGCGTCGGTGACGGTGGTGGTGGCGCCGGCCACGGGAACTCCTCGGGTTAGGACGGAGGGGGCTGCTGCCAGGTGAACAACGGGCGGGCCCGTTCTGTTTCTGCCTGGCCGGGGCGGGGGTGTTTCACGTGGAACACCCCCGCTGGAGGTTCGCTCGGGGCGAGGGAGGTCAGACCGCGACGGCGGCGGCCTTGTTCTCCGCGTCGTCCAGCGCGGCCAGGTAGCGCTCGGCGTCCAGCGCGGCGGAGCAGCCGGTGCCGGAGGCGGTGATGGCCTGGCGGTAGGTGTGGTCCACGACGTCGCCGGCGCCGAAGACGCCCTCGATGTTGGTGCGGGTCGAGGGGGAGTCGACCTTCAGGTAGCCCTCGGCGTCGAGCTCCAGCTGGCCCTTGAACAGGTCGGTGCGCGGGTCGTGGCCGATCGCGATGAACAGGCCGGTGACCGCCAGCTCGCGGGTCTCGCCGGTGGTGGTGTCGCGCAGGGTGACGCCGGTCAGCTTCGGGTCGCCGTGGATGGCCTCGACCGCGCTGTCCCACTCGAAGCGGATCTTCGGGTCGGCGAAGGCGCGCTCCTGCATCGCCTTGGAGGCGCGCAGGGTGTCGCGGCGGTGGATGATCGTGACGCTCTTGGCGAAGCGGGAGAGGAAGGTCGCCTCCTCCAGGGCCGTGTCGCCGCCGCCGACCACCGCGATGTCCTGGTCGCGGAAGAAGAAGCCGTCGCAGGTCGCGCACCAGGAGACGCCGCGGCCGGAGAGCTTGTCCTCGTTCGGCAGGCCCAGCTTGCGGTGCTGGGAGCCGGTGGTGACGATCACGGCGCGGGCCTTGTGCACGTTGCCCTCGGAGTCGGTGACGGTCTTGATGTCACCGGTGAGGTCGACCGCGACGATGTCGTCCGGGATCAGCTCGGCGCCGAAGCGCTCGGCCTGCGCCCGCATGTTGTCCATCAGCTCGGGGCCCATGATGCCGTCCCGGAAGCCCGGGAAGTTCTCGACCTCGGTGGTGTTCATCAGCGCACCACCGGCGGTGACGGCCCCCTCGAAGACCAGCGGCTTGAGGGAGGCACGGGCCGTGTAGAGCGCAGCCGTGTACCCGGCCGGGCCGGAACCGATGATGATCACGTTACGGACGTCGCTCACTGCTTCTCCTGGTTCGCATCGCGACCCGCGTTTGCTGCGGGGAGGGCGGTCCTGCTCCGCCGCCCGGGACAACGACTGACCAGTGTCTCGCATTCCCAGGCCGATCAGTACCAGGTGCCCGAACTCCGGAAGCGGCGTGCCGTCCTGGTCGTCGATCGCATGGGAACGGCCTGCCGGTGGCTGGGAACGGTCGCTCAGTGGCCGGGGACGGTCCGGTGCAGGAGGACCGGGCCGCAGTCGGGGGAACGCAGGTAGACGTCGACGAAGCCGGGCCGGTCGGGGGCCGGGTAGACCAGGACCTCGACCGGGGAGCCCTGGTAGCTGCCCCGGTCGGTGGCCAGCGGGGTGCCCGGGGCGGGTGCCCGGCAGGCTGCGGGGGTGGCCGGTGCGGCGGGCGAGGCCGGGCCGGAGGGTTCCGGCCGGACGCCCTCGGCGGGGGCGGCGTCGGACCGGGCCGGGCCGGTGGCGCGCAGTCCGGGTTCGGCGCCGGAACGGGCCAGCAACTGCTGGACCTGCGCGGTGAGTTGGTCCTCCCGGTAGACGGTGCCGGGGCCGGCCAGGTGCGGGGTGCGGGCGCTCCGGTCGTCGGGGGATCCGACCGAGGCGGCGGAGGCGGCCGAGGTTCGGGTGTTCTCGGAGTGGTCCAGCAGCAGGGCCCCGCCGAGGCCGAAGGCGGCCAGCGCGGCGGCCGCGCCGAGCAGCACGGCGAACCGCCGGCGGCGGGGCCGGGGGCGGCCGGGGCCGGAGGAGCCGGGGCCCGCGGACGAGCCGGGACGGGACGGAGGGGCCGAGGGTGCCGGGGCGGTCCGTACGGGCGTGGCCGAGGCCTCCGCCCGGGGGGTGGCGGGGAAGGGCTGCGGGGGGCCCTCCTGGGGCCGCTCGGCGAGGGCCGCCTCGGCGAGGGCCGCCTCGGCGAGGGCGGCGTCCAGCCGGGCGGCGATGTCGGTGGGCACCGGCTCGGGTTCGACGGCGCCGAGCAGCGCCTGCACCTCGGCCAGCGCGTCGACGGTCTCGCGGCACTCGGCACAGCCGTTCAGGTGCCGGTGCAGCGCGGCGGCCGCGGCGGACTCGACCAGGCCCTCGGCGAGGTCGGCGAGCTCCTCGACGGAGGGGTGGGCGCCGGCGGGCTCGGGGGAGGAGACGGGGGCGGTCATCGGGTGCTCGCATCTCCTTCCAGCATGGTGCGGCCGGTGCTCGGGCCTGTTCCTGTGACGGTGCGGGGGCCGGTCGGGTTCCCCGGGGCGTCGTGGCGCGGCGGCGGGGCCGCGCCGGGTGAGCCGGAGGCCCCGCGCCCCGTGGCCCCGCGTCCGGGCGTGCCGCGCCCCGTGGCCGCGCGCCCCGGCGTTTCACGTGAAACATCCCGCGCCCCGCCGTCCTGGTCCCGCAGGTGCCGGACCAGCGGCAGCAGCCGGGCCCGGCCCCGGGCGCAGCGGCTCTTCACCGTGCCGACCGGGACGCCCAGCAGCTCGGCGGCCTCGGCGACCGGATAGCCCTGCATGTCGACCAGGACCAGCGCGGCCCGCTGTTCGACGGGCAGCTCGGCGAGGGCCGCGGTCAGCTCGCGGTGCACCTCGGCGCGGACCACCGGGGAGTCGGCCGGCTCGGCGGTTCCGACCAGGCTGTCCAGCCGCTGCGGGTCGTCGTCCAGCGGGGTGGTGCGCCGAGTGGCGCTGCGCCGGGCGCGGTCCAGGCAGGCGTTGACCACGATCCGGTGCAGCCAGGTGGTGACCGCAGAGCGGCCCTGGAAGCCGGGGGCGGCGCGGAAGGCGGAGACCAGGGCGTCCTGGAGGGCGTCCGCGGCCTCCTCGCGGTCCCCCAGGGTGCGCAGGGCGACCGCCCAGAGCCGGTCGCGGTGACGGTTCACCAGGTGCCCGAAGGCGTGCGGGTCGCCGGCGACGTGCCGGGCGAGCAGCACCGCGTCGTCGTCCGCCACTGTCACCCCTCGACCCCTTGCCGTCGTTCCGGTGCGCTGGGGTGCGGTCAGCCGGAGACCTTGACCTCGGCGACGTGGCCGCGGTACTTGCCGTCGCCATCCTTCGTCAGAGCGGTCAGCCAGATCAAGAGGTAGCGCGTGGTGACCGGGGAGTCGAGGGTGTAGTCGACCGTGTTGCCGGACTTCTTGGCGAGGGTGGTGAAGCCGTCCGGCTTGAGCTGCGACGGGTTGGCGACGGCCGCGGGGGGCACCCGCAGCTCCGCCGTCTGCTCGCCGCCCTGGAACTGGACGGTCACCGAGGACACCGACTGCGGCGAGCCGAGGTCGACCAGCAGGCCGGTGCCCGACTGGAGGGCGGGCGGCTTGGGGCCGAACTGGTCGACGAACCAGCCGGTGGTCCAGGCGGTGCCCGGGTCGCCGTCGACGGCGTTCTTGATGCTCTCGACGCCCTGGAGCCCGTCACCCAGCGGGTTGTACGACTCCACGCCCTTGATGCCGATCGGCACCGGCGCGTGCGCCGTCGGGTGCGCGCTCGGCGCGGCGGTGCTGACCGAGGGCTGCGGGGTGGCGACGGCCTGACCGGTGTGCCGCAGGCTGCCGACGAACTGCCAGGAGGCGACGCCGATCGCGCCCAGCGCGACCGTCCAGGCGGTGGCCTTGACCACCCGGCGCAGTCGGCGCTTGGTGCGCCGGGCGGCGGTCGGCCGGGAGGAGGCCGGCAGCGGGGCGACCGTGGTGTCGGCGACCCGGGTGGGGTTGGGCGCGGTGGGCAGGGCGTGGGTGTTGTGCCGGGGCGGGGCCGGGAAGGCGGGCAGCTCGGGCTCGGGCTGGCGGATCCGGGGCATCTGCGCGATCGCCCGGACCAGCTCCTCCGGGGTGGTGATCGGCTGGGCGTGGTGCGGCGGGTGGTCGAACAGGGCGCGTGCCGCGAGCTCGGACAGGCCCTTGTGGACGCCCGCGCGGACCTGGTCCGGCGCGGCGTTCTGCAGGCCCCTGGGCAGCCCTCGGAGGTCGTAGCGGTCCTCGGGGTACGGCCAGCGGTGGGTGAGCGCGGCGAACAGCAGGGCGCCGATCGCCCGGGTGTCCGCGCGCTGGGCGTCCTCGGTGGAGTCCTCCGGGGGCAGTCCGCGCAGGGCGGCGTCCACCGCGATGCCGTTGATCCGGTACTGGCCGCTGTCGGTGCGCAGCACGCAGCGCGGGGTGAGCCGCAGGTGGGCCTGGCCGCGGCGGTGGGCGGCGGCGACGGCGTCGGCGACCTGGCGCACCATCTGGTACGCCTCGTGCGGCTCCATCGGGCCGTCCGTGAGCAGCTTGGCGAGGTCGGAGGCGTGCGGGAGCCACTCGCGCACGACGAAGACCAGCTCGCCCTCCTGGACGGCGTCCAGCACCTGGACGAAGCGCGGGTCGCCGAGCAGGGCGGCCGACTTGGCGGCGGCCAGCACCTTGCGGGCGCGCTGGTGGCCGGAGGCCATCAGGTGGACGCCGACGGCCCGGCGCAGCTTCTCGTCGACGGCGCGCCAGCTGCTGAAGGTCTCGGTCTGGGAGATGCACTCTTCGAGCAGGTAGCGGTTGCCGATCTTGTCGCCGCTGTGCCGCATCGGCGCGGGGAGGGTGCGCGGGAGGGTGGCGGTGTCGCGCGGGTCGACGGTGGGCTGGGGGTCGGTCGGGCGGCGCTTGTCGGAGGCGGCGGGTGCGGGGGCGGGCTTCTTCCGCGGGGTGCCGGCCGCCAGTTCGGCGGCGATCTCGTGGACCGAGAGCGGGGCGGTGATCTCCGAGGTCTCCTCGCCGACGGAGGCCTCCGGGGCCGGCTCGGCGTCCCGGTCGCCGTCCTTCGCGGCGTTCTCCTCCCCGGTCGTGGAGGAGACCTCGGAGGAGGTCTTGGACGACGCGGACGACGCCCTGGAGGCGGCCGTGGAGTCCGCCTCGGAGCCGGCCTTCGCCCCGGCTCGGGCGCCGGCCGTGGGACCGGCCCCGGGGGCGTCTGCGGAGGCGTCCGCGGAGGGGGCGTCGGCGGTGCCCGCCGGGGCGGTCTTCCCGCCCGCGAGCTGGTCGATCGCCGCAGCCAGCGCGGCCTCGTCCGCCGCCGCGTCAGCTGCTGACGTGTCGACGACCGCCTTGGTGCCATCAGCCACCGTGGTCCTGCCTCCCCTTGTGTCGCCCCGGCCGAGAGAGTCGCTGGAGCGCGCGGATAGGCCGCCCTGTGCTCCAGGACAATTGTGCCCACTCTTCTCCACCGGGTACGACCGCTGGGACGTCACCTCGGTTGCCCTGGGGTGGAGAGATGTCGTGCAGATCCGACACCGGGCCGCCACGTCGCGGCCCGGGCGTTCCCGGTGGCGGTGGCGGCCCGGAATGCGGCCGGACGGGCGGAGGCGGTGGTCGCCCGGGTTGACGCCCGGTCAGGGCGTCCGCCGGTCCGGCCGGTTGGCCGGTCGGTCAGCGGCCCAGTCGACCGCGGACCATGCCCAGCATGGCGTTCATCTCCTCGATCCGCAGGCGCTTCGCGATGAACACGAACACCAGCAGCTGGAGGCCACCGGCCAGGACCACCGACAGCACGCTGCCCGCCCAGCCGGCGAGCACCTGCTGGACCGCCAGGCTGACGCCGAGGCCGACCGCCGCGGCCGGGACGCAGGCGGCGGCCAGCCGGCTGTACGTCTTGCCGATCCGCTTGGTGTCCAGGCCGCCGATCTTCTTCTTCAGCTTCGGCACCGCGACCGTCACTCCGACGGCGTACGCGAGGCCGTAGCCCAGGGCCATTCCGGTCACGGTCCACTGCGCGGGCAGCGCGACCCAGCAGATCAGCGAGAAGCCGGCCTGGCAGGCGGCCACCCAGACGGTGTTGGAGAACGGCGTCCTGGTGTCCTCGTAGGCGTAGAAGCCGCGCAGCATCACGTACTGCGCCGAGTACGGGATCAGCCCGAGCGCGAAGGCCGAGAGCATCAGACCGACGTTGGTCGCGTTGTTCAGGGCCGTACCGCCGCCGCCGACCGCGTAGATCGAGCGGCCGATCGCCGGGCCGAGCGCCAGGAACAGGAAGGCCGCCGGGACGACCGCCACCGCGGTGGTGCGCAGCCCGTACGACAGGTCGTCGCGGACGGCTCCGGCGTCGTCGTCGGCCGCCGCCCGGGAGAGCCGGGGGAGCACCGCGCTCATGATCGAGACGGTGATGACGGCCTGCGGGAGCTGCCAGATCAGCAGGGCGTTGGAGAAGGCCGACAGGCCGACGCCGCCGTGGCCGCCCTGTTCGGCGGCGCTGCCGGCCGCGGTGGCCAGCTGGGTGATGACCAGGTAGCCGGCCTGGTTGGCGAGCACGAAGAAGAAGGTCCACTTGGCCAGCCGGGCGGCCTTGCCCAGGCCGTGGCCGCGCCAGTCGAAGCGCGGCCGGAAGTGGAAGTCCGCGGCCCGCAGGTAGGGGACCATCGCCAGCGACTGGACCACCAGGCCGAGCAGGGTGCCCAGGCCGAGCAGCCGGACGCCCTCGGGGGAGATGTTCTCCGGGGTGACCTGGGTGCCGTTGTAGCCGCCGTAGACCCAGATGTACGCGCCGAAGGTGAAGATCACCACGATGTTGTTGAGGACGGGGGTCCACATCATCGCGCCGAAGCGGCCGCGGGCGTTGAGGATCTGCCCCATCACCACGTGGACGCCCATGAAGAAGATGGTCGGCAGGCAGTAGCGGGCCAGCGCCACCGTGGTGTCGGCGCGGGCGGGGTTGGTCATCATCGGGTGGGCGATGACCTGGACCAGCAGCGGTGCCCCGAGGACCGCCAGGAACACCACGCCGCCGAGTCCGACCATCACCAGGGTGAGCAGTCGGCTGGCGTAGGCGGTGCCGCCGTCCTCGTCGTTCTTCATGCTGCGCACCAGCTGCGGCACGAAGACCGCGTTCAGCGCGCCGCCGCCGATCAGGATGTACAGCAGGGTCGGCAGGGTGTTCGCCGCGTTGTACGAGTCACCCATCACCGCGATGCCGATCGCGCCGGCGATCACCATGGTCCGCAGGAAGCCGGTGCCGCGGGAGACCAGGGTGCCGGCCGCCATGATCGCGCTGGAGTTCAGCAGGCCGGCGACCTTGCCGCCGCCCGCGGCGGCCGGGGCGGGGGCGGCCGCGGGCTGGGCGCTCCGCTCCTCGGCGAGGTCCGCCCGAGGCTCGACCGCCGGGGGCACCGCGACGGCGGCCACCTGCATGGTGGCCTCGTCCTCGGAGAGCGGCGGGTCGAACTCGATCGGCGGCACGAAGGGGCGCTGCCCGTCCGGACCGACGTGCGGATGCCCCTGATGGCCGCCGACCGGCGGGTACGGCGCGGGGGTGCCCGGTGGCACCTGGGCGGCCTGGGGCACGACCGGCTGGACGGGCTGGACCGGGGCGGGCCGGGGCCCGGGCTGCGGGCCGACCGCCTCGGCCTGGTGGCCGCCGCCGAACAGCGCGTCCACCCCGACGTACTCGGTGGTCTCGGTGTCCCAGGCGGAGTGCGCCGGTCCCGGCTGCCACTGCGGCTGCGGCTGCTGCTGCTCGGCGGCGCCCCACTGCGGGGCGGCCGGACCGGCCTGCGGCGGCCAGCCGGCCGGCGCCGACGGGGTGTCCCAGCCGGGCTGCACGGGCGGCACCGGGGGCGAGAACGGCGTCGACGGCACCGGGGTCGGGTAGCCGCCGCCCTGCGGCGGCAGCTGCGGCGGCACGTCGTACGCGGTGGCCGGCGGCGGCGCCGCGGCGGGCCGTCCGGCCTGCAGTCCGTACGGGTCCTGGCCGTCCTGCTGGGTCCCGTACGCGCCGGCCGCGTACGGGTCCTGGGCGTAGGTGTCGGCCACGTACCAGTCGCCGGACGGCGACTCGGCGCCCGGCCGGCTCTCACCGCGGCCCGGCGGCCGCTCCTCGCTGCGCCCGGTCATGTCACCTCTTCGCTGTCGTGGGGGGAGGCCGGCCCGGCGTCGCGGGTGGTCGGCGGTATCAAGGACCAACCTTCTCATCACCGGTGGCCCGATCCCGGCCATCCGGGCTGCTGGCGCGCGGTGTCTGCGCGGGACCGCCCCCCGTGGAACCGTCCCCGGCGGGGTCCGGTCCGGTGGCCTCCGGCTCCTGTGGCTCCTCCGGCCGGGCCGCGGCGGCGCCGTCCGGGCCGTCCGTCGCCGGGCCGTCGCCGACCGGCTGGTCGCCGTCCTCGTGCGGCCGGCCGCCGTGCCGCTTGCGCTGGCGGAAGAAGCGCAGCGCGGCCAGCACCAGCAGTACGGCGGCGCCGGCGAAGACGTACAGCACCCCGTTGGTGACCGAGGTGACCTCGACCGTGAAGACCCGGGGAGCGCCGTAGGGCTGCGGATCCGGTCCGGTGGTGTACAGCTGGGCGGTCATGGTGACCGGGCCGTTGTTGCGGGCCTCGGCGTTGAAGCGCAGCGTGACGCTCTGCGAGGCCGGGAGGACGAGGTCCTCGTCCTTGCCCACCCGCAGCCGGTTCGGCTGGTTCGAGGTGAGCCGCAGCTTCAGGTTGGTGACCGTCTGGGTGAGGTCGTTGCGCACGCTGACCTGGAGCTGGCCGGTGTTCCCGGCCAGGGTGACCACGGTCTTCTTCGGCACCTGGACGGCCTCCGTGAGCTCCGTCAGGTACTTGCCGACGCCCCGGCGGTAGTTGTCGCCGGCCGGCGCCTGGGTGCGCCACTCGGTGGACAGCGAGCGGACCATGGCAGCGCTGAACGGGCCGCGGACCCGCTGCGGCAGGGTGAGCACCCGCATCAGGGTGTCCAGGCCGCGCTGGATCGTGTCGGTGCCGCTCAGGGCGTCGGCCGACAGCTCGGTGGCCCGGACCTGGGTCGGGTAGTCGGCGGACGACGGGACGGTGGTGTTGGCCTTCGGGTCCGGCGCGGACTGGGCCAGCGCGTCCAGCTTCACCGGGGCCAGCCACTTGTCGGTGGCCGTCTGCAGCGCGCCCGCCAGCACCTTGGCGGTGGCGGCGGTCATCTCGCGCGGCGGCATGACCAGCAGGCCGCGCTGGTTCTGCGGCTGCTCGTGGGTGATCGTGAAGGTCTCGGCCAGGAACCGCTGGGCCGCGTCGGTCTGGTCCTTCGGTGTGCTCAGGTCCTTCTGGAAGAGCGAGGAGACCGTGTCGTCGGCGACCACGGCGCTCTGCCCGTTGCCGATCGGGCGCACCGCGGTCGGGGTGTAGTTCACCGAGTCCGGGTCGGGCATGCTCGCGCCGTTGACCAGCACCAGACTGCTGCCGGCCTGCCGGGCGATGCCGGCGATCTGCTGGTCGAGGTAGCCCTGGTAGGGCCAGGCCACGTCGGAGCGGGTGTCCACGGAGAGCCGGCCCTCGACGGTCAGCCGCCCGGCGGTGGCCGCCTTGTCCAGGGCGGTGCCCATGCCGGTCAGGTCGGCGCCGTTGTGGGCGATCGAGGCGAGGTCCGGGTCGGCGTACGGCAGCGCGATGACCTGGTTGCCGGACTTGGCGACGGCCGCGCGCAGCTTGTTCAGCCAGGCCTCGGCGGCGGGCGAGGCGTCGTGGGAGACGGTGTTGTCCTCCTTGGCGGGCTTGCCCGCCGCCTCGCTGACCGGCTTCTGCACCCGGTACTTGCCGGTCATCGCGAACGCGGCGTCCAGCAGGTCCGGGTCGATCACCCAGGTCAGGCCGGTCAGCTTGGAACCGGAGTCGACCAGCTCGTACAGCCGGCCGCCCGGCGCGAACTCGGTGGCCAGGCTGTCGTCGCGCAGCACCGGGAGGGTCTGGTCGTTGTCGGCGGCGGTCTGCGCGGCCAGCACCGGCGCGTGCACCAGCGGCCAGAGCGTGGTGACCTTCGTCGGCTGGGCCTCGGTGCCGCCCTGGGAGAAGGGCAGGAAGGTCCGGGCGATGCCCAGGGCCCGGTCGCGGGGGTTGTCGGCGGTCGAGCCCCAGGCGTCCACCGCGAGTTCGTAGACGCCGTTCTCGGACAGCCCGAGGTCGCTCACCGCGACGCTGAGCGTGTACGGCAGGCTCTGCCCGGGCTTCAGCTCCGGCAGGGCGTACTGCGGGCTGTCCAGCTCGGTGCCGTCCTCGCCCTTCGGCGTGGTGCGGGAGGCCACGCCCTGGAGCTCGCTGCGCCGCTGCAGGGGCTTGTCGGAGGCCGGCTTGCGGACCGCAGCGTGGGCGCCCTTGAGTGCCGACTTGCCCGAGTTGGTGACGTGGCCGGTGATGGACACGGTGCCGTTCGGCACGGCGAGCTGCGGGGTCACCGTCTCGATGGTCAGCGCCACCGGGTACTCCGCGGTGGCCGCGGCGTCGGCGGCCGGGCGGATGTTGCCGCCGGCCGGGAGCGCCGTGGCGGGGGCGGCCGTGAACAGGGTCAGGGCGGCCCCGAAGGCGGCGGCGAAGCGGCGGGCGAGGCGGCCCGGGCTCCGTCCGTCGGCGGGACGTCCGTGGGGGCCCGTGGCCCGTCCGGGCCGTCGGTGCGCCCCCAGGCCCGAGTGCCGTGCCGGCTCACTCACTCGTTTCGCCCTCGCCGTTCTGTTCGATCGCTCGCTGCTGATGCTGATGCTGTCCGTCCGGCGCTGGTGCCGGACGTTCCCCGCTCGACGTTCTTCGTTCGACGCTGTACGCCACCCTGCTGCCGCGGAGGGTTCCGTCGGCACGGCGGCGGCACGCGACACCGCATCCCCGGTTCCGGTGTCCGCGATCCGTCCACCGGCATGGTAACGATCCAGCCTGGCGTGCAGTGTTGCGGGCTGTGGGATGAGACGCCCGAAACGCGCGGGCGGTTGACCTTCCGGGGCACGTACTCTTGTGAGCCGTGTCCACTGCCAATGAGCCCACCGCGCGTACCGATCGTCCCAGCACCGCCGCCCAGGTCGTCCCAGGCCTGAGCGAGGCCCAGGCCCTCGGGCTGCAAGAGCTGCTGCGGGTGTCTCCGGTGGCCGACGAGATCGCCCGCCGGTTCCAGGCGGCCGGTCACCGGCTGGCCCTGGTCGGCGGTTCGGTGCGGGACGCGCTGCTCGGCCGGCTCGGCAACGACCTGGACTTCACGACCGACGCCCGCCCGCAGCAGGTGCTCAAGCTGGTCAAGGGCTGGGCGGACGCGGTCTGGGACGTCGGCATCGCCTTCGGCACCGTCGGCGCCCGCAAGGACACCCCCGAGGGCTCCTTCCTGATCGAGATCACCACCTACCGCTCCGAGGCGTACGACCGCACCTCCCGCAAGCCCGAGGTGACCTACGGCGACACCATCGAGCAGGACCTGGTCCGCCGGGACTTCACGGTCAACGCGATGGCCGTCGACCTGCCCGGCCGCGGCTTCGTCGACCCGCACCACGGCCTGGAGGACCTGGAGGCCCGGGTGCTGCGCACCCCCGCCACCCCCGAGGAGTCCTTCTCCGACGACCCGCTGCGGATGATGCGGGCCGCCCGCTTCGCCGCCCAGCTGGACTTCGACCCGGCGCCCGAGGTGGTCGCCGCGATGACCGCGATGGCCGAGCGGATCACCATCGTCTCGGCCGAGCGGGTGCAGGCCGAGCTGAACAAGCTGCTGCTGGCCGACCACCCGGTGAAGGGCCTGCGGCTGCTGGTCGACACCGGCCTGGCCGGGCACGTGCTGCCGGAACTGCCCGCGCTGAAGCTGGAGCGCGACGAGCACCACCGGCACAAGGACGTCTACGAGCACTCGCTGACCGTCCTGGAGCAGGCCATCGACCTGGAGCAGGACGGCCCGGACCTCACCCTGCGCCTCGCCGCGCTGCTGCACGACATCGGCAAGCCGCGCACCCGCCGCTTCGAGTCGGACGGCCGGGTCTCCTTCCACCACCACGAGGTGGTCGGCGCCAAGATGACCCGCAAGCGGATGCGCGAGCTCAAGTACTCCAAGGAGCTCACCGAGGACGTCTCGCGCCTGGTCGAGCTGCACCTGCGCTTCCACGGCTACGGCGGCGGCGAGTGGACCGACTCCGCGGTGCGCCGCTACGTCACCGACGCCGGGCCGCTGCTGGAGCGCCTGCACAAGCTCACCCGCTCCGACTGCACCACCCGCAACAAGAAGAAGGCGGCCGCCCTCTCGCGCACCTACGACGGCCTGGAGCAGCGGATCGCCGAGCTGAAGGCGCAGGAGGAGCTGGACTCCGTCCGCCCGGCGCTGGACGGCAACCAGATCATGGAGCTGCTCGGGCTGAAGCCCGGCCCGCAGGTCGGCAAGGCGTACAAGCACATGCTCGAACTGCGGCTGGAACACGGCCCGATGGAGCCCGACGAGGCGGTCGCCGCGCTGCGCGCCTGGTGGGACGGGCAGCAGCAGGGCTGACCGCGACGGCGGTGACGGAACGAGGGGCGGCCCCGTGCGGGTGCCGCCCCTCGTCCGTGCGCGGAATCAGAGGTGCTTGAGGCAGAGCACGTAGTCCAGCGCCGGCCAGTCCGAGTAGGTGCGGGTGTACGTGCTGTCCGACTTGGGCTGCTTCTTGCAGACCGTCTCGTCGGAGGTGGCGAAGTACTTGTAGACCACCTTGTACTGCGCCTTGGTGTCGGTGCAGGGCAGCAGGGTGATCTTCGGGTGGTCGGCGCTGGTCCCGTCGTTGCGCAGGCAGTCGCCGGTCTTGGCGTCGTCCACCGCGTTGCTCGGGTCGGTCGGGGTGGCGATCGGCGGCAGGGTGATGCTCGGCATGGTGAAGGACGGCAGCGGGGGCGGCGGGGTGTAGCTGAAGGTGGGCCGCGGCGACGGGGCGAAGGTGACCGTGTCGACCGGCGTCGGCGAGGCGACCGCGGGGTCGCTCTTCGGGCCCAGCACGCCGGTGGCGGCCAGGATCCCGACGCTCAGCAGGGAGACCGGCACCAGCAGCATCGCCAGGTGCGGGCGGCTGGTCAGCGGGGCGCCGGGGTCGAGCTGGGGGCCGTGGGTGCCCGGCATCGGCGGCGGCAGCCGCTTGATCCGGCCGTGGGCGCCGAGGTTCATCAGCAGGGTGATCAGCGTCAGCAGCGGCGACACCCAGCTCCACCAGCCCTGGACGAGCGTCCGGGCGGACATGTCGCGCACGGTGGCGGTGCCGCAGGTGTGGCAGAACGGTCCGTGCATCCGCAGCATCCGGAACGCGACTATCAGGCCCTGGTGGCCGCGGACGGTCGCGCGCACCGCCGGGAAGCCGCCGCAGAAGCGGCAGTGCTCGCCGTCCATCGGGGCCGGCGGCGGGTAGCCGTAGCCGTAGCCGGGCGGCTGGGCGCCGTAGGGCTGCTCCGGGGGCGGGGCGCCCGGGTAGCCGTACCCCGGCGGTGGCGGGGCGCCGTACGGGCTGCCGTCACCGGGTGGCGGGCCGTAGGGCATCTGGGGCGGTGGCGGAGCGGACAAGAGGTCCCCCGGGAACAGGATGGTGGCGGAAGGGTCAGGACTTCTTCACCGGCGGGTAGCTGCCGGTGGTGGGGGTCAGCGGGCCCAGGCAGAGCACGTACCGCGTCTTGTTCCAGCGGCGTCCGCTCTTGCCCGAGACGGCACTGGTGGTCTGCGGCGTCTGCCGGCAGCGGGTCACGTCGGTGGTGCCGGTGAACTTCGTCAGCACCTTGTAATTGGCTTTGGGATCAGTGCAGTTGACGATCGAGACGTCACGCGATCCGGTGACCCGGACGCAGTCGCCGGGCTTGGCGCTGCTCACGCTCGGGCCGGCCAGGAAGTAGAGGGACGCGAGCACGCCGCAGCCTCCGACCAGCCCGACGATCCTCAGCTTGGAGCGGGCGCCGCGCTTGGCGGGGGGCGTCGCGGCCGCCGGGGCGGGCTGGGGGTGGCCGTACGGGCCGGCGGGCGGCTGCTGCCCGTACGGCGCCGGCGCCTGCGGCTGGGGCTGCGGCTGCGGTGCCTGGGCGTACGGGTTCTGGGCGTACGGGTTCTGGGCGTACGGGTTCGGGTACGGCAGCGGGGCGGGCGGCTGCTGCCCGTACGGCGGTTGGCCGCCGTACGGGGGCGGTGGCGGCCCGTACCCGGGCGCGGCGGGTGACGGCGGCCCGTACGGGCCGGTCGGTGTGCTCATCAGTTCGTCCCCCGAGACCGAGTGCTGTCGTTCAGACAGGTTTACGTACCTTAGCGACTGGGTCGGACGCAATCGGTTCCCAGCCCGCAAGGGGACATCGGTACGTGGTGGTTTCGATTCCGCGACCGGCCGGTTTCAGTGGCCGTCGCCGGGGAGCGGTCCGGACCGCCGGGCGGCCCGCAGGTAGAGCACCGCGGTCAGCCCGTACACCACGGCCACCCCGACGACCACCGTCACCGAACGGCCGGACAGCGGCAGCACCAGCGCGGTGACCAGGGCGGCGGCCACGAAGGCGACGTTGAACAGCACGTCGTAGATGGCGAAGACCCGACCGCGGAACTCGTCCTCGACCGACTCCTGAACCACGGTGTCGGCGCAGATCTTGGTGCCCTGGGTGACCACTCCGAGCAGCAGGGCGGCGGCCAGGCAGGGGATCGGCGCGAAGAACAGGCCCAGCGCGGGGACGAAGACCACCGGGGCGAGCAGGCAGGCCGTCATCCAGCCGGCCAGGCCGAGCCGGCGGGTGCACCAGGGGCTGACCACGGCGGCGATGAAGAACCCCGCGGCCGACAGGCCGACCGCCTGGCCGAGGGTGGCCAGTCCGGCCGCGCTGTCGGCCGGGTCGTTGAAGGTGTACCGGGCGAGCATCACCACGACCACGATCAGCACGCCGTAGCAGAACCGGGCCGCGGTGACGGCGGCCAGCGCGTGGGCGGCGGGGCGGCGGTCCCGCACCAGGTGGCGCACGGCGGCGCCGAGTTCGACGGCGGCCCGCTTCAGCGCCTGGCCGAGTGCGGGGTGGTCGCCGTGCCGCTCGGGGCCGAGCAGGTCGCGGTCCATCCGGCGCGCGGCCAGCGCGGCGGACAGGTACAGCAGCGAGGCGACGGTGACCAGCGCGGCGTCCGCCTTCGGTCCGGGCGCCATCACCTGGTGCAGCAGGAACCCGATGCCCCCGCCCGAGGCGGCCGCGACCGTCCCGAGGGTGGGGGAGAGGGCGTTGGCGGTGACCAGGGTGTCCTGCTCGACCACCCGCGGCAGCGCGGCCGACAGCCCGGCCAGGATGAACCGGTTGAGTGCGGTGACCAGCAGCGCCGAGGCGAAGAACAACCAGGTCGGAGCCTCGACCAGGAGCAGCGCCCCGGTGCCCAGCCCCAGCCCGAAGCGGGCCAGGTTGCCGAAGTAGAGCACCTGGCGCCGGCGCCAGCGGTCCAGCAGCACGCCGGCGAACGGGCCGATCACCGAGAAGGGCAGCAGCATCACGGCCAGCACCGAGGCGATGTCGGCGGGGGAGGACTGCTTCTCGGGGGAGAAGACCACGTAGGCCGCGAGCGAGACCTGGAAGACGCCGTCCGAGAGCTGCGAGAGCACCCGGGCGGTGAGCAGTCGGCGGAAGTCCCGGCCACGGAGCAGACCGGGGAGCGTGGCGCGTTGCGCGGACTGGTGGGTGCTGCCGTTCTCGGTGATCGCCACCCGCCCAGGGTGCCATGGAACCGGTCGCCGTTTCACGTGAAACATTCGCTGCGGAAACGTGAAGGGCTCACGATCAGTTGATCGTGAGCCCTTCGGTCGCGTTATGAGCGGTCAGCTCGACGCTCAGCGCCCGGTGCTCAGCGCTCGACCTCGCCGCGGATGAACTTCTCGACGTTCTCCTTGGCCTCGTCGTCGAAGTACTGCACCGGCGGGGACTTCATGAAGTACGAGGAGGCCGACAGGATCGGGCCACCGATGCCGCGGTCCTTGGCGATCTTCGCGGCGCGGACGGCGTCGATGATGACACCCGCGGAGTTCGGGGAGTCCCAGACCTCCAGCTTGTACTCCAGGTTCAGCGGCACGTCGCCGAACGCGCGGCCCTCAAGGCGGACGTAGGCCCACTTGCGGTCGTCCAGCCAGGCCACGTAGTCCGAGGGACCGATGTGGACGTTCTTGGCGCCCAGCTCGCGGTCGCGGATCTGCGAGGTGACGGCCTGGGTCTTGGAGATCTTCTTGGACTCCAGGCGCTCGCGCTCCAGCATGTTCTTGAAGTCCATGTTGCCGCCGACGTTCAGCTGCATGGTGCGCTCAAGGATGACACCGCGGTCCTCGAACAGCTTGGCCATCACGCGGTGCGTGATGGTGGCGCCGACCTGGGACTTGATGTCGTCACCGACGATCGGCACGCCGGCCTCGGTGAACTTGTCCGCCCACTCCTTGGTGCCCGCGATGAACACCGGCAGGGCGTTCACGAAGGCGACCTTGGCGTCGATGGCGCACTGGGCGTAGAACTTGGCCGCGTCCTCGGAGCCGACGGGCAGGTAGCAGACCAGGACGTCGACCTGCTTGTCCTTGAGGACCTGGACGACGTCGACCGGGGCCTCGTCCGACTCCTCGATGGTCTCCCGGTAGTACTTGCCCAGGCCGTCGAGGGTGTGGCCGCGCTGGACGGTCACACCGGTCGGCGGGACGTCGCAGATCTTGATGGTGTTGTTCTCGCTGTTGCCGATGGCGTCGGCCAGGTCGAAGCCGACCTTCTTGGCGTCGACGTCGAAGGCGGCGACGAACTCCACGTCACGGACGTGGTAGTCACCGAACTGGACGTGCATCAGCCCGGGGACCTTGCCGGCCGGGTCGGCGTCCTTGTAGTACTCGACACCCTGCACCAGCGACGCGGCGCAGTTGCCCACGCCCACGATGGCTACGCGAACCGAACCCATTCCGGTTGCTCCCTGTGATCTCATGAGGGCCGTCGGGGCCGACGGCACTCGTCCTGCTTCTTCGAATGACTGCTTGTACGGGCGCGAGGCGCCCACTCCTGCCGCGCGGCACAGGGCTGACGCGGTGTCAGCGCTCCTGGTCGGAGCGCCCCGGGCGGTCGTACGGTGGCCCGGACGGGTCGGGGGACCCGGTCTCCTGACCACGGCCGTCCGAAGTCGTGTGGGGTACGGCGGTGCCGGTGCTCCCGGTGGGGGCGCCGGCCGCGGGCCCGGTCCGGCCGGTGCGGTTGGCCCGCTCGGTCTCGATCAGCTCGTTGAGCCACCGGACCTCGCGTTCCACCGACTCCAGGCCGTGCCGCTGGAGTTCGACGGTGTAGTCGTCGAACCGTTCGCGGGCGCGGGCCAGCGAACTGCGCATCCGCTCCAGGCGCTCCTCCAGCCGGCTGCGGCGACCCTCCAGGACGCGCATCCGGACGGCCCGGTCGGTCTGGCCGAAGAAGGCGAAGTGGACGCCGAAGCGCTCGTCCTCCCAGGCGTCCGGACCGGAGTCGGCGAGCAGCTCCTCGAAGCGCTGCTTGCCCTCGGGGGAGAGCCGGTAGACGATCTTCGACCGCTTGCCGTTGAGCGCGGTGGCCGGGACGTACTCGACGTCCGGGTTGTCCTCGACCAGGAAACCCTGGGCGACCAGGCTCTTCAGACACGGGTAGAGCGTTCCGTAGGAGAGTGCCCGCAGCGCTCCGAGCAGGATGTTGAGCCGCTTGCGCAGCTCGTAACCGTGCATCGGGGCGTCGTGGAGCAGACCGAGAACGGCGAACTCCAGCACTCCTGAGCGCCTGCCCACTGCCGTCGTCCTCCTCCCTCTCGGCCTTCGCTCCGGCCGCTGCACCGGCGGTATACCGCTTCGATGTATCGGCTCGATATATCGAGAACAGTAAACCCGACCCCCGGAACGGGCAAGGGGGGCACGCGTGAATGTGATCACAAGCCGACGCGCGGGTGGGGTTGGCAACGGGCATGTAATGATCTGTCGCCGTTTTGCGGTTATTGGCGCCTGATGCCCGATTAGTTGTATTTCAGCGCTGCGTACGCTGTCGCGTGTGCACGAGGACCAACCTCCGGGGTTAGGGCGGTCCGGGCATCGGACAGGAACCCTGCCTTCAGGCCGACAAGGCCTGGCGAGGAGCGGCTGAGAACATGAGCGAGCGACGGCGAAGGACGCCCAACCCGGGCGGTGACGGGCAGCAGCCCCCGGGAGGCGGAGGTCGTCGGGGTGGTCCCGGACCCGACGAGCTGGCTTCGGACGGGCTCGGCCGCCGACGCCAGCCGGGCGTCCGGGAGACCGCCCAGCAGCCCCGGATGACCCGTGCCGAGATGCGCAAGGCCTCCCAGAAGAAGGGCAAGGGGGGCGGCCGCCGCGGCGGAGCCGCCTCCGCCTCCGCGGCCGCGGCCGCAGCCGGCCCGGGCAAGAAGCGCTTCATCGACTACCCGCGGTTCGGCAAGACCGGCGTCCGTCGCTGGCTGCCGTCCTGGAAGCAGTGGCTGAGTGCCTTCCTGCTGTTCTTCGCCACGGGCGTGGGCGCCGTGTTCTACCTCTACCAGACCACCACGGTCCCGCAGCTCAAGGACCTGGTGAAGGAGCAGAACACCATCTACTACTGGGCCGACGGCACGGAGATGACCCGCAAGGGCGACACCAACCGCCAGATCGTCGAACTCAGCGACATCAGCCCCAACCTGCAGAACGCCGTCATCTCGGCCGAGAACGAGACCTTCCGCACCGACAGCGGCATCGACCCCAAGGGCATGCTGCGCGCCGTCTACAACATGGCGAAGGGCGGCGAGACCCAGGGCGCCTCGACGATCACCCAGCAGTACGTCAAGAACGCCTACCTCAGCCAGGAACAGACCATCAGCCGCAAGCTGAAGGAGTTCTTCATCACGCTGAAGATCAACCAGACGACGAGCAAGGAGGACATCCTCAAGGGCTACCTCAACACCAGCTGGTTCGGCCGCAACGCCAACGGTGCCCAGGCCGCCGCCCAGGCGTACTACGGCGTCAACGCCAAGGACCTGAACCTCTGCCAGAGCGCCATGCTGGCCGGTCTGCTGAAGGGCGCGAACTACTACGACCCCTCGAAGCCGGCCAACCACGACCGCGCCGTGGAGCGCTGGAAGTGGATCCTGGACCGGATGGTGGTCACCCACAACACCACTCCGGAGGAGCGGGCGAAGTGCACCACCTTCCCCGAGCCGATCCCGCCGAAGAGCAGCTCCAACATGAACGGTGAGGTCAGCTACCTGGTCGACACCGTCAACCAGTACGTGATGGCCACCGACAAGTCGATCACCCAGCAGATGATCGACAAGGGCGGTCTGAAGATCTACACCACCTTCGAGAAGGACAAGGTCGACGCCCTGAAGAAGGCCGTCGACGACGTCAAGGCCGAGAACCTCGACCCGCAGAAGCGTCCCAACAACGACTCCTTCGTCCAGTTCGGCGCCGCCAGCATCAAACCCGGCGACGGCGCGATGGTCGCCATCTACGGCGGCGACGGCGTGGAGAACGGCCACTTCGACAACAACGCCAACGCGGGCGGCGTCCAGGTCGGCTCGACCTTCAAGCCCTTCGTGCTCGCCACCGCGATGCAGGTCGGCGTGCAGACCGCGAAGGACAGCGACGGCAAGCCGAAGCGGATCAACGCCGACAGCCGCTACCTCGCCGACGACATGTCCGAGATCCGCAAGCCGGACGGCTCACTGGTGATCGGCGACGACGGCAAGCCCTACCGGCAGAAGAACGAGGACTCCGGCAAGCGGGGCTACGTCTCGCTGCGGCAGGCCATGCAGTGGTCGTACAACGTGCCCTTCGTCCAGCTCAACCAGGACGTCGGCGGCCCGGCCGTGGCCGACATGGCCGTGCAGATGGGTATCAAGCGGGAGAGCCTGGCCGACCCGAAGACCGCGACCTTCCCGCTCGGCACCTCCACCATCAGCCCGATCCGGATGGCCACCGGCTACGGCACCCTGGCGGCCAGCGGCAAGGAGGCCGAGCCCTACTCGGTCACCAAGGTCGAGGTGGACGGCAAGGAGCGCCCGGGCTTCGGCAAGAAGGACGTCAAGGTGGCGCTGGAGCCGGCCGTCGCGGACAACGTCACCGACGTGCTGGTGAACGTGGCCAAGAACGGTACCGGCTCGAAGACCAACGCGCTGGGCCGCCCGGTGGCCGGCAAGACCGGTACCACCGACGAGAACAAGTCGGCCTGGTGGGTCGGCTACACCCCGCAGCTGGTCACCAGCGTCGCGATGTGGCGGGAGGACCCGAGCAAGCACAACCGGGACTCGCTCAACGGCACCGGCGGCAAGCAGTCCATCCACGGTGGTGACATCCCCACCGACATCTTCACCCGGTACATGAAGGCCGCGCTGGCCAACGAGAAGAAGATGGACTTCCCGACCCCGCAGCCGGTCGGCACCGAGGTGGACTCCTCGGGCGCGCCGTCCACGGCCACGGCGACGGCCACCCAGACGGCGACGGAGGCCCCGTCGGCCCCGGCCCAGACCCAGGCGCCGGTCCAGCAGCCGACCCAGCAGCCGACCCAGCCCGGCCCGGGCGGGAACTGCGTGCCGGGCGTGGACTGCCAGCCGACCCAGCCGCCGACCCACGGCGGCGGGCACACCCCGAAGCCGACGGACACCAGCTGCGGCCTCATCTTCGGCTGCCCGTCGACGACACCGACCGGCTCCACCGGCGGTGGAGCCGGCGGTGGCACCGGTGGTGGCGGCGCCGGTGGTGGCGGCGGCAAGCCGAGCCCGAGCAGCACCGCCGGCGGGACGCAGGGCGGTGGAGCGGCCGGGTAGTGGCCCGGACCCGGTCCGGTCCCGCCGGTGAAGCGGTGGGACGGTGAAACGGTGACCCGGCGGTGGCGGTCCTCCTCGGAGGGCCGCCACCGCCGTTTCGTCACGATTCGCCGCCCGCGCCCCGCCCGTACCGCCGGACCACGCGGGGTCATCCTCGTCCCACCGCATCCGGTGCGGCAGGATGTCCGGCATGACGTCGAGCGATCGTGACGAAACCGCCGGCCCGCACGGGCCCGGCGCCGCCGCAGGGCCCACCCCGGCAGCCGTCGCCACGGCCGCGCCACCGGCCGACACCGTGGTCGTCCCGGCCGACGAGGACCGGGTGGCGGCGGCCGGCAGCGAGGTGTTCGGCGGGCCGCCCGGCCGACGGGCGCTGCTCGGCGTCTCCTGGTGGATCCCGGTGCGCGTCCTGGCACTGGTGGTGATCGTGGTCTCGGCGCTCGGCATGGTGCACGACCTGCCCTGCTACGAACAGGCCTGGTTCCAGCCGGGATCCCCGCAGTACATCCACGCCTGCTACAGCGACATCCCGCACCTGTTCTCCGGCCGCGGCTTCTCCGCCGGGCTGCACCCGTACGTGGACCGCATCCCCGGTACCACGGGGGACCTGCAGTACCTGGAGTACCCGGTGCTGACCGGCCTGTTCATGCAGGTCGCGGCCTGGCTGACGCCCGGCGGCGGCACCGGGCAGGACCAGGAGCAGTGGTTCTGGGTGATCAACGCCGGGCTGCTGATGGCCTGCGCGGTGGTCGCCGCGGTCGCGCTCTCGCGCACCCACCGCCGCCGCCCCTGGGACGCGATGCTGTTCGCGCTCTCGCCGGTCGTGCTGCTCAACGGCACCGTCAACTGGGACCTGCTCGCGGTCGCCCTGGCCGCCGTGGCGATGGCCTGGTGGGCCCACTCCCGTCCGGGCTGGGCCGGCGTCTTCATCGGCCTGGCCACCGCGGCCAAGCTCTACCCGCTGTTGCTGCTCGGCCCGCTGCTGGTGCTCTGCTGGCGGGCCGGGAAGTGGCGCGAGTTCCGGGTGGCGCTCGGCGGCGCGGTGGGCGCCTGGCTGCTGGTCAACCTGCCGATCATGCTGGCCAACTGGCAGGGCTGGTCGACGTTCTACGTCTTCAGCGAGCACCGCGGCGAGGACTACGGCTCGTTCTGGCTGATCCTGATGCAGAACCGCGGGGTGGGCCTGGCCGACCTCGACCTCTACATCGGCGTGCTGATGGTGCTGGGCTGCGCGGCCATAGCGTGGCTCGGCCTCTCGGCGCCCCGCCGGCCGCGGTTCGCGCAGCTGGCCTTCCTGGTGGTCGCGCTGTTCGTGCTGGTCAACAAGGTGTACTCGCCGCAGTACGCGCTCTGGCTGCTGCCGCTCGCGGCGCTGGCCCGGCCGCGCTGGCGGGACATCCTGGTCTGGCAGGCCTGCGAGGTGCTGTACACCCTCGGCATCTGGTCCCACCTGGGCTTCGTGACCGGGCCCAAGCAGCACGGGATCGGCGAGCCCTGGTACCACTTCGCGATCGTGCTGCACCTGCTCGGCACGCTCTACCTGGTCGTCCTGGTGGTCCGCGACGCCCTCCAGCCGGACCGCGACCCGGTCCGCCGGGACGGCAGCGACGACCCCTCCGGCGGGGTGCTCGACGGGGCCCCCGACGCGTTCACCCTCGGCACCGCCCGGCACCTCCACGAGGACGAGAGCTACGCCGGATACGCGCCGGCCGGCTCCTTCGAGCAGTGGCTGGAGGAGCCACGGCTGTCGGAGCCGGCCGGGAACGAGAAGCAGTCCTGACGCGAGCCGGGCGCGATGAGCGGGGCCCTGGCCTGCCGGACGGACCCTAGCGGTCCACCACCCGGTCGAAGTGGGTGGTGGTGTGACGGACCTGGAGGCCCAGCTCCTCGCCGATCGCGGGGGGCGCGGTCTCCCCGTCCAGGAACAGCAGCGAGACCTGCATGTGCGGCGGCTCCGCGAACCAGAGCTGCTTGCCCGCCCAGTGGAACGGCGACTTGGTCTTGTTGACGGTCGCCAGGCCGGCCCGGGCGATGCCCTTGGCACGCGCGCCCATGCTCGCCACGTACTTGGGCGCCTCCAGGCCGATGCCGTGCGCGGTGCCGCCGGCGACCACCAGGATGTGGCCGTCGGAGGGCGCCGGGTGCTGGCGGTAGCCGTAGCGGTCGCCCTTCTTCACCGGGGTGACGTCCAGCACGGTGGCCCGGACCTCCAGGGCGCCGTGGTCGCCCAGCCAGAGCCGGGTTCCGATCCGGGCCCGGAAGACGGTGTCCGGGTAGCGCTGGGCCAGCTGGTCCATGCCGGCCGCGCCCAGGTGGCTGACGAAGACGGTGTGCACCGGGATGCCGGCCGCCTTCGCGGTGTCCACCCAGTACATGACCTCCTCGACCGGGCTGGAGCCGTCCGGGCGGTCCATCGGCAGGTGCAGCGCGAGGCCCTCGAAGGCGACCCCGTCCAGCTCGGCGGCGACGGTACGCAGGTCGGCCGCGCTCACGCCGTGCCGGCGCATGGTGGTCATGCACTCCAGCACCACCCGGGCGCCGTGCAGTGCGCGCAGCGCGTCCACGCTGGCCACCGTCCGGATCACCCGGGCGTGCGGCAGCGGGAGCACCTCCTCGCCGACCCGGTAGGGGGTGAGCACCAGCAGCTCGCCGCCGTACCACTCGGCGGCGTCGGCCGCCTCATAGGCGGTGCCGACGGCCAGCACACCGGTGCCCAGCAGCGTCGCCTCCTCGGCCAGCCGGTGGTTGCCCAGGCCGTAGCCGTTCCCCTTGGCGACCGGCACCAGGCCGGGGAACTCGGCGAGGACGGAGCGCTGGTGGGTGCGCCAGCGTTCGGTGTCGAGGTAGAGCGACAGCGTCATCGGGTCAGCCTCCTCAGCGGCGGGACATGTAGAGGTCGAGGGCCTTGTGCAGCAGCTTGTTGAGCGGGAAGTCCCACTCGCCGAGGTACTCGGCCGCCTGGCCGCCGGTGCCGACCTTGAACTGGATCAGACCGAACAGGTGGTCGTTCTCGTCCAGGGTGTCGCTGATGCCGCGCAGGTCGTACACGCCGCCGCCGAGGGCGTAGGCGTCGCGCATCATCCGCCACTGGATCGCGTTGGAGGGCTTGACCTCGCGCTTGTGGTTGGCCGAGGCGCCGTAGGAGTACCAGACGTGCTCGCCGACCACCAGCATCGTGGTCGAGGCCAGCGGCTCGCCCTCGTGGTAGGCGATGTAGAGCCGCATCCGGTTCGGGTCCTCGGAGTTGAGGGCGTTCCACATGCGCTGGAAGTAGGCCAGCGGGCGCGGGGTGAACTTGTCGCGCTCGGCGGTGACCAGGTAGAGCTGGTGGAAGATCGGCAGCTCGTCGTAGCCGCCCTGGACGACCTCGACGCCGCTCTTCTCGGCCTTCTTGATGTTGCGGCGCCAGAGCTGGTTGAAGCCCTTCTGGATGTCGTCCAGCGAGCGGTTGGCCAGCGGCACCTGGTACACGTAGCGCGGCTGGACGTCACCGAAGCCGGCCCCGCCGTCCTCGCCCTGCAGCCAGCCGGCCTTGCGCAGCCGGTCGGCCACCTCGAAGGCGCGCGCCTCGTACCAGTCGGCCTCGACGTCGCGCAGCCGCTTGGCCTGCTTGGCGGCGATGGCCTCCTTGATGGTGGCGGCGTTCCAGCGGCGGATGACCACCGGCGGGCCCATCTTCACCGAGAAGGCGCCCTGGGACTTCAGGTGCGCCAGCATCGGGGAGAGCCAGCGGTCGAGGTCGCGGTCGAACCAGTCGATGACCGGGCCCTCGGGCAGGTAGGCGAGGTAGCGCTTGACCTTCGGCAGCTGGCGGTAGAGCACCAGGCCGGCGCCGACCAGCTGGTTGTGCTCGTCGAACCAGCCGATCGACTCGGAGCGCCACTCGGCCTTCACGTCACCCCAGGCCGGCACCTGCATGTGGCTGGCCGAGGCGCGGCTCCTGATGAAGGCGAGGTGCTCCTCGCGGGTGATCGTCCTCAGGCGCAGGCTCATTGCTCGGTGCTCCTCGTCGGTCGGGCTGCGGTGGCCCCAGGTTCTCGGGCTGACCCTATCGTCCGGGGCCCGGGCGTCCGCCGCTGCGGGCACGACGGCGCCCCCGTCGGGTAGCTGTCTTCTGCAGATACGCGACGGGGGCGCCGAGGGTTCCTGGAGCGGTGCGGTCAGCCCCAGAGGCCGCCGCGGGCGACACCGAGGTAGAAGCCGATCGCGGCGGCGCCGAGCGTGATCATCAGGACGAAGCGTTCGGCGGTGGTCACCGAGACGAACATGCCCCACAGGCCCGTGACGATCCCGGCCAGGCCGGTCCACGAGGTCAGCAGGTGCAGGTTGTGGAAGAACGACGTGGTGAAGGCGATCACGCCCAGTACGGCGGTCAGTGCCACCAGGGTGTTCTCGCGGGGGTGCGGGTGGCCGTCGGTGTTCAGCGTGAGGGCGGGCATGCGGTGGACGGACTGGGCCATGAGTCCCACCTCCTGGCGTGGAGACGAACGGGCAGGAATCCCGTTCGTCCAGATTGCGGCGGTTGGGTCCTTCTCACAACCCCTATGCGTTTTGTTCGGCCGTCCGGGTGCGGGTAGGCTGTGCCGTCTGCACTGGTGTAGTTGTGCCCCCTTGCGCCCTCTTTCGGGTGACACCCTCTTCCGGGTGGTCGGGGCCCGACTGTCCGACCCGGCCGCTACGGTGGCCCGGAGTCGTCACCCCACCGGTGCCGACGCTACGCACAACCCTCCTGCCACGGAGAGACCGTGGCCGCTGAGTCCAAAGGAGGTGGGTTACTCATGCGTCACTACGAGCTGATGGTCATCCTCGACCCCTCGGTCGAGGAGCGCGCTGTCTCCCCCCTGATCGAGTCCTTCCTCGCCGTCGTCCGCAACGGCGGCGGCAAGGTCGAGAAGGTCGACACCTGGGGTCGTCGCCGTCTGGCTTACGAGATCAACAAGCAGTCCGAGGGCATCTACTCGGTCATCGACCTCAAGGCCACGCCTGAGGTCGTCAAGGAGCTCGACCGCCAGCTGGGCCTGAGCGAGTCGGTTCTGCGGACCAAGGTCCTGCGCCCGGACACCCACTGAGCCACCTCTGAGGCCTTCGGGTCTCGGGTAGCTCGCGACCGCTGTTTCACGTGAAACAGCGGTGAACGGACATCTTCCCGAGAGGTCATCACCACCATGGCAGGCGAGACCGTCATCACCCTCGTCGGCAATCTCGTCGACGACCCCGAGCTGCGCTTCACCCCGTCGGGTGCGGCGGTCGCGAAGTTCCGCATCGCGTCCACCCCCCGCACCTTCGACCGTCAGACGAACGAGTGGAAGGACGGCGAGAGCCTCTTCCTCACGTGCAACGTCTGGCGTCAGCCGGCGGAGAACGTGGCCGAGTCGCTGCAGCGAGGCATGCGCGTCATCGTGCAGGGCCGACTGCGCCAGCGGTCTTACGAGACCAAGGAAGGCGAGAAGCGGACGGTCTTCGAGGTCGAGGTCGACGAGGTCGGCCCGAGCCTGCGCTCGGCGACCGCGAAGGTCACCCGGGCCAACCGGTCCGGCGGCCCCGGTGGCGGCTTCGGCGGCCAGCAGGGCGGCGGCCAGGGCGGTTGGGGCGGCGGTGGCGGCCAGCAGGGCGGCGGCTGGGGTGGAAACTCCGGCGGCGGCCAGTCCGGCCCCTCCGACGACCCGTGGGCGTCCAGCGCCCCGTCCGGTGGTGGCAACCAGGGCGGCGGCGGCTGGGGCGGTGCCCCGTCCGGCGGCGGCTACTCGGAAGAGCCCCCGTTCTAGAGCTGACAGATTTCGTGCGGCCCGGCCGCAGGCGTCCCCGGACGCCGGTCGGGCCGTGAACCCCAAATGGAGCACACCATGGCGAAGCCGCCTGCTCGCAAGCCGAAGAAGAAGGTTTGCGTCTTCTGCAAGGACAAGGTCAACTACGTTGACTACAAGGACACGAACCTGCTGCGGAAGTACATCTCCGACCGCGGCAAGATCCGTGCCCGCCGGGTCACCGGCAACTGCACCCAGCACCAGCGTGACGTCGCCACGGCCGTGAAGAACAGCCGTGAGATGGCGCTGCTGCCCTACACCAGCACCGCGCGCTAAGAGAGGGTGACCGAGTAATGAAGATCATCCTCACTCACGAGGTGCCGGGTCTCGGCTCCGCCGGCGAGGTCGTCGAGGTCAAGGACGGCTACGCCCGCAACTACCTGGTCCCGCGTGGCTACGCCATCCGCTGGACCAAGGGTGGTCAGAAGGACGTCGACGCCATCCGTCGCGCCCGCAAGATCCACGAGATCCAGACCCTCGACGCCGCCAACGAGGTCAAGGGCAAGCTGGAAGGCGTCCAGGTCAAGCTGGCCGTCCGCTCGGGCGACGCCGGCCGCCTGTTCGGTTCGGTGACCCAGGCCGACGTCGTCGAGGCCATCAAGGCCGCCGGCGGCCCGGCTGTGGACAAGCGCGCCGTCGCGATCGCCTCGCCGATCAAGACCGTGGGCACCCACAAGGTCTCGGTCAAGCTGCACTCGGACGTCGTGGCCAACCTCGACGTCGCCGTCGTGGCTGCCTGAGTTCCGTAGCAGTGGCCTGAGGGCCGGACTCCGCGAGGAGTCCGGCCCTCGGTCGTTCCCGGGCCCGGGCCCGGTCGTTCCCCGGGCCGCGCGGTTCAGCTCCGGACGGCCCCGGTGACCAGCCAGCGGCCGCCGCGGGCGCGGGCGACCAGGAAGACCGCGCGGACCAGCATGAACAGGTTCATCGCCCACCACAGCCCGGCCAGCCCGGTGCCGGTGGCCGGCACCGCGAAGGCCGCCGGGGTGAACACCGCCAGGGTCGCGAGCGCCGCCCGGGCCAGGTACGGGCCGTCCCCGGCGCCCATCAGCACGCCGTCCAGCACGAAGACCAGCCCGGCCACCGGCTGGCTGAGCGCGAGCAGCAGCAGGGCGGTGTGCAACTGCCCCTGGACCACCGGATCGGGCGTGAACAGCGGGACGTACAGCGGACGGGTGAGCACCACCAGCAGGCCGAGCACCACCCCGGAGCCGATGCCCCACTCGACCATCCGCCGGGTGGCCGCGCGGGCCTCCGGGACGTCCGAGGCACCCAGGTAGCGGCCGATGATGGCCTGCCCGGCGATCGCGATGGCGTCCAGCGCGAAGGCCAGGAAGCTGAACAGCGTCATGGTGATCTGGTGCGCGGCCACCTGGTCGTCGCCGAGCCGGGCGGCCACCGCGGTGGCGATCATCAGCACCGCGCGGAGGCTGACCGTCCGGACCAGCAGCGGGCCGCCCGCCCTGGCGCCGGCCCGGATGCCGGACGGGTCCGGCCGCAGCGAGGCCTGCTCCCGACGGGCGCCGCGGACCACCACGACCAGGTAGACGGCGGCCATCCCGGTCTGCGCCAGCACGGTGCCCCAGGCCGAGCCGGCCACCCCGAGCCCGGCCCCGTACACCAGGCCGGCGTTCAGGCCGATGTTGGCGGTGAAGCCGGCGACGGCCACCACCAGCGGCGTGCGGGTGTCCTGGAGGCCGCGCAGCACGCCGGTGGCTGCCAGGACCAGGAGCATCGCCGGTATGCCCAGCGAGCTGATCCGCAGGTACGTCACGGCGTACGGGGCCGCGGTCGGCGAGGCGCCCAGCACCCCGGCGGCCCAGGGCGCCAGCAGCAGGGTGAGCAGGACCACCGGGACGGCCAGGCCCAGGGCGAGCCAGAGGCCGTCGACGCCCTGCTGGACGGCGCCCCGGCGGTCCCCGGCGCCGATCCGCCGGGCCACCGCGGCGGTGGTGGCGTAGGCGAGGAAGACGAAGACCCCGGTCGCGGTGGTGAGGGCGGCGGAGGCGACGCCGACCCCGGCGAGCTGCGGGGTGCCGAGGTGGCCGACGATCGCGGAGTCGGCCATCAGGAACAGCGGCTCGGCGACCAGCGCGCCGAAGGCGGGCACCGCCAGGGCGAGGATCTCGCGGTCGTGGCTGCGTCTGGAGGGCTCGGAGAGGGCGGCGCGCATGCGCTCCAGGGTACTCATCCACAGGTAATGGGCCAAGAGCATGTTCAGTCATTACTCGAAAGAACGGACGGCCCGCTCCGCCCGGCCCGTGCCCACAGCCGTCCGGCTGTGTGTGAAGAATTTCTCATGCACAGGCCCGGGAAGGGGTAATCGCAGGTCAGCAGGTTGACGGTGGATCGATCGTCCGGTTATCCACAGGAGCTTCCACAGGGGTGTCCACAGCTTTGCGGCAGTTCTCCACAGCCCCGGGCCACTCGTCCACACCCCCTGTGGATAACCGTCTTGGCGCGAGGGCGTCCGGCGCCTTAGCGTGGGCCGTCCACCCGACACTCCCACCGGCCCCGGCGTCCGATTTGTCGGTGCCGTGGCGTACAACAGGAGCGGCTCCGCTCCACCCAGCCACCGGCAAGGCCCGCTCCAACTTCGCACCACTCGCTGATCGGGGAACACGCGTGACCGGCCCCCAGTACGACGACCACGACGCCCCGCCGCCGGAGGAGGACTGGCAGAACGCCGAGGACCCCTTCCCGGTCGGCGCCTTCGCCGACGCCCCCTTCCCGGACGGCCCCGGCGACCGGCTCCCGGTCTCCCACAACCGCGGCAACGGCCAGGGCGGCGGCGGTCAGGGCGGCGGCCGGGGCGAGGGCTTCCGCCAGGGCGGCGCCGGGTTCAACGGCGGCAAGAAGGGCGACCGCCGGGACGACCGGGACCGCCGGGGCGACGAGGGCCAGGGCGGGGTCGACGGCTTCGAGCGCGTCCCCCCGCAGGACCTCGCCGCCGAACAGTCCGTCCTGGGCGGCATGCTGCTGTCCAAGGACGCCATCGCCGACGTGGTCGAGGTGCTCAAGCCCGCCGACTACTACCGGCCCGCGCACGAGATGATCCACGGCGCGATCCTCGACCTGTACGCCCGCGGCGAGCCGGCCGACCCGATCACCGTGGCCGGCGAGCTCACCAAGCGCGGTGAGCTGCAGCGCGTCGGCGGCGCCCCCTACCTGCACACCCTGGTCAACTCCGTCCCGACCGCGGCCAACGCGGAGTACTACGCCCAGATCGTCCACGAGCGCGCCGTACTGCGCCGCCTGGTCGAGGCCGGCACCAGGATCGCCGGCATGGGCTACGCGGCCGAGGGCGACGTGGACGAGATCGTCAACGCCGCCCAGGCGGAGATCTACGCCGTCACCGAGCAGCGCACCAACGAGGACTACGCGCCGCTGGCCGACATCATGGAGGGCGCCCTCGACGAGATCGAGGCGATCGGCTCCCGCAACGGCCAGATGTCCGGCGTGCCGACCGGCTTCGCCGACTTCGACCAGCTCACCAACGGCCTGCACCCCGGTCAGATGATCGTCATCGCGGCCCGCCCCGCCATGGGTAAGTCCACCCTGGCGCTGGACTTCGCCCGCGCCTGCTCGATCCACCACAAGCTGCCGAGCGTGATCTTCTCGCTCGAAATGGGCCGCAACGAGATCGCCATGCGCCTGCTCTCCGCCGAGGCCCGGGTCGCCCTGCACCACATGCGTTCCGGCAACATGACGGACGACGACTGGACGCGGGTCGCCCGCCGGATGCCCGACGTCAGCGAGGCGCCGCTGTTCATCGACGACTCGCCGAACCTGTCGATGATGGAGATCCGCGCCAAGTGCCGCCGGCTCAAGCAGCGCAACGACATCAAGCTGATCGTCATCGACTACCTCCAGCTGATGCAGTCCGGCGGCTCCCGCCGGGCCGAGAACCGCCAGCAGGAGGTCTCGGACATGTCGCGAAACCTGAAGCTGCTGGCCAAGGAGCTGGAAGTCCCGGTCATCGCGCTGTCCCAGCTGAACCGTGGTCCCGAACAGCGCACCGACAAGCGGCCGATGGTCTCCGACCTGCGAGAGTCCGGCTCGATCGAGCAGGACGCCGACATGGTCATCCTGCTGCACCGCGAGGACGCCTACGAGAAGGAGTCCCCGCGCGCGGGCGAGGCCGACCTGATCGTCGCCAAGCACCGTAACGGTCCGACCGCCACCATCACGGTCGCGTTCCAGGGCCACTACTCGCGCTTCGTCGACATGACCAGGGACTGATCCCGCCGCGGTGGCCACCCGGAGGGCGACCACCGCGGTGCGCGCCGGTCAGAACCAGTGCAGGCAGTGCGGGGTGCGCTCGGCGCGGAACAGGGCGTCGGCCAGGGCGGCCGCCTCCGGGTGGTGGGCCCGGATGTGCCCGGCCCGTACGAGCGTGCTCGGGGCGGTGCCGCCGAGGTAGACCGAGCCGAGGTCCCGGACGTCCAGCGAGAGGTCGGGCTCCCGGTCGGTCGGGACGCACTCGGCCGTGCCGTCCCGGACGGTCAGCAGATGGCGGGCGCGCTCGCCGAGGAACGGGTCGTCGACGTCGAGGACGAGCTCGCCGTCGGTGAGCCAGCCGCGTGCGGTCAGGGCACCCGGGACGTCCAGCAGGCGCACCCACAGCCATTCGCTGCTGTTGCCCACCTGGGCGGCGGCGAAGTCCGCGAGCTGCCAGCGCAGCGGGTGCTCGGCCGGGAAGTGCTTGAACACGACCTGACCGACCAGGTCGTGGCCGAGCAGGAACCGGGCCAGCGCCGCGGAGACGGCGTCGTCGACGGCGATGGTCTCGTCGACCGTCAGGGTGTCCCCGTCGAGCGCGTAGCTGGCGTACCCGTCCGGAACGCCGTCGGCGTCCCGGTGGACGGCGATGTAGCGCGGCGCCGAGGAGACCGGGGGCTGTCCCGCGCCCAGCGCCCACCAGCGGTGCGGCCGGGACAGCGCACCCGGCCGGGTGCGGCGGTACCGGTCGTAGAGCTCCTCCAGGAGCTCGCCGCAGCGGGCACGCCGGAGCACCTCGACCGAACCGGTGTCCGTGCCACCGGCCCGCGGGGTGGCGAGGGCGGCCCGGTGGCGCGGCACCGTCAGCCGCCCGGTGTACGTCGCCGGGCCGTAGCCGAACCGGCCGTAGATCAGGGCCTCGGAGGCCAGCAGCACGGAGAGGACCTCACCGCGGGCCCGCAGCTCGGCGAGCTGGTGCCGCATCATCGCGGTGAGCACGCCCTGGCGGCGGTGCGTGGGCAGGACGCCGACGTTGCTCACCCCGGAGACCGGGACGATGACCTGACCGGGCAGGGTCAGCTCGAAGGAGTACGCGCCGGCGGTGCCGACCGGTCGCCCGTCGGCCGTCACGGCGAGCAGGCTGCGGTCCAGCTCGGTGGCCGACCACCAGAGCCCGCCGCCGTCCTCGCCCGGGGTCTCCGGGAAGCGCCCGAACGCGGCGTGGAGCGTGTCGACGAAGACCTCGCGCTCCCGATCGGTCGTGGAACGGATCTCCATGGCTGTCGCCGCCTCCCCTGGGTACCGGCCCCACGGTGCGTGGCGCCCGCGACAGTCCAGCCCCACCCGGCGTCCCGATCAACCGAATTTCGTGCCGGGTTCGGCGACCGGCCGGCCCGGTCACCGCCACGCCCGTCAGACGGTGACGGTGGCGCGGAAGAGGGTGCCGGGGGTTCCGGCGAGGCGGGTCGCGGTGCCGGTGGCCGGGAGGAAGGCGGACTGGCCGCGGGCGAGGTCGAGCACGGCGCCGTCGGCGGCGGTGAGGCGGACGGTGCCCTCGGTGCAGAGCAGGATCTGCGGGGTGCGGCCGTCTATCTCGCGTTCGACGCCGTCCAGCTCGAAGCGGGAGAGCCGGAACTCGTCGATCGGGACGGGGTAGAGCTGCTCGCCGGGGGTGCTCTCGACCGGGACCGGGTGCACCACCTCGGGGGCGCCGGGTTCGAAGAGCACGACCTTCAGCAGCTCCGGCACGTCGATGTGCTTGGGGGTGAGTCCGGCCCGCAGCACGTTGTCCGAGTTGGCCTGGAGCTCCACGCAGACGCCGGACAGGTAGGCGTGCGGCACCCCGGCGCCCAGGTAGAGCGCCTCGCCGGCCCGCAGTCGGACGTGGTTGAGCAGCATGGCGACGATCACGCCGCGGTCGTCCGGGAAGTCCTCGGCGATCCGGGCGTACGGGGCGTGCTCGCCGTCCGGGTCCGTCCCGGCGAGCGCGGCGACGGTCTCCCGGACGGTCCGTCCGGCGGTCGCGTCGTCCATGGTCAGCACGGCCGACAGGGTGTCGCGCAGCGCCTCGGCCTCGGCCTTGTCGTCAGCGCTGTCCCCGACCGACAGCAGCTCGATCAGCGGCTGCAGACCGGGCACCGCGAGGGCGGCCATCAGCGCGGCCGCCCCGGCGGGCCGGCGGAAGCCGCACAGGCCCTCGAACTCGCCCAGCGCGCAGACCATTTCGGGCTTGTGGTTGTCGTCGCGGTAGCTGCGCTCGGGGGCGTCCAGCGGGAGGCCGAGGGCGTTCTCGGCGGCGAAGCCGGCCCGCGCCTGGTCCAGCGTGGGGTGGGCCTGGATGGACAGCGGCAGGCCCGCGGCGAGCACCTTGAGCAGGAACGGCAGGCTCGGGCCGAAGCGGGCCGTGCTGGCCGCGCCGAGTTCACCCTCGGGGTCGGCCGCGATCAGTTCGTCCAGCCGTCGCAGGCCCTCGCCGCGGTCGGCGCGGGACGGGTCGCCGGGGTGGGCGCCCATCCAGAGCTCGGCCTGCGGTTCACCGGTGGGCTCCTGTCCCAGCAGCTCGGGCAGGGCCGTGCGCGACCCCCAGGCGTACGGGCGGACGGTGTTGACGAGCCTGTCCATGCGCGCGGTCCTACTCCTTCGCTGACGGGGCGGCCCCCGGACGTCCCGAGTCCGGATCGCCGGGGCGGGCCCGGCGGTACGGGCGGGTCCCGGCACGAGCAAGGGCATCGACCCTAGCCGACCCTGGTCGCTCGCGGGGAAACGGTGGGCGCCAGGTGGGAGTGCCGTGGTCCGACCAGCGGTTCCCGGGCGCGGTAGTAGGATGCCAGGACGCAGTAGTCTCCGCCCTTCGCAGCATTCCCCACCGTGGTCATCCCGTCGGCGGGCTGTCGGCGGGGCCGCGTTCCAGAGTGCGGGCGACGGTGTTCTGATACTCCCCGCCATCGGCCGAGAGGTTTGTACGTGACCGTGAACCAGCAGAGTTTTGCTGATCTCGGCAGGGTCCTGGTGATCATCCCGACCTACAACGAGGCGGAGAACGTCGAGCGGATCGTCGGCCGGGTCCGCGCCTCGGTGCCCGAGGCGCATGTGCTGGTCGCCGACGACAACAGCCCCGACGGCACCGGTGAGCTGGCCGACAAGCTGGCCGCCGAGGACCGGAACGTGCACGTCATGCACCGCAAGGGCAAGGAGGGCCTGGGCGCCGCCTACCTCGCGGGCTTCCGCTGGGGCATCGACAACGGCTACGACGTCCTGGTCGAGATGGACGCGGACGGTTCGCACCAGCCCGAGGAACTGGACCGGCTGCTGAACGCGCTGCGCGGCGCCGACCTGGTGCTGGGCTCGCGCTGGGTGCCGGGCGGCCGGGTGGTGAACTGGCCGAAGTCGCGCCTGCTGCTCTCCCGCGGCGGCTCCACGTACTCGCGGCTGATGCTGGGCGTGCCGATCCGGGACGTCACCGGCGGCTACCGGGCCTTCCGCAAGGAGACCCTGCTGGGCCTGGGCATGGACGAGGTGGCCTCGGCCGGGTACTGCTTCCAGGTCGACCTGGCCTGGCGCACGGTGAAGGCGGGCTTCAAGGTCGCCGAGGTGCCGATCACCTTCGTCGAGCGCGAGCTCGGCGCGTCCAAGATGAGCCGCAACATCGTGGTCGAGGCGCTCTGGCGGGTGACCACCTGGGGCATCGGCGACCGGGTGGCCCGCCTGCGTGGTGGCGCCGCCGCGCACTGAGCCGACCTGCCGAAGGGCCGACGTACCGAAGGGGCCCGCCCTCCGTTCAACGGAGGGCGGGCCCCTTCGGCATGTGCGGGGCCGGTCGGGGCCGGGCCGGGCGCGGCCGGTCGGGGCGCCGGTCAGCAGCCGCCCCGGAGGGCGCTCTCCGGCAGGTAGCGGTCGGCCCAGACGGCCAGTTCGGTGAGGGCCGGCTTCAGGGCGACGCCGCCCTCGGTGAGGCGGTAGCTGACGCGCAGCGGGGGCCCGGGGTCGACCTCGCGGACGACCAGTCCGGCCTCGGTCAGTTCGGTCAGCCGGTCGGAGAGCATGCGCTCGCTGATGCCCGGGACGGCGCGGCGCAGCTCGGAGAAGTAGGCCGGGCCGCCGTTGTTGAGCACGCCCAGCAGCATGCCGGTCCAGCGCTTGCCGAGCAGGGTGAACACCCGGTTGAGGGCCAGGTCGACGTTGCCGCAGCCACCGGGGCCCGCGGGGGCGGCGCACGGGTCGACGCCGGTCGGGACTGCGTCGGTGACTACCTCGTGCTCGGCCATGGGTCCAGCGTACTCGACCCGTCACTAGTGACTGCAGAAAAGTAAGCTGCTACCTTACTTACAGCTGCAGCGGAAACAGCAGCTGCTTATTCTCTGGAGGTCCCGTCATGCCCACGCTCCTGCACATCGACTCCTCGGCGCTCACCGACGGCTCCGTCTCCCGTGAGGTCACGGCCGCCTTCCGGGCCGCCTGGGAGGCCGAGAACCCCGGCGGCACGGTGATCCACCGCGATCTCGCCGTCGAGCCGGTCCCGCACCTGGACGCCGCCGGGATCACCGCCGGCTTCCTCCCGGCCGAGGCGCGCGACGCCGAGCAGGCCGCCGCCTTCGCGCTGCGCGAGCGGCTGATGGCCGAGCTGGAGTCCGCCGACGCGGTGCTGATCGGCGCCCCGATGTACAACTTCACAATCCCCTCGACCCTCAAGGCCTGGCTGGACCACGTGATCCTGATGGGCCGCACGGCCGGCGACGACCCCTCCGCCAAGGGCACCCCGGTCACCGTCGTCGCCTCCCGCGGCGGCTCGTACGTCCCCGGCGCGCCGCGCGAGCCGTTCGAGTTCGTCACCACCTACCTGGAGAAGGTGCTGGGTGGCGGGCTCGGGCTGGAGGTCGAGTTCATCGTCCCGGAGTTCACCCTGGCGGCCTCCGTCCCGGCGCTGGCCGAGTTCGTCCCGGCCGCCGTCGAGTCCAAGGCGCGGGCCCTGGAGCTGGCCGCCCGCCGGGGCAAGGAGCTGGCCGCCCGGGCCGCGGCGTGACACGCCCGGGGCGCGCCCCGACGGGCGCGCCTCCCGTGCGATCGGTCGCCGGTTCTCCCATGCTGTAGGGCGCAGGAAGTCCGACCGCCGAGCAGAGGGAGAAGCCCGTGACGTCGTCCCCGCCCGAGGAGAACTCCGGCGCGGAACGGGCGGACGTCGAGCCCGTCGGGCCCGTCGCGGCCGCCGCCGGTGACGCCGGGCAGACGGCCCGGCCGCTGGAGATCGCCGTCTTCACCGGGCCCGAATCCGCCTTCTTCGCCACCTCCACGCTGATCCTCGGCGAGCGGACCGCGATCCTGGTGGACGCCCAGCTCACCCGCAGCGCCGGACGCGAGCTGGCCGAGTGGGTCGCGGGCAAGGGCCGTCGGCTGCTCGCCATCGTGGTCACCCACCAGCACCCCGACCACTACTTCGGCGCCGAGGAGGTGCTGAGGCTCTTCCCGGACGCCCAGCTGCTGGCCGCTCCGGCGGTGGTCGAGGGCATCCGGCGCACCGTCGCGGCCAAGGTCGCCCAGTGGAAGCCGGTCTACGGCGACGACATCCCGGACCACCCGCTGGTCCCGGCCCCGCTGCTGCCCCAGCCGCTGATGCTCGACCGCCAGGTGATCCCGGTGCTGCTGCTCGGCCAGGCCGACTGCGGGGACTCCACGGTCGTCCACGTGCCGAGCAGCCGGACCGTGATCGCCGGTGACTTCGTCTGCAACGGCACCCACGCGTGGACGGCCGACACCACCCCGGCCCAGCGCACCACCTGGGGCCACAACCTCGACCGGATCGCCGACCTCGGCGTCGACCGGGTCATCGCCGGACACCGCGCCCCCGAACAGGGGGACGACGCCGCTCGGGTGCTCGCCTTCACCGGGGAGTACCTGCGCGACTTCGACCGGCTGCTGGCCGAGCACCCGGACGACCCGGAGGCGCTGATCACCGCGATGAACGAGCGGTACGGGGAGCTGACCCTGCCGTCCTTCCTGCAGCTGGGCGCGGCCGCGAACACCGCCCGGACCGCCTCCCCGGCGGCCGGAACCGCAGGGGAGGACGCGGTGGAGGAGGACGCGGAGAACTCGGAGGAAAGGGACGGCGAGTAGGGCGGGATACTGGCCGCATGACGACGCCGTACGACGTGATCGTTCCGGCGGGCGGCGCGGCCCGGAGACTCGGCGGGGCCGACAAACCCGGCCTGACCGTGGGGGAGAGCACCCTGCTCGACCGGGTGCTCGCCGCCTGCGCGGGCGCCCGGACCACCGTCGTGGTCGGCCCGGCCCGGCCGACCGCCCGCGAGGGCGTCCGGTGGACCAGGGAGCAGCCGACCGGCGGCGGGCCGGTCGCCGCCGTCGCGGCCGGGCTCGACCTGGTCACCGCGGACACCGTGCTGCTGCTCGCCGCGGACCTGCCCTTCCTCGACCGGCGGACGGTGGAACGGCTGGCAGCCGCCCTCGGCGAGGCCGGACCGCGCGCGGACGCCGCCGTCCTGGTCGACGCCGGCGGACGCGACCAGCCGCTCACCGCCGCGTACCGCACCGCCCCGCTGCGCGCCGCCCTGGCCGCCCTCGGCGACCCGGCCGGACAGCCGCTGCGCCGCCTCGTCGGCGGGCTGACGCGGCTGCGGGTGGCCGACACGGACAACGTCGCGTACGACTGCGACACCTGGGAGGACCTGGAACAGGCGAGGGAACGCGACCGGTCCTGAGCGTCTCCGGCGGGTGGGGCCCGTGGGGTGTCGCGGCCGTCGCGGACGGGGCGGCTCGTGCCAGGTGGCCGCACCGCGGTCGGCCGCCGCCGGACGGGGGAGGCGGCGGTGACCGGGCAGCGGGGCGGGAACCTCACCGGGGCCGCCCCCGGGCCGTGAGGGAGACGACGCGCGCCGCACACGGGGCGAACACCACGGGGAAACCGCTGATCGGGCAGCATGGGCGCATGGAGCGCACGCTGGAAGACTGGATCGCCGAGGTCAAGGCCGACCTGGGCATCGACCTGGACGTGGACGTCCGGGGACTGCTCGACATGACCCGGGTGGTCGCGCACGGAGTGGCCCGGCCCGCCGCGCCGCTGACCGCCTTCCTGATCGGCTACGCGGCCGCGCAGCAGGGCGGCGGACCGGAGGCCGTCGCCGAGGCGTCCCGTCGGACCACCGCGCTCGCCGAGCGGTGGAAGCCCGCTGACGGCCCGGAGGAGCCGTGAGCACGGTCGGACGGGCCACCGTGACCGTTCCGGCCGGCCGTCCCGGTGTGCTGAGCTGGCCGCACGCCCGGGAGGCCGCGCGCCGGGCCGGGCTGCGCCCGCTGCCGGTGGTCGGGCTGCCGCTGGCCGCGGCGCTCGGGCACGTCCTCGCCGAGCCGCTCGGCGCGCTGACCGACCTGCCCGCCTTCGACACCTCCGCGATGGACGGCTGGGCGGTCGCCGGGCCCGGGCCCTGGCGGGTCGCCGGGCGGGTGCTGGCCGGCCGCACCCCGGTGGCGCCGCTGGCCGACGGCAGTGCGGTCGAGATCGCCACCGGCGCCCAACTGCCGCCCGGAGCCACGGCCGTACTGCGCCGCGAGCACGGCGTGGCGGAGGGCGCCCTGCTCCACGACCGGGGGCCGCAGCAGCTGACGACCGGCCAGGACGTCCGTCCGCGCGGCCAGGAGTGCCGCCGGGGCGAGGAGTTGCTGCCGGCCGGGACGGTGGTCGGGCCGGCCGTGCTCGGCCTGGCCGCCGCCTGCGGGCACGACCGGCTTGCCGTGCGCCGCCGCCCCGTGGTCCAACTGCTCGTGCTGGGAGACGAGTTGCTCGACAGCGGGATCCCCGGTCCGGGGCTGGTCCGGGACGCGCTCGGCCCGTTGCTGCCGCCCTGGCTGCGGGCGGCCGGTGCGGAGGTGGCCGAAGTCCGCTACGTCCGTGATGACTTCGGGTTGCTGCGGGACGCCCTGCGGCACTCCACCGCCGACGTCGTGGTCACCACCGGCGGGACGGCCGCCGGACCGGTGGACTTCCTGCACCGGGCACTCGCCGAGGTCGGCGCCCGGCTGCTGGTGGACGGCGTGGCCGTCCGGCCCGGACACCCCATGCTGCTGGCCGAACTCCCCGGCGGACGCCACCTGGTGGGCCTGCCCGGCAACCCGCTGGCCGCCGTCGCCGGGATGGTCACGCTCGCCCTGCCGCTGCTGCACGCCCGTGGCGGCCGGGCCGGTGCCGGCCCCGCGCTCGCCCCCGCGGCCGTCCCGCTGCCCGGGCACCCGGTGGACACCCGGCTCCAGCCGGTGCGGCGCACCCCCGAGGGGGTCGTACCGCTCGCCTTCGACGGGCCCGCGATGCTGCGCGGCCTCGCCCGGGCCGAGGCGCTGGCGGTGCTGCCGCCCGGCGGGGCGGCGGCGGGCGAGGCCGTCGAGCTGGTGGACACCCCGTGAACCGTCTTCGCCGCCTCTCGGCGCCGGGGACGGAGCCGTGGGCGGACGCCGGGATCGTGCTGCCCGCCCGGCGTGCGGCGCCCGCGGTGCGGCAGGTCGGCTCGCGGCTGCTGCTGGCGCTCGCCGTTCTGGTCGCCACCTCGGTGATCGTGTACCTGGACCGGTCCGGCTACCACGACAACGCCGGCGGCGACCTCAGCTTCCTGGACGCCGCCTACTACGCCACCGTGACGCTCTCCACCACCGGCTACGGCGACATCACCCCGTACAGCGACGGCGCCCGGCTCACCAACATCTTCGTGATCACCCCGCTGCGCGTGCTGTTCCTGATCATCCTGGTCGGCACCACCCTGGAGGTGCTCACCGAACGGACCCGCCTGCAATGGCGGTTGAACCGCTGGAGGTCCACCGTGCGCGAGCACACCGTCGTCATCGGCTTCGGGACGAAGGGGCGCAGCGCCGTCGACACCCTGCTCGGGCAGGGGGTGAAGAAGGAGGACATCGTCGTCGTCGACCCCCAGCGCAAGGTGATCGAGCAGGCCTCGCAGCACGGCCTGGTCGGCGTGGTGGGCGACGCGACCCGGACCGACACCCTGGTGCGGGCCGCCGTGCCCACCGCGGCCCGGCTCGTGGTCGCCCCGGAGCGGGACGACACGGCCGTGCTGATCACCCTGACGGCGCGCCAGCTGAACAAGGGCGCCACCGTGGTCGCGGCCGTGCGGGAGGACGAGAACGCGCCGCTGCTGCGGCAGAGCGGCGCCGACGTGGTGGTCACCAGCTCCAGTTCGGCCGGGCGGCTGCTCGGACTGTCGATGCTCAGCCCGCACGCCGGGGCCGTGATGGAGGACCTGCTGACGTACGGGAACGGGCTGGACGTGGTCGAACGCCCGGTCACCCGGGCCGAGGCGGGGCACGGACCGCGCGAGTGCGAGGACCTGGTGGTCGCGGTGGTGCGTGGGCGGCGGGTGCTCAACTACAACGAGCCGGAGGCCGCGGTGCTGCAGCTCACCGACCGGGTGATCGTCATCAAGTCGACGGCGTAGGGCGGGGCCTGGGGCCCGGACCGCCGTGCGGCGCAGTAGGTTCGGGGCATGCATGCGATGACGATTCCCGTACCCGGCGGCCCCGAGGCACTGGTGTGGGCCGAGGTGCCCGATCCGGTGCCGGGCGAGGGCGAGGTCCTGGTCGAGGTGGCGGCCACCGCCGTCAACCGTGCCGACCTGCTCCAGCGGCAGGGCTTCTACAACCCGCCGCCCGGCGCCTCGCCCTACCCGGGGCTGGAGTGCGCCGGGCGGATCGTCGCGCTCGGGCCGGGGGCGGCCGGCTGGGCGGTCGGCGACGAGGTGTGCGCGCTGCTGGCCGGTGGCGGCTACGCCCAGCGGGTCGCGGTGCCGAGCGGGCAGCTGCTGCCGCTGCCGAAGGGGATGGGCCCGGAGCAGGCCGCGGCGCTGCCGGAGGTGGCCTGCACGGTGTGGTCCAACGTCTTCCTCACGGCCCACCTGCGGCCGGGCGAGACGGTGCTGCTGCACGGCGGCGCGAGCGGGATCGGCACGATGGGGATCCAGCTGGCCAAGGCGGTCGGCGCGCGGGTGGCGGTCACGGCGGGGAGCCCGGAGAAGCTGGCCCGGTGCACCGAGCTGGGCGCGGACATCGCGATCGACTACCGCGAGCAGGACTTCGTCGAGGTGCTCCGGGAGGCCACCGGCGGGGCCGGGGCGGACGTGATCCTGGACATCATGGGCGCCAAGTACCTGCAGCGGAACGTGGACGCGCTGGCGGTCAACGGGCGGCTGGTGGTCATCGGGCTGCAGGGCGGGGTGAAGGGCGAACTCGACCTCAACACGCTGCTGCGCAAGCGGGCGGCGGTGATCGCCACCAACCTGCGCGGACGGCCGCTGGCGGAGAAGGCGGCGATCGTGGCGGCGGTGCGGGAGCACGTGTGGCCGCTGGTCGAGTCCGGGGTGGTGAAGCCGGTGGTGGACCGGGTGCTGCCGCTGACCGACGCCGCCGCCGGGCACCGGGTGCTGGAGTCGGGGGAGCAGGTCGGGAAGGTCGTGCTGACGGCCTGAGCGGTGCGGCGCGGGCGACCGAAATGCCGCGATTGCCGGATTGTGTGAGGCTGGTCCGGAGCTGTCCCGCCGCCGATCCCGCCGCCGGGCGAGGTCGGCCGTCGGAAGGACTCCGACCGTGGCCGCAACTCCGCACGACGTCCTCGGGCCGCTGCCCACCGCGCCGCTGCCCACCGCGCTGCACCACCGTCGTACCCGCCGTTCCAGGCAGCTGCTCGCCGCGGCCGTGCTGGGACTGGCGCTTCCGCTGGCCGCCGTGACCACGGCGGTGGCGGAGCCGTCGCCGGGCGCCTCGGCCCCGGCGGCGGACTCCCCGGCCCCGGACTCGCCCGGGCCGGATTCCCCCGTGCGGGACTCCTCGGGGCCGTACTCCTCGGGGCCGTACTCGTCGGGGCCGGATTCCTGGGGGCCGGGCTCCCCGGGCTCGGATTCCCCGGGCCCGGACTCCTCGGCCTGGGCCGACGAGCAGGCCGGTCCGAGCTGGGCCTCCGGGTCGTCACCCCACGCGGCGCCGCCGGAGCACGCGGTGCCCGGCCGGTCCCACCCGGACTTCTCCGAGCTGCGGGCGCGCCACCACCACCCCTCCTCGGCACCGGAACGCCAGGACGCGACCGTGGAGCAGGCGCCGGACCAGGCGCCCGTTCGAGCACCCGGTCAGGCGCCGGACCAGGCCCGGGACCAGGCCCGGGACCAGGCAGTCGAGCAGTCGCCCGGGCAGGGCCAGGACGGCTCGGCCGACCAGCCGGGCCCGGACCCCGACGTGGACGCCGCGGCTCCCGCCGCCGACCAGGGCGCCGGTACGGCGGCCTCCGGCCGGCCCGTGGCAGTCGCCTCCGTCCCGGCGGTCCTCCCCGCCCACTGGCAGGACCCCTCCACCCTCCAGCTGCCGCTGGGCGTGGGCCTGGGGCTGATCGGCTGCGGCCTGGGGCTGATCGGCGTGCGGCTGCGGAAGGGCTGAGGCCCGCCGACGGTACCCGGCCGACGGGCACCCGGCCGACGGGCACCCGGCCGACGGGCACCCGGCCGACGGGCTCCCGGCCGACGGGCGGCGTGGAGATTCGGTGCGGGTTCCGGGGCCGGGCGGCCCGCGCCCGGTGCGGGTCCTGCGTCGCCGTGGCGGCCGGTCCCGTGCCGGGCGGGCGGCCGTAGCGGCCCCGGAACTGAGTACCCGTACGGATTCCCCGGACGACCGCGGCGGCGTACCGTCGTCACGGGTGGCGCAGGACGGCGGGGCGAACGGGGGCTTCCGCCCGACCAACCCCAGTGAGAGAGAATGTTGTTCATGACGAATCCGATGAACGAGCGCTCGTCGCAGGAGCCCTTCCGGGCCGCCGGCGGGCAGTCGCAGGACGGCCAGAAGGTGCTGATCGTCGGACCGGACGGACTGCCCGTGGGCCAGGGGTTCGCCGGCGCAACGATGGAGGGGGACGACGAGGCGGACATGCCCCGCGAACTCCCGGTGACCGAGATGGTCGAGCAGCCCGCCAAGGTCATGCGCATCGGCAGCATGATCAAGCAGCTGCTGGAGGAGGTCCGGGCGGCGCCTCTCGACGAGGCCAGCCGGGCCCGGCTGAAGGACATCCACGCCAGTTCGATCAAGGAACTGGAGCTCGGGCTGGCCCCGGAGCTGGTCGCCGAGCTGGAGCGGCTCTCGCTGCCCTTCACCGAGGACAGCATCCCGACCGAGGCCGAGCTGCGGATCGCCCAGGCGCAGCTGGTGGGCTGGCTGGAGGGCCTGTTCCACGGCATCCAGACCGCCCTGTTCGCCCAGCAGATGGCCGCGCGGGCGCAGCTGGAGCAGATGCGGCGCGCGCTGCCGCCCGGTTCGCACGCCGGCGACCTGGACGAGGAGGATCCGGGTCACGGCCGCGGGATCCGTTCCGGCCCGTACCTGTAGGCCCTCGGACCCGCTCCCGGGCCGGACGTACCACGGCGATCCGCCCCGGACCGCACCGCCGCAGGACGGCACCGACGGTCCGGGGCCAGGATCGGCCCTGGACCGATCACCGTCGGCGGAAGCCGATACCCTGACCCCTGTCGCAGGCCGGTCGAGCCGCCGCGGCAGGGGATCGCCGGGCCAGTGGGTCGGGCCCACCACGTACGGACGAGACCGAACGTCACGGTCGCGGCAGCACCACCGCGCCGAGGGGGAGCAGAGGACCATGAGCGAGCACGGCAACGCGGTCGAGGGCTTCTCCCTGGGCAACGGCCGCTATGTGCTGCAGCGGCTGCTGGGCGAGGGCGGCATGGCCTCCGTGCACCTCGCGTACGACAGCGTGCTGGACCGGCAGGTCGCGCTGAAGAGCATGCACAGCGAGCTGGGCCGGGACGACTCGTTCAAGGAGCGGTTCCGCCGCGAGGCCCAGGCCGTGGCCCGGCTGGAGCACCCCAACATCGTCACGGTGTACGACAGCGGCGAGGACGTCGCCCCCGACGGCTCCAGCACGCCGTACATCGTCATGCAGCTGATCGACGGCAAGGGCCTGCGCGAGACGATCAACGAGGCGGTCGCCCAGTACGGGGCGGTGCCCACCGAGGAGGCCCTGAAGGTCACCGTCGGCGTGCTGAACGCGCTGGAGGCCTCGCACGACATGGGCCTGGTGCACCGCGACATCAAGCCCGGCAACGTCATGTTCGACCGCAAGGGCAATGTCAAGGTCATGGACTTCGGCATCGCCCGGGCGCTGGAATCCGGCGTCACCTCGATGACCCAGACCGGCATGGTGGTCGGCACCCCGCAGTACCTCTCGCCCGAGCAGGCCCTCGGCAAGCCGGTGGACGCCCGCTCCGACCTGTACTCGGTCGGCGTGATGCTCTTCGAGATGCTCACCGGCCAGCTGGTCTTCGACGGCGACTCGGCCTTCTCGATCGCCTACAAGCACGTCCAGGAGGAGCCGCCCGCCCCCTCCAGCCTCAACCGCTCGGTCACCCCGGCCGTGGACGCCTACGTCGCGCAGGCGCTGCGCAAGGACCCGGCGCACCGCTTCCAGAGCGCGGCCGCGATGCGGGACGAGGCGGAGCGGCTGATCGCGGAGCTGAAGGGCGGCGGTGGCGGGCACGCGCTGCAGGCCAGCTCCCCGCTGGTGATCAAGGAGGGGCCGCGCTCGGTGCACGCCGGTCCGCAGGCGCCGCAGACCCCGCACCCGCAGTACCTCCAGCAGGGCGGGCAGCAGCAGTACCAGACCCCGCCGCCCGCCTACCAGACACCGCACCCGCAGGCGCCGCGGACGCCGCACCCGTTCCCGCAGCAGCAGCAGTACCAGACCCCGCCGCCCGCCTACCAGACCCCGCGTCCGCAGGCCCCGCACACGCCGCAGCCGCAGTTCCTCCAGCAGGGCGGGCAGCGGCCGCCGATGCACACCCCGAGGCCGCAGCCGATGCCGCCGTACCAGCAGCCGAAGCCCAACGGCGGCGGGTGCTCCACGGCCTTCGTGGTGATCGCGATCATCGTCGGCGTGCTGGTGCTGGCCGGCATCATCATCGCGATCGTGGTCAACAAGGCGGAGAAGGACACCAACGGCAAGTTCCACTCCGAGCGGCCCGCCGCGGTCGTCGTGGTGGGTCCCCAGGCCGACCGGAACGGTCTGCTCTGACCGTTTCCCGCCGTTCCGCGCGTGTCACGGGTGCGCGCCGGAAGCGGTAGCGTTCGGGGATACGTAAGCGACAGGGCACCGCGATCCGAGCGAACGCCCGGGGCGAGGAGCGATGGCACAGACGCAGCAGCCGGACGACGAGGCGGGTGCCCGAGTGGTCGGACGGACCGGCGGCACGCCGAGGATCCCCGAGCCGGGCAGCGAAGCCGCGACCTCCGCGCTGCCGCCCTTCGGCGGGGCGGGCGGACCGCAGACGCCGGGCCGCGGAGTGCCGCTGGGCACGGTCGGCGACGGCCGCTACCGGCTGACCCACCGGCTCGGCCGCGGCGGCATGGCCGAGGTGTTCGCCGCCGAGGACGTGCGGCTGGGCCGCACCGTCGCGATCAAGCTGCTGCGCGGCGAGCTGGCGCAGGACGACGTCGCCCGGCTGCGCTTCACCCGCGAGGCACACGCCGTCGCGGCGCTGAACCACCACGCGATCGTCTCGGTCTACGACACCGGCGAGGAGTACGTCGGGGACGAGTCCACGCCGTACATCGTGATGGAGCTGGTCGAGGGCCGGACCGTCCGCGAGCTGCTGGTGGACGAGGAGGCGCCGCCGGTCGACCAGGCGCTGATCATCATCGCCGGGGTGCTGGAGGCGCTGGCCTACAGCCACCGCAACGGCATCGTGCACCGCGACATCAAGCCCGCCAACGTGAGCATCACCACCACCGGCGCGGTCAAGGTGATGGACTTCGGCATCGCCCGGGCGCTCACCGGCGGGGCCACCACGATGACCCAGACCGGCATGGTCATGGGCACCCCGCAGTACCTGTCGCCCGAGCAGGCCCTCGGCAAGCCGGTCGACCACCGCTCCGACCTGTACGCGGCCGGCTGCATGCTCTACGAACTGCTCACGCTGCGCCCGCCGTTCACCGGTGACACCCCGCTCTCGGTGGTCTACCAGCACGTCCAGGACCCGCCGGTGCCGCCCTCGCAGGTCAACAGCCGGGTGCCGGCCGGCCTGGACGGGCTGGTGCTGCGCTCGCTCGCCAAGAACCCGGACGACCGCTTCCAGGACGCCGACGAGTTCCGCGCCCACCTGCAGCACGCGCTGCGCGAGATGCACGGCGCGGCCGGGGCCGGCTGGGTCGGTGCCGCGACCGGGATGCCCGGAGACACCGGGGCCACCCAGGTGCTCCGGCCGGACCAGGCGGCGGCCACCCAGGCCTTCGGCGCGGTCGGGGCGGGTGACCAGACCTCCGTCCTGCCGTACTCGGCGGGCGGCCAGCACAGCCCCTCGCCCTACCAGGGCGCCGGCGGGTCGTACGGCGGTGGCGGCGAGGACGACCACGGCGGGGACGGCGGCCGCAGGCGCGGGCCGTGGGGCTGGGTGGCCGGCGGGATCGCCGTGCTGGTCGCGGCCGGGGCCGGGATCGCCTTCGCGCTCAGCGGCGGTGGCGGCACCACGGACCGCACCACGCCCTCGACGCCCGCCCCGGTGGTCAGCACCAACGAGACGACCACGCCCACCCAGAACGGGCAGTCGCCCCAGCCGCCGTCCACCCTGCCCGGCAGCAGGCGGCCGACGCAGCCGGCCGACAACGGGTCGAACGGCTGGAGCGGCGGGGGCGGCGGCAACAACATGTCGCCGTCGCCGGGGACGGGCAGGCACACCCAGGTCCCGACGCCGACGGCGACCCACACGCCGACCTCCACCGCGACGGCGACCAGTGGCGCGAGCACGACGCCGTCCGCGCCGGCGGGCGGTGACGGCGGCAGCTCGACCACCCCGAAGCCGAGCACGAAGCCGACCGGCGGCGGGAGCGGCGGCGGGGCCGGTGGCAGCACGCTGCCGCCGCCGGTCAACCCCTGACGGATCAGTTGGCGAAGGCGTCCAGGACCTGCTCGTACTCCTGGCACCACCACGCCAACTGTCCCGCCGAGGCGGGGAACAGCGGGTCGGCCCGGTGGTCGGCCCGCTGGTAGCGCCACTGCAGCATCCAGAAGTCGTTCAGCCGCTCCCACCAGACCCGGTGGACGGCGGCGGCCAGGTGCTCGGCGGTGGCGGCGCCGGAGGCCCGGTAGGCCTGGGAGTAGCGGCGGACCCTGACCAGGTCGAGGGTGCCGGTGGTCCGGTCGTTGAAGAGCAGGGTGGCGGCCCGGACGGCCTCCTCGGCGCGCGGCTGCGGGCCGAGCTTGTCCCAGTCGAGCACGGCGGCGACCGACTCGCCGTCCGGGCCCCCGTCGTACAGCAGGTTGAGGCCGTGGAAGTCGCCGTGGGTCCAGCCGGTGGGCGGGGCGTCGAGCGGGTCGGGGCGGCGGTGGGCGTGTTCGGCGAGCAGCTCCAGCCGTTCGTCGAGCCGTTGTTCGACCAGGGCGTCCAGCTCGCCGTACGGGCGGTGCTCGCGGGCGCGGCGCCGTAGCTCGCGGGCCAGTTCGGCGCTGTCGAGGGGGTCGGCGCTGTGGTAGCCGACGGGCTGGTCGAGGGGGGCGCACACGTCGTCGAGCGCGCCGTGCAGCCGGCCGAGCAGCGTGCCGAGCGCGTCGCACCGCGACGGGTCGAGCTCCGTACCGTGTCGGTGTCGGCCATCCACCCAGGGGAACAGCGCGAACATCCGGCCGTTCAGGCCCGCCACCGTCCCGCCCCGCCCGGCGCAGCCCAGCGGGGGGGCCACGGGCAGTCCCAGGGCGTTCAGGTCGGTCATGGCGCGGTGGTGGGCGAGGATCTTCGGGCGGCTGGCGGTGGCGGCGTCGACGTAGCACTTCAGGAAGTACGCGCCGGTCTCGGTGGTGACCCGGTAGCCCCGGTTCAGCAGGCCTTCGGCGACCGGTTCGGCGGTCAGCGGCCGTCCCACCCGGAAGCGGGCCAGGACCTCGACGAGTGCGCTGCGCGGGACGGGTGGGCTGAGGGTCCCTATCGGCGGGGCTGAGAGGTCGGGGCGGGCCGGGGCGCAGGCGAGGGTCTGGCTGAAAGTCACGTGCAGAGGTTATGGCCCCTTGGTGGGGGCCCTTGACAAACCGTCAGGACTGTGGCAGGGCTCCAATCAGTACTGGTGGTCGGCCCGGTGTCGCGCCACGTACGCCGCCGCCTGGGTGCGTCGCTCCATGCCCATCTTGGCGAGCAGACTGGAGACGTAGTTCTTCACCGTCTTCTCGGCGAGGTGCAACTCGTTGCCGATCTGACGGTTGGTCATCCCCTCGCCGATCAGGTCGAGGATCCGCCGCTCCTGCTTGGTGAGCTGGGACAGCCGCTCGTCCTCCTTCTCGCCGCCGTCGCGCAGCCGGGCGAGGACCCGGCTGGTGGCGACCGGGTCGAGCAGCGAGCGGCCGGCCGCGACGTCCCGGACGGCGGTGATCAGGTCGGTGCCGCGGATCGCCTTCAGGACGTAGCCGGAGGCGCCCGCCATGATCGAGTCGAACAGGGCCTCGTCGTCCGAGAACGAGGTCAGCATCAGGCACTTGATCTCCGGCAGCCGGGAGCGGACCTCCCGGCAGACCTCGACCCCGTTGCCGTCCGGCAGCCGGACGTCGAGCACCGCGACGTCGGGGTGGACCGCGGGAATCCGGGTGAGCGCCTCGGCGGCCGTGCCGGCCTCGCCGACGATCTCGATGTCGTCCTCGACCGAGAGCAGATCGTGCACGCCCCGGCGGACGACCTCGTGGTCATCGAGCAGAAACACCCTGATTTGTCCGTTATCAGTCACGCCCAAAGCCTCCCATATCACCCTACAAAAGGCCTATCGTTCGCAGTGGCGTAATGGCGTGATCCGGCCACAGTCGCCGAAACCGATACCGAGAACCCCCTTACGTACGGGCTTCCGCCCGGATAACGTGCGCTGGTGTCCTGAAGGCGCTCGAATTGAGAGCTGCGTCACGCCGACCGTCACCCCCACCCTTCCGACGGCGAGCCGGACGCGGCACCCTCGGGGTTGTGGACCCTGAACAAGTAGGACGTCCTAGCGCAAGCGCGCCAAGGGCGGACGCTGGGTAACGTTCTCGTGAGGGACGCCGTCGGAACAGGATCACCACCTGCCACGCAGTAGGTGCGCACACCCACGCGCGCCCCGCGAGGCGGTGACCGGACCGGTCACCGGCGACCCCGGGCGGCCGGACAGACCGAGGAGTGAACGTGACCGTCAAAAGCACGGCGAGGGCCCGCAAGAAGGCGGCCCCCGCTGTACCTGACACCCTCCGCGCCACGGGGACGGACGCCCAGCCGGAGCTCGTACAGCTGCTCACGCCGGAAGGCGAGCGGGTCGAGCACCCGGACTACCCCCTGACCACCACTCCGGAGGAGCTGCGCTCGCTCTACCGCGACCTGGTGCTGGTGCGCCGGTTCGACGGCGAGGCGACCGCCCTCCAGCGCCAGGGCGAGCTGGGCCTGTGGGCCTCGCTGCTCGGCCAGGAGGCCGCCCAGGTCGGCTCCGGTCGGGCCATGCGCACCGGCGACTACGCCTTCCCGACCTACCGCGAGCACGGCGTGGCCTGGTGCCGCGACGTCGACCCGCTGAACCTGCTCGGCATGTTCCGCGGCGTGAACCACGGCGGCTGGGACCCGAACGAGAAGAACTTCCACCTGTACACCATCGTGATCGGCGCGCAGACCCTGCACGCCACCGGCTACGCGATGGGCATCACCAAGGACGGCGCCGACGACGCGGTGATCGCGTACTTCGGCGACGGCGCCTCCAGCCAGGGCGACGTCAACGAGGCCTTCACCTTCGCCTCGGTCTACAACGCCCCGGTGGTGTTCTTCTGCCAGAACAACCAGTGGGCGATCTCCGAGCCCACCACCACCCAGACCAAGATCCCGCTGTACCGCCGCGCCTCCGGCTTCGGCTTCCCGGGCGTCCGGGTCGACGGCAACGACGTGCTGGCCTGCCTCGCGGTCACCCGCTGGGCGCTCGACCACGCCCGCAGCGGCAACGGCCCGGTGCTGATCGAGGCCTTCACCTACCGGATGGGCGCCCACACCACCTCCGACGACCCGACCCGCTACCGGCTCGCCGAGGAGACCGAGGCCTGGAAGGCCAAGGACCCGATCCTGCGGCTGCGCGCCCTCCTGGAGAAGGAGGGCCTGGCGGACGAGGAGTTCTTCGCCGCCGTCGACGCGGAGAGCGAGCAGCTGGGGCTCCGGGTGCGCGAGGGCGTGCGCAGCATGCCGGACCCGGACCCGACGCTGATCTTCGACCACGTGTACAGCGAGCCGCACGCGCTGGTCGATGAGGAACGGGCCGGGTACGTCGAGTACGCGGCCTCCTTCGAGGCGGGGGAGAACCACTGATGGCCGGTCAGCTGAGCATCGCCAAGGCGCTCAACGACGCGCTGCGCAAGTCGCTGGAGAACGACCCGAAGACCGTCCTGATGGGCGAGGACATCGGCAAGCTCGGCGGCGTCTTCCGGATCACCGACGGCCTGCAGAAGGACTTCGGCGAGGACCGGGTGATCGACAGCCCGCTGGCCGAGTCCGGCATCATGGGCACCGCGATCGGCCTCGCGCTGCGCGGCTACCGCCCGGTGGTGGAGATCCAGTTCGACGGTTTCGTCTACCCCGCCTTCGACCAGATCGTCTCCCAGCTGGCCAAGATGCACGCCCGTGCGCTGGGCCACGTCAAGATGCCGGTCACCGTGCGCATCCCTTACGCGGGTGGAATCGGCGCGGTCGAGCACCACAGCGAGTCGCACGAGGCGTACTTCGCCCACACCGCCGGTCTGCGGGTGGTCACCCCGTCCAGCGCGCACGACGCGCACTGGATGCTGCGCCAGGCCATCGAGTCCGACGACCCGGTCATCTTCCTGGAGCCCAAGCGGCGTTACTGGGACAAGGGCGAGGTCGGCGCCGCCGCCGACCTGGCGCTGCACGACGCCCGGATCGTCCGCCCCGGCACCGACGCCACGCTGATCGCGTACGGCCCGATGGTCAAGGTCTGCCTGGAGGCCGCCGCGGCCGCGGAGGAGGACGGCCGCCGACTGGAGGTCGTCGACCTCCGTTCGCTCTCCCCGGTGGACTTCACCACCCTGGAGGAGTCGGTCAAGCGCACCGGCCGGGCCGTCGTGGTGCACGAGGCACCGGTCTTCCTGGGCATGGGCGCCGAGCTGGCCGCCCGGCTCACGGAGCGGTGCTTCTACCACCTGGAGGCACCGGTCCTGCGGGTCGGCGGCTACTACGCCCCGTACCCGCCGTCCCGGGTCGAGGAGGCATTCCTCCCCGACCTGGACCGCGTGCTCGACGCCGTCGACCGCGCACTCGCGTACTGATCCCGGGGAGCGCAGATGACCACCGAAGTTCGCTCGCTCCGCGAGTTCAAGATGCCCGACGTGGGCGAGGGCCTCACCGAGGCCGAGATCCTCAGCTGGTACGTCAAGCCCGGTGACACCGTCACCGACGGGCAGGTCGTGTGCGAGGTGGAGACCGCCAAGGCGGCGGTGGAGCTGCCGATCCCGTTCAACGGGGTCGTCGAGCAGCTCTTCTTCCCCGAGGGCGCGACGGTCGACGTCGGCACCGTGATCATCTCGGTCGCGGTGGCCGGGGAGGCGGGGGCCGCTCCGGCCACCGCGCCGGCACCCGCCGCCGCTGCTGCGGCTCCGGCCGCTGAGGCCGAGCCGGAGCGCCGGGAGGTGCTGGTGGGTTACGGCCCGCGCACCGGCACCGCCCAGCGCCGGGCCCGGCGGACGACCACGGCCACGGCGAAGGCCGCCGCGCCGCAGCCGGCCCCGGTCGCGCCCGCGGCTCCGGTCGCCCCGGCCCCGGTGGCGCCCGCCCCGGTGGCCGAAGCTCCGGCCGGTGAGCGGCCGTTGGCCAAGCCGCCGGTGCGCAAGCTGGCCAAGGACCTCGGCATCGACCTGCGGGCCGTCACCCCGACCGGCCGGGACGGCGTGATCACCCGCGAGGACGTGCACGCCCACGCCGCGGCCAGGTCCGTTCCGGCGGCCCCGGCCGTCGAGCCCGTCGTGGTCGAGGCGGCCGAAGCCGTCGTGGCCCCGGTGCCGGTGTCCGGCTCGGGCGACGTCCGGGTGCCGATCAAGGGCGTCCGGAAGGCGACCGCGCAGGCGATGGTGGCCTCGGCCTTCACCGCCCCGCACGTCACCGAGTTCGTCCAGGTCGACGTGACCCGCACGATGAAGTTCGTCCGCAAGCTCAAGGAGAGCGGCGAGCTGGGCCGGGACGTCAGAGTCAGCCCGCTGCTGCTGGTCGCCAAGGCGCTGCTGGTGGCGATCAAGCGGCACCCCGAGATCAACGCCCAGTGGGACGAGGCGGCCCAGGAGATCGTGGTCAAGGGGCAGGTGAACCTCGGCATCGCCGCGGCCACCCCGCGCGGCCTGATCGTCCCGAACATCAAGGACGCCGGGTCCAAGACCCTTGCGGGCCTGGCCACTTCGCTCGGCGAGCTGGTCGAGACCGCGCGCCAGGGCAAGACCTCGCCGACCGACATGCAGGGCGGCACCGTCACCATCACCAACGTCGGCGTCTTCGGCGTCGACACCGGCACCCCGATCCTCAACCCGGGCGAGGCGGCCATTCTGGCCTTCGGCTCGGTCCGGGAACTGCCGTGGGTGCACAAGGGCAAGGTGGTCCCGCGCCAGGTGACCACGCTGGCGCTCTCCTTCGACCACCGGCTGGTGGACGGGGAGTTGGGCTCCAAGGTGCTGGCCGACATCGCCGGCCTGCTGGAGTTCCCGAAGCGCCTGATCACCTGGGGCTGACGGCTCACCGGAGTGACGAAGGGGCCCTGTTCCGCACCGCTGTGCGGAACAGGGCCCCTTCCGTCGTTCCCGGCCGTCGGCCGTCGTTCCCGACCGGTGCCGGCGACTACCGCTGGCGGCGGAGGCGGCGGACGGCGAGCAGGACGCCGGCGCCGAGGGCGAGCAGGGCGGCGGCCGAGGTGGCGAGGAAGGTGTCGACCCCGGAGGCGCCGGTGTGCGCGAGTTCGGCGGTGCCGGCCGGGGCGGCGGTGACGGGGGTGGCGGCGGTGACGGGGGTGGGGGCGTCGGCCTGCCCGGCGTCGGCCTTCGCGGTCCGGTCGGCGGCGGGTGCGGCCACGGCCGGCTTGGCGGGTACGGGCTCGGCGGGTACGGGCTTGGCGGTGGCCTTCTTCGGGGCGGCCGCCGCGTGGGTCACGGTCATCTCCCTGGTCGCGTTCGCTCCGCCCGCGTTGTCGGCCGTGCTGGAGACGGTGACCTGGAGGCGGGTGAGCTTCGGCGAGGCCTTGGCGGAGAGTCCGACCCGGAAGGTGAAGTGGGTGGCCCGGCCGTTGTCCAACTGCTCGCCGAACCCGGTCTCACCGCCGTAGAACCCGTCGGAGGAGGAGCCGAGCACGACCGGCTGCCATCCGTCGTGCGGGGTGCCGACCTCGATGGTCAGCATGCTGTCGTCGAGAGGGCCGTTCCCCACGACTCCGCGGAAGGCGATGGCGGCCTTCACCTGCTGGTAGGGCTCTCCGGTGAAGTTCGCGACCTCGACCGGCACCTCGACCTTCGGGCCACCGGCGGTGATGCTCAGCGACTTCGTCATGTAGAACCCGATCTCGACGTGGCCGTGGTGCGCGACCGCGGCGGTCGGGGCCGCGACGGGCTCGGCGGACCAGGCGGTGTCGCTCATCGCGAGGACCTGGACGCCGCCCGCGAGGACGGCGGTGGCGGCGAGGGCGGCGATGCGGCGGCGGCCGGAGAGGGCGCGGTCGTTCTTCGCAAAACGGGTGATAACGGACGTGCGCATGACGTGACTCCCCGAAGTCGTGGTGGTGACGGTGTGTTGGTGAAGACGACCGGCCCCGCTCCTCGTGAGCGGGAGCGCCCCCCGGCTCCGCCGGTCTCGCTCTCCGTGCCTTCACCCTGATGGACGTCCATCCCCGCCGGGGGTTGCAGGTGGATCGAAAAGTTTTTTCCGGGAGTCTTCGGCCGGGCTTCGGGATACTGCCGGAATGACGGATGAGCTGACGGTCCGACCGCAGAGGGCGGCGGTCGAGGGTGAGGAACGTCGGTCGCTGCGGCGGGACGTGTCGGCGACGGCGCTGCTGGCCGGGCTGATCTGCGTCGCGGTGTCCTTCTCCGGTCCGCTGGTGGTGGTGCTCGCCGCGGCCGCCGCCGGGCGGCTGGACCCGGCGCACACCGCGTCCTGGATCTGGGCGGTGGCGATCGGCAGCGGGGTGAGCGGCTTCGTGCTCAGCTGGTGGACCGGAACGCCGGTGGTGACCGCCTGGTCGACCCCGGGAGCGGCGCTGCTGGTGACCAGCCTGGGCGGCTACCCGTACCGGGAGGCGGTAGGGGCGTTCCTGGTGAGCGCGGCGGTGGTGACGCTGTTCGGGGTGACCGGCTGGTTCGGCCGGCTGATCGCCGCCGTGCCGGTGGGGATCGTGAACGCGATGCTTGCGGGCATCCTGTTCTCCTTCGGCGCCGGGATCTTCGGCGCGGTGCACGGCGCGCCGGTGCTCGTGGTGGGCAGCTTCGTGGCCTTCCTGCTGGCCAAGCGGTTCGCACCGCGGTACGCCGTCCCGGTCGCGCTGCTGGTCGGCGGGGTGCTGGCGGCGCTCACCGTCGGACTGCCGCTGCACCTGGGCCCGGGCGGGCCGACCGTGCCGGTGCTGACGGCGCCGGCCTTCTCCTGGTCCGCCGCGGTGGGGCTGGCGCTGCCGCTCACCATCGTCGTGCTGGCCTCGCAGAACGCCCCGGGCCTCGGGGTGATGCGGGCCTTCGGCTACCGGGCCGACGACCGGCTGCTGATCGGCTCCACCGGCCTGATGTCGCTGCTGATGGCGCCGTTCGGCTCGCCGGGGGTGAACCTGGCGGCGATCACCGCGGCGATCTGCTCGGGCCCGGAGGCCCACCCTGACCCGCGCCGCCGGTACGTCGCGGGGATGTCCTCGGGCGCCGGGTACGTGCTGGTGGGCAGCTTCGGCGGGGTGCTGGTCAGCCTGTTCACCGGCCTGCCGAAGGAGCTGATCGCGGTGATCGCCGGGGTCGCGCTGCTGGCCTCGCTGCAGGGCAGCCTGGCGGCGGCGGTCACCGAGGAGCGCGGGCGGGACGCGGCGGTGGTGACCTTCCTGGCGAGCGCCTCGGGAATGAGCCTGTTCGGCATCGGCTCGGCCTTCTGGGGGCTGCTCTTCGGGCTCGGCACCCACCTCCTGCTGGATCTGGGAAAGCGCTCCCGGCACTGATCTACGGAATTGGTTGGTATGACTGGGACGATGCTGATCGTTCGGCCAGGTCGGTGACTTTTTCGTCCGCCGGTGGGGGCGACACGCCGGTCCGGGTACGTCTTCGCTCCACCACCCGGGCGACGCCGGGTGACCGGAGCCCCGAGGACGCACCCGTATGCCTGCTGGCAACCCTGGCCGTCTCGTCCGGAGTCTGGCCGCCCTCGTACTGGTGTCCACCGCGGTACTCCCCGCTGCCCTGGAACTGGTCGGCCCCTCGCCGTTCGGCGTGATCGGGCCGGGCGCCGCCCTCGACCGGGCCGTGCCCCCGCACACCGCGCTCCGCCCCGACCAACGGATACCCGCGGCCGCCCCCACCTTCGACATACGGCGGACCGGGGACCCGTCCAACCGGATCACCCTGGTCCTGCTCGGCGACGGCTACACCGCGGACGAACAGGAACTGTTCCGCCAACAGGCCGACAGGACCTGGCACGCCCTGATGGACATCGAACCGTTCCGCACCTACCAGGGGTTCTTCAACATACGGAGGGTCGAGGTGGTCTCCCCGGTCTCCGGGATAGCCGAGACCGAGAGCCGCGGCCGGAACCCCGCCACCCCGCTGGGCATGCACTTCTGGTGCGAGGGGACCGCCCGGCTGCTCTGTGCCGACGAGGCCGCCACCGCCCGCTACGCCGGGGACGGCGCCGGGCCGCAGTACCTGATCGCGCTGGCCAACTCGACCGAGTACGGCGGCGCCGGGGGCACCGGGGTGACCACCCTGGCCGGGGGCAGCCCGGACGCCGGGCGGATCATCCAGCACGAGATCGGGCACACCGTGGGGGACCTCGGCGACGAGTACGACAGCGCTCCCGACGACGCGGACTACCCGAACCTCTCCACCCTCAACGCCGACGACATGAAGAAGAAGCAGACCAAGTGGTGGCGCTGGCTGGGCGCGGTCTCCCCGGACGGCGCCGGCACCGTCGGGGCGTACCGCAGCGCCAACGGCCTCTACCGGCCCACCCCCGACTCGGTGATGCGCACCCTGGGCAGTGCCTACAACCTGCCCTCCCGCGAGGCGATCATCGAGGAGCTGTACCGCAGGGTCCGGCCGACCGACACCCCCTCCCCGCCGCCCGGCGAGGTCAGCGGGCTGCCCCGGCTGGACGTCCGGCCGCTGCCGCTGACCGGCTCCCGGCAGCTGAAGGTGGACTGGAAGGTGGACGGCGCCCCGGTGGCCCCGCAGGCCGTGGAAGGCGGCTCGCTGGACACCGCGAAGCTCAATCTGGCTCCGGGCCGGACCGCGACCGTCACCGCGACCGTCCGGGACACCACGGACTGGGTGCGGGACGAGGCCTTCCGGGACCGCTACATGACCAGGTCGGTGTCCTGGACGGTCACCGGCTGAGCGGTCCGCCCTCACCCCGGGCTGGGCGTCCCATCATGGGATGACTAACCTGGACGAACTATGACCGTGGAGCCAGCTGGTCCAGCCCCGTCCCTGTCCGTACCCGCTCCCCGAGCCACCGCCGAGGCCCCGGCCGCTCCCGCGTCCCCGGCTGCCGTCGCGTCCCCGGCCGTCCCCCTCGTCCACCCCGTGCCTCCCGGTGGCCGTGGGGCCTGGCTGGCCTGGTCCATCGGCGTCAGCGTCTACGTCCTGGCCGTCATCCACCGCACCAGCCTCGGGGTCGCCGGACTCGACGCCGCCGAGCGCTTCGGCATCGGCGCCTCCGCGCTGTCCACCTTCTCCATCCTCCAGGTGCTGGTCTACGCGGCCATGCAGGTCCCGGTCGGCCTGCTGGTCGACCGGTTCGGACCGCGCCGGGTCCTGCTGCTCGGCATTCTGCTGCTGAGCACCGGCCAGCTGGCCTTCGCCTTCAGCTCCTCCTTCGCCCCGGCCCTGGCCTCCCGGGCGGTGCTCGGCTGCGGCGACGCGATGACCTTCATCAGCGTGCTGCGGATCGCCGCCCGGTGGTTCCCGGCGGCGAAGAACCCGTTCGTCGCCCAGCTGACCGGCCTGGCCGGGATGGGCGGCAACCTGGTCACCACCGTGGTGCTCGCCCAGGCACTGCACGACGAGGGCTGGACACCCACGTTCACCGCGATCGCGCTGCTCGGCGTCGCGGTGTTCGCGCTGGTCGCGCTGTTCCTCAAGGACTCCCCGGCGGTAGCCGTCCGACCGGTCGACCCGCCGGCGGCCCGCCCGAAGATCCGGCGACAGGTACTGGACTGCTGGCGGGAGCCGGGCACCCGGCTGGGGCTGTGGGTCCACTTCACCACCCAGTTCCCCGGCAACGCCTTCGGCCTGCTCTGGGGCATGCCCTACCTGGTCGAGGCCCAGGGCATGTCCCGGGGCGAGGCCGGCGGACTGCTGACCCTGCTGGTGCTCTCCAACATGAGCTTCGGCTTCCTCTTCGGCCGGCTGCTCTCCCGCTCGGCGCGGGCCCGGATGCCGATCGTGCTCACCGTCATCACCACCACCGGCCTCGGCTGGGCCCTGGTCCTGGCCTGGCCCGGCGGCCACCCCCCGATGTGGCTGCTGGCCGGGATCATCCTGGTCATGGGGAGCAACGGCCCGGCCTCACTCGTCGGCCTGGACTACGCCCGCACCCGCAATCCGGCCGAACGGCTCGGCACCGCCTCCGGGATCGTCAACATGGGCGGCTTCATCGGCACGATGGTCACCCTGTTGGGCATCGGCGTGCTGCTCGACGCCCTCTCCCCGGCCGGCGCCGAGGCGTACTCGGCGACGGCCTTCCGCTGGGCGTTCTGCTGGCAGTACGTGCCGCTGGCGGTGGGGACGCTGATGATCGTCCGCCTGCGGCGGAGGGTTGTCGCCTCGAAGGCATAGCCCTTCTGGGCTGCGGAAACGTCGAAACCCTCCCTCTGATGGGTCGTTCGCCGTCCGTTGCTACAACCCGATGCCGCGGAGGACTTCGATGATCTCCGGTGGACGACCGTACATCTGGGCCCGGTCCATGAGGCACAGGAGCATGCCCTCCGGTGGCATCGTCGGTGAGGGAGCCGAGGGGACCACTGGCTGCGGTCGTTCGACCGCTGCCTCGCGGAGGCGGACCAGGTCCACCAGCTTCAGCTTCGGGCAACCCGGGGCGACCCGGCTGCCCCGGATGCCGACCCGCTCCCCGCCCGGGCAGGCGAAGTACGCGCCGAACGGCGGCCCGCTGTCCTCCTCCCGGCCCGGCAGGTGGAGCACCATCTCCCCGTGCCGGCAGTGGACCGTCCCGTCCGAGTGAACGGTCAGGCCGGGCCAGTCCTCGTGGTCGATCTCCGCGACGATCCGCACCTGCTGTCCGATCGCCTCGGCCAGCGTCTCCGCCATCCGCCGCTGCTGGGTCGGGATGTCCGTGTCCCCTCGGCGGACGGAGGGCAGGAGGTCACGGGTGACCCACTCCTGGAAAGGGCGGGCATTGGGCTTGTTCGAGCGCATGATCAGCGTGTAGAGAGCCGACTCGCTGATCACGTTGAGCATCGGGTTACCACGCTCGTAGGGTTTCCCACCTGCGGAAACGTGATTAACCTTCCCGAAAGTTAGGTTAATCGAGCGCGAGTTGACGACTCGCGTCTGGCTCGGCTCGACCGCCTTGCGCACCTGGCTCGGGTTCAACCTGCCGAGCACCGCACAGACGTCCGCCGTGACGAACCACGGCTTCCCGTCGATCATCACGACGCGGATCGGCTGCCCCGTGACCGGGAAGCTGGACCGCACCAGCACCATCTCTTCCTGCTGCCCCTGTTCGTCGTCCATCGGGACGCTCCTCCTACTTCTGGGTGACGGCATGACTGCCCTGAGTAACGAGGCCGAACAGGTGAGGAACCTGATGCGGTGTTGACGCATGGATGCACGAGTGGTGCCGACCCGGCGCACGGTCGTGCGTGTACGCCGGGTGGTGCGCGCCGATGAAACTCAGATGGTGACGGAGAAGTTGGCCAGCACCCGCTCGGCCAGTTCCTTGTCCCCCTCGACGGTCACCGGCCCGGGCCGGCCGCGGCCGCAGGCGAGCCGGACGTACGTCTCCCAGTCCATGGTGAGCTGGACGTCGGGGGCCAGGCTGATCGACTCGTCCACGATGCCGCGCCCGGTGGAGTCCACCCGCACGGTGCGCAGGAACTCCACCGGACCGGTCACGTCGACGACCAGCGCCGTCCCGGCCGGCGCGCCGGCGGTGTGGGCGACGGCCTTCGGCAGCCGCTCCAGCAGGAAGTCCCGGGCGACCAGCGCGCCGGGGGCGTCCAGGTTGCCGGGGGTGTCCAGGGCCCGGCGCAGGTCCTGCTCGTGCACCCAGACGTCGAAGGCCCGCATCCGCAGCAGCTCGTGGTACGGGACGTCCCCGGCCAGCGGCCCGGCCGGCCAGCGGACCAGCTCGCCCGGCGTCTGCTTGGCGTTCCGCAGCGCGCGGGAGCGGCGGATGATCGTGTACTCCAGCTCGCTGGTCATCTCCAGCGCGGTGTGGCAGCGGCGCTTGTCGACCGGCAACTCGATGTAGCGGGCGAACTCGGTGGTCACGTGGCGAAGGTCACGCGGCAGCGAGTGGATCGGGCGCGGGTCGCCGAGCAGCTCGGACTCGACCGCGATCACGTGCGAGACGACGTCCCGGACCGACCAGCCGGGGCACTCGGTGGCCCGGTTCCAGGAGCCTTCGGGGAGGGGGGCGACCAGCTCCGATATGGACTCGATGCTCTGCGTCCACGCCTCGGTGTAAGCCTGCACGGTCTGGTTGTCCGTCACGGGAATCTCCGGCCCTCCGTCAGCTTTCCTACGCTCGGCGCCCGGCCGTCGCGGTCGGCCGGGATGTCCGGCTTCCGGGCGCACACGCTAACCGCACGTTACGCTGCCGGGAGACAGCTGGGCAGCGCTTTCGGGTGACGATCGTAGGTCTCTTGCCGTGGACGGTGGTACTGTGCGCGCTTCATTGATCCAACTCGCGGTCTCCGACGCCGAGCCGCCCGCCGAACGGCGTGCCCGGGCGGCGTCGCTGGTACGGGCGCAGCAGGGCGCCGACCTGGTGGTGCTGCCGGAGCTGTGGCCGCTCGGCGGCTTCGCCCACGACCTCTGGTCGGACGGCGCAGAGGCGCTGGACGGGCCCACCTCGGACGCCATGGCGTCGGCCGCCCGGGCGGCCGGGGTCTGGCTGCACGCCGGTTCGATCGTCGAACGCGACCCGGACGGCCCGATCTACAACACCTCGATGGTGTTCGCCCCGGACGGCGAGCTGGTGCACACGTACCGCAAGATCCACCGCTTCGGCTTCGACAGCGGTGAGGCGGTGGTGATGGGTGCCGGGCAGGAGATCGTCACGGCGTCCACCGAGTTCGGCACCCTGGGCCTGGCCACCTGCTACGACCTGCGCTTCCCGGAGCTGTTCCGGGCGCTGCTGGACGCCGGTGCCCAGCTGCTGGTGGTCCCGGCGGCCTGGCCGGCCAAGCGGCGCGAGCACTGGACGCTGCTGGCCCGGGCCCGGGCGCTGGAGGAGCAGGCCTTCGTGCTGGCCTGCAACACCGCCGGGACGCACGCGGGGGTCGAGCAGGCCGGGCACAGCGTGGTGGTGGACCCGTGGGGCCGGGTGCTGGCCGAGGCGGGGGCGGCGGAGGAGGTGCTGACCGTGGAGTTCGACCCGGCCGAGGTGGGCCGGGCGCGCGAGGACTTCCCGGTGCTGCGGGACCGGCTGCTCGGCATTCCGGCACCCGTCCAGCGTTAGGGCGGGTCCGGCGGCCCCTCGTTCCGGAGGGTTGGTTCGGACCTGCTCCGGGCCGGTTTGAGAAGATGAGCACTCGTCGTGTTCCCTGCCGCCGGTCGGCCGGTCCGTCGCGGGTCGGCACGGCGGCCGCCTGCCCGAGGAGGTCGCGCGCATGTCCGGCACCGGCGCCGGCGACACCCCCCGTCCGGTCATCCACCGCAACAGCCTGCGCGAGCAGATCGCCGGCGCGCTGCGCGAGGAGATGATGGCCGGCCGGCTGGAGGCGGGCCGCAACTTCACCGTCAAGGAGATCGCCGAGCTGTACGGCGTCTCCGCGACCCCGGCCCGCGAGGCGCTGGTCGACCTCGGCGCGCAGGGTCTGCTGAGGGCCGAGCACCACCGGGGCTTCACCGTGCCGGAGCTGTGCTGGGAGGACTTCCTGGAGATCTTCGAGGCCCGGGTGCTCCTCACCGACAGCTTCTACCGCCAGTTCTCCGCCCGCCGGGCGCTGCCCGACCTCACCCGGTTGCCCTCGCTGCGCCGCCGGGCCGACGCGGCGGTGCGGGCCGCCCGGGCCGGGAACCTGGACGTGATGGTGGGCTGCGACCGCCGGTTCTGGCAGGAGGTCTCCGCCCTGCTCGGCAACCGCCGGATCGGGGACTACCTGGACTGGCTGCGGGTGCAGTCCTGGATGTTCGCCGCTCCCTACCTGCGCGCGATGCCCGCCCTGGCCGGGGTGTGCTGGGACCGTCACGCGGACCTGGTCGACGCGATCGGGGCCCACGACCTGGTCGGTGCGCACCGGATCGTCTGCGAGTACAACCTGTTCACCGCCCGGCTGCTGGCCGGGCTGACCGGGCAGCCGCTGGAGTCGGTGACGGTGCTCGGGCTGCTCACCGAGGCGGCCGGCGAGGAGCCGCTGCCCGTCCCGGTCGAGCCGCCGCCGGCGCCGCCGTGGTCGGCGCGGTCGGCGTCCGGGACCGGGGCCGGGCCCGCGGCCGGGCGCACGTCCGAACCCGACCCCGACTCCCGGCCCGGATTCCGCCCCGAGCCCGGTGGGTCCCGTCCCGGTCGGCCCGGCCGGGGTGACGAGGTCGCCCGGGAGCTGGGCCGCGAACTGGGCCTGGGCCTCGGCCTGGTGCCGCAACCGCGCTGGGTGCCGCACACCCGGTTCGGCCGGCGGCTGTCCGAGCCGCCCCCCGAGGCCCCGCAGGGACGGCCCGATCCGCATCCGGCCCCGGGCCGGTAGGGTGGGCGGTCGTCGAACCGGGTGCCCCGTGCGGGCCCTCCGGGTACCGACCCCGCCCGTCGTCGCCCCGCCCCGCGGGCGATCCCGCCGTCCGGAGAGGAACTGCCGGCCATGGCCTGCGACCTCTGGCTCGTCCCGCTGGTGGACGTGCTGAGCCACAGCCCCGACAACCCCTTCCGGGACGACCTCGCGCTCTACAACGCGGTGCTGACCTCGCGCGGGCTGCCCGAGGTGCCGGTCTACCAGTTCGTCCCCGGGCTGAGCGGAGCGGTCGAGCCGATAGCCGCCTTCGACTACGACTCGCTGCACTTCCTGCGCCGCGCCTACCTGTTGGGCCTCACCGGACTGGACATCACCCCGGTCGACTCGCTCGGCGGCGACTACGAGCAGCTGCTGGAGATGTTCGAGAGCAGCGCCGAACAGTCCCACCTGGTCTGGCACTTCGACCACGCCGGCGCGTACGTGCCGATCGAGTTCCAGGCACCGCTGGTCGACGAGGTGCTGCTCGCCTCCGGCGGTCCGCTCGGCTCCAGCCACGGGCTGCTGCGCGAACTGCAGGCCGTGGCACCGGCGCTGGGCCTCGACTCGCTCAACCCGCCGAACCCGACCAGGCCGCTCGGCCCGACCGGCCTGGAGCAGCCCTTCGGGCCGCCGATCGACGACCTGCACCCCTTCGCCCGGGAACGGCACGCCTGGGCGGGCCTGTACGCGGCGGCGACCAGGAGCGTCAGCCAGGGCTCCATGATCGTCTTCGCGTAGGCGTCCCGGGTCCTACCGCCGCGCGTCCTACCGCAGCGGGCCCTCCGGCGGCCGCTGGCGCGGCATGGTCGGCCTGGTCCCGGGCGGCGGCAGCACCCGGACCTGGGCACCCACCCCGGGCTCGGTGCGCCCGCCCCAGGCCCCCGCGGACTGGGTGGGCAGCTGGGTCATCGACGCGCGGAACTCCAGCATCCACTCCGAGGTCTCGGTGCGGACCATGTCCGAGACGTCCTCGCAGAACCGGCGCAGCACGCCCAGGCAGCGCTCGGCGGCCTCGCCCGCGGTGCCCTCGGTCGGACCGAGTACCTCGCGCACGCACTCCGAGGCCCAGTCGAACTGGAAGGCCTCCAGCCGGCGTTGCAGCGCCTGGGCCGTGGAGATGTCCCGCATCCAGCCGGAGGTGAGCCCGAAGACCCGGTCCGCGCCGTAGCAGGCGGCGGAGAGTGCCAGGCCGACGTAGCCCCAGCTGGTGCCGTGGGCGACGGTGCCGGTCAGGTCGACCAGCGGGGCGGTCACCCCGCCCACCGCGAAGCCGGCCGACCCGAAGCGCAGCAGGCGTGCCCAGCGGCGCTTCCAGATCCGGTCCCGGCGGTACCACTCGATGGCCTCGACCGCCCGCTCCTCGGACCAGCGGTAGAGCTCCTCCAGCCGTTCGGCGGGCTCGCCCCAGTCCCCGAGCGGGAACTGGCGGGTGCTCAGATCGGTCCGGTGGCGGGTGGAGGCCCGTCGGGCCACGGCTGCGGCGGGCTGGTCCTCCTCGCCGATCTCCTTGCCCCAGGCACTCTCCTCGGGCTGCATTTCCGGCTGGCTCACCTGTGGGGCTCCCTGTGGCGGGCGGGCGGCTGGGTCTGTCGGCACATCGGCTGACATGACGTCTGCCGGTGGTTCTCCAACAGCACTTCTTACCGCCAAATGGCTGACCATGGGGACGCTTCCCCGCTGATCGTTACCGGTTTCGGCCACCGGAACCCGAGGTGGGAGGGTTGCGGGGGGCGGCGAGATTTCACCCGTCCGAGCGAGGTCCCGGTGACCCGCCGTTCTGACCCGGACACCGGCCGCGCACCCGGGGCCGTCGTTCCTGGAGGATCCTCCGAGGCGGTCGGCGTACGGAGAGCTTTTCCTGGAGGATCCGACGAGTCTTCGGCGGTACCGGAGAGCGGCCGGAACAGGCCACCGACTACGCTGCCTGGCGTGAAGGTCCTCGTCATCGGCGGCGGCGCCCGCGAACACGCCCTGTGCCGCTCCCTGTCCCAAGATCCCTCCGTGACCGAGTTGCACTGTGCCCCGGGCAACGCCGGGATCGCCCAGGTGGCGACGGTCCACCCGGTCGACCAGCTGGACGGTGCCCAGGTCACCGACCTGGCCGCGAAGCTCGGCGCCGACCTGGTGGTGGTCGGCCCCGAGGCCCCGCTGGTGGCCGGCGTCGCGGACGCCGTGCGCGCGGCCGGCATTCCGGTCTTCGGCCCCTCCGGCGCGGCCGCGCAGCTGGAGGGCTCGAAGGCCTTCGCCAAGGACGTGATGGCCGGCGCCGGAGTGCCCACCGCCCGCTCCTACGTCTGCACCACCCCGGAGGAGGCCGCCGAGGCGCTGGACGCCTTCGGCGCCCCCTACGTGGTCAAGGACGACGGCCTGGCGGCCGGCAAGGGCGTCGTGGTCACCTCCGACCGCGCGGCCGCGCTGGCGCACGCCGCCTCCTGCGAGCGCGTGGTCATCGAGGAGTACCTGGACGGCCCCGAGGTCTCCCTGTTCGCGATCACCGACGGCACCACCGTGCTGCCGCTGCAGCCCGCGCAGGACTTCAAGCGCGCCCTGGACGGCGACGAGGGCCCCAACACCGGCGGCATGGGTGCCTACTCGCCGCTGCCGTGGGCGCCGGCCGGGCTGGTCCAGGAGGTCCTGGACACCGTCCTGCAGCCGACCGTGGACGAGCTGCGCCGCCGCGGCACCGAGTTCTCCGGCCTGCTGTACGCGGGCCTGGCGCTCACCTCCCGCGGCACCCGGGTGATCGAGTTCAACGCCCGCTTCGGCGACCCGGAGACCCAGGTCGTGCTGGCCCGGCTGCGCACCCCGCTGGCCGGCGTCCTGCTGGCCTCCGCCACCGGCACCCTGGACCAGCTGGAGCCGCTGCGCTGGGACGAGGGCGCGGCCGTCACCGTGGTCGTCGCCTCCGAGGGCTACCCGGCCGCGCCGCGCACCGGCGACCCGATCGAGGGCCTGGCCGAGGCCGAGGCGGACGGCACCGCGTACGTGCTGCACGCCGGGACGGAGGCGGACGAGAACGGCCGGGTGCTCAGCGCCGGCGGCCGCGTCCTGTCGGTCACCGCGACCGGCGCCGACCTGGCCGAGGCGCGCGACCGCGCGTACGCGGCCGTGGAGCGGATCTCGCTCAAGGGCGGCCAGCACCGCACCGACATCGCGCTGAAGGCGGCCACCGCCTGAGGCACCCACGCCCCCGCGGCCCCCGTGCGAACCGCTCGCACGGGGGCCGCTGCGCTCCGTCGGCACCGGGACAGGAGCGGCCCGGAGGCGAGCGGGCCTTCGAGGGGGGCGGAAACAACCCGCAGGGCGCAGCGCCCCCGGCGTTTCCCGGACGGGAGCGGTTCCGCGGTCCGACGCACCGTTCGGCGGCCGGATTCCAGCCCATCGGGTGACAGCAACCGCATCCGGCTGACGCAACCGGGCGCCCGGCCTTATGGTGCGCTGGATCGCAGTGCGGCGGGGCCGTGCGCCGGGGTCGCCGCCGGGTAGCGGCGTGTCCGCGGGGGGATGCTGGACGGCGATCGGCCGGGCGGTCGCCCGGTGCTTCGCGCCGGACCGGTCCCGGGACGACCGGGTGGCGTCATCGGGACGACCCGGCGGCGTCACCGGGACGAGTGGAAACCGGGGCGATCCGGAACACCCGCCCGGACCGGGGCGTCGAAAATGTCAGTAGCGCCACACAGCATGCACTGCCGGGGATCGGATGCCTCCGCTTCCCGGTCGGAACTGATCGTTTCGAGTCGGCTCAGGGCCCGTAGGCGGGCGCCCGAGGGCTCCGAAGGGGGTGCCGCACCGTATGGCCGTCGACACCGCGCGCGCTCACGCCCAAGCGGTCCTGCGGATCCGGGGCCTCGCCCTGGCCGCCGCAGTGCTGCCCGCCGCTGTCGCGGTGGTCCTGCTGGCCGGCCGGTTCACCGGCCGGATCGGGGCCGCCGGATCCTCCGACGCCGCCGGGTGGGACGCCGCCCGCTGGGTGGTCTGCGTCCTCGCCGCGCTCACCCTGCTGGTGGCCGGGCTGACCACCCGCGCCCTGCGCCGGGCCGTCCCGCCGCAGACCCCCGCCGTTCCGGTCGAGCGCGCCGCCGCTCCCGAGCTGTACCGGCTGATCGACGAGCTGGCCGACCGGCTGGACGTCCCGGCACCCTCCGCGGTGGCCCTCACCCCGGACTGCGACAGCTGGCTGGAGGACGTTCCGCCGCCGCGGCGCCCCCGCGCCCTGCGGCCGTACCCCGCGGGGCCCGCGCCGGTACTGGTGATCGGATCGCCCTTCCTCTGGTGGATGCGGTCCGGTGAACTGCGCGCCCTGCTCGCCCCCGTGGTGGCCGGTACCGCCGCCTCCGCGGACCCGGAGATCGCCGCCGCCCGCCGCTTCCTGCGCGGCCTGGACGCCTGCCTGGACTCCGGACCGGGCGCGGCCCCCGGACTCGGCGGCGCCACCCTGGCCGCCCCACCCGGGCCACCGCGCCGCGGCCCGGCCGGGCCGGCCGACCGGATCACCCGGCGGATCACCCGCCGGCTGCTGGGCGCCTGCCGCGGCCACTCCGCCGAGCTGGAGCGGTCCGTCGCTAGCTGGGCCTCCGAGCAGGCCAGGACGGTCGACTACGGCCTGCGGATCGCCGCCCAGGAGCAGGTCGGCCTGGCCTACGCCGGCTGGGACCGGCTGCTCACCCGGGTCGCGCTGCCCGCCTGGCGGCTCGGCCGCCACCCCGCGCACCTGAACGCCGGCGTGGTCTCCGCGCTCACCGAGCTGTCCCGCCGCGACCGGCTGGCCGCCGACGGCTACGGGACCCGGCTCGGCGACCGCCCCGCCTGCGACCTGCTGGAGGAGCCCGGCACGGTCGACCGGGCGGTCTCCCGGCTCGCCGCCGACCTGTTCTTCGGCCGTCCGGCGGCCGGCGTCTGGCACGAGCTGGAGTGGGCCGACTACCCGGCCGAGGTGGTGGACGCCGGCTGGCGGGCCCGGGCCGCCGCCCTGCAGACCGCCCTGGACCGGCTGGCCCCGCAGGCCCGCCCCGGTGCCCCGACCCTGACCCGGCTGCTGGCCCGGCTCGCCGAGGGCGACGGCGAACAGCTGGCCGCCGGCCTGGCCGCCCAGCTCGCCCGCACCACCGCCCCGGCTCCCCTGCTCGAACCCGACCGCACCGGCCGCGACCTGCTGGTCGACCACGTCACCGCGATGGTCTGCTGCGCCGCCGTGGACACCGCCGGCGGTGCCCCCGGCCTGGACTGGCTGGACGGCCCGGTGCTGCTGCTCCGCGGGATCCGCCGCACCGACCTGGCCGCCCCGGTCGCCCAGGCCGTGGAGCAGGGCCAGGACGGCCCGCTGCGCGCCTGGCTGGACGCCGCGGAAGTCCGGCTGGAGAAACCCGTACGCCTCTGACGCCCCGTGGGTCCCCGGGCTTCCGGGCGGCGCTCGACGGCCCGGCACGCGCCCCCGGAAGCCCCGGCCGCCGGCCGTCTCCGCAGGCCGGAGGCCCTGTCGCGGAGGCGCGCGAGATTCCCGACACCAATTGCTACCGTGGGGTGACGGGGCGCCAGCACTGTGTGGTGTATTAGACCGCACGCACATCCGGGGGGCACGTGCCAACCGGACGGAAGTGCACCTGGGAGGGGCGCGTGGGGACCGAACTCAACCGCCGCTGGGAGTCGGGCACGCACGCTTACAGCGTCTCCGACCCCTTCGGCCAGGGCCCGCTGCCCTGGCTGCGCAGCCCCGACCAGTACCTGGCCGGGGCCGAGGGCGCCGTGCCCTGGTACGTCTCGGTGGACGCGCCCGGCCAGCAGCCGCTGTCGGCGGGCGTGCGGCCCAAGCCGCCGGTCGGCACCCCGCAGAGCGCCAACGACGTGGACCAGCAGATCAAGGGCTTCGCCTCGGCCGGGGTGATCCGCCCCGGCGGCGCGGTCGACTTCCGGGTCACCGTCAACCCGCCCCGCGAGTTCACCGTGGACGTCTACCGGATCGGCCACTACGGCGGCGACGGCGCCCGCCACATGACGTCCAGTCCGCTGATCGCCGGGCTGGCCCAGCCCGCCCCGCTGGTGGTCGAGCGGACGGTCTCCTGCCACCACTGGTGGCACTCCTGGCGGCTGCAGGTCCCGCTGCACTGGAAGCCCGGCGCCTACGTCGCCGTGCTGACCACCGCGGACATGCTGCACCGCAGCCACATCCCCTTCACCGTCAGGGACTTCGCCGACCACGGGCACACCGCCGAACTGCTCCTGGTGCTCCCGGACGTGACCTGGCAGGCCTACAACCTGTTCCCCGAGGACGGCCGCACGGGCGCCAGCCTGTACCACGCCTGGGACGGCCTGGGCGGTCTGGTCGGCGAGTCCGAGGCGGCCGTCACGGTCTCCTTCGACCGACCGCACGCCACCGCCGGGCTGCCGCTGCACGTCGGCCACGCCTACGACTTCATCCGCTGGGCCGAGCGCTACGGCTACGACCTCTCCTACGCCACGGCCACCGACCTGCACGCCGGCCAGGTGGACCCGACCGAGCACCGGGCGCTGGTCTTCCCCGGCCACGACGAGTACTGGTCCGAGCCGATGCGCCGGGCCGTCGAGCGGGCCCGGGACGGCGGCACCTCGCTGGTCTTCCTGTCCGCCAACACCATGTACTGGCGGGTCGAGCTGACCGCCGCCGCCTCCGGCGAGCCCAACCGGTTGCTGAACTGCCGCAAGCGGCAGAAGCCCGGCCCCGGCAGTCCGGCCGCCGGGGTGCCCGGCGCGGCCAGCGCGCTGTGGCGGGACGCCGGCGAGCCCGAGCAGCACCTGCTCGGAGTGCAGTACTCGGGCCGGGTCGCCGCGCCCGTCCCGCTGGTCGCCCGGCACACCGCGCACTGGCTCTGGGACGGCACCGGCCTGCAGGAGGGCGACGAACTGCCCGGCCTGGTGGCGGGGGAGGCCGACCGGTACTACCCGAAGGTCGCGCTGCCCGAGCACACCGAGCGGGTGCTGCTGGCCCACTCGCCGTACCGGGACCTGGCCGGCCGCACCCGCTACCAGGAGACCTCGCTCTACCGGGCGCCCAGCGGCGCGTACGTCTTCGCGGCCGGCACCTTCGCCTGGTCGCCCGCCCTCGGCCGTCCCGGCCTCACCGACGAACGGGTCCAGCGGGCCACCGCCAACCTGCTGGACCGGCTCTGCAAGAACTAGGGCCGGACCGTGGGGTCCGGGCGGGCGTGAAAGACTGCGGGGGCAGTGACCTCCCCTTTCGCGGTGCCCCACGCCCGTGAACGACCCCTGAGGACTGAGACACCTTGAGCGGATTTGTCACCAAGCCCGAGCCGGTTCAGGTACCCGGCCTGGTCCACCTGCACACCGGCAAGGTGCGCGACCTGTACCGCACGGGATCGGGCGAGCTGGTGATGGTCGCCAGTGACCGGATGTCCGCCCACGACTGGGTGCTGCCGAACGAGATCCCGGACAAGGGCCGGGTGCTCACCCAGCTCTCGCTGTGGTGGTTCGAGCGGATCGCCGACATCGTCCCCAACCACGTGATCTCCACCGAGGTCCCGGCCGGCGCCCCCGCCGACTGGAAGGGCCGCACGCTGATCTGCAAGAGCCTGGACATGATCCCGGTCGAGGCGGTCGCCCGCGGCTACCTGGCCGGCTCCGGCCTGACCGAGTACCGGGAGAGCCGCACGGTCTGCGGCGTCGCCCTGCCGGAGGGCCTGGAGAACAGCTCCGAGCTGCCCGCCCCGATCTACACCCCGGCCCTCAAGGCCGAGGTCGGCGAGCACGACGAGAACGTCCCGTACGAGGAGACCGCCCGCCGGATCGGCGCCGAGCTGGCCGCCCAGGTGCGCCGCACCACCCTGGACGTCTACGCCCGGGCCCGGGACATCGCCCGCGACCGCGGCATCATCCTGGCCGACACCAAGTTCGAGTTCGGCCTGCTGGACGGCGAGCTGGTGATCGGCGACGAGGTGCTCACCCCGGACTCCTCCCGCTACTGGCCGGCCGACGAGTACGAGCCGGGCCGCTCGCAGGCCTCTTTCGACAAGCAGCTGATCCGCGACTGGCTGGTCTCCCCGGCCTCCGGCTGGGACCGCTACAGCGAGCAGCCGCCGCCGGAGCTCCCGGCCGAGGTGGTCGAGCAGACCCGCGCCAAGTACATCGAGGTCTACGAGCGGCTGACCGGCACCACCTGGGTCTGAGCCGCACGCGCGACGCCCGCGAGCGCTAGATCCACCCGTGCTCGCGGGCGATCCGCACCGCCGCGTGCCGGTTCTCCGCGCCCAGCTTGGTGGCCGCCGAGGACAGGTAGTTGCGCACGGTGCCCTGGGAGAGCGCGGCCCGTTCGGCGATCTCCGCGATCGGGGTGCCGTCCGCGGCCAGCTCCAGGACGTCCGTCTCGCGCGGGGTCAGCGGAGTCTCCCCGGCGCTGATCGCGTCCGCCGCCAGCTCCGGGTCCACGTACCGGCCGCCGGAGCGCACGGTGCGGATGATGCCGGCCAGGTCGGCCGCCGAGACGGTCTTCGGCAGGAAGCCCCGGACCCCGACCTCCAGCGCCCGCTTCAGGTAGCCGGGCCGGCCGTGGCCGGTGACGATCATGCAGCGGCAGTCCGGCAGCAGCCGGCGCAGCTCGGTGGCCACCTCGATGCCGTCCTTCCCGGGCATCTGCAGGTCCAGCACCGCGACGTCCGGCCGGTGCGCCTGGGCCATCGCCAGCGCCTCCGGGCCGGAACCGGCCTGGGCGACCACCTCGATGTCGTCCTCCAGCGAGAGCAGCGCGGCCAGCGCACCGCGGATCAGGTGCTCGTCGTCGGCGAGCAGGACGCGGACGGGCGCGGTGTTCTCGGTCATCGGAAGGCCTCTCTCAGCCCGGCAGCGGGACGGTGGCGAGCATCCGGAAGGTACCGGGTGCGGTGGTGGTCGGGACGGTCAGCTCCCCGTCGTGGGCGGCCAGCCGCTCGCGCAGGCCGCGCAGCCCGGTGCCGCCGCCCTGGGAGGGGAGCGGTACGGCGGGCACCCCGTCGTTCTCCAGCTCCAGCACCGCCCGGCCGTCCTCCTGCCGCAGCCGGATCAAACAGCGGGCGGCCTCGCTGTGCCGCAGCACGTTGGTGGTGGACTCGCGGATCACCCAGCCGAGCACCGACTGCACCTGCGGCGGCAGCCGGTCGGGCTCCTCACCAAGGTCGATCTCGCAGTGGATGTCGGCGGCGCGCAGCACCGCGCGGGCGCCGATCGCCTCGGCGTGCAGGTCGGCGGTGCGGTAGCCGCGGATGACGTCCCGGACCTCGCGCTGCGACTCCTGGGCGATCTTCTGCACCTCGGCCATCTGCTCGGCTGCCTCCGGGCGCCCCCGCCGGGCGAGCTGGACGGCGAGTTCGCTCTTCAGCGCGATGGTGGTGAGGTTGCGGCCCATCACGTCGTGCAGGTCGCGGGAGAAGCGCAGCCGCTCCTCGGCGACGGCCAGCCGGGACTGCGCCTCGCGGGCGGCGTCCAGTTCCCATACCACCGCGGTGACCCAGGCGAAGCTGCGGCAGCTGGCCACCATGAGGACCGTTCCGACGACCGCCCCGATCAGCCATCCCGAGGTGGTGGCGAAGCCGGCTCCGGCCAGCAGCATCGCCGGGGCGATCAGGAGCACGAGGGCGGTTCCGGAGAGGAAGGCCCACCGCCACCGCAGGCCCACCCCCGTGGGGCCCGCGGTGGCGCCGACCAGGGCGGCGGCGATGACCGAGGTGAACGGCGGGCCCGGGTGGGGCGGGACCCCGTCGGAGGCCGGGCCGAGCAGCAGGACGGTCCATGAGCCGGCCACGGTCAGCATGGCGCTGACGACCAGCCAGCGCCGGTACGTGCTGGGTCGTCCAAGGTAGTGGTCGAGCGAGGTGCGGTACGCCCGCAGGGTGACCAGGACGGAGGCGAGGGACAGGACCAGGCCGACCTGTGCGGCGGTGGTCGCGCCCTGGACCTTCACGCTGGAGGCGGTGGCCAGCAGGGCTACCGGCAGCATGATCCACGCCACCATGTAGAGCGACCAGCGGAAGTACAGTTCGGCGCGCTGCGGCTTGCCGTAGCCCCTCCAGCGCCGGATCGGCCCCCGGACCATCGATGTGCTCCCCGTTTGATCACCTGCGTGTCGCTGCCTTCATATCAGAGGACGTACGGGGTGGGTCTCGGGGAATCCGCCGGGGTCAGCGGCGCGGTTCCCAGCGGAAGTAGCGCACCGCGCCCCAGACCGCCAGACCGAGCCAGACGGCGCCGGTGACCAGGTGCGGTGCGGCGGCGCCCCAGCTGCCGAGGAAGTCGGTCGCGGCGGCGGAGCCGTCGGTCCCGAACCAGCCGACCCGGATCAGCTGGAAGGCCGGGGTGGTCGGCAGCAGGCGGCAGACGTCGGCCAGCTGCGAGGGCATGACCTCCAGCGGGAAGTACAGGCCGGACCCGAACTGCATGACCAGCATGACGGGCAGGGTGGTGATGCCCGCACTCTCCACGGTCCTGGTGAAGGCACTGGACAGCGCGGCCAGGGCGATCATGGTGGCCAGCAGCATCAGCAGGCCGACCAGCATCAGCACCGGGTTGACCGGGACGGCCAGGTGCAGGCCGACGCTGCCGCAGATCCCGATCAGGGCGGCCATGAACAGTCCGAGGACGAGCGAGGGGACGGCGGTGCCGAGCAGGATCTCCAGGTCCTTGGCCTCGCCGGTGCGCAGCCGCTTCAGCACCAGCTCGCCGCGCCGCCCCACGTACGCGGCGGTCAGGTTGTAGTACACGACGAAGGCCAGGACCATCCCGACCGAGCCGTAGACCAGCAGCGAGTGGACGTCCAGCCCGGGGTTGTCCTCGGACTGCTTCTTGAGCAGCCCGTGGAGGGTGCTGATCAGCACCACCGGCAGCACCACGGCGGTGAACAGCGCGGCGCGGTTGCGCAGCAGCAGGGTGGCCTCGGCCCGGCCGAGGGCGAGCAGCCGGCCGGCTGTGGTGGTGGTCGGCGGGCCGGCGACGGTGTCGGTGGCGGGCGCGGTGGCCGGGGCGGCGGTGGTCATCGGGCGGATCCGATCAGGCGGCGGGCGGGACGGTCGGCGGCGGCGGCCTGGGGCGGGGCCTGCTGGGCGGCCTCGGAGGCGATGGCGAGGAAGGCCTCCTCCAGCGAGGCGCTGCGGGCGTCCAGGGCGCCGAGCGCGATCCCGTGGTGCCTGGCCCAGCCGAGCAGGTCGGTGAGGGTGTCCTGGAGGCCGATGCTCTGCACGGTGACCTTGCGGCCGTCGACGGTGACCTCGGCCCCGGGCAGGACGGGCAGCGCGGGTCCGGCCGCCACGGGGTCGAGCAGCTCCGGGAGCTCGAAGGTGATCCGGGAGGGCCGTCCGGCGATCACCTCGGCGACGGTGCCGCTGGTGACGACCTGCCCGCCGTGCAGGATGGCCAGCCGGTCGGCGAGCTCCTCGGCCTCCTCCAGGTAGTGGGTGGTGAGCAGCACCGTGGTGCCCTGGGCGCGCAGCTCGCGGACCAGCCGCCAGACGGCGGCGCGCGCCTCCGGGTCGAGGCCGGTGCTGGGCTCGTCCAGGAAGAGCACCTCGGGGCGGCCGAGCAGGGCCATCGCCAGGTCGAGCCGGCGCCGTTCGCCGCCGGACAGCTGCTTGACCCGGACGCCGGCCCGGTGGCCGAGGCCGACCAGCTCCAGCGCCTCCGCGACCGGACGGGCGCCGCTGGTCAACCCGGCCCAGGCCCGGCCGGTCTCGGCGGCGGTGAGCTCGCCGGGGAAGCCGCCCTCCTGGAGCATGACGCCGATCCGCGGCCGGACGGCGGCGCGCTCCGTGAAGGGGTCGTGGCCGAGCACCCGGACGGTGCCGCCGCTGGGCGCGGCCAGGCCCTCGATGACCTCCATGGTGGAGGTCTTTCCGGCGCCGTTGGTGCCGAGCAGGGCGAACAGCTCGCCGCGGCCGACGGTCAGGTCGACGCCGCGGACGGCGTGGTACTCGGTGGCACCGGTGCCGTAGTGCCGGTGCAGGTCGGTGACCTCGATCACGTTCCGGCCGGGACGACCGGGCTTGCTCGTTTCCATGCCCCAAGCCTCCCGGCGCCCCGGGCGCGCGGGCAGTGCGCGCCGTCACGGATCGGCGGTGCGGATCCACGGGTCGGCGATGACAAATGTCATGGGGGAATGCGAGGAGGGGCCGGAATACGTCGAAGGCCCCCTCGATCGAGGGGGCCTTCGCTCTGGAGCGGACGACGAGATTCGAACTCGCGACCCTCACCTTGGCAAGGTGATGCTCTACCAACTGAGCCACGTCCGCAGGGTCAAACTATTGAGTTGTGCTGTGCTCGCGCACTGCGAGCGGACGACGAGATTCGAACTCGCGACCCTCACCTTGGCAAGGTGATGCTCTACCAACTGAGCCACGTCCGCAGGATGCCTGGTGGGGCACCCGCCGCCTCTTCGGATCTCTCCGTTGCGGCGACGAGGAATACTCTACAGCATCGTTCGGGGTGGTCGCCCCACCCTTCCGGTCCGGGCGGGCAGGGCGACCGGGGGCGGTGCCCCGACGGGGTCAGTTCGCCTCGGCGAACGCCTCGTACACGTGCTTGGGGATCCGGCCGCGGGCCGGCAGTTCCATGCCGCGCGACAGGGCCCAGGCGCGCACGGCGGCCGGGTCCGGGGTGAGCGCGGTGCGGCGGAAGGACTTTCCGGTGCGGCTCTGGCGCCGGCCGGCCGCGACGAACGGGGCGAGGGCCTCCCGCAGCTTTTCCGCGTTGTCCACGGACAGGTCGATCTCGTACGACTTCCCGTCGACGCCGAAGTGGACGGTTTCAGCGGCGGCGCCGCCGTCCAGGTCGTCGGAGAGCGTGACAACTACACGCTGAGCCATGGGTGTCAATCCTCTCGGGCAATTCGGCCGCCGGTTCACGGAGTGTGCCCCGTGGCCTGATGTGCACCAACTCGCGCAAGCGCACACGGGCAGGCCCGGTGGCCCGCCGGATACGCAGCACTTGCCGCGACAGGTGGCCCTATTCTGCACCCGAAGGGGGTCGAAATCGAAGAGTCCGGCATTCTTTTCCGGATATTCACGAGTCTTGCGGGACTGCCGGATACCGATGCGCGGGACGGGCGGTTCTGTCCCCAAGTGCCGTATTCGGGTGTTCTCCGGGGTCGTCGTTCGGCGTCCCGAATCCGCGGAAACGGGTCGGCCGGGGCGGGGGGCGGGGGCCCCGGATCCCTTGCGGCGTAAGGGTCCTGGGTCTACGCGCGTCACTATCCCCGGCCAGCAATCCTGCCCCGAACGGCCGGTAGTCTGGAGTTCCCCCGCCTCACCGAAGACACCACCGGGAGTGCCAGTGGCACGCGTCGTAGTCGACGTCATGCTCAAGCCGGAGATCCTCGACCCCCAGGGACAGGCGGTGCAGCGTGCACTGCCCCGTCTCGGATTCACCGGGATCGCCGACGTCCGCCAGGGCAAGCGTTTCGAGCTGGAGTTGGAGGGCCCGGTCGACGACGCCGCGCTCGCCCGTATCCGCGAAGCCGCCGAGACCTTTCTCGCCAACACCGTGATCGAGGACTTCACCGTCCGCGTCGAGGAGGCGGCGAAGTGACCACCCGCATCGGCGTCGTCACTTTCCCCGGCTCGCTCGACGACCGCGACGCCCAGCGCGCGGTCCGCCTGGCCGGCGCGGAGCCGGTCGCCCTCTGGCACCGTGACAAGGATCTCCACCAGGTCGACGCCGTCGTCCTGCCGGGCGGATTCAGTTACGGCGACTATCTGCGCTGCGGCGCGATCTCCCGCTTCTCGCCGGTGATGGAGACCGTCATCGAGCAGGCCAAGCTCGGAATGCCGGTCCTGGGTATCTGCAACGGCTTCCAGGTGCTCTGCGAATCGCACCTGCTGCCCGGCGCGCTCACCCGGAACGACTCGCTGCACTTCGTCTGCCGCGACCAGAAGCTGCGCATCGAGAACGCGGAGACGGCCTGGACCGGGGATTACTCGGCCGGCCAGGAAATCGTGGTGCCGCTGAAGAACGGCGAGGGCCGCTTCGTCGCCGACGCGCACGTCCTGGACGAACTGGAGGCGGAGGGCCGGGTCGTGGCCCGGTACCTCGCCCGCGGCAACGCCGCTGATGGGTACGGTAACCCGAACGGTTCGTACCGCGACATCGCCGGCATCACCAACGCCGCCGGCAATGTCGTCGGCCTGATGCCGCACCCGGAGCACGCCGTGGAGCCGCTCACCGGTCCGACCACCGAGGGCCTGGGCTTCTTCACTTCCGTACTGAAGCAGCTGGTGAACGCCTGATGAGCCTCGACACCGTCAAGAACGCCGAGCAGACCCCGGACGCCGCCCAGCCCTGGGCCGAACTCGGCCTCAAGGAGGACGAGTACGCGCGCATCCGGGAGATTCTCGGCCGCCGCCCGACCGGCGCCGAACTCGCGATGTACTCGGTCATGTGGTCCGAGCACTGTTCGTACAAGAGCAGCAAGGTCCACCTGAAGCAGTTCGGCGAGAAGAAGCCGGATTCGGACGCGATGCTGGTGGGCATCGGCGAGAACGCCGGTGTGGTCGACGTCGGCCAGGGCTACGCGGTGACCTTCAAGGTCGAGTCGCACAACCACCCCTCGTACATCGAGCCCTACCAGGGCGCGGCCACCGGCATCGGCGGCATCGTGCGCGACATCCTGGCGATGGGCGCCCGCCCGGTCGCCGTGATGGACCCGCTGCGCTTCGGCGCGGCCGACCACCCGGACACCCGGCGCGTGCTGCCCGGCATCGTCGCGGGCATCGGCGGCTACGGCAACTGCCTGGGCCTGCCGAACATCGGCGGCGAGGTCGTCTTCGACTCCTGCTACCAGGGCAACCCGCTGGTCAACGCGCTGTGCGTGGGCGTCATGAAGCACGAGGACATCCACCTCGCGCAGGCCTCCGGCGCCGGCAACAAGGTCATCCTGTACGGGGCCCGCACCGGTGGCGACGGCATCGGCGGCGTCTCGGTGCTGGCCTCCGAGACCTTCGACGACACCAAGCCGGCCAAGCGCCCGGCCGTCCAGGTCGGCGACCCGTTCCAGGAGAAGCTCCTGATCGAGTGCACCCTGGAGATCTTCCGGGAGAAGCTCGTCAAGGGCATCCAGGACCTCGGCGGCGCCGGCCTGTCCTGCGCCACCAGCGAGCTGGCCTCGGCCGGCTCCGGCGGCATGCGGATCGACCTCGACACGGTGCACCTGCGCGACCACACGCTCTCGCCGGAGGAGATCCTCATGAGCGAGTCGCAGGAGCGCATGTGCGCGATCGTCGAGCCCGACAAGGTCGCCCGCTTCCTGGAGATCTGCGAGAAGTGGGACGTCATCGCCAACGTCATCGGTGAGGTCACCGACGGCGAGCGCCTGGAGATCTTCTGGCACGGCGAGCTCGTGGTGGACGTGCCCCCGCGCACCGTCGCCCACGAGGGCCCGACCTACCAGCGCCCCTACGCCCGCCCGAGCTGGCAGGACGCGCTGCAGGCCGACGCCCCCACCGCCGAGCGGCTGGCCCGCCCGACCACCGGCGAGGGCCTCAAGGCCGACCTGCTGAAGGTCGCGAGCCACCCGAACCAGGCCTCCAAGTCCTGGATCACCGACCAGTACGACCGCTACGTGCTCGGCAACACCGTGCTCTCGCACGGCGAGGACTCGGGCATGATCCGGATCGACGACGAGACCAACCTGGGCGTCTCGGTCGCCACCGACGGCAACGGCCGCTACGCCAAGCTGGACCCCTACACCGGCGCCCAGCTGGCCCTGGCCGAGGCGTACCGCAACGTCGCGGCCGGCGGTGCCAAGCCGCTCGCCGTCTCCGACTGCCTCAACTTCGGCTCCCCCGAGGACCCGGACGTGATGTGGCAGTTCGCCGAGGCGACCCGTGGCCTGGCCGACGCCTGCCTGGTGCTCGGCACCCCGGTCACCGGCGGCAACGTCTCCCTGTACAACCAGACCGGCGAGGTCGCCATCCACCCGACCCCGGTGGTCGCGGTGCTCGGCGTCATCGACGACGTCACCCGGCGCACCCCGGTCGCCTTCGCCGAGGAGGGGCAGCTGCTCTACCTGCTCGGCGACACGGCGGACGAGCTCGGCGGCTCGGCCTGGTCGCAGGTCGTCCACGACCACCTCGGCGGCCTGCCGCCCAAGGTGGACCTGGAGCGCGAGCGGCTGCTCGGCGAGATCCTGATCTCGGCCTCGCGCGACGGCATGATCGACGCCGCGCACGACCTGTCCGACGGCGGCCTCGGCCAGGCGCTCGTGGAGAGCTGCCTCAAGGGCGGCCACGGCGCGCGGATCGTCGTGCCCGAGGGCACCGACCCGTTCGTGTTCCTGTTCTCGGAGTCGGCCGGCCGCGCCGTCGTGGCGGTGCCGCGCAGCGAGGAGCTCCGCTTCAACGACATGTGCACCGCGCGTGGCCTGCCGGCCACCCGGATCGGTGTCGTGGACGGCGACTCCCTGGACGTCCAGGGGCAGTTCACCGTTTCGCTGGCCGAGCTGAAGGACGCCCACACCGGCGTCATCGAGGCCCTGCTGGCCTGATCGGCGGTTCGAGGGACGGACGGTTCTCCGGAACCGTCCGTCCCTCGGCGTATGTTGGGCCCCATGCCTCCCAAGTCCCGTACGTACCAACCGCAGAAGGTCCGCGCCGCGCTGGTCGCCCAGGGCGAGTCGCTCCGTGCCGTCGTCCACGGCCTCGGCGCCGACCAGTTGGAGCGGCCGACGCGGCTCGGCACCTGGCGGGTGCGGGAGTTGCTGGCGCACCTGAGCATGGCGCTGGGCCACCCGGCGGTCGCGGTGGACGCCCCGGCGCCGGACGGGCCGGTGCTCTCGCTGGCCGGCTACGCGGAGTTGAGCCGGACGATGGCCGTGGCCGTCGACAGCGCGGTGACGGAGCACGCGGCGACCGGGTTCGCGGGCCCGCCCGCGGAGGTGGCCGCCGCGTTCGACCGGTCGCTCGACGCCGTACGGGCCGTGCTCGACCGGCCCGCCGGGGCGGAGCGGGAGCCGACCGCCGTCGTGGTCGGTCGGCGGATGCTCCTGACCGACTACCTGGTGACCAGGCTGGTGGAGGCCGTGGTGCACGCCGACGACCTGGCCGACGCGCTGGGCCTGGACGCCTTCCCGCACGACCGCCAGGCCCTCGCCGCCGTCACCCGGATGCTGGCGGACGCCTTCGCCGACCGGGTGCCCGGCGGCGCGGTCGAGCTGCGGATCCCGCCGTACGCGGTCGTCCAGGCCGTCCCGGGGCCCAGGCACACCCGGGGCACCCCGCCCAACGTGGTCGAGACCGACCCGCTGACCTGGATCCGGCTGGCCACCGGCCGGGTGCCCTGGGCGGCGGCGGTGGCGGACCACGCGGTGGCCGCCTCGGGCGAGCGCAGCGACCTGGGGGAGTACCTGCCGGTGCTCGGTTAGGGCCACGGTTGGGGCGTGTCCGAAGACACGCCCCAGCCGGTCAGTGGATCTGCCCCGCCAGGGCTTCGGCGGCCTTGCGCAGCGGTTCGCCGGCCAGGGCCGGGTCCTGGGCCGCCCCGCCGGTGGTGTTCTGGTCGAGCATCAGCACCAGGTCCCCGTCGCCGTGCAGCGCGATCCGGGCGACGGCGGCGGTGCCCCCGCCCGGGGTGAGCTTGGTCTGCCCGACGGCGGGCCGGTCGGCGGAGAACCGGGAGAGCTGGTCCACGCTGAGCAGCCCGGCGCGCGCGATCGAGGGAAGCAGCATGCTGATGCCGTAGTCGTTCTTCGGCACGGCCAGCAGCTCGACGTCGACGGTTGACGCGCCGACCGTGTACGAGCAGGTGATCTGGGCGTTCGGGGGAGTGGCCGGCATCTCGGTCATGGTCGGCGGGTGACCGGTGTTTCCCGAAGGCCAGGGCTGGGCCGGGACGCCGTTCCCTGCGTTGCCCGTGACGGAGCCTCCGTCCGTCACGGCGGGGGCGACGGCGCCGGCGATCCCGGCCGCGGAGGCGGCCTTGGCGAGGTCGAGTCCGAACGGGCAGGTGCTGGACCTGTTCTTGGCCAGGTCCAGGGCCGTCGACCGGACGCGGTCGTAGGAGAGCGCTCCGCCGCTGGTGGCGGCGGAGGTCGAGGACGAGCACGCCGCGGTGCCGAATGCGATCCCGGCGACGGCGAACGCGGCGGTGAGTCTCAGACGTTGGGCAGCGGTCATGATCGGAGGGTAGGCCGTGGTCGTGCCGGAGGGTTGCCGATCCGGTCTCAACTCCGTTGCACTGCGGGACGGCTGCGGGCCGCGGAACGGCTTCGGTACGGCTACGGCACCGCCGGGCCGCTCAGGTAGGTGCCGTCCGCCGAGTACGGCCAGGCGTTCGGCGCGCAGCCCTTGAGGCCGTAGATCTGCTGCATCATCGCGGGCGCGGGCTTGCCGGGGCCGGGGCAGGTCTCGTGTCCGTGGCCGATCCGGTGGCCGACCTCGTGGTTGACGATCAGCGCCCGGTACTCGTCCAGCGGGCCGCTGAACTGCGGTGAACCGGTGTTCCAGCGCTTGGAGTTGACGAGCACCTGGTTGCCGACGTTGCAGTTGACCTCGCCGTGGGTGTCCAGCCCGGAGGCGCCGCAGATCTTGTCCACGGTTGCCGGGGAGGCGATCTTCACGGTGAAGTCGTACGAGCCGCCCGCGACCAGCTGGAAGGCGTTCTTGCGGTCGTTGGTCCAGCCGCGGCGGTCGCCGAGGATGCCGTGGATCTGCGCGGCGGCCGAGGCGGCGTCGATGCCGATGCCGTCCTCGACCTCGACCCGGTAGCGGCGTACGGTGCCGCGGCCGATGGCCTTGGCGCTGGCCGGGGCGATGCTGAAGGTGCCGGCGCCCTTGGTGGGGCCGGGGTCGGGCGCGGTGGGCGTCGGCGTGGGGGCCGTCGTCGGGGTCGGGGTGACGGACGGGGCTGGAGCCGCAGTCGTCGTCGGCGCCTGCTCGCCGGGCGGGGCGACCCGGGCCTGGGCGGTCGCGACGGGGGCCGGGGTGTCGGTGGGGCGGTTCAGGGCGAAGGCGGCGACGCCCAGCAGCAGCACCGATGCGATGAGTGCCGTGAGCATGCCAGGGCCGATCCGGCGGCGTGAACGGCGGCGACGGGTGTTGCGAGCGTTCCCAGACGAAGCGGTTCGCCTCCGGGCGGATCTGGCTGCGGGCACGAGCGACACCCTGGCATGCGAACGGGTGAATGTCTACATACCAGGTATGCAGGTGGGGGTCCCGGACGGTGGCGCCGGGGCGTCCGGGAAGGCCCGGGAGGCCGTGGAGCCCGCCGGTACCCGGAGGCCAACGGGCGGATCGGCGAGATCGTGGTCACCGTCCGGCACCGAGCGTCCCGCGGGGGTGGCCGAGCAGGGCGGGTCGGTTGACCCCTGGGCCCCGGGTGGCAGACTGCACTGCATGGCGATTCACAAGAATCTTCTCGACGGCCCCGAACCGACCCTCCTGCCGGAGGAAGAGCAGCCCTACCGGATGCTGGCGGAGGAGTCGGCCTCACCGACCCAGGTGGCCGCCGACTTCCCGGCCTTCTGCCTCGCCTGGGCCATGCTCGCGGACGACGCCTACGCGGCGGGCCGCTACGTCGAGTCCTACGCCTACGCCCGCACCGGCTACCACCGGGGCCTCGACCAGCTGCGCCGCAGCGGCTGGAAGGGCCACGGGCCGGTGCCGTGGGACCACCGCGGCAACCGCGGCTTCCTGCGCTGCCTGGCCGCGCTCGCCCGGGCGGCCGGCGCGATCAAGGAGACCGAGGAGGAGGCCCGCTGCTGGCAGTTCCTGAAGGACAGCAGCGCTGAGGCCTACGCCGAGCTCAAGCAGTAGGAACCACCGAACCCGGACACGACCGTGCCCCCGGCGGGAGACCGCCGGGGGCACGACCGGTTTCACGCTCGCTTCAGCGGGCTCACTTCAGGCGCTTGCCGGCCGAACGCAGCTGCTCGGCGGCCTCGACCACGCGGGCGGCCATGCCGGCCTCGGCCAGCTTGCCCCAGGTGCGCGGGTCGTAGGTGTTCTTCTTGCCGACCTCGCCGTCGACCTTCAGCACGCCGTCGTAGTTGGCGAACATGTGGCCGGCCACCGGGCGGGTGAAGGCGTACTGGGTGTCGGTGTCCAGGTTCATCTTCACCACGCCGTTCTCCAGCGCGGTGGCGATCTCCTCGGCGGTGGAGCCGGAGCCGCCGTGGAAGACGAAGTCGAACGGGTCGGTCTTGCCGTACTGCTTGCCGATCGCGTCCTGCAGCTCGCGCAGCAGCTCCGGCTTCAGGACGACGTTGCCCGGCTTGTACACGCCGTGCACGTTGCCGAAGGAGGCGGCCAGCAGGTAGCGGCCCTTCTCGCCCAGGCCCAGGGCCTCGGCGGTGCGCACGGCGTCGTTGACGGTGGTGTACAGCTCGTCGTTGATCTCGTGCGAGACGCCGTCCTCCTCGCCGCCGGTCGGGGTGATCTCGACCTCAAGGATGATCTTGGCGGCGGCGGCCTGGGCCAGCAGCTCCTGCGCGATGGACAGGTTGTCGGCGAGGGTCTCGGCCGAGCCGTCCCACATGTGCGACTGGAACAGCGGGTTCTCGCCCTTGGCCACGCGCTCGGCGGAGATCGCCAGCAGCGGGCGGACGTAGCCGTCCAGCTTGTCCTTCGGGCAGTGGTCGGTGTGCAGCGCGACGGTGATGTCGTACTTGGCGGCGACGATGTGGGCGAACTCGGCGAGCGCGACGGCGCCGGTCACCATGTCCTTGTTGTGCTGGCCGCCCAGGAACTCCGCGCCACCGGTCGAGATCTGGATGATGCCGTCGCTCTCGGCCTCGGCGAAACCGCGCAGCGCGGCGTGCAGGGTCTGCGACGAGGTGACGTTGATGGCCGGGTAGGCGAACTTGCCCGCCTTGGCCCGGTCGAGCATCTCGTTGTAGACCTCGGGAGTTGCGATGGGCATGCGATCCGCTCCTGTCGGGTTGCGGCGTACGGACGGTGCTGTCCGACGCTGTGTACGCCTTCATGACGACTCCGTGCCGGCCCGCCGACGCGCGGCGCTGCGGTGTGGCTCTCCGGCACCAAGGTTCGAGGCGACCTCCGCGGTACGGCCATGAGGGTGGTGGCCCGGCCGCGGACCGGACGCCTGTGCCATCTTCCCAGACTCGTGGCCGCAGGTCAGCAGGAGCCCGCCTGTCGGGACGTCGCCCGTGACGGCTCGGCCGGAAGTCGTCGGAAAGGTACGCCCGCTATCCTGCGCCCGTGGACTACAACCAGCTGGCCGTCAATCTGCTCGACGCCAAATCCCTGATCTCGTCCCTCGGCGCCATCGGGCTGATCGCGATCATCTTCGCGGAGACCGGCCTGCTGGTCGGCTTCTTCTTCCCCGGTGACTCGCTGTTGATCATCGGAGGCGTCGCCGCCTCGAACGCCGCCTCCTCGGTGCTCGGGGACGGCGCCAAGCTGCCGATCGCCGTCCTGCTCACCGGCTGCCCCATCGCGGCGATCGCCGGTGCCCAGCTGGGGCACCTGATCGGGGCCAAGGTCGGACCGAAGATGTTCGACAAGCCCGAGTCGAAGATCTTCCGCCGCGACTACGTGATCAAGGCGGAGGAGTACTTCAACAAGTTCGGCTCGGGCAAGGCCGTGGTGCTGGCCCGCTTCATGCCGATCATCCGCACCTTCCTGAACCCGGTGGCCGGCACCCTGGAGATGCCCGCCAGGACCTTCTTCGTGTGGAACGTCGTCGGCGGTGTGCTCTGGACCGAGTCCATGCTGCTGATCGGCTACTTCTTCGGCGACGCGCTCGCCCCGGTGATCGACAAGTACCTGATCCCGGCGGTGCTGCTGATCGTGCTGCTGTCGATCTCGCCGATCCTGGTCGAGGTCATGCGGGAACGCCGGAAGAAGAAGGCCGGCCTCGTCGAGGCGCCCGCCGTGGACGCCGTGCAGGGCAGCGGCACTGCCGGCGGCGGGCGGCACCGGCGCGGCTGAGGTCCCCGTTCACGGCCTCGCTGCGGATGCTTCGAGGGCCGGGTCCCGTTCCACGTGGTTTCACGTGAAACAGGACCCGGCCCTTCGTGTCGTCCGGGGTCCCGCAGGGTCAGAGGCCCAGGTCGTCCAGGGTGTACGCGGTCACGTACGGCAGGCCCTGCTCCTCGACGGCGCCCGCGCCACCGCGCTCGACGATCACCGCGACGCCGACCACATCGGCCCCCGCCTCGCGCAGCGCCTCGACGGCCTGCAGCACCGAGCCACCGGTGGTGGAGGTGTCCTCGACCGCCAGCACCCGGCGGCCCTTCACGTCCGGGCCCTCGATCCGGCGCTGCAGACCGTGCGCCTTGCCGGTCTTGCGGACGACGAAGGCGTCCAGCTTCTGCCCGCGCGCGGCGGCGGCGTGCAGCATCGAGGTGGCCACCGGGTCGGCACCCAGGGTCAGACCGCCGACGGCCTCGTACTCCAGGTGGGAGGTCGCGTCCAGCATCACCCGGCCGACCAGCGGGGCGGCCTCGCCGTCCAGCGTGATCCGGCGCAGGTCGACGTAGTAGTCGGCCTCCTTGCCGGAGGAAAGGGTGACCTTGCCGTGCACGACGGCCTTGTCCTTGATCTGTGCCAGCAGGGCGTCGCGGTCGTTGCTCATGAGCGTTCAGTCTAGGGCCTGGCGGCCCGTGAAGCGCTCGCGGCCGGACCGGCCCTAGCGGCGTCGCAGCGCCCTGACCAGCACCACGGCACCGCCCAGCAGGGCCACCGAACCACCGATCACCCACGGCACCGCACTGCGGCCACCCGCGCCCGGCACCACGATGCCGCCGGCCTCGCCGCCCCAGCGGGACGCCGCCCGGGCCCGCGCACTGCGGGCCGGCAGCGCCGGGGCGTAGCGGCCGCGCGGCGGGGCGTGGTCCACCTCCTCGGCCGAACGGCCGACGATGCTGCGGCGGATCGGGCCGGTGAGCTCGGGCTCGTCCTCGTAGGCGAACAGGGGCTCGGCGGGGAGATCCTCGGCAACCCCGTCCCGGAGGCCGTCACCGGCCTCCCCGGCGGCGCCGTCCACGTCGTCGACGTCGTCCTCGTCCTCGTCGTCCTCGTCGTCGGCCGAGCCGGTGGGGAGGCCGAAGCGCTCGGCATCGGCGTCGGAGAAGGCGATCAGGTCGGAGAGGTCGTCGTCCAGGTCGTCGCCGGGCTGGTCCTGGCGCTCCTCGATGAAGAGGATCTCGGCGTCGGTCCCGGTTCCGTCCGTGCTCTCGTCGCCGGTGCCGGTGCCGGTGTCGGTCTCGTTCGCGAGCTCCTCGTCGCCCTCCTCGGGGGCGTCCAGGGTGTCCGGGGCGTCCGGGGCGTCCGGGGAGGTGAGCGCGGTGGCGAAGCGTTCCAGCAGACGGCGACCGGCGGCGTCGAGGGTCTCGGCGTCGAACTCGGTCAGCCGGCCGGTGGCGCTCAGGTCGCCCGTGAAGCGGACCGTCGCGGTGCCGTCCTCGGCGCCGTCCGTGACGCTCACCCGCACGGTGGCGGTCGCCTCACCGCTGCCCCGGGCCTCCTGACCCTCGGCGAGCACGGTGAGCACCCCGTTGCGGCCCTCGATCAGCGACAGCACGCCCTTGAAGGTGATCGTGGAGCCGCCGATCCGCAGCTTCAGCCGTCCGCCGATCTCCTCGGCCGACCCGGCCCCGACCGCAGCCGGCTCGGTGCTCAGCCCCGGCACGCTCCGCGCCAGCAGCGCCGGATCCTGCAAGGCCTGCCGCACCAGCTCTGCGGACATCGGGACGACAACGTCATGCTCCATGCAACGGAGCCTACCGACTGGGCCCCGCCCGGTCCCCACCCACCACCGCCCGACTTTCCGCCACCACCCGCCCCCGCCGTCTTCGCAGCCCCCCGGGGCCCGCCGACAGCCTCCGGACCGGCAGGTCCGAGCGGGCCACCGGCCTTCCGCCCACGCCCCCGTCGGCGCGGCCCTCCTCCTCCGCCCCTCAACGCGGCCCGAGGAGCGTGAGAGGGGCCGGGGAACGGGGCGGCCGGAGGGCGGTGAGGCGGGCGCTGGAACTCCGGAGGGCGTCCGGGGCGAGGGCGCGAGGCGGTGGGGCGTCGGGGGCGAGGTCGAGCGGGGGCGGGGTGGCGGCGGCGACCACGAAAGCCTGGACGGTGTCCGGCGGGCCCGGGCGACAGGTCGCGGTGGCGCTGCCCTCGACCGCGTACGGGGTCGTCCGCAGTCCGGCGGCCCGCAGCCCCGACTCGATCCGCCACAGGCCGCCGTCCCCGTCCGCGACCTCCCCGCCTTCCCCGCCGCGGACGGCGATCCGGCCGCCGGGGGCCAGCAGTCGGGCCGCGAGGCCGTAGAACTCCTGGGTGTGGAACTCGACCGGCCCGCCGTCGGCGGGTGCGGGCAGGTCGGCGAGCACGACGTCGTACTCCTCGGCGGGCGCGCCGCGCAGCCAGGCCACCGGGTCGGCCGCAGTGGTGCGGACCCGGGGGTCGTCCAGGGAGTGGCCGTTGAGGGCGGCGAGTCCGGGGTCGGTGCCGGCGAGCCGGGGGAGGGCGGGGTCGGTGTCGACCAGCCGGACGGAGCGGACGCCCCGGTGCCGCAGCACCTCCCGCAGGGTGAGGCCGTCGCCGCCGCCGAGCAGCAGGACCCGGGCGTCGGGTCCGGCTGCCAGGGCGGGGTGGACGAGCGCCTCGCTGCCCCGGTATTCATCGGGCCCGCAGACCGCGAGCCGTCCGTCGAGGTAGAGCCGGAGCGGGCCTTCGGCGGGGCCGGTGAGCACGATCTCCTGGTACCGGCTGCGGGTGGCGTAGCGGACCTGGTCGCCGTAGAGGGCGTGCCGGGCGGCGCGTTCGATGGAGTCGGAGCCCGCGGCGGCGGCCGCGAGCACGGCGAGGACGAGGGTGCAACCGCCCCAGAGCAGTCGTCGTATCCGGGGGGCGGGTTCCTCGCGGAAGAGCCAGAGCACCACGGCGGCCCCGGCGACGGCGTTGACCGCTCCGGTGAGCAGGGCGCCGTCGCCGGGGCCGAGCCGGGGCAGGATCAGGAAGGGGAAGGCGAGGCCGCCGATCAGCGCGCCCACGTAGTCAGCGGCGAACAGGTCGGCGACCGCGCGGCCGGCGTCCTCGCGCCGGATCCGTTGGATGAGGGTCATCAACAGCGGGATCTCGGCGCCGATGAGGATGCCGATGAGGCAGGTGAGGCCGACCGTCGCGGCCTGGTAGCGGCCGATCCAGGCCCAGCAGGAGTACAGGGCGAGGACGGAGAGCCCGCCGGTGAGCGCGAGGGCGCATTCGACCAGGGCGAAGGCGGTCGCGGGGCGGCGGGTGAGCCGCTTGGCGAGCAGCGAGCCGAGGCCCATCGCGAACACCATGACGGAGAGCACGACCGAGGTCTGGGTGACCGTGTCCCCGAGCAGGTAGCCGCCGAGCGCCACGAGTTCGAGCTCGTAGACGAGTCCGCAGGCCGCGCAGACGAAAGCGGCCAGCAGAACGGTGAGCCGGGCGAGCCGGGGGCGGGAGCGCAGCCGGGAGCGACGGCGGGCGGGCAGGGGGATGAGGCTGCGCCCGGGCGGGGGTGGGGTGCCGTCGTCGAGGTCCACTTGCGGGTGTGCGGGCGGACCGGCCGGATGGTTGATCACGAACAAACGCTAGGGGACGTGCGGGACGGATAGCTGCGCCCATCCGACGGACAGTGAGGGCCGTCGGATTGACGAATCGTTCCTGCGTGCGATTCATAGGCTTGTGCTGGGTAGCGTACGACCGGACAGGTGGTCCCGCCCGGCTCGTGGGTCCTCACGGCCCCGACACCACCAGCGAGGAGCGGGTGCAGACCAGCTGCCCCTCCTGCGGGTAGGCGTGCCAGGTCCGCCAGAGCAGCCGGTCCGGGCCACCCTGGGTGACCAGTGCGGTGAAGGCGCTCGGGTCGCCCGGGAAGACCCCCGCGAGGCCGCGCGGGTGGCCCTCGACCAGGGCCAGCAGCTCCTGGGCGCGGGCCGCGAAGTCGTGCGGCGGCAGCGCCTCGATCCGGGCGGCGAACTCGTACTCCCAGCCGCCGACCTGCTTGGCCACCCGGGCGGGCAGCGGGGTGCGGCGGCCGGGCAGGCAGGCGACGGTCTCCAGGCAGTCGCCGGGGCCGGCCGAGATCACCACCTGGTGCGAGGCGCCCAGCAACCGGAGCTGGAGGGTGCCGGAGGCGTTGGGACGGTCGCCGTCGAGTCTCAGGTCGCGGACGGCGAGAGCGGGCAGCGGGTCGCCGCCGAGGCACCAGGCCAGGTCACCGGCGCGGGTGTCCGTGTAGGAGGTCTGCAGTGTGGTGAGCATGCTCGGCTCCGCGTTTCAGCTCCGTGCGCGCCCGCCGAGCAGCACCGAGTAGGCCTAGGCGATGGCGAGGCTGTTCGTGGCTGTGCGGCCCTGGGCGCGGCCGACCGTGGAAGGAAGGATTCCGGCTGGAGATTCAGCAGCAGAGAAGCATGAATACGCCGGGTCCGTCGGTGATTTACCCAACTTTGTCAAGCATTCACCGTTTCGAGCACACCTGCTCCCCGGCTCTGATCGAGCCGGTGTGCGACTTTGCACAGCGCGCGCCCCTGTCACCGGCCTGTGCGCCGTGCGCGCCGGTAGTGCGCCCTTCGCGCGCTCCACGCGCCGCCGCCCTCCACGCACAGGGCGTCGAGGGCGGCCGGGAGTGCCGGCTGGGTCGCCGAATTTGCCTCACTGGCAGCAAAGAAGCAAGCTCTTCACGGGAGTTGGATACACATCAGAACTGATGTCGGACCAGAAAGGCCCCCGTTCGAGGGGGCGCGCGAACCTCCCGCCGGCGCCGTATCCGGGCAGCCCACCCCCCGAGCCCTCGCCTCCATTGCACAAACCCGTCCCAGCTGGGCTACGGGCCGCCCCGGACCGACCCGCGCCCGGCCCGACAACCGGGAAGTCGCTCGGGGTGAGCCGCCAAGTCCGCGTGGTCACAAGGGAGTTACGGCCATGCGAGCGCCCGTCAGAGCTGCTGGAGGCGGGCGACGGCCTCCTGGAGCACTTCGTCGCGCTTGCAGAAGGTGAAGCGGACGAGGCTGCGTCCCGCGTCGGTGTTGTCGTAGAAGACGGCGTTGGGGATGGCGACCACGCCGCAGCGTTCGGGCAGGGAGCGGCAGAAGTCGATGCCGTCCTTCTCGCCGAGCGGGGTGATGTCGGTGGTGATGAAGTAGGTGCCCTCGGGGGTGAAGGTGCGGAAGCCCGCCGCCGTGAGGCCGTCGAGCAGCAGGTCGCGCTTGCGGAGCAGGTCGGAGCGCAGGGTGCGGAAGTAGTCGTCGGGCAGGCGGAGGGCTTCGGCGACGGCGTACTGGAAGGGGCCCGCGCTGACGTAGGTGAGGTACTGCTTGGCGGTGCGGACGGCGGAGACCAGCGCGGGGCTCGCCGTGACCCAGCCGACCTTCCAGCCGGTGAAGGAGAAGGTCTTGCCGGCGGAGGAGATGGTGACGGTGCGCTCGCGCATGCCGGGCAGGGCGGCGAGCGGGTGGTGGGTGGTGCCGAAGACGAGGTGCTCGTAGACCTCGTCGGTGATCACCAGCAGGTCGTGCTCGACGGCGAGGGCGGCGATCGCGGCCAGTTCCTCGGCGGTCAGGACGGTGCCGGTGGGGTTGTGCGGGGTGTTGATCAGCAGCAGCCGGGTGCGCGGGGTGATCAGGGCGCGCAGCTCGTCGAGGTCGGGGCGGAAGTGCGGGGCCCGGAGGGTGAGCGGGCGGCGGGTGGCGCCGGCCATGGCGATGCAGGCGGCGTAGGAGTCGTAGAAGGGCTCGAAGGCGATCACCTCGTCGCCGGGCTCCAGCAACGCGAGCAGGGCGGCGGCGATGGCCTCGGTGGCGCCGGCGGTGACCAGAACCTCGGTGTCCGGGTCGTAGCCGAGGCCGTGGAAGCGCTGCTGGTGCTCGGCGATGGCCTGCCGCAGTTCGGGGACGCCGGGGCCGGGCGGGTACTGGTTGCCGTGGCCCTCGCGCAGGGCCCGTACGGCGGCCTCGCGGACCTCCTCGGGCCCGTCGGTGTCCGGGAAGCCCTGGCCGAGGTTGATCGAACCGGTGGCGGTGGCCAGGGCGGACATCTCGGCGAAGATCGTCGTGCCCATCCCGGCCAGTCGGCGGTTCAGCAGCGGCCTGGTACCCATCGGTGGCTCCTCACGGCTCGTCGTGGGGGCCATCTTCTGACGGCCGGTGGGCGGCGGACAAGCATGCGCGCCCGCCGCCCCGGCCCAACTCGTGCCTCAGCTGGACCAGTACGGGTCTTCGACCGTCGCGCACTGGTCGGCGTAGTTCAACGGTCCACGGAGGAACCCGCCGTTGCCGTTGTTGTCGGTGGTGTCGGTGACATCGGTCAGGGTGGCTCGGACCTTGGCGCAGCCGTTCACACCCACGGCGAACCAGAGGGTGAACCCCGAGCCCCTCACTTTCACCGCGCCCTCGTTGCGCTCGACCGGGTAGCCCTTGCCCGTCCAGAGCGCCTGGACGAGGTCGAGCGGCTCCTGACCCCGCCTGGAGGCGATCCGGACCCGCGCCGCCTGCTCGGCGATCATCTCCGTGCGACCCGTCTTCCTGCACCCGGACGTTCCGCAGAACCCGGTCAGGTCGGGGTTGCTCTCGAACTTCGTCTCGGCCCACTGGAGCCCCGGGTGGAAGACCCCAGCGACATCGGCGAGTTCGCCCTCGACCCGGTGCTGGGCCTGCTCGACCGGCATGGTGGGTTCCTTCTGCTCCGGCCAGGCGAGCCAGCCGATGAGGAGGGCCAGCCCGGCCCCCGGCACGGTCACGCGCCATGTCGGGGCCCTCACCGCGGGTCCTGCCGGGTGATCGCGTTCCCGTGGCCGCTCACGATCTTCCCGATGTTGGGGAGGGAGTCGCCGCCCGCGCCGTTCTTCCCGAAGTAGTCGTCGTGGGAGTCGGTGATGGTCCCGTCCGCCACCGAGAAGCGCTGCCTGCCGAAGTCCCCGCTGGCCGGGTCCGTGCCGAACCACGCCTGCTTGCCCGGGTGATTGATCTGCTCGTAGATCAACTCGCCCAAACCACCGAGCATCCCGGGACTCGGCGCGTTGGCCACAGGGTCGTTCTTGGCAGCGCCGACGTACACGTGATCAGCGCCGACCCCGAGTTGCGACGCCTTGTCCACCCCGACACCTGGGCTGCCGACCAGGATGATGTCGTCAGCGGCCAAGCCTCCTGGGTGTTGGGTCGCCTGTCCGACCACCGAGGATCCGTAACTGTGCCCCTGCGCGAGTTGGTGCTGCAGTTGGTGATCGCGCCGGCGGTGAGCCAGCCCTTCAGACCACCCGCGGCCTGGCTGCACGGCTCGGTGATCTTCGAGGTCTCGCCCGGTATGAGACCGCCTATGTGCTGGGCGCTCTGTCCGCAGCCGTCCAGCTCGGCCGGATTGACCTTGAACTCCAAGGACAGATCAGGATCCGCCATGTGTTCCCCCCTGCAGTCGGCTCGGGGACATTGCCCGTAGCCTGCGTTCCCCCAGAAATGATTACTGTCGGATAGTAATCGGTTGCCTCTGGCTGCGATCGGCGGCGGACCCGGGCGCTGACATGCACTTTCCGAGACCGAGCGGGAGGACCCTGTTCAGGACGCGGACATCCTGGAGGAGACCGAACCAGCGCCGGTCCAAGAGGGCCGACTGAGGTGGGCCAGCGGATCTGGGGGACTCTCTCGGTGGCATCCTCGAACCCGGTAGTTCAGCCGATGCTGCTCTCGGCCTTCAACCAAGGCATGGGAGCGCTCGCGGACTGACCTGGCGTCTCGGCAGGGGCCACCGCATCCGCCCTCAGCTCGCCGGCAAACAGGTAGGCGAACAGGGCTTGACGCTTGACCCAGCCGACCGTCCAGCCGGTGAAGGAGAAGGTCTCCCCGGCGGAGTAGATGGTGACGGTGCGCTCGCGCATGCCGGGGAGGGCGGCGAGCAAAAGGACGGCCCGGCCGCCGGACGTGCCGGGGGCCGGGCCGGGGGGTGCGTGCCGGGGGCCGGGATCAGGCCTCCTCGCCGTCCTCGCCCTCGCCGTCCTCGCCCTCGATCTCGTTCTGCAGGCCCAGGCGCTCGACGATCCACTGCTCGAAGCCGACCGCGGCCTGGGTCCAGTTCGCCGTGGTGGTGACGAAGTAGTCCAGGTTTACGCCGGTGCCGACGATCATCTGGGCCTCGCCGATCAGGCGGACCACGCCGTCCTCGTGGGTGTGGGTGTAGACCTTCGGCCAGAGGGTCTCCCGGTTCCACTCGTCGATCAGGTCGAGGATCTCGCCCTTCTTCTCCAGCGGGTACGCGCGGTCGTAGAAGGCGCGCACCGCGAAGAGCTCCTTCTGCTCGCCGCGGAACATGTAGTAGACGCGGAAGCCCTCCCAGGGGGCGGTGAGGTCGCCCTCCTCGTCCACGACGTGCTTGAGCTGCATCTGGTCGAGCAGCTGGGTGACCAGGGCCTGGTCCGGGACGATGATCGGCGGAGGGCCGGCCGGCCGGCCGCCCTGGCCGCCGGGCTGGCCGCCCTGGGGCACGCCGAACGAGGGGATGGACGACGGGTCGATGCTCATGGGGGTCCTCTTCCTCAGTGCACGTGGTGGCCGGCAATGAGAGGCCGCCCTTTCCACCTCCCATCCTGCCTCATTCGGGGCTCCGCTCACAGGGGCACCGAAGGGCGCGTCGATCTTCGTTCCGGGGTGCGCGCGGGCCTTCGTCACCCACGGTGGCGGGGCGCCGCCGCCGTCCGGTCGTCGTGCCGTCGCGGCGCCGCCGCCCCGCCGCGGAACCTGTCGGCGCCGGCCGGGCGCCCGGCGCGCGAGTGAGCCAAGTCACGCGCCCGGCGTACGGGTTCGCCTGCCGTGCGGGCCGGATGCGGTTAGCGTGCGACGGAACTCACCGGCGGGGCAAAACCCTTCTGAGCCGGGAGAGTTGAGGTGGTTTGAGCTGAATGGGGGAGCGGTGATGGAGCGTACGGTGACCAGGGAGGGCGCCTCGCTCGGGACGCTGCTGCGGAACATCCGACTGGACCGGGGGATGACGCAGGAGCAGTTGGGTGAAGCCTCGGGGCTGAGCGTGCGGTCGATCCGGGACCTGGAGCGGGGGGTGTCCTGCCCGAGGGTGTCCACACTGCGGCTGCTCACCCAGACCTGGCACCTTCCGGAGTCCCAGGGGGCCGAGCTGCACCGGCTGGCGCGCGCGTGGCGGGACCGCTCGCGGCAGCAGCGGCAGCTGGCAGGGGCGGACTAGGGACCGCTCCGCCGCAGGGCGGACGGCCCCAGGAAAGCGGCCGGCCCAGGAAAGCGGTGCGGGCGCGCATGCGGTGCGGGCTCGCATGCGGTGCGGGCCGTTCCCCTCGCGCGTGCGAGGGGAACGGCCCGTACGGTGCACCGTCGCTACTTCTCCAGCGGGACCCGGCTGCGGACGGTGAGGTGGTCGCCCTCGTCGTCCCGATCGACCAGGACGGTGTCCCCGTCGTGCACCTGGCCGGACAGGATCGCCCGGGCCAGCTGGTCGCCGATCGCGGACTGCACCAGTCGGCGCAGCGGGCGGGCGCCGTACGCCGGGTCGTACCCGGTGAGCGCCAGCCAGTCGCGGGCGGCCGCGGAGACGTCCAGGGTGAGCCGCCGCTCGCGCAGCCGCTCGCCGAGGCGGGCCACCTGCAGGTCGACGATGCGGCTGAGCTCGTCGGTGCCCAGCGGGTCGAAGACCACGATGTCGTCCAGCCGGTTGAGGAACTCCGGCTTGAACGCGGTCCGGACGGAGTCCAGCACCAGGGCCTTCTTCCGCTCCTCCGGGATGGCCGGGTCCACCAAGTACTGGCTGCCCAGGTTGGAGGTGAGGATCAGGATCGCGTTGCGGAAGTCCACCGTGCGGCCCTGGCCGTCGGTGAGCCGGCCGTCGTCGAGCACCTGGAGCAGCACGTCGAAGACCTCGGGGTGGGCCTTCTCGACCTCGTCCAGCAGCACCACGCTGTAGGGGCGGCGGCGGACCGCCTCGGTGAGCTGGCCGCCCTCCTCGTAGCCGACGTACCCGGGCGGGGCGCCGACCAGGCGGGAGACCGAGTGCTTCTCGCCGTACTCGCTCATGTCGATCCGGACCATCGCCCGCTCGTCGTCGAACAGGAAGTCGGCCAGGGCCTTGGCGAGTTCGGTCTTGCCGACGCCCGTGGGGCCGAGGAAGAGGAAGGAGCCGGTCGGGCGGTCCGGGTCGGCGATGCCCGAGCGGGTACGGCGTACCGCGTCCGAGACCGCCTGCACGGCCTCCGCCTGTCCGATCAGGCGCTTGCCCAACTCCTCCTCCATGCGCAGGAGCTTGGCGCTCTCGCCCTCCAGCAGGCGGCCGGCCGGGATGCCCGTCCAGGAGGCGACCACATCGGCCACGTCGTCCGGGCCGACCTCCTCCTTGACCATCGAGGCGGAGGAGTCCTGGTCGGCGGCGCGGTCCTGGGCGTCGCTGAGCTCCTTCTCGGCGGCCGGGATCTCGGCGTACATGAGCTTGGAGGCCCGCTCGAAGTCCCCGTCGCGCTGCGCCCGTTCGAGCGCGCCGTGCAGGTCGTCCAGCCGCTCCTTGAGCTCGCCGACCCGGTTGAGGCTCTTCTTCTCCTGGTCCCAGCGCGCCGTCAGCACGCTCAACTGCTCGTTCTTGTCGGCCAGATCGCGCCGCAGCCGGGCCAGCCGGTCGACCGAGGCCGGGTCCGACTCCTTCTCCAGGGCCAGCTCCTCCATCCGCAACCGGTCGACGGCGCGCTGGAGTTCGTCGATCTCGACCGGGGAGGAGTCGATCTCCATCCGCAGCCGGGAGGCGGCCTCGTCGACCAGGTCGATCGCCTTGTCGGGCAGGAAGCGGGAGGTGATGTAGCGGTTGGACAGGGTGGCGGCGGCGACCAGGGCGGCGTCCGAGATCTGCACCTTGTGGTGCGCCTCGTACCGGCCCTTGAGGCCGCGCAGGATGGCGATCGAGTCCTCCACGCTGGGCTCGCCGACCAGCACCTGCTGGAAGCGGCGCTCCAGGGCCGGGTCCTTCTCGATCCGCTCGCGGTACTCGTCCAGCGTGGTGGCGCCGACCATCCGCAGCTCGCCGCGGGCCAGCATCGGCTTGAGCATGTTGCCCGCGTCCATCGCGGAGTCGCCGCCGGCGCCCGCGCCGACCACGGTGTGCAGCTCGTCGATGAAGGTGACCACCTGGCCGTCGGAGGCCTTGATGTCGTTCAGGACGGCCTTCAGCCGCTCCTCGAACTCGCCGCGGAACTTGGCGCCCGCGACCATCGCGCCGAGGTCCAGCGCGACCAGCCGCTTGCCGCGCAGCGACTCCGGCACGTCACCGGCCACGATGCGCTGGGCGAGGCCCTCGACCACGGCCGTCTTGCCGACGCCGGGCTCGCCGATCAGCACCGGGTTGTTCTTCGTCCGGCGGGAGAGCACCTGGACCACCCGGCGGATCTCGTGGTCACGGCCGATCACCGGATCGAGCTTGCCGTCCCGGGCGGCCTGGGTGAGGTCGGTACCGAACTTCTCCAGGGCCTTGTAGGTGCCCTCCGGATCCGGCGAGGTGACCCGGCCGCTGCCCCGGACGTCCTTGAAGGCGGCCAGCAGCGCCTTGGGCGTCGCGCCCTGCTGCACCAGCAGCTCGGCGACCGCCCCTCCCTCGGCGGCCAGGCCGACCATCAGGTGCTCGGTGGAGACGTACTGGTCGTCCAGGTCGTCCGCGCGCTTGCCGGCCTCGGTGAGCACGGCGAGGGTGTCCCGGGCCAGCTGCGGCGCGGCGACCGTCGAGCCCATCGCGCTGGGCAGAGCCGTCAGCAGGCGGCGGGCCTCGGCGTCGATCCGGGAGACGTTCGCCCCGACCGCCTCCAGCAGGGGCCGGGCGATGCCCTCGGACTGCTCCAGCAGGGCGATCAGGATGTGCACCGGCTTGACGTCCGGGTTGCCGACCGCGCCCGCCTGCCGGATCGCGGCGGACAGGGCGTCCTGCGTCTTGGTGGTGAACTTGCTCGCGTCCACTGCTGGGGGATCCTCCCTCGTCGTCCTTCACTGCTGCCACTTACGGCATGCACTAAGTTGAGTGTATCTCGCTCAACTTTTTTCCGGCACCCCTTCCGGCCCCTCCTTTCGGGCCCGGGGCTCCTGCCGGGCCCAGGGGGCCTTCGGGGCCGGCGGTCCTCAGCCCCTCCGCCTCAGCCCCTCCGCCTCGGCGGCTCGCCGGAGCTCCTGCGGGTCAGCCCCAGCAGCTCCCGGGCCGGGCCGCCCGGCCGCTGCCCGGCCGGCCACACCGCGCGCAGCGGCCGCCGCAGGTCCAGCTCCTCCGCCAGCGGAACCTCGACCAGCCGCCGGGTGGCCAGTTCCTCCACCACCGCCAGCTCGCTCAGGCAGACCGGCCCCGCCCCGGTCATCGCCGCCGCCTTCAGCGCCGTGGACGAGGCCAGTTCCAGTCGGGGCGGCACCGCGCCCCCGTACGGCGTCAGCGCCATCTCCAGCACCTCCCGGGTGCCCGAGCCGGGCTCGCGCAGCACCAGCGGGGTGGCCGCCAGCTCCGTCCCGGTCAGCGGGGTCCGGCGGCGCGCCCACCGGTGGCCGGGTGCCACCACGACCACCAGCCGGTCCGCCGCCACCACGGCGCCGGCCAGCCCGGGCGGGGTGGACGGGCCCTCGACGAAGCCGAGGTCGGCCTCCCCGGCCAGGACGTGCCCGGCCACCTCCGCGGAGTTCGCCGTCCGCAGCGTCACCGCCGTCCCCGGACTGGCCTCGGCCAGCGCCAGCAGCCAGCCCGGCATCAGGTACTCGGCGACCGTCAGGCTGGCCACCACCCGCAACTTGGCGTCCCGCCGCTCGCGCAGCGCGTCGATCCCGGCGTCCAGCGCCTGCGCCGCCTCCACCACCTGCCGGGCCCACTCGACCACCAGCCGGCCCGCCTCGGTCGGCCGGCTGCCCCGCGGCGAGCGCTCCAGCAGGGGGACGCCGATCTGCCGCTCCATGCCCTTGATCCGGGCACTCGCCGTCGGCTGGCTCACACCCAGCTCGGCCGCCGCCCGGCCGACGCTGCCCAGCCGGGCCACCGCGAGCAGCAGTTCCAGGGCGCCCAGTTCGGGGACGTGCGGGGAGAGAGCCATAGGTTCAGCCTATGCCCTCATAGAACCCGCGGCGCTACCGGCCACCGCCCCGCTCGGCGACGGTGGGACCATGTCCACCTCGGCCGATGTCCGCCCGCTCACCCGCCCCGCCGACCGCTCCCGGCCCTCCCGCCGCTCCTGGCACACCGGCCTCTCCCCGCTCTCCCGCCTCGACCTCGCCCAGCTAGGCCCCAACTGGTACGCCGCCGTGATGGGCACCGCGATCGTGGCCAACGGCGCCGCCGCCCTTCCGGTCCGGCTGCCCGGGCTGATCGGCTTCGGCGAGGTGATGTGGGCGCTCGGCGCGGCCGCCCTGCTGGTGCTGGCCTCGGCCCGGCTGGCGCACCTCACCCGGCACCGCGAGGCGGCCCGCGCCCAGCTGCTGGACAACCCGGCCACCGCCGTCTTCTACGGCTGCCCGCCGATGGCGCTGCTGGCGGTCGGGCTCGGCACCCTGCTGCTCGGCTCGCGGGTCATCGGCACCGGCCCGGCCGTCGCCCTGGACGCCGCCCTGTGGGGCGTGGGAACCCTGTACGCGCTGGCCGTCGCGGGGGGCATCCCGTACCTGATGATCACCCGGCACCCGGTCTCCGCCCTGGAGGCCAACCCGACCTGGCTGCTGCCCGTGGTCGCCCCGCTGGTCGCCTCCGCGTGCGGCCCGGCGCTCGTCCCGCACCTGCCCGCCGGCCTGCCGCAGCAGGCCCTGCTGTACGGCTGCTGGGCGCTGTTCGGGGTCGGCCTGCTGGCCACCCTGGTGCTGCTGCCGGTGGTGTTCACCGGGCTGCTCCACAGCAAGGTGCCCGCCCTGGCGCTCACCCCCACCCTGTTCCTGGTGCTCGGCCCGCTCGGCCAGTCCGTCACCGCGATCCACCAGCTCGCCGACGCGGCCCGGCCGGTGCTGCCCTCGCTGGCGCCCGTCATGCTGCCGCTGGCCGAGCTGTACGGCGTCGCGGTGACCGGCGTCGCGATGCTCTGGCTGGCCGTCGCGCTCACCGCCAACCTGCGCGCCCGGCGGGCCGGGATGCCGTTCGCGATGACCTGGTGGGCGTTCACCTTCCCGGTCGGCACCTGCGTCACCGGCGCCTCCGCGCTCGCCCGGCACACCGGTTTCGGGGGGTTCACCGGGCTGGCCGTCGGCCTCTACCTGCTGCTGGGCACCGCCTGGCTGCTGGCGACGGGCGGTACGGCCGCCGGGCTGCTGCGCGGGCGGCTGCTGGCGCGCTGAGCTGCGGGTGGCCGGGGCTGCGGACGGGCTGAGCCGTGGGCGGCCGGGGCTGCGGACGGGCTGAGCCCTGGGCGGTGCGGGTGCGCTGAGCTGCGGGCGGCCGGGGCTGCGGGTGGCCATCCCCCGTGGAGCGGCCACCCGCCGTCAGGGGCGTGTCAGCGTTGCAGGAACGCGCAGCTGCAGGATGACGGTGTACAGCCAGCCGATAGTCGGCGTTCGCACCCCCCGCTGGCCTCGGCCTTTACCGGAATCCGACCCGCCGTCCGCGACTCCGCACCCCCGCCCGGATGCAGATAGCTGCAATTGCGCGAACCTGCAGTCGGGCGGCACTTGTTCACCGGCCGTCACACTGTGAGGGTGGAGGTACGCCAGGTCGCCCGGGCACCGCAGCCCGAAGGTGGCGACTTGCTCTTCAGACTGACCACGGATGCAACATCCCGCAGCCGTGGAACGGGGGGGAAGAGCCCCGGCCGGGGTCCATGTGTGGTGATGGCCCCCGGAACCGGAGCCGGCGAGGCGTTGCTGCTCCGCCTCGACGGAAGCGCCCAAGCCCTGGCGTGGTGACGGGGACCCCCGGGATCCCGGTGTGCGACGGCACCCGGCCCCGGGGGTCCACCGTCCGACCGGTACCGTGAAACGCCCCCGGCAGCCGGTACCCGCGGACCGCGCGTACGGGTGGGGGAACAGCGGAGAGGCGTCCGGCAGGGAGAGTGCGACGTGACGGCGGAACCGGCGGTCACGCCGCACCAGATGCCCGAGGGCGGCGAACCCGACGAGGCCGCGCGGCAGTTGTACCTGGCGGTCATCGACCGGGGCGGCCGCATCCCGTTCGCCGACATCACCGACGAGGAGCGCGCCGCACTCCGGCAACTCCTCGACATCGGCCTGGTGATGGTCAACCGGATGGACCGCTGCTACACCGCCGTCAGTCCGCGCTCCGTCAGCGACCGCCTCGGCGCCGAACTCCGCAGCGAGGCCACCCGGCTGCTGGTCCGCGCCGAGAACCTCCCCGGCGCCCTGGACGGTCTCACCCGCGCCTACGACGCGATGCCCCGCCCGTCCGGCGGCTCCGGCGGCGCCGTCCACGTCGAGGGTCACGTCCACATCCGCCAGCGGATCTCCCAACTGGTCTCCGACTGCCGCTCCGAGGTGCTCACCGCCCAGCCCGGCCAGCGACCCGCCGACGCCCTGCAGGTCGCCCTCGCCCAGGACGTCCAACTCCTCCAGCGCGGCTGCTCGCTGCGCACCATCTACCAACCCGTCGCGCTCGCCGAACCGCCCGCGATCGCCTACGCCGAGGCGGTCACCCGGCACGGCTCGCAGATCCGGATCCTCGACGAGCCCTTCCAGCGGCTGATCGTCTTCGACCGCAGCGTCGCCGTGATCTCCGCCAACGACGACAACAGCGCCGCCGCCTTCATCAGCGACCCGGCCGCCCTCAGCTACCTGATCAGCGGCTTCGAACGGGACTGGGCCCGCGCCGACACCACCGAAGCCGCCACCGCCCTCGGCCAGGGCCCCGCCCGTACCATCCCCGACCGGGTCGGCCGCCTGCTCGCCCGCGGCCTCACCCAGCGCGCCGTCGCCACCCGCCTCGGCCTCAGCGAACGCACCGTCGCCGGCCACATCTCGCGCCTGCGCGACCGCTACGGCGCCCAGACCCTCTTCCAGCTCGGCTGGCTGATGAGAGGTGCCCGAGATGACGGATGAGCCGGGCCCCGCCGAGCGCGCCCTCTACCTGGCCGCCGCCCGCGGGGGCGGACGACTGCGCCCCGAGGACCTCGGCCCCGCCGACCGCTCCACCGTCGCCGCCCTCGTCGCCCGCGGGCTCCTCACCCCCACCGCCAACGGCTACACCGCCGCCAACCCGCGCGCCCTCGGCGACCGCATCGGCGCCGAGCTCCGCATCCGCGCCGTCCGCCTGCTGCTGCACGCCGAGCGGCTCCCCGGCACCCTCCGGCCGCTCGCCCACGCGTACGAGGCGCTCCGCGGGGCGTCCGGCGCCGACGGTCCGGGGGCCGTCCCGTCCGGGCCCGTCGCGTCCGGTCCCGGTACCTACGAGCCCCTCGCGTCCGGTCCCCTCGCGTCCGGTCCCGTCGACACCACCGACATCCGCCGGCGCATCTCCGAGCTCCACACCGAGTGCAAGACCGAGCTGCTCGCCGCCCGCCCCGGCCACCAGCCCGCCGACCGACTCCAGCGGACCCTCGCCCGGGACCTCGCCCTGCTCGCCCGCGGCTGCTCCCTGCGCACCCTCCACCAGCCGGCCACCCTCGACGACCCCGCCGCGCTCCGCCAGACCGCCCTCCGCACCCAGCAGGGCGCCCGGGTCCGGATCCTCGCGGAACCGTACGAGCGCATCCTGGTCTTCGACCGCACCGTCGCCGTCATTCCCGCCGCCGCCGACCGCAGCCGTGCCGCCATCGTCACCGACCCCAGCACCGTCGCCTACCTGGTCGCCCACTTCGAACGCGACTGGGCCCGCGCCACCCCCGCCGACCGCCACCTCGGTGCCCCCCACCCCACCACCGTCCGCATCGGCCGCCTGCTCGCCCGCGGCCTCACCCAACGCGCCGTCGCCACCCGCCTCGGCCTCAGCGAACGCACCGTCGCCGGCCACATCTCGCGCCTGCGCGACCGCTACGGCGCCCGAACCCTCTTCCACCTCGGCTGGCAGCTCCGCGGAGAACACCATGGCTGACCCCTCCGCCCTCCTCGCGGCGGCCCTTCCGGACCCCGCCGCCCGCGCCCTCTACCTCGCCATCCTCCGGGAGGGCGGCCGCATCCGCGCCGACGAAGTCGGGCAGGCGGACCGGGCGGCACTCGGGCGGTTGGTGGAACTCGGCCTGCTGGTGCCGCAGTTGCAGGACGCCGCGTACAGCGCGGTCGACCCGCGCGGGGCGATCGAGCGGATCGGCAGCGAGATCCGTCTGCAGAGCGCGCGTCTGCTCGCGGACGCCGAGCAGCTCCCCGAGCTGATGGGCGAACTCACCCGGGCGTACGACGCCGGCCCGAAACGGCAGAGCGAATCGAGGGGGCTGCGGTACATCACCAGCAAGGAGGGGATCCGGCACACGGTCGAGCAGTTGAGCCAGGAGTTCCCGGGAGAGAGCATGGCCGCCCAGCCCGGCGGACCTCGCCCCGCCGTTGAGCTGCCGGACTCGCTGGAGCGCGCCAGGCGCTTCCACGAACGCGGTGGCACCGTGCGTTCGCTCTACGAGCTCTCCGCCAAGTACGACCCGGCGACCGTGCGGTTCGCTGCTCAGGTCGCCCGGCTCGGGGCCACCACCCGCGTCCTCGGCATCCCTTTCAAGCGATTCCTGGTCTTCGACCGCTCCGTGGCGCTCATCCCCGCCGCCTCGGACTACACCAGCGCCGCCGTGGTCGACGAGCCCGCGATGGTCGCCTTCGTGGTCGACACCTTCGAAACGCTCTGGCAGCAGGCCGAAGGCGTCAACTGGGCAGCACTGGCAGCCGGTTCCCATGAGTCGCCGGTCCACGAGCAGGTCGGCCGCCTGCTCGCCCAGGGCCTCACCCAGCGGTCCGTCGCGGTCCGCCTGGGCCTGAGCGAGCGTACGGTCGCCGGTCACATCGCCCGCCTGCGCGAACTGCACGACGCGGAGACGCTCTTCCAGCTCGGCTGGCAGATGAGAGGAGAGCGCTCGTGACCGACCACGGCATCGCCCTCCCGGACGACGCTGCCCGGGAGCTCTACCGCGCGATCCTGCGCGAGGGCGGCCGGATCAAGATCTCGGACATCCCGGAGGAGAACGCCGAGGCTGTCCAAACCCTGCTCGACCTGGGTCTGTTGAAGCCCTACATCTCGACCGGTTCGCTCAGCGCGATCAATCCGCGCTCGGTCACCGCCCGCATCGGCGCCGACCTCCGCGCGGCAGGCACCCGTCTGCTGGTGCAGGCCGAAGAACTTCCTGACTTGCTCAGCGACTTGACCGATGCCTACGACACCGCGCCGAGGCGCCACGACCACACCGGAACCTTCCGGCTCGTCGAGGGCTTCGAGAACATCCAGCACCGGATCTCACAACTCTCGGAGGAGCTGTGCCATGAGGCGCTGTCCCTCCAACCGGGTGGGGCACGCCCGATGGACGCGGCGGACGACATCGTGGCGCACGTCAGCGCCTACCTGAACGCCGGCGGCTCGATCCACACCATCTACGAGTCGGCCGCCCGGCTGGACGGGCCGACCGCCCGGCTGGCCGCCCGGCTGACCGACATCGGCTGCCACATCCGGGTCGCGCCCTTCGCGCTCTCCAAGATGATGATCTTCGATCGCGCCGTCGCCGTCATCCCCGCCTCGGTCGATCTCAACGCGGCCGTGTTCGTGGAGGATCCGGCGACGGTCACCTTCCTGGCCGAGGTCTTCGAACGCTTCTGGCAGCTCTCCGAAGGCGTCAACTGGGCGGCTCTCGCCGACGGCTCCGCCGGCTCACCCGTCCACGAGCAGGTCGGCCGCCTGCTCGCCCAGGGCCTCACCCAGCGGGCGATCGCGAGCCGCCTGGGTCTGAGCGAGCGTACGGTCGCCGGTCACATCGCCCGGCTGCGCGAGCTGTACGACGCCGAGACCCTGTTCCAGCTGGGCTGGCAGATGAGGGGAGCCCGCGATGCCTGAGCCCGGGCTGTCCGATGCCGCCGCCCGCGAGCGCTACCGGATGGCCCTGGCCCACGACACCGCGTCGCGTCGTGCTCGCGCGGGGTCTCACGCAGCGGGCGATTGCCGGCCGGTCATGGCCGGCGAACGGACGGTGGCCGGTCACATCGCCCGCCTGCGTGAGCTGTACGAGGCCGAGGCCCTGTTCCAGCCGGGCCGGCAGGTGCGGGGAGCCCGGGCGGGGGAGCCCGGTGGGTGAGCTCTGCTCAGCCGGTGGCGGCGCCGGTCGGCCAGTAGCCGGGGACGGCGGCCTGCTGTCGGGGGACGTTGAAGCGGTCGCCGGGGGCGGTCCAGAAGCCCTCGCGGAGGGAGAGCGCCATACCGGCCCAGTCCAGGGCGGTCTCCACGGTGTGGTGGAGGGCTTCCTGCGACCAGGTGTCGTCGAAGACCAGCGGCAGGACGGGGGCGACCTGCTCGATCGTGGCGATCAGCGGGTTGTGGGTGATGGCCTCGTCGACGAGCAGGACGATCGGCTTCCGCAGTGCCGACGCCCAACCGAGTTCGAGGCTCACCCCGGCCGAGAGCGGGGCACCCACGTAGGCGAACACCAGGTCCGCGGACTGCAGCGCCCGGAAGTCGGACGGCACCCGGGGCTCCGGGGCGCGGCCGGCGACGGTCCAGGCGTCGCTGTGGTGCGCGCTGTACACGGCGGCGCCGCTGCGGAGGAGGGTGGTGCGGAGGGTCGTCAGCCGCGTCCGGCTGGCGAGCGTCACCACACTGTCTGCGGGGCCGGTCAGCCGCATCAGCGGCGCGGCCAGGAACACACGTGCACGCCGGCCCTCAGGGGCCTGGCTGTCGTGCTGACGCAGGTAGGGCTCGGTCATGTCGACTCCGGGGGAAGGCCGACCAGGGGAGTGAGCGTCGGCGGGGCGTTGGATATGGCTGCTCTTTGGAGTGGTGCTGCTGGTGAACGACTCGGCATTTGACGGTACATTGGCAAGGTGTGGTGTCCTGCCGGACCATCGGGAGCGAACTGATCGTCCATCGCGGGGCAGTGTCACGTCCAGGGTTGGCCTGTGTCATCTGTATGCCTGGCAGGGAGATGACGCACACTCCGGAGACGGGGGGCGGGTGACAGCCTCCCTCTCGTGCGGCACTATGTGAGCCGTTATCCTGCTTGCTGGTTCTGGCGGAGATTCTCACGAGAGAGTGGAGGCGTGACTAACATGCGCCGATTTGTCCGTAAGGTTGTACTTTCCTTGGCAGTTGCCACCGCTGTGCTCGGCGTCTGCTCTCTCGCGAACGCTGCTTGCTCTCACGATGTGACCACCGTTAAGGCGGCCGTGACTGTCGCGGACGACCTCTCCTGGCAGTGAGTCCGGCCGGGCGAGTGCCTGACGGCCTGCCGGGGCGGCGGACCATTCGCTGACCGGCCGAAAGTCGACGGGGACGTCAGTCGCCAGGCCCCTGCGTCTTTCGGCCCAGGACGTATCCGAGCTGAAATAGCGAGTCGACTTTGTAGTCGTCTCGCATTTCGGCTATGTGCCGCGCCAGTGTTCGCTCGCTTATGCCCAGGCGGCGTGCGATGACGCGGTGATTGGTCCCTTCGAGCATCTGGTCAATGATCGTTTGGCGCAGGCGGGACACCACCTGCTGGGGAACCGTACGGGCGCCATCGAACTCCAGTGCCCGGCTCCAGCACCGCTCGAACACTTCCTCGACGAGGTAGTCGATGACCGCCGGGTCGTATATGAAGGCCGCGAGGCTCATGTCATCGACGATGGGGATCACGGCAACGCGTCGGTCCATCACCAGGAGCCGCGTGTAGGGCTCGTCCAGGGTTCGGTACTGGCCGCCGGCCCGGGCGAGTGTGGCCACATAGTCCCTGGTCGGCTGATGGTAGCGGGTGCTGGCGTGGTAGATCGTCCGCATCCGCGTACCGCTCCGCAGGGTTGCCAGGTCCTGCTCGATCATTCCCGAGAGAATCTCCGGGAGACGAGGGCCCCCGGGCTGGAGCGCAAGGGCTTCCTCCAGGCCGGAATCTCTGAAGTGCTGCACCCGCTGGCGAATAAGGGCCTTCCCCTGGACGTGCTCGATGGAGCCGCCGGGCTGCTTCGGAGCGTGAAATTCCCGGGCGAGCTCCTGCAGTTCCGAAGGGAGGGATACGGCACGGGACAGCAGATCCAGTGCCTGACGCTGCCATGAATTACTGAGAATTGTCGAAAGCTGGGATGGATCGGCGGCTATGAAGGTGGTCGGATCATCGCTGTCGGGCACGAGGAGGCCAATCCTCACCAGCTCGTCCCGCGCGGAATCATCCTGCGCGGCATTTGGCCCGGTCGGCAGACTGCCGTCTCCCCGGATGACGGCGAGATATAGCTCTCTTGCCGCTGCCGAGAGGACGGTCGAGCCGGCGGCAAGGGGCTGTTCTCGTTCACTCATCCGCGACTCCTTGCCGTTACCGTGATACCTGTGTCCCGTCAGCGTTGCTGCTGGATGACGTTTCAGCATGCCAGATCCGCTGAGCCCTCCGGAGAGGGAATGTGACCGCACTCTCTCACCACACGCCAGCCGCCGGCACCCCCCGAACAGGAGGGAGCCGGCGGCTGGCGGGGGTGGGCAGTGCCTCGGGTCAGCGCTTGGGGCGCCAGACGACGAGGGCGCTGGACTGGGGGGTGGGGGGCTGGTAGGGGACGAGGTCGCGGCGGTAGGAGGCGTGGACGGCGGCCTCGCGCTGCTGGAGGGCGGCGGCGGCGCTGTCGAGCGAGTCGGCCAGTTCGGTGATGCGGGCCTGGAGCGCGGCGACCTGGTTCTCCAGCTCGATGATCCGCTTGATGCCGGCCAGGTTGATGCCCTCGTCCTGGGAGAGCCGCTGGACCTCGCGCAGCTGCTGGATGTCGCGGGCGGAGTAGCGGCGGCCGCGGCCGGCGGTGCGGTCGGGGCTGACCAGGCCGAGGCGGTCGTACTGGCGCAGGGTCTGCGGGTGGAGGCCGGAGAGTTCGGCCGCGACCGAGATGACGTACACCGGGGTTTCCTCGGTGAGCACGTACTGCGGCGGGGCCGCCGCTCGCCGGGTGCGGCGGGCGCCGTTGCCGGGCAGACCCTCGCCGAGCCCGGGGCCGATCGGGCCACCGGCGTCCATCGGGTTGGTCGGGTTCATCGGATTCGGGGACATCTGGTCGTCACGCTCCCTTCGCCGCCCGGAAGAGGGCGGCTCGCGGGTCGTCGGAGGCGGTGGCCTCGCGGTACTGCTCCAAGGCGTTCAGCGCGTCACCGGTGACGTGCTGGGGCACCACGACCTCGACGGTGACGAGGAGGTCGCCGCGGGTGCCGTCCTTGCGGGTGGCGCCCTTTCCGCGGGCGCGCATGGTGAGGCCGTTGGCGCTGCCCGGGGGCAGCTTGAGCTTGACGGCGGGGCCGTTGAGCGTGGGCACCTCGATGGTGGCGCCGAGGGTCGCCTCGGGGAAGGTGACCGGGACGGTCACGGTGAGGTTGTCGCCCTTGCGCCCGAAGACCGGGTGGGGATCGACGTGCACGGTGACGTAGAGGTCGCCGGGCTGGCCGCCGCGTTCACCCTGGGCGCCCTTGCCCTTGAGCCGGATCCGCTGGTCGGCCTGGACGCCGGCCGGGATGCGGACCTGCATGGTGCGGGCCGAGCTGGCCCGGCCGCTGCCGTGGCAGTCGGGGCACGGGTCGTCGACGATCATGCCCCGGCCGCGGCAGTCCTTGCAGGGCTCGGAGAGCGCGAAGGCGCCCTGGCCACGGCTGACGGTGCCGGAGCCGACACAGGTCGGGCAGACCCGCGGCGTGGTCCCGGACTTGGCGCCGGTGCCGTTGCAGTGGCGGCACGGGGCCTGGCTGGTCATCCGCAGCGGGACGGTCGCGCCGTCCACCGCCTCCTCGAAGGAGAGCGTCACCTCGGTCTCGACGTCGGCGCCGCGCCGGGGCTGGGCCTGCCGCGCGCCGCCGCGGTTGAAGAGGCCGCCGAAGACGTCGCCGAGCCCGCCACCGCCGCTGCCGCCCTGGCTGCCGCTGAAGAGGTCGCCGAAGTCGAAGCTGTAGCTGCCGGTGCCCGGGCCGCCGGTGCGGAAACCGCCGTTGGCGAAGAGGCTGCGGGCCTCGTCGTACTCCTTGCGGCGCTTCTCGTCGGAGAGGACGTCGTACGCCTCGGAGATGTCCTTGAAGCGCTCCTCGGCCTTGGCGTCACCCTTGTTCGCGTCGGGGTGGAACTCGCGCGCCAGCTTCCGGTAGGTCTTCTTGATCTCGGCGGCGGTGGCGTCCTTGGGCACGCCGAGGACCTTGTAGTAGTCCTTCTCCACGTAGTCCTTGCCACTCATGCGCCCACCTCGCTGCGCTCGGCAGCCGCTGAGCGGGACACGCACCTGTGCATGGTTCGCTCGCTGCGCTCGCTCACGGCTTCCGCCACCTCCCGATGTCCATCGTCACTGCGCTGTCAACAGCCGCCGAAGGAGGAGCCGTTGACAGCGCGCTGCGGAGCCGGCCGCCGTACTGGCCGGCATGCGACTCCGCAGCGCACTGGTTGTCAGCTGTCACAGGTTGTCAGCTGTCCGAGCCACCGTCGGACTTGTCCTCGCCGGACTCGGTCTCGGCGTCCGGGCCGGGCGTCGTCTGGGTGCCCGGCTGGGGCTCGGCCACGGCGACCATCGCCGGGCGGATGATCCGCTCGCCGATGCGGTAGCCGGGCTGGAGGATCTGCACGCAGGTGTCCTCGGTGACGTCCGAGGAGTAGCTGTGCATCAGCGCCTCGTGCTGCGTCGGGTCGAAGGGCTCGCCCTCCTTGCCGAACTGCTGCAGGCCCAGCTTGGCGACGACCGTCTCCAGGGACTCGGCGACGGACTTGAAGCCGCCCGTCACCTCGCCGTGCTCGCGGGCGCGGCCGATGTCGTCCAGGACGGGGATCAGGGACTCCAGGATGTTGGAGACCGCGATCTCGCGGACGGTCAGCCGGTCGCGCTCGACCCGCTTGCGGTAGTTCTGGTACTCGGCCTGCAGGCGCTGCAGGTCCGCGGTGCGCTCGGCCAGCTCGCGCTTGGCGGTGGCGAGTTCCTCGGAGCCCTCGCCGGCAGCACCGGCGGCGGCCTCCTCGGCAGCCTTGATCACGGCCTCCTCGGCGGCGGAGTCGTCGCCGGGCTTGCCGCCCTGCGGCTTGTCCGTCATGCCGACGCACCGCCCTTGGGCTTCTCGTCGTCCACGATCTCGGCGTCGACGACGTCGTCCTCCTTGGCCTGGGCGGACTCGCCGGCCGCGGCGGCACCGGCACCGGCGGCGTCGGCGTTGGCGTAGAGCGCCTGGCCGAGCTTCTGGGCGGTGGTGGAGACCTTCTCCGAGGCCTCGCGGATCTTCGCGATGTCCTCGCCCTTCAGGGCCTCCTTGAGCTCGCCGATGGCGGTCTCGACCTCGGTCTTGACGTCGGCCGGGAGCTTGTCGGCGTTGTCCGCGATGAACTTCTCGGTCGAGTAGACGAGCTGCTCGGCGGAGTTGCGGGTCTCCACGGCCTCGCGGCGCTTGTGGTCGTCCTCGGCGTACTGCTCGGCCTCGCGGCGCATGCGGTCGACCTCGTCCTTCGGCAGCGAGGAGCCGCCGGTGACGGTCATCTTCTGCTCCTTGCCGGTGCCGAGGTCCTTGGCGGCGACGTGCATGATGCCGTTGGCGTCGATGTCGAAGGTGACCTCGATCTGCGGCAGGCCGCGCGGCGCCGGCGGCAGGCCGGTCAGCTCGAACATCCCGAGCTTCTTGTTGTACGCGGCGATCTCACGCTCGCCCTGGTAGACCTGGATCTGTACGGACGGCTGGTTGTCCTCGGCCGTCGTGAAGATCTCGGAGCGCTTGGTCGGGATCGTGGTGTTGCGCTCGATGAGCTTGGTCATGATGCCGCCCTTGGTCTCGATGCCGAGGGACAGCGGGGTGACGTCGAGCAGCAGGACGTCCTTGACCTCGCCCTTGAGGACACCGGCCTGGAGCGAGGCGCCGATGGCGACGACCTCGTCCGGGTTGACGCCCTTGTTGGCGTCCTTGCCACCGGTGAGCTCACGGACCAGCTCGGCGACGGCCGGCATGCGGGTCGAGCCGCCGACCAGGACGACGTGGTCGATCTCGGCGAGCGAGATGCCGGCGTCCTTGATCACGTTGTTGAACGGGACCTTGCAGCGCTCCAGCAGGTCCGCGGTCAGCTGCTGGAACTGGGCGCGGGTGAGCTTCTCGTCCAGGTGCAGCGGGCCCTCGGCGGAGGCCGTGATGTACGGCAGGTTGATCGAGGTCTCGGAGGACGAGGACAGCTCGATCTTGGCCTTCTCGGCGGCCTCGCGCAGACGCTGCAGGGCCATCTTGTCCTTGGACAGGTCGACGCCGTGGCCGGCCTGGAAGACCTTGACCAGGTGGTCGACGACGCGCTGGTCCCAGTCGTCACCACCGAGGTGGTTGTCACCGTTGGTGGCCTTCACCTCGACGACCCCGTCGCCGATCTCCAGCAGGGAGACGTCGAAGGTGCCGCCGCCGAGGTCGAAGACCAGGATGGTCTGGTCGTCCTTGTCCAGGCCGTACGCGAGGGCGGCCGCGGTCGGCTCGTTGACGATGCGCAGGACGTTCAGGCCCGCGATCTCGCCGGCCTCCTTGGTGGCCTGGCGCTCCGAGTCGTTGAAGTACGCCGGGACGGTGATGACGGCGTCGGTGACGGTCTCGCCCAGGTACGCCTCGGCGTCGCGCTTCAGCTTCTGCAGCACGAAGGCCGAGATCTGCTGCGGCGTGAAGTCCTTGCCGTCGATGTTGATCTTCCACCCGGTGCCCATGTGGCGCTTGACCGAGCGGATGGTGCGGTCGACGTTGGTGACCGCCTGGCGCTTGGCCACCTCGCCGACGAGGACCTCGCCGTTCTTGGCGAAGGCGACGACGGACGGCGTGGTCCGCGCGCCCTCGGCGTTCGTGATGACGGTGGGCTCGCCACCCTCCAGAACGCTGACGACCGAGTTCGTCGTGCCGAGGTCGATGCCGACCGCGCGTGCCATCGTAGATACCTCCACGGAAGAGTTGAGCTTTACAGGCTCAAGGATGCACGACCCGACGGGGGGCGTCAACAGGCATGAGTGCGCCCCGCTCAACTTTGCTGAGGCCGTCCCCCGTCGAACGGCGGCCGGACGGCCCCGCGGTCGACGGTTGCGGACCGGGGCGGCGCGCGTGCGGTCACGTGACTGCCGCCATAGCTTGGGAACCTTCTGGAGAACTGTTGCCCACCGGTAATGTCCGGGCCGTCGGCCCGGCAAGTTACCGACCAGTACAATCTCTTCGGAAAACCGCAGAGACTGCTCAACCGCAAGCCGCAGGAGACGGAGAGCGATGCAACTAGCAGCGATCGTCATCTCGCTGGTCACCTTCGTGATCGGCACCGCGCTCGCCCTCCGTGCGGCGTGGCACATCTTCAGGGTGGTGCTGGCCGGCGCGCCGGACTCCACCCGCTTCGGGAAGCCCGCCCAGCGCGCGGGGACCCTCGCGACCGAGTTCTTCGGGCACACCCGGATGAACCGCTGGGGGATCGTGGGCATCGCCCACTGGTTCGTCGCGGTCGGCTTCTTCAGCCTGGTGCTGACCATCGTCAACGCGATGGGCCAGCTCTTCGACGCCGAGTGGGAACTGCCGATCATCGGCAACTGGATGATCTGGCAGCTCTTCGTCGAGCTGGTCGGCACCCTGACCACCCTGGGCATCGTCACCCTGATGGTGATCCGCCTGATGAGCCTGCCGTCCCGGTCGGGCCGCAAGTCCCGGTTCGCCGGCTCGATCGCCTGGCAGGCCTTCTACGTCGAGTACACGATCCTCGGCATCGGCATCTGCATCCTGATGCTGCGCGCCCTGGAGGGCGCCCTGGCCGGCGTCGACTCGTACGGCCCCGAGCACCTGGTCTCGTACCCGATCACCTCCGCGCTGAGCGGCCTGTCGCACGGCACGCTGGAGAACCTGGTCTACCTGTTCGCGATGCTGAAGATCTGCATCTCGTTCGCGTGGGCGATCACCATCGGCCTCAACCCCTCGATGGGCGTGGCCTGGCACCGCTTCCTCGGCTTCTTCAACATCTACTTCAAGCGCGAGGAGGACGGCGGCACCGCCCTCGGCGCCCTCCGTCCGATGACCAGCAACGGTCAGCCGATCGACTTCGAGGACCCGGCCGACGACGCCGTCTTCGGCGTCTCCCAGGTCGAGCACTTCTCCTGGAAGGGCATCCTCGACTTCTCCACCTGCACCGAGTGCGGCCGCTGCCAGTCGCAGTGCCCCGCCTGGAACACCGGCAAGCCGCTCTCGCCCAAGCTGCTGATCATGAGCCTGCGCGAGCACGCCTACGGCAAGGCGCCGTACCTGCTGGCCGGCGGCGGCAAGGACATGGAGGGCACCGAGAAGGCCACCGCCGAGCAGCTCAAGGACGTCCCGGCGGCCGCGCTGGCCGAGGCCGAGCGCCCGCTGATCGGCACCGCCGAGGAGAACGGCGTCATCGACCCGGACGTGCTGTGGTCCTGCACCACCTGCGGCGCCTGCGTCGAGCAGTGCCCGGTGGACATCGAGCACGTCGACCACATCGTCGACATGCGCCGCTACCAGGTGATGATCGAGAGCAACTTCCCGACCGAGGCCGGGACGATGCTCAAGAACCTGGAGAACAAGGGCAACCCGTGGGGCATGGCCATTAAGGCCCGCCTCGACTGGGTCAAGGAGCTCAAGAAGGAGACCGGCATCGAGGTGCCGGTGATCGGCGAGGACATCGACCCCGCGGAGGTCGAGTACCTCTACTGGGTCGGCTGCGCCGGCGCCCTGGAGGACCGCGCCAAGAAGACCACCAAGGCCTTCGCCGAGCTGCTGCACACCGCGGGCGTCAAGTTCGCGATCCTCGGCAAGGAGGAGACCTGCACCGGTGACTCCCCGCGCCGCCTGGGCAACGAGTTCCTCTTCCAGATGCTCGGCGCGCAGAACGTCGAGACCCTGAACGCCGCGCTGGAGGACGCCCCGACCAAGCGGATCGTGGCCACCTGCCCGCACTGCTTCAACACCATCGCCAACGAGTACCCGCAGCTCGGCGGGCACTTCGAGGTGATCCACCACACCCAGCTGCTGCAGCACCTGATCGACGAGGGCAAGCTCGTCCCGGTCAACCCGGTCGAGGGACTGATCACCTACCACGACCCCTGCTACCTGGGCCGCCACAACAAGGTCTACAGCCCGCCGCGCGAGATCATGGACAAGGTCCCCGGTCTGCGCCAGCAGGAGATGCACCGCCACAAGGAGCGCGGCTTCTGCTGCGGCGCCGGCGGCGCCCGGATGTGGATGGAGGAGCGCATCGGCAAGCGGATCAACACCGAGCGCGTGGACGAGGCGCTGTCGCTCAACCCGGACATCGTCTCCACCGCCTGCCCGTTCTGCCTGGTGATGCTCTCCGACTCGGTCAACGGGAAGAAGAACGAGGGTGCGGCCAAGGAGCACCTGAAGGTGGTCGACGTGGCCCAGCTGCTGCTCGACTCGGTGAAGGCGACCCCGCCGACCGAGGCCGAGGAACCGGCCACGGTGGACGCGTAACGGCGTCCGCTGTTCGACAGTTCTGCTACAACTGCCCGGCCCGGTGGACGCCGTCAACGCGCCCTCCGGGCCGGGCCTTTCGGCGCCCCGGGCGACCGCCGGCGGTACGGCGGACGGACGGCGAGTGACGTCAATCGCACGACCGCCGGACGGGCATTCGGTCGGAAGGAAATACAGTAGGCGCCGGACCGGCGACGAGCCGGTCGACCCGTTCCGGACGGGAACGGACCACCGACGGAGGCACCGGCCCGCCGGGCCGGGCCGCAGAGAGCACAAGGGGAACAGCGCAGACCATGACCGAGGCGATCATGCTCGTCGGTGGTAAGGGCACGCGACTGCGTCCGCTGACCACCCACACCCCCAAGCCGATGCTGCCGGTGGCAGGCGTCCCGTTCATCGCGCACCAGCTGGCCCGCGCGGCCGCTGCCGGGGTCACCCGGGTGGTGCTGGCCACCTCCTACCTGGCCGAGGTGTTCGAGGACCACTTCCAGGACGGCACCCCGTACGGCATCGAGCTGGTGTACCTGACCGAGCGCGAGCCGCTGGGCACCGGCGGGGCCATCCGCAACGCCGCCTCCGGGCTGACCTGCGGACCGGACGAGCCGGTCCTGGTCTTCAACGGGGACATCCTCTCCGGCCTCGACATCGCCGCCCTGCGCGACGGCCACGTGGCCGCCGGGGCCGACGTCACCCTGCACCTCACCCGGGTCGAGGACCCGCGGGCCTTCGGCCTGGTCCCGACCGACGCGAACGGGCGGGTGCTGGAGTTCCTGGAGAAGCCGGAGACGCCGGAGCAGATCGTCACCGACCAGATCAACGCCGGCTGCTACGTCTTCACCCGGTCCGTCATCGACCGCATCCCGGCCGGCCGGGAGGTGTCCGTCGAGCGCGAGACCTTCCCCGAGCTGCTGGCCACCGGCGCGCTGCTGCGCGGCGTCGTCGACACGTCGTACTGGCTGGACCTCGGCACCCCGGCCGCGTTCGTCCGCGGCTCCGCCGACCTGGTGCTGGGCAAGGTCGACTCCCCGGCCGTTCCCGGCCCGACCGGCGACGCCCTGCTGCTGCCCGGCGCCACCGTCCACCCGGGCGCGGTGCTCAGCGGCGGCACCGTGGTGTCCGAGGACGCGGTGGTCGAGGCCGGCGCGATCGTCGAGGGCAGCGTCATCCTGCCCGGCGCGGTGATCGGCCCGGACACCCTGGTCAAGGACTCGATCGTGGGCGCCTTCGCCACCGTCGGCGACCGCTCCGCGCTGGTCGGCGCGGTGATCGGCGACGGCGCGATCGTGGAGTCGGACAACGAGCTGCCGAGCGGCATCCGGATCGCCTGCGGCACCCTGCTGCCGGTCGGCGCCGTGCGCACCACGGCCGGCCCGGGCGGCTGCCCGGCCGGCACCACGGCGGCCGCGGCGGTGCACGGGCCGTCGGTCACCGCCCAGCGCTAGCGGATCCCCCGGGGAGAGCTCCCTGCGGAGCTCTCCCCGGGGCTGCTCCGCAGGGCTGCTCCGCGGGCGCCGGGGCGGGTTTCGGACCCGTTCGTCTCAGGCTCGCTGCAAACCGGCCCCGGCTCCGTCCGGGGCCGACGCGCGTTGGGCCGGACGGGTACCTTCGGAGCGTGGCTGGTAATCGATACGACAGCGGTCAGGATGCCGACCGTCCGCACGGCGGATGGCCTGCTCCTCCTCCGCCGCCGGGGGCGCCCGGGGGGTACGGACGGACGGACGGGCCCGTGGACGGGCCGGAGTACTTCACGGCCGCGCACCCGACGGCGTCCGGCGGCGGGCCGGGTGGTCATGGCGGGCCGGGCGGTACGGTCGGCGACGGGTACGACCCGTACGGGGCCGACCGGCCCGGCAACACCCGGGCCTTCCCGCTCGGCGACCCGTACGAGCAGCAGCGCGACCCGTACCGACAGCAGCAGCCGTACCACGCCCCGCCGCCGGCGCCGGGCCACTACGACGACGGCGGCTACGGGCAGCAGCCGCCGTACGGGCAGCAGCCCCCGCCGGCCTACGCCGGCGGCCAGGACCAGCACCCGCCGTACGGCCAGGACAACGTCACCGTCTACCGCGCCGGCGGCCGGTCCGCCCCGCACGTCAGCGGGCCCCGGCCGCAGTGGCGCGAGCTGCTCGTCGGCATCTTCCGCACCCCGACCGCGATCTTCGACCGCACTCGGGACCACCAGGTCTGGCTGCCCGCCCTCACCGTCTCGCTGCTGTACGGCGTGCTCGCGGTGCTCGGCATCGGGCTGACCCACGACGACATCGTCAACTCGACCTTCTCGGTCGCGCTGACCGGCCTGTTCGCCGCGGCCCTCGGCTTCACCGTGGCCGGGGCGGTCTTCGGCGCGGTCACCTACGCGCTGGCCCGCCAGCTGGGCGGCGCCGGCCCGTGGAAGTCGACGATCGGCCTGGCCGCGCTGATCGGCTGGCTGACCGACGCCCCCCGGCTGCTGCTCGACCTGGTGCTGCCCTCCGGCAGCGCGGTGGTCCAGGCCGTCGGCTGGGCCACCTGGATGCTCTGCGCGTACCTGCTGACCGCCATGGTCCGGCGGGTGCACGACCTGCCGTGGGGCAAGGCGGCGGGTGCCGCGGCCGTGCAGCTGGTCGCGCTGCTGGTGTTGATCAAGCTGCCGACGCTGGGCTGAGGGGCGAAGGGCACAATGGTGGGCGGGTCCGGCCGGTAGGCGCGGGGCCCGTCCGCCCTCGTCCGGTCCCAGCCACGGAGTGCTCCATGACCCTCCCCACCACCCACGTCAGCTTCCCGGCCGGGGCGGTGACCGGCGAGTCCCCCGTACTGGCGGTGCACCCGCTGGCCGACGGCCGGTACGCGGTGGTGACCGAGGCCACGCCGTTCCACCCGCTCGACCACACCTGGCCCGACCAGCCGGCCGACCACGGCACCCTCACGGTCGACGGCACCGAACTGGCCGTGGTGGACTGCCTCACCGGCGCGGTCGGCCCGGACGGCGGCGCCCCGCTGGCCGGCGCCGAGATCCCGGTCAAGCGCGGCGACGAGGAGTGGTCCTGGCTGGTCCTGCACGTGCTGGCCGCCGACCCCGGCGACCTCACCGGCCGCACCGCCGTCCTCGCCGTCGACGCCGAGCGCCGGGCCGCCCTGAGCGCCTCGCACAGCGGCTGCCACCTGCTCGCCCTCGCCCTCAACGCCGCGCTCGCCCCGCGCTGGCGCAAGGACCCGGGCCGCTCGGACGCCTTCGGCAACCCCGACTTCGACAGCCTCGCGATGGCCTCCTCGGTGATGGACACCCAGGCCAGCACCGACACCTACCGGCTCGGCAAGTCGCTGAAGAAGAAGGGCTTCACCGTCGACGCCACCGAGGACCTCCCCGCCCTGGCCGACGCCCTGCCCGCTCTCACCGAGGCCGTCAACGCGCAGCTCGCCGCCTGGGTCGCGGCCGACGCCCCGGTCCGGATCGACGTCCCCGGCCCCGAGCTCACCGCCCGCCGCCAGTGGCACTGCGAGCTGCCCGAGGGCGGCGCGCAGATCTTCTGCGGCGGCACCCACCTGCACCACCTCGGCGAACTCGCCGAGCTGCGCACCGAGCTTCGGCTGTCCGAGGACGGCGCCGAGCTGGTCGCGGTCACCAGCCCGAAGCGGGCCTGACCGGCGCCGCGGGTCCGAGCGGCGCCGCAGGGCCGAGAAACGCCGCGGGCGGCCACCCCCTCCTCCGAGGGGGTGGCCGCCCGCCGTGCGTGCACTCCGTCGTGCTGCGGTCAGAGCCGTTCCTGCCGCGGTCAGACCTCGCTGCGGTGGAAGTTCAGGTACGAGCGGGACGGCGTCGGGCCGCGCTGGCCCTGGTAGCGCGAGCCGTAGCGCTCGGAGCCGTACGGGTGCTCCGACGGCGAGGAGAGCCGGAACAGGCACAGCTGCCCGATCTTCATCCCCGGGTACAGCTTGATCGGCAGGGTCGCGACGTTCGACAGTTCCAGCGTCACGTGGCCGCTGAAGCCGGGGTCGATGAAGCCCGCCGTGGAGTGGGTGAGCAGGCCCAGCCGGCCCAGGCTCGACTTGCCCTCCAGCCGGGAGGCCACGTCCTCGGGCAGCGTGATGACCTCGTACGTCGAGGCCAGCACGAACTCACCGGGGTGCAGGATGAACGCCTCGTCGCCGTCCGGCTCGACCAGCCGGGTCAGGTCCGGCTGCTCCTCGGAGGGGTCGATGTGCGGGTACTTGTGGTTCTCGAACACGCGGAAGAAGCGGTCGAGGCGCACGTCGATGCTCGACGGCTGGATCATCGCCGGGTCGAACGGGTCGACGACGACCCGGCCCAGGTCGATTTCGGTCCGGATGTCCTTGTCAGAGAGCAGCACGCTTCGAGGTTACGTGCACGACGGGGCCCCGGACGAATCCGTCCGGGGCCCCGGGTGTCCTTCCGCCGGCCGTCAGGCCAGGAACTCAGCGGCCTCCAACCGCATCGCCTGCGCCAGTTGGGCCGTGGACAGCTCCCGCACGTCGGCCAGCACCGAGCTCCGGAGCCGTCCGCACTGCGGACAGCGGATCAACCGCCCGGGGCCGAGCCGGCCCGGACCGAGGTTCTGCATCGGGAACGTGGTGGTGCTGAACAGGTGCCCCTCGGCACAACGAACGACGGCGCGCTGCTCCATCGATCCCCTTCCCATCCCTAACCCAGTACTCACCCGTACTCATCGCGCCCCGGCCACCAGGCTCCGGGACAGCGTCACATTAGGGGATGTTCCGGACATTCCACACCGTGGCTCGCCGCCCCGACCCACGCCCACCGGAGCACTCACACGCGGCCCAAACAGTACGCCCCCCGCATTCCCCCGTCCGGCTCCGCCACGGCCCCGGACCAGCCGTGCAACCACAGCGGCGGATGGGGTACAGTGGCACTGGATCGAGCGGTCTCTGACGGCTCATCAGGCGGGCGTAGTTTAATGGTAGAACATGAGCTTCCCAAGCTTAGAGCGCGAGTTCGATTCTCGTCGCCCGCTCCACTACCGAAAGCCGCAGGTCATATGACCTGCGGCTTTCTTGTTTCGGGCCGGAGGCCGGGTGTCGGGGCGGTTCAGGTGGTGGAGAGGAAGTCGCGGACGGTCTTGACGAAGGCGGCGGGCTCTTCGGCGGGGGCGATGTGGCCGGTGTCGAACTCGGTGTAGGTGCTGGTGGGGAGCGCGGCGTGGAGGCGCCGGGTGTTCTCGACGGGGACGGTGGCGTCCTGGGTGCAGCCGATCACCAGGGTGGGGGCCTGGACGCGGGGGAGGAGCGGGGTGAGGTCCAGGGTGAGGTCGAGGGCGATGTGGCGCAGGGTGCCGGCGGTCGGCTGCATGTAGGAGGTGTTGGCCTCGACGGCCGCGCGGCCGATGCGGTTGAGGAAGCCGCGGCTGAAGGCGGTGAGGGTGGCGTAGCGGCCGAAGGCGGTGGGGTCGCCGGCGAGGGCGAGCCAGGTGGCCATGGAGAGCCGCAGGTACTCGTCCTGTTCGGCGCTGATCCAGCCGGCCGTGGCGATCAGGCGGCGGACCTGGTCGGGGCGCAGGGCGGCGGCCGCGGTGGCGACGACGGCGCCGAGGGAGAAGCCGAGGATGTCGACCGGGCCGCGGCCGGCGTCGTCGATCACGGCGGTGACCTGTTCGGCGAGGGTTTCCAGGGTGAGCGGGGAGCCGTCGTCCTCGGCGGCCTCGCTGCCGGAGAGGTCGGGCAGCAGCACGGTGTAGCGGTCGGTGAAGGAGTCCAGCATGGCGTCCCACATGCCGGAGCCGGGGCCGGTGCCGTGGACCAGGACGAGGGTGCCGGGGCCGTCGCCGACGACGCGGTAGGGGATGCGGGCGGTGCCGACGGTGATGGTGGGCATGGTGGGTTCCTCCGGGGTGGCTTCGGGTGGGGCCTGCAGCAGCCCGTAGGGGCGTGCAGGGCCTCGGTGGCCGGGGGCCTTGGCGGCTCCGTAAGTAAACTACACGGTGCAGATCAGCGACTCAACTGCACCGTGCAGTGCAATTCCGAGGGTGGGGAAGACGGAACTGTCCGTGCCCGCCTACCGTCCAAGGAGTGACGGAATGCCTGCCCGGGTTGAACGCCGGGAGGAGTACGGAGGGCCCTGTGCAGTCAGGTGGTGCCGAACTGAACCTCGGATGCCCGGACGGCTTCCGCAGCGGCGCGTCGGCCGCGCCGGAATGGTGGCCGGTACTGGCTCCGGATGTGACGGCCGATCAACTCGACGCCGCGGAGCACTGCGAGACGCTGCTCCGGGACACCTTGGACGCCGTCCGGCCGGCGCCGGTGTGGCGGGAGACGGTGCCGCGGGCGGGGGTTCGGCTCTCCGCGCCGGGGCGGCGGGGGCCGGAGGTGCTCTGGTACGTCACCCGGGGGCGGGATCTGCTCACCGTCGTGTCACCGGGCCGGCGGCCGGAGTTGGCGGCGATGGTGGAGCGGCAGTGGCGGCGGCGGGGATGGACGATCACCTCGCTGAACGCCGGACGGGACCGGCCGGGGGTTGCGGCCACCACCCGGGACGGCTCCCAACTGGTGCTGTGCTTCGGTGAGTTCGGCGAGGTTCGGCTGACCGCGAGCCTGCTCGGGGTGGCCTGCTCGGAGCGGGTGCCCGCGTTGCCGGGGGCCGGTGAACCCGACCCGGCGCCGCTGCCCCATCTGCACTGCTCGTACTGGAGCGCACGGGTGTGACCGCGCGGCGGGAACCGGGGGAGGCGTGGAGCGAGTCCCCCCGGACCCGCTCCACGCCGCCTCGTCGCGCGGCTTCGGCGCTGCCGCTCCCCCCGACACCCCGGCAACCCCGCCGTCCCCCCGGCATCACCCTCCGGCGAGAGCGTCCGCACAGACCCCGGCGAGCCCCCACCTCCGGGGGCGTCGTTGATCTCACGCTAACAAACCGCGTGGTTGGTTTGTCAATAGTGGGATCCACGAAAAATCCACAATCGTGGTGGTCCGGTCGGGCCGGTGTGGTGGGCGTCCCACCAGGCAGTTGGGGGTTCATCAGGGCGGTACCGGGGTCGTGCGCGGTCATGCCGCACACCCGGGGCGCGAGGGATCACGCGGCCTGGAATCCGACATTCCATGCATCATGTCACCACGGAGTGACACCCCGCGAGTGCCCAGCGCAGTGATCGGTGCGGACGACGGGTCGGGCGGGGCCCTCCCAGGGGCGCCGCCCGCTCAGCGCAGCAGCCGGCGCTCCTTGGCCACCGCCACCGCGCCCGTCCGGGTGTCCACGCCCAACTTGTCGTAGATCCGCCCGAGATGGGTCTTCACCGTCGCCTCGCTGATGAACAGGGCCCGGGCGATCTCCCGGTTGCCCAGCCCCTGCGCCAGCTGTTCGAGGATGTCCTGCTCGCGTTCGGTGAGCTGCGGCGCGGGCGCCCGCATCTGCGCCATGACCCGGGAGGCGACCGGTGGCGAGAGCACCGTCCGGCCCTGCGCGGCCGCGTGCACGGCGGCGAACAGCTCCTCCGGGCGCTCGGCCTTCAGCAGGTAGCCGGTGGCGCCCGCGGCGATGGCCCGGGTGATGTCGGCGTCGGTGTCGTACGTGGTGAGCACCAGGACGTGCGGTCCGCCGGGAGCGGCGGTGATCCGCCGGGTGGCCTCCACACCGTCGATGCCGTCGCCGAGTTGGAGGTCCATCAGCACGACCTGCGGCGCCAGTTCGGCGGCCAGCGCGACGGCCTCCTCACCGGTGCTCGCCTCGCCGACCACCTCGATGTCGCCCGCGCTGGCGAGCAGGGCCAGCAGGCCGGCCCGTACCACCGCGTGGTCGTCGCAGACCAGCAGCCGGACGGCCGACGGGCCCGGCGCCGCACCGGACGCGCCGTCCGACGCCGTAGCGGACGAGCCGCCCGGTGCGGGGTTCGGGGTGTTGCGCGCTGGGTTCATCGCTGCTCCAGGGGGATCGCGGCGGACACGACGGTGCCCTCGCCGGGGGTGCTCTCCACCGTCAGCGTGCCACCCAGCTGCCGCAGTCGGGCGCGCATGGCCGGCAGCCCGTACCCGCGCGCGCTGCCGGTGGCGCGCGGCTCCCCGGCGACGGGGTCGAAGCCCTGCCCGTCGTCGGCGATGTCCAGCACGGCCTGGTCGCCCAGGAAGGAGAGCGTGATCGCGGCCGCCGAAGCCCCGGCGTGCTCCCGGACGTTGGCCAGCGCCCCCTGGGCGATCCGCAGCAGCGCGGACTGGACGGCCGTCGGCAGCGGGACGGGCGCGCCGTCCAGGTGGAACCGGACCGGCAGCCCGCTCTCGGTGGACTCCCGTTCGGCCAGCGCCCGCAGCGCCCGGTCGAGGGTGCCGCCGTCGGCGAGTTCGGCCGGGGCGAGGTCGTGGACGAAGCGACGGGCCTCGGCCAGGTTGCGGGCGGCGACCTCGGCGGCGGTGCGGACGTGGGCGCGGGCGGTCGCCGGGTCGGCGTCCCAGGTGCGGTCGGCGGCCTGCAGCAGCATCTGCTGGCTGGACAGGCCCTGCGCCAGGGTGTCGTGGATCTCCATCGCCAGCCGCTCGCGCTCGGCGAGCGTGCCCTCGCGCCGTTCCGTGGCGGCCAGTTCGCGGCGGGTGCGGACCAGGTCGGCGATCAGCGCGCGCTGCCGGGCGGCCTGCCGGGCCATGAACAGGAACACCCCGGTGGCCAGTGCGGCCACCGCGGGCGGCAGCAGTACGAGCGTGGCGTCCGCGGTTCCGGGCAGCCGGATCTCGGCGATCACCACCAGCAGCGTCAGGGCCGCGACCAGCGGGATCGCCGCCTTCGCGGGCAGCGCCCGCAGCCCGGTGTAGATCAGCGGGACGGCGCACCAGGCGAAGCTCGGCGCGAGCAGCACCAGCACCACCCAGAGCGCGACCACCAGCGCGACCGGCCACCGGCGCGGTCGGTCCGGCGCGGCCGGGCGGCGGTGTTCGAGCCAGGATGCGGCCGGCTGGGCGACGGCCAGGGCGGTGCTCAGCCCGATCACCCAGGGGATCCAGGGGCTGTCGGCGTGGTGGGTGAGGTAGCGGCTGAGCGCGGCGGCGAGCAGCAGCAGGAAGGCGGAGTCCAGGAGCAGCGCCAGCCGGCCGGCGTCCGGGTCCCCGGCGTCGCGACCGCCGAGGGGCGGGCCGGCGGACGGGCTGGTCTGCTGCACGGGTGGCTCCTGGCGCTACGGGCTCCGGACCGCGCCCGGTCGACGGGGACGGCGGATCGGCGCTCGCCGCACGGACCTGCGCTCGCAGGCGGCCGACCTGCGCCGATCCCTCGATGGTGACCCGTCCGGCCCGGTCCCGCATCAGCCGATCGGTTGACGGGGCCGTCCGCCATCGTGCCCGGACGGTCGCGCCGGACCGTCGATGCCGCGAGCCAGGCTCCGGCCGGAGGATCGGGGCAAGAGCCGGGCGGTCCCCCGCCGCCCGGCCCCGAACCCCACTGCGGATCTCTGCGGATCTCTGCGAACCGGACCTCTGCGGCCCTCCGAGGAGCCACGGCCTCCCGGCGGCCCGCAGACCCCGTGGACCCCCGGCGGACCCGCAGTCCCCAGAGCCCGTAGACCCCGTGATCCCGTTGAGGAGCTGGACCATGAAGAAGACCTCCGTGCGCACCCGGATGCTGACCGGCACCGCCGCCGTCACCGCGCTCGCCGCCGCCGGCGTGGGCGCCGTCTCGGCCAGCGCCGAGACCACCGACACCCCGGCCGCGCCGGCCGCCGTCAAGGTCGACACCCAGAACAAGAACCTCGCCCAGAGCACCGGCCTGAACATCGACGCCGCCACCCGCGCCGCCCAGGCCGCCCTGGACGCGGCGAACAAGGCCGGCCAGCACGTCTCCGTCGCCGTGGTCGACCGGGACGGCGTCACCCGGGTCCTGCTCAAGGGCGACGGCGCGGGCCCGCAGGCCACCGAGTCGGCCGAGCGCAAGGCCTTCACCGCGGTCTCCTGGAACGCCCCGACCTCGGAGCTGGCCAAGCGGCTGGCCCAGGCCCCGAACCTGAAGGACATCCCGGGCACGCTGTTCCTGGCCGGCGGCGCCCCGGTGCAGTCCAAGGGCGCCCCGGTCGCGGGCATCGGTGTCGCGGGGGCGCCCAGCGGCGACCTGGACGAGCAGTTCGCGCAGGCCGGCGTCGCCGCGCTGGGCAAGTGACCGCTACGGCGTGACCGAGACGGCGTGACCGCGGCGGGAGTGTGAGCACGACGGAATGAGCGCCGCGGAGTGACCGCCCCGGAGTGGCCCTCCCCGGCCGGTCGGCCCGCCCCCTGAGGCGACCGGCCGGGCGCACGGCTCCCGGATCCGCAGCCGTTCTCCCGCCCGCCACCCCACCTTGTCCTCGTTCGGGTGAACAAGGGAAGGGTCGTCGCAGAACAGGCGGTGACCCTTTGAAAAGCCGGTGTCGTTGTCAGTGCCGCGTGGCAGGCTTCCCGGTATGACGGCGTGGACCCTCAACGACATCGAACGTGCGATCCGCTCCTCCTGGGGTGTCGACACCTGTGCGCCCGAGGACCTTGCCCGCTGGCGTCCCGACAATCCCGCCCGCGGCCAGTGCGGGGTGACGGCCATGGTGGTGCACGACCTGCTCGGCGGCGAGCTGATGATGGGCGAGGTGCACGTCGACGGGGTCCGGACGGACCTCCACTGGTGGAACCGCTTCGCCACCGGCTTCGAGATCGACCTCACCCGCGAGCAGTTCGGCCCGGACGAGCTGGTCGGCCCGGGCCGCCCGGTCGCCCGCCCGGCCCGCCCCGGCAGGCTCCAGGCCCAGTACGAGCTGCTGCGCCACCGCGTGGTCACCGAACTGGAGCGCGGAGCCGCCGCCAACCGGATCCGCCGTCCCGCCCGGGTCGCCTGACGCCCGTCCGGTCCCGGCCGTGGCGCAGAACGGGTGCCGGCCACCCCGGCCCCGAGCATTCCCTGACGTACAGTCGGCCCGGACGGACCACCGTACGGGTGGCGGCGACGACGGGAGTGCGCGGATGAGCGGGGCGACGGTCGGTTTCGTGGGCCTGGGCGCGATGGGGCGGGGCATGGCCGGCAGCCTGCTGCGGGCCGGCCACGCCGTACGGGTCTGGAACCGCTCGCCCGAGCCGGGGGCCGCGCTGGTGGCCCAGGGGGCCGAGGCGGCCGGTTCGCTCACCGAGGTGTTCGCCGCCGACACGGTGGTCTCCATGCTGGCCAACGACCAGGCGGTCGAAGGGCTGTTGCTCGACCCCGGGCTGCTGGCGGGCGCGAGGGCGACCCTGCACGTCAACATGGCCACCGTCTCGCTGTCGCTGGCCGAACGCGCCGAGGAGCTGCACGCCGAGCACGGCGTTGGATACGTCGCCGCGCCCGTCCTCGGCCGGCCCCCGGTCGCGGAGGCGGGGAAGCTCAACATCCTGGCCGCGGGCGCGCCCGACCTGCTGGACCGGGCCGAGCCGTTGTTCGCCGCGATGGGCGACCGCACCTGGCGCTTCGGTGACGAGCCCCGGCAGGCCAACACCGCCAAGATCAGCGCCAACTTCCTGCTGGCCTGCGCGATCGAGTCGATGGCCGAGGCGTGCAGCCTGGCCGAGGCGCACGGCGTGCGGCCCACCGATCTGGTGGAGATGCTCACCGGCACGCTCTTCCCCGGGCCGGTCTACTCCGGCTACGGCTCGATGGTGGCCGAACGCCGGTACGAGCCGGCCGGGTTCCGGCTGCCGCTCGGTCTCAAGGACGTCGGCCTGGCGCTGGAGGCCGGGGCCGCGCGCCACGTTCCGCTGCCGTTCGGCGGCATCCTGCGGGACGCCTTCCTGGACGCGCTGGCGCACGGCGACGGGGAGAAGGACTGGGCCGCCGTCGCCGAGGTCGCCCGTCGCCGGGCCGGACTGCCGGACTGAGCGCCACCCCGCGAGTCCCGTAAGCCCGGTCGGCGCTGACTGCCCCGCCCGCCTTGCGTACCCGAAGCACCGGGCGGGCACCGGGCGGGCACCGGGCGGTCCGGCGCACGGGGGCCGGATGGGGGCGCGGGCGCGGAATACCCGGCGCGCGGTGGGTGCTCGCACCTCTGTCCGCAACACCAGACCGGGGGGAGTACCGATGACCGCCCAGCCGTCCGGCGCCGAGGCGCCGCGCCGTTTCCTGTTCCTCGACGCCAGCTCGCGCGCCGGTGGCAACTCCGAACAACTCGCCCGGCTGGCAGCCGAGTCGAGCCTGCCCGAGGGCGCGGAGCAGCACTGGCTTCGGCTCGCCGACCACCCGCTGCCGCCCTTCCAGGACCTGCGGCACACCGGTGACGGCAGCTACCCGGAGCCGGTCGGCCACGAGCGGACCCTGCTGGAGGCCACCCTGGAGGCCACCGACCTGGTCTTCGTCGCGCCGGTGTACTGGTACACGCTGCCGACCACCGCCAAGCTCTACCTCGACTACTGGTCGGCCTGGTTCCGGGTGCCCGGGGTGGACTTCCGCGCCGGGATGAACGGCGGCACGCTGTGGGTCGTCACCGCCCTGGCCGGCACCGAGGACAAGGCCGAACCCATGATCGGCACGCTCAAGCTGACCGCCGAGTACATGGGGATGCGCTGGGGCGGCGCGCTGATCGGCAACGGCACCCGCCCGGGGGACGTCCTGCGCGACGAGCGGGCGCTGATCGCGGCCAAGTCGTTCTTCTCCGGCTGACCTGCTGACCCGGCTGACCCGGCTGACCCGGCACCGGTTCGGGTCGACGCCGGTTCGGGTCGACGCGGTGGCTCCGGATCGACGCCGTGGCCCCGTGGCCCCGGGTCGGCACCGCGCCGCCCCGGGGCCGCAGACGTATTCACGCCACCGAGCACCGTGCGGTACCGTCCTTTCCGGCGTGTACCCGTCACTCTGCGGTCATCTTTTCGCAAAGCGCAAAGGCCTTACCGTGTGACTTAGTTGGGCGATTCGGGCGCCCCGCCCCCGGGAGTTCGTCACAGCGGGGCACCTGCCTTCCGGAGTGGCTGGATCGTTCGGTAATCTCCGTCGGACTTTCAGCTTCGCGGGGGGTTCGCGGCGTCTGCGGCCGCCCCCTCGCGCCCGGGCCTCGCCCGGACACTTCCGTGAGGTCTCCTTGTCCATACGTCGCAGTCTTGCCCTGGCCGGCGTCGCCGCGCTCGCGTCCTCGCTGGTGCTCACCGGCGCGCAGGGCGCCATGGCCGTCGGTTCCCCCGGCACCCCGTCCCCCGGCACCCCGTCGGCCGCCGCCCCGTCGGCCGCCGCCCCGTCCGCCGCCACCCAGGCGAAGCACCAGAGCCTCGCCCTCTCGGTCCACGGCGTCCCGGACACCTTCGTCGCCGGCGGCCCGGCCCGCGTCTTCTCCTACCGGATCCAGAACCCGGCCGAGAACGACTTCGTCGCCTTCCCGCTGCTGAAGTTCAAGAACAAGGCCGGCACGCTCAAGGCGAAGGACCTCAAGGTCGAGTACCAGCTCCCGGCCGGCCTGCCCGGCGGCGGCACCTGGCGAACCGGCTCGATCGCGCCCGGTGGCGGTGACGGCGACGACGGCGCGGTGCTGATCCTGCTCGGTGGCGTGACCGACGGCGGCCCCGCCGACGACGCCCTGCTCTACCTCGCCCCGGGCAAGCGGATCGACATCGACGTCCGGGTCTCGTTCACCAAGGACACCCCGCTGGGCAAGGCCGGCGTCGTGCCGGTGGTCTTCTCGGCCAACGCCGACGACGAGTCCGACAACGGCCACTTCAGCTGCGACGGGATCAAGGGCGCCGGCTTCACCATCAAGGCCGGTGGCGGCGGTGGCAAGCCCACCCCGACCCCCACCCCGACCAAGACCGGCAAGCCGAGCCCGACCGCCACCGCGACGCCCACGACCACCTCGACGCCCACGGCCACCGCGACGGCGACCCCCACCACCACGCCGACCACCCCGGCGCCGACCACCCCGGCGCCGACCACCTCGGCCACCGGTACCGCCTCGCCGTCCGCCTCCCCGACCGACTCCGGTTCCGGCTCCGGCGAGACCACCACCCCGGCCCCGTCCGGCGGCAGCACCGATGCCCAGCAGCCGATCGACTTCCCGGTGGACGTCCCGAAGGTCACCCCGCCGAAGATCACCCCGGCTGTCGTCACCAAGGCCAAGACGGCCGCCACCGACGCGGACAAGAGCCTGGCCACCACCGGTGGCGGCGATGACACCACCGCGATCGCGGCCGCCGGCGGCGCCGTGCTGGTCGCCGGTGTCGGCACCCTCGTGGTGCTGCGCCGCCGCAAGGCGGGCCGGCAGAGCTGACCCGTAACTGACGGTCCCGGGCCGGCAGGGCCGACCCGGGACCGCCGGAGCGGGGAGCTCGCCCGAGTACCCCCCTGCCGCCCGGCCGTTCACGCGGCTGTTCTCGCGGACGACGTCCGGGCGGCACGGGCGGTACTCCTCCGTCACATAGGATGTCCGGCCGGAGGGGGGCGGAACGGCGGGGAGAGGGACAGGTGCGGGGAGAACGCACGACACGGGCCACCACCGACTACGAATCCGCGACCGGTCGGATCGCGGGGCTGCCGCTCCGCAGACACCACGTGCTGCTGACGGCGTGGACGGTGCTCTGGTTCTTCCTGGTCGAGCCCAGCGGCGGCTTCTCCTGGCACTACCTGCGCCAAGGCGAGCAGCTGCTCTTCAGCGGCCAGCCCGACGGCGGCCTCTCGCTCTACGCCCACCACCCCGAGCTGCAGATCGGCCCGGTCAGCCTGGCCGCCGCCCGGCTCACCGCCCCGTTCTCGCCGCACGTCGGCCAGCTGGTCGCCGAGGCGGCGAGCGCCGGGCTCGGCCTGGTGATGCTGGTCCTGGTCGGCCGGACCGCGGCCCTGTACTACCTCGGCACCGGCACCAACCACCGCCGGCTCCAGCAGCGCCTGCTGGTCGCCGGGCTGGCGTTCATCCCGATGTGGGTCGAGGTCTCGGTCCGCTTCGCGCACCTGGACGACGTCCTCGCGCTGTTCTTCACCACCCTCGCCGCCCACGCGCTGGCCCGCGACAAGCCCGTCCAGGTCGCGGTCTTCCTGGCCCTGGCGGTCGATTCCAAGCCCTGGGCGATCGCCTTCGCCCCGCTGATCCTGGCCCTGCCCCGGCCCGCCTGGCTGCGCACCGCGCTCTGGTTCTGCCTCCTGGTCGCGATCGCCTGGCTGCCGTTCTACCTGGGAAACCTGGACACCATGGCGGCCGCCAAGTTCACCATTCCGAACCAGCCCGCCTCCGCGCTGCGCTGGTTCGGGGTCACCGACCCGGCCACGCCCTGGTGGGACCGCCCGACCCAGTTCGGGCTCGGGATCGGCCTCGGCTGCGTCGCGGTCCGGCGCGGCCGCTGGCCGGCCGTGGTGCTGCTCGGCGCGGACGCCCGGATCCTGCTCGACCCGAGCGTCTACACGTACTACACGGCCTCCATCCTGCTCGGCACCCTGCTCTGGGACGCGGTCGGGCAGAAGCGCCTGGTGCCGTGGTGGAGCTGGATCGCGCTGGTGGCGCTGTACGGCGGCACGCTGTTCCTCCCGTCCGACCCGGCCCGCGGCTTCGTCCGGCTCGCCTTCGTGGTGGTCTCCGCCGCGTACGTGCTGCTCTGGCCCACCCAGCAGACCCGCCGACCGCGGCCACCGGCCGGGGGCGGCGGGGACGGACGCCGCCGGGCGGCCCGACGGCGCGAGCGGGAGCTGGTCGACGCCTGAGCCCGCCCCTGGGAGCCGCTCGACGCCCGATCCCGCCCCGGGAGCCGCTCGACGCCCGATCCCGCCAAGGGACTGCCCGGCGCATCGCCCGCGGGCGCCGCGGCTTGACCCTCACGCGACGTGAGAGCGCAGGGTGGTGGTCACCACCAGGGAGGAGAGTTTCCGGATGAGCGAGGACCAGGGCCACTCGGTCGGCGCCGTGGCGAAGATCGCCAAGGTGACCGTCCGCACCCTCCACCACTACGACGAGATCGGGCTGCTGTCCCCCGCGGGCCGCACCCGGGCCGGCTACCGCCGCTACGTGGACGCCGACCTCGACCGGCTGCAGCAGATCCTGTTCTACCGCGAGCTCGGATTCCCCCTGGAGGAGATCGCGGCGATCCTGGACGACGACTCGGTCAGCCCGAGCGAGCACCTCCGGCGGCAGCACCGACTGCTGACCGACCGGATCCGGCACCTCCAGGACCTCGCCACAGCCGTCGAACACGCCATGGAGGCACGCAGGATGGGCATTCAGCTGACCCCGGAGGAGAAGTTCGAGATCTTCGGCGAGGGCTACCAGGAGGACTGGGAGCAGGAGGCCGAACAGCGCTGGGGCGACACCGCGGCCTGGGCCGAGTCCCAGCGCCGCACCGGCGGCTACACCAAGGCCGACTGGCAGCGCATCCAGACCGAGATGACCGAGCTCAACACCCGACTGGCCGAGGCGGTCACGGCCGGCGAGCCCGCCGACGGCACCGTGGCCATGGACCTCGCCGAGGCGCACCGGCAGCACATCTGCCGGAACTTCTACGACTGCACCTTCACCATCCACCGCGGACTGGCCTGCCTGTACGTCTCGGACCCGCGCTGGACCAGCACCTACGAGGAGCTCGCCCCCGGCCTGGCGCAGTGGCTGCACGACGCCATCGTGGCCAACGCCGACCGGCGCGAGCAGGCGTAGCGCGTCACGCCACCCCGCGCCCGAAGGAGCGCCGGTAGGCGGTCGGCGAGGTGCGCATCACCCGGCCGAAGTGGTGGCGGAAGGTCGCGGCGCTCTCGAAGCCGACCGCCGCGGCGATCTCCTCCACCGACCCCTCCGGCGACTCCAGCAGCGCCAGACTGGCCGCGATGCGCTGGGTGATCACCCAGCGCATCGGGCTGGTGCCGTTGCGGGCGGTGAAGTGCCGCAGGTACGAGCGGTCCGACATCCGGGCGGCCCGGGCCAGCGCCGAGACGGTCAGCGGGTCGGACAGGTGGTCCAGCGCCCACTGCATGCTGCGGGCGATCCCGTCCTCGTCCTCCTCGACCGGGCGGACCGCCGCCTCGATGAACTGGGCCTGCCCGCCGTCCCGGTGCGGTGCCACCACGAAGCGGCGGGCCACGCTGTTGGCCACCTTGGCGCCGTGGTCCCGCCGGACCAGGTGCAGGCACAGGTCGATGCCGGCCGCGCTGCCCGCGCTGGTCAGCACGTCGCCGTTGTCCACGTACAGCACGTCCGGGTTGACCCGCACCCGGGGGTGGCGCTGCTGGAGCAGTTCGGCGTACCGCCAGTGGGTGGTCGCCTCCCGGCCGTCCAGCAGTCCGGCGGCGGCCAGTGCGAAGGCGCCCGAGCAGATCGAGACGATCCGGGCGCCGCGCTCGTGCGCCGTCCGCAGTGCCTGGACCAGGCCCGGGGAGACCTCACCGCTGAAGGCGTTGCGCACCCCGGGGATGACGACGGTGTCGGCCGCCGCGAGGTCGTCCAGGCCGTGCCGGGCGGTCAGCGCGAAGCCGCCCACCGCGTCCAGCGCCGTCCCCGGCCGGTCGGCGCACACCTTCAGGCCGTACCAGGGCGCCGCCAGCAGGCCGCCCAGCTCGGGCCGCGCCAGTCCGAACACCTCGACCACCACGCCGAGTTCGAACGGTGCCATGCCCTCGAAGGCGTACACCGCGACGTCGTGCACGGGCTCCGGGCGCCGGCCGATGGTGACGGCCACCGCACGGGAGGAGACGGCCCCGCCCCCGGCGTTCGGCTCGGCCGTCCGCTCGGTGGTCGGCCCGGCGGTAAACCCTGCGATCTGCTCGGCGTTCGGCTCGGCCATGCGGAACCCCCTGCTCACGGGTGGCGGAATCCCGGTGAGTGTAGCCGTTGCCGCCACCCCGGACGTTCCTTCGAATCCCCCTGCAACCTCAGCCCGTCCCACACGTCCATCAATACGGGGGCGGAGGGAACCGGGCCGGAGGCGGCTGGGAGGATCTCCGCGATCAGGACCTTGATCAGTGCCTGACGGTGACGGCGAGCCGGCCGCCACCGTCCCGGGGGAAAGCGGAACCGTACATGTCCATGGCCATCGAGCCGTTCGCCGCGCCACGGCGGGGCCGCGGCATCTCCGTCCGCGGAGTTCGCGGAGTGCGCGGAGTGCGCGGACCCCGTGCAGTCCGCGGGTTCAGGGGAGTGGTCGTCGCCCTGTTCGGTGCGCAGGAGGCCCGTGAGCCGGCCCACCCGGTCACCACCGACCAGCAGGCGGTCCAGCGCCGCTCCGGCTTCCGGTTGCTGCGCGGCGGCCGCAGGCCGGCGGAGGACCGGCCCACCCTGACCGACCTGTACCACGCCCACCGGCTGGGCCTGGTCCGGATGGCCGTCCTGCTGGTCGACCACCATGACCTGGCCGAGGACGTCGTGCAGGAGGCCTTCACCCAGCTCTACCAGCGCCACGGCGAGCACCTCGACGACCTCGACAACGCGCTCGGGTACCTGCGGACCTCGGTGGTCAACGGCGCCCGCTCGATGCTCCGCCGTCGTAGGACCGCGCGGGAGTACGTGCCCCCGCACGAGGCCGACGCCCCCTCCGCCGAGGACCACGCGGTGCTCAACGACGAGCACCGCCGGGTGCTCGTCGCCCTGCAGGAGTTGACCCCCCGCCAGCGCGAGGTGCTGGTGCTGCGCTACTGGTCCGACATGTCGGAGGCGCAGATAGCCGAGACCCTGGGCCTGTCCCGGGGTGCCGTGAAGTCCACCGCCAGTCGCGCCCTGGACGCCTTGGAAAAGCACCTGGAGAAGGTTCGATGACCGACAAGCTCCTCCGCCCGGGTGGCGGTGACGACGACGGATCGGCCGGGACCCCGACGGAACGGCTGCTCCGCGAGGCGATGAACGCCCGGACGTCCCTGATCACCGCCCACGACCTGCGTCCGGCCGCTCCCCCGAGGACCAGGGTGCGGCGGCTGCGCCCGGTGTACGCGGTCACCGTGCCGCTGCTCGGGCTCGCCGCCGCCGCGGCGATCGGCGTGGTCAGCCTGCACGGCAGTCCGGTCGCCAAGCAGGACGTCCCCCCGCCCCCGGCCGCCGGCCTCTCGGCCTCGCCCGGTCCGACGCCCACCCCCACCCCGAGCAGCAGCGCCACCCCGACCGGCGACACACAGGCCGACCGCCCGCTGGCCGACGTCACCCCGACGTCGAGCCGGTCGGCCACCGGCGCCCCGACCGGTCCGGCCACGCCGTACACCTTCCGCGGCGTCAAGCTGAAGGTGCCGGCCGGCTGGCGGGTCGCGCCCGCCGATCCGGCGGACCCCCACCTGTGCGTGCTGAGCCCGGGGGCCCCGGAGGGCGCCTCCGCGCAGAACTGCCGGCCGTACGGGGTGGACCTGGCGGTCTTCGGCACCGAGTCGACGAGCTGGCCGTCGGCCGCCGACCTCGACGCGCAGAGCGGCTGGGGACACCAGCCCGACTGTCCGGTCTGGGGCGATCCCCATCCGCCCGCCGCGGGGGAGTCCGTCAGCAGTACGGGCCCGACGAAGAGCACGCCCACCGTCTCCGGCCGTCCCGCGCTCAAGTCGCAGTGGCAGGTCACCTGCGGCCAGTCGTCCTTCACCGCGCAGATCTGGGCCCTGCCCAGGGACCAGGTGTTCGTCTCGGCGGTCGGCCTCAAGGACGACTACCAGGCCGGGCTGCAGTCGATCGTCAACAGCCTCGACGTGAGCGGCCGCAACCAGGCTCCGCCGACGACGGCGGCGCCCGGTCCGAGCGACGTCGCGGTCAGCATCGACGGCCTCCCCTCCGGCCAGCAGCTGCGGGTGGGGAGCGCGGTCGTCACCTTCTCGGTGACGTTCCGGAACGACGGCCAGAGCGCCTCCGGCCAGCTGGAGCCCCTGGTCTTCACGGACCGCTACGCGGGCACGCCGACCGTGCCCGACCAGCAGCTGCCCAACGACGGCAAGCTGGAGCTGCAGACCGACAGCGGCTGGATCCCGAAGCCGATGTCCCCGGCCGGCGACACCTCCTACGCGACGGCGCGGGACTCGGAGCTGTTCTCGCTGGCCCCGGGGCAGAGCAGGAAGCTGACCTACCGGCTGACGATGGGGCCCAGGAGCGGGCCCGGCGACATGCCGTTGCGGGCGCAGGCCGTGCTCCCGTACCACGGCGGCGACCTCACCGTGGTCGCCCGCCAGGACATCACGGTCAAGCTCGTCTGGTAGCGAGCCGGGGCCCGGCCCCCGTCACCGGGAGCCGGGCCCTGCGGCGTTCGGCCGGCGCTCGACCGGCGGCTCGACCGGCGGCTCGGTCAGCGCCCGGTCAGCGCTCGGTCCGGCGGTCTCAGGCGAGCGAGGCCATCCACGCCTCGACGTCCTCGGAGCGGCGCGGCAGCCCCGCCGAGAGGTTCTCGTTGCCGTCCGCGGTGACCAGGATGTCGTCCTCGATCCGGACGCCGATGCCGCGGTACTCCTCCGGCACGGTCAGGTCGTCCTGCTGGAAGTACAGGCCGGGCTCGACGGTCAGCACCATGCCGGGCACCAGCAGGGCGTCGACGTGCTCCTCGCGACGGGAGTGGGCGCAGTCGTGGACGTCCAGGCCGAGCATGTGGCCGGTGCCGTGGAGGGTCCAGCGGCGCTGCAGGCCGAGCTCCAGGACCTTCTCGATGTCGTACACCGAGGCGTCCAGCAGGCCCCAGGCGAGCAGCCGCTCGGCGAGGACGCGCTGCGAGGCCTCGTGGAAGTCGCGGAAGCGGGCACCCGGCTTGACCGCGGCGATGCCGGCCTCCTGGGCGTCGTACACCGCGTCGTAGATCCTGCGCTGCAGCTCGGTGAAGGAGCCGTTGATCGGCAGGGTGCGGGTGACGTCGGCGGTGTAGAGGGTGTGGGTCTCCACGCCCGCGTCCAGCAGCAGCAGCTCGCCGGGGCGCACGTCGCCGTCGTTGCGCACCCAGTGCAGGGTGGTGGCGTGCGGGCCGGCGGCGGCGATGGTGCCGTAGCCGACGTCGTTGCCCTCGACCCGGGCGCGGCGCCAGAAGGTGCCCTCGATCCAGCGCTCCGAGGTGGCGACGGCCTGGCCGAGCTCGCGGACCACGTCGGTGAAGCCGTTGACGGTGGCGTCGCAGGCGGCGCGCAGCTCGCCGATCTCCCACTCGTCCTTGACCAGCCGCAGGCCGCTCAGGAACTCCTTGAACTCGGCGTCCTTGTCGGCGTCCAGCACCTCGGCGAGCGCGGCCTCCAGGCCGGCGTCGTAGCCGCGGACGATCCGGGTCGGCACGGCGGAGTCCTTGGCACGCTCGGCCAGCTCCTCGGCGGCCTTGCGGACGTCGCGGGCCGGCAGGCCGAGCAGCTGCTCCTGCTCGCTCAGGCTGTGCCGGCGGCCGACCCACAGCTCGCCGTAGCCGTCGAGCCAGAACTCGCCGTTCTCGCGGTCGGAGCGGGGCAGCAGGTAGAGCGTGAACTCGTGGCCGGCCTCGCCGGTCGGCTCGCCGACCAGCACCGCGTCCTCGGTCCGGTCACCGGTGAGGTGCACGTACTCGCTGGCGGCGCGGAAGTTGTAGTCGGTGTCGTTGGAACGCACCCGCAGGTTGCCCGCCGGGACGACCAGGCGCACGCCGGGGTAGGCGGCGGACAGCTTGGCGCGGCGCTCGGCCGCGTAACCGGCCTGGGCGATCGGGGCGAGGCCGTGCAGCTCGGTGTCGGCCCAGCCGGACTTCATCGAGGCGGACAGCTCGTCCGAGATCTCGCCGTAGAGGCCGTTCTTGCGGCCCTTGAACTGCGGCGGCTCCTCGCCGCCCTCGGCCTCGGGGTTCTCGGCCACCGCGGGGGTCCGGTCCTCGGTCACGTGCAACGCCTCCTTGGGGGTGGTACCGCCGCCCTCGGGGGAGGTGTCGGGTCTCGACACGCGCGGGCGGCCGTGCGTCCCATGGTACGGACGCCCGGCCGCTCACCGATCCGGGGTTCGTGCGCCTGCTCGAATGCCTACTCGAAGCGTGCGGCCAGCAGCATCAGGTCGTCGGTGGCCGGGGCGGCGTCCGGGTCCGGGCAGACGGCCAGCAGGTGGGCGCAGAGCCGGTCCGGGTCGATCCGCACGTCGCGCGGGGCGTCGGCGGCGGCCCGGCGCAGGTTGGCCTGTCCGGCGTGCAGGGTCGGGCCGCAGCGGCGGGCCAGGCCCTCGGTGTAGAGCAGCAGGGTGTCGCCGCGCTCGGCGATGAACTCCACCCCCGGGGCCTCCCAGCAGGCCAGCATGCCGAGCGGCGCGGAGAGCGAGGTCTCCACGAACTCGGCGCCGTGCCGGCCGACCAGGACCGGCGGGCAGTGCCCGGCCCCGGCCAGGGTGATCCGGCGCTCCTCGGGTTCGACCCAGGCGTAGACGGCGGTGGCGGTGCGGCTGGGCTCGGTGGTCTTGAGGAGCAGTTCCAGGTCGCCGAGGACGGAGACCGGGTCCTCGCCCTCCAGCACCGCGTACGCCCGCAGCGCGGCCCGGACCCGGCCCATCGCGGCGGCGGCGCCGGGGGCGGAGCCCGGTCCGGCACCGGGGCCGTCGCCGGAGACCGAGCCGACGGTGAGGCCGACGGTGCCGTCCGGCAATGGGATGGCGTCGTACCAGTCGCTGCCGCTGGAGCGGTCCAGGCCGGCCGGGACGATCCGGGCGGCCAGCCGCAGTCCGGCGGCCTGGGGGAGGTGGTCCGGCAGCAGGCCGCGGCGCAGTGCCTCGGTGGTGCGCCGGATGCGCTCGGACTCCAGCTGCTTGGCGAGCAGCGGCGCGGCGATCTCGCAGTAGTGGCGGGCCAGTTCGCGTCGGCACCGGGCGGGCTCGGCGGGCCGGTCGTAGAACCAGACGGCGGCGGCGAGCGGGCCGTCCTCGACGGTGGCGAGCGGCAGGCCGACGGCTCCGCCGAGGCCGAGGTGGACGGCGAGTTCGCGCAGCCGGCCGCCGACGGCGGGATCCTCGGCGAGGTCGGGGGAGTGCAGTTCCTCGGGCCGGTCGTGCTCGCTCAGCAGCCGGGTCAGCATGCTCTGCTCGGCCGGGACGGTCTCCAGGGCGCCGAGGCTGGCCCGGTCGAGGCCGAGGCCGACGGGCTGGCCGGGGCCGCCGCCGGGCATCAGGGTGACCAGGACGCCGCGGCCGGCGCCGAGCAGGGCGGCGCCGGAGGCGAGGACGGCGTCCAGGGTGGCGTCGAGGCCGCGGGCGCGGGCCAGGCGCTCGGTGTGCTCGTGCAGGCTGGTGATATCGGACAGGCGTCCGGCCAAACGGTCCTGCAGCGTGGCGGACGGTGCCGCGGGGCCCTCGTCCACGTCGTCGGCGGGGCCGGGCAGCTCGGGAGGGTCGAGGACGGTGAGGCCGCCTGCGCAGCCGGGTCCGCCCGGTTCGGCGGTCGTCGGCGACGGGTGGGACGCCGGCGGGTGGGAGTTGGTCATGCCGCCACTCCTGACGCGGTGGTACGTGCCATGCGGAACCCCCAGATACGGCCGATGTGGAGCGATCACGGCCAAAGGGCGTGTTTCGCCTCGATTCGCTACTACTCGTCATTGATCGACAGCAATGCCACCACTTCTACACAGGCCATTCGGGGCATGTCCAGATCCGGGCCGACGCGGTGGCCGGTTCGTCGTCTGCTCGACCCGGTCGGACGGCGTGCACGGTTCGCGCGCGCGCCGGTCGTGCCCGCAGGCATGGAGCGAGCCGGGAGCGGGCAGAACGGTGGGGACGGACCGGGCGGCCGTCCGGATCGTATGTCCGTGCCGCCCGCGCTCCCGGGCCGGCCGGAAGTCTCTCACTCGTACGGTGGAACCAAGCGCGCCCGGGCGGCGTCCATCCGGTCGCGTACGGGATTCTCGTTCCAAGGGCTGTTCCAGTGCGCGGCCCTTCTCATGTCGTGCTCCACACCGTGCTCCACGTCGTAGCCGCGCCGTCCGCCGTGCCGCCCGCCCCCGCTCCGCGCCTTCCCGGGGCCGTGCCGCCGCCGGCCCGCGCGGCGGGTTCCGACGGACGTCGGTGGGGGCGGAGCGAACCGAGCGGTCAGGGAAAGGAACGAGCGCCATGCGTGAGAACCCGAAGAGCCCGAAGAGCCGGTCGCAGGAGTCGTCCGCCCGGCTGGCCGCGGCCCTGACGGCCGCCGTCGAACACCGCTGGCCGGTGGTGCCGGGCACCGTGCTGTGCGGCGGCCGCTGCTCCTGCGGCGACCCGGACTGTCCGGCGCCCGGCGCCCACCCGCACGACCCCTCGCTGCTGGCCGCCACCACGGACGCCCGGATGGTGCGCTGGTGGTGGGAGCGGCAGAGCCCGGACGCGCCGGTGCTGGCCGCGACCGGCTCCGCGGTGTCGGCGGTCAGCCTGCCCGCGGCGGCCGGTGCCCGGGCGCTGGTCTACCTGGGGGCGCTGCGGCTGCCGCTCGGGCCGGTGCTCGCGATGCCGGGCCGCTACGCGCTGCTGGTGGCCCCGTACTCGCTCGACGCGTTGGGCGAGATGCTCGCCCAACTCCCTTGGGTACCGGGATCGTTGCGCTACCACGGGCCGGGCGGCTTCCTGCCGCTGCCGCCCGGCGGCGGGGCCGGGAGGGTGCGCTGGGTGCTGGCGCCGCGCCCGGCCGCGGGCGGCGGGGTCTACTTGCCGCAGGTCGGGCCGCTGCTGGGGGAGTTGGTGGAGGCGACGGTCCGGCTGGACAGCGGCCGCTCGGCGTACTGACGGACCGCCGGGCCGTACCGGACTCCGGGCCCGGCGGTGCGGGGCGTTCCGGAAAAACAAAAGATCCGGCCGCTGGCGACGGGGGATGCACCAGCGGCCGGACTCTTTAGACAGTAACAAGGATCCGCGCCCGCGCCAATTTCCAAGACGCCCTCCAGGCCCGGAAATTGCGGCTTCGAGGCGACAATGTGACGCGTATCACCCGGAACCTGTGCCCTTTAGTTCAAGGTGACCTGACGGTTCACCAGGTTCGCGCGGGCGCGCCGCTCCTCCGCGGTCAGCGGAGTGGCGTCGGCGAGGACGGCGGCGAGCCGCTCGCCGAACTCGGCGGCCGGCTTCTCGCAGTCGGCGGCCGTCATGGCGAGCGGGAGGTCCCAGACCGGGACGGTCAGGCCGTGCGCGCGGAAGGAGCCGACCAGGCGGGTGTCCGGGCCGAGCGAGGCCTCGCCGGCCGCGTTCAGCCGGGCCAGCGCGTCCAGCAGCTGCTCCTCGGGCACGGTCATCACCCAGCGCAGGTGGTTCTTGTCCGGGGTGCCGCACCAGTAGGCGGCGTCGACGCTGCCGAGCTTCTCGGTCGGGATGGCCGAGGCGTTGGCGCGCTCCAGCGAGGCGGCGACCTCGCCGGTGGCGGTCTCGGCGTCCTCCAGCCAGAACTCGAAGCCGGTGTGCACGGTCGGCGTGAAGGCGGCGGTGGTGTCCAGCAGGTCCTGCAGGCGGCGGCCGCCGGGGACGGTCCGGCGGGCCGGGACGGGGCTGCCCGGCTCGGTGGCCAGGGCCAGCTCCAGGGCGTCCGCGAGGTCGCGGCTGAGGTCACCGGAGGAGGACTGGGTCTGCAGGCCCAGCAGGATCGAGCCGTCCGGGCGGCGCAGGGCCGGCCAGGCCAGCGGCAGCACGGTCGCCAGGGTCACCGACGGGACGTCACCCCCGGCGGTCGCGGCCACGCCGGGGGCCAGCGTCAGCGGCACCGTGGCGGCGGGCACCAGCTCGCGCAGCGCCACCCAGTCGGCCTCGCCCGGCAGGCCCTCGAACGGGCGGTGCACCAGCTCCTGCACCGCGTGCGAGGCCTCCCGCCCGTGGCAGGCCTTGTAGCGGCGGCCCGAGCCGCAGGGGCAGTCCTCGCGGGCCCCCACCACGGGGACGTCGCCCGTGACGGCGGTGGTGGACTGGCGCTGCGGCGCCTTCTTGGCGGCCTTCTTGCCCATGGTGCGGCTCTCCCGGGGACGGTGGTCCTTTTCACCGGGAAGCCTACTGAGGTTCCCCCGGCGCGCGGGAACGCGCCGGGGCGGGCGTCGCGCGCGGCCCCGGGGGGCCGCGGCCCCCCGGGCCGAGCCCGCCGGACCGGCCCTACGCGCTGCGGGCGTCGCCCCCGGTGCGCCGGGCGTGCCGGGCGCGGGCGGGCAGCGCCGCCCAGACCGTCACCTCGCCGGGCGCGTCGCGGACGCCCCAGTCGCTGGCCAGTTGGTCGACGATGCCGAGGCCGCGGCCGCCGCGCGAGGTCAGCGAAGGACTGGCGGGTGACGGCCGGGTGGCCGCGCCGCCGTCGGTGACCTCCAGGGTGAGCACGCCGTCGGCGTGCATCTGCCAGCGGACCAGCACCCCGCCGTCGGTCTCGGCGGGGACTTCCTCGCGCTCCCGGCCGCCGGGCGCCGGATGCGTCCCGGAGGGGACGCCGACCAGCAGCTGGTCCACCACCTCGGCCCGGGCCGCCCGGCCCAGGGCCCGCAGCGGGCCGAGCGGACGGGCGTACCGACAGGCGTTGCTCAACAGTTCGGAAAGGATCAGTACAGCATCATCGATGACCGGTTCCGGTATCTGCCGGTCACCCAGATCTCGACGCAGTCGGCGCCGTGCGACCCCGACACTCGCTGGGCCGTGCGGCACTGCCATGGTCGATGAAGTAGGCACTTCACGCGCCACCATCAACGCCACCCCCGGACCTCCTTCAGCGTATGCCGAGGGATGGATGCCCCTTGGTAATGCGTCGGAAACGACCAGCGGGGGATCCCGCGAGTCCATTTCGAGCGGCGCGACCCAGGGTCGACGAGAGGTCATTCCGTGCTCACCCTCCGTCGCCCGCGCGGAAGAATTCCGGCAATACCGTGCGCGGAAGGTTTGGCTGCCGACCAGAGTGATCGGGTCCCACCGGTACGGCGGCGCTTCCGCCCGCGATCACCGCCCGGGATCACCGCCCCGTTCCCGCACGGCTCACCGTCCGAGCTGCGCCAGCACCTCCGCGGGCCGGTTGGTGATGATCGCGGAGACGCCGAGTTCCAGGCAGAGCTCGACGTCGGCCGGTTCGTCCACCGTCCACACGTGCACCTCGTGGCCCAGCTCGCGCAGCCGGGGCACCAGCTGCGGCCTGGCCCTGATCAGCTCGATGCCCGGACCGGCGATCCGCGCCCCGCCCGGCAGCGGACGGCCCGGGCGCAGCCGGCCGAGCAGCGGCAGCATCCGTTCGATCAGGAACACCCGCCCGTACTCGGGAGCGGTGGCGGCCACCCGGTCCAGCGCGATCGAGGAGAAGCTCATGATCCGGGCGGACGGGCGGTCGCCCTCCCGGGCCGCGCCGATCTTGTACTGCTCCAGCATCCGCAGCAGCTCGGCCTCGACCCGGCCGCGGAACCGCACCGGGTGCTTGGTCTCGATCGCCAGGTCCACCGGGCGGCCGCAGTCCACCACCAGCTCCAGCAGCCGCTCCAGCCGCAGCACGCCGCGCAGCTCGGGGTCGGTGCTGGGCTTCCCGGTCTTCCAGGCGCCGAAGTCGTACGCCTCCAGCTCGGCGAGGGTCATCGCGGAGACGGTGCCGCGGCCGTTGGAGACCCGTCGGATCCGGCGGTCGTGGACGCAGACCAGGTGGCCGTCGGCCGTCACCCGGACATCGCACTCGACGGCGTCCGCGCCCTCGTCGAGCGCGCGCCGGTAGGCCGCGAGGGTGTGCTCGGGCAGCGCGTGGGAGGAACCGCGGTGGGCGATCACCTGGACGGAGGGCGCGGTGCGCGCCGCCGCCGGGGGCAGGTCTGGGCTGGTCACGGGCCCCACGATAGGGGGCGCAGGTGTCGCGGAGGCGAAGCCGGTCCCAACCTGTGGGGCCGGCTCCGCCTCCGCGGTCCGCCGGGGTGCGCCGCCGCGGTCGGGCGCCGTCTCAGGCCCGGGAGGTGCGGCGGGTGAGCGGGGTGAGCGCCCAGGTGGCCAGCGCCGGGACCAGGAAGGCGAACAGCGAGGCGGAGGTCCACTCCTGCGGGGTGAAGTGCAGCGCCTCCTGGGCGGAGGTCCAGAAGTCCACCCACCAGCCGGCCACCGCGGTCGGCGCGATGAACTGGTAGACGGCGAAGCCCAGCACCCACGGCAGCAGCATCAGCCAGCGGGACGGCGCCCGCTCGGAGAGGTCCCAGCCGTGCCGGCCGGCGCCGAAGAAGTAGTCCACCGCCAGCACCGCCAGCAGCGGCACGAACACCGAGCCGATCAGGCCGAGGAAGTTGCTGTAGGTGTCGGTGAACCGGTCGATCCGCAGCGCCAGCACGGTGGTCAGCACGCCGATCCCGCCGCTCAGCACCCGGCGGTCCACCCGCGGCAGCAGGTTCTGCAGCGACATCGCGGTCGAGTACACGTTGGCGAAGGACTGGTCGGTCTCGCGCAGCACCAGCACCAGCAGGAACAGCCAGCCGGCCCAGACGCCGAGGAACGAGTCGAAGATCCGGCTCGGGTCGCCGTCGGACTGCAGCAGCGCCATCAGGCCGAGCACGTAGCACCAGACCTGGGCGACGGTGTAGCCGGAGAAGCTGCCCCAGAACGACGAGCGCGGGGTGCGCGAGTGCCGGGTGTAGTCGGCGGCCATCGGGACGAAGGAGATCGACACCGCGATCATCGCGTCGGTGGCTCCGAGGAAGCCGTGCCAGTTGCCCGCTCCCGGGTCCGGCACGCCCTGCCGGCCCAGCTGGACGGTGAAGTACACCATCGCGACCGCGACCGCCCCGGCCACGAAGCGGCGCAGCACCGCGATCGAGCCCAGCGGCCAGATCGTCAGGGCGGTGGTCAGCGCGCCCGCGAGCAGCACGAACAGCCAGCGGTAGCCGGTGGTGTGGGCGACGGTCTGCGCACCCGCCGCGATGGTCAGCAGCTCGAACACGCCCCAGCCGATGCACTGGACGATGTTCAGCACGGTCGGCAGGTAGGACAGCCGGGTGCCGAACAGCCCGCGCAGGTTGGCCATCGCGGGGGCGCCGGTGCGGGCACCGATCAGGGCGGCCACGCCGAGCATCGCGGTGCCGACGGCCGTACCGGCCACGATCGCGGTCACCGCGGCGGCCAGCGACAGCTCGCTGCCCTTCTCGCCGAGCACCGTCGCCGCGGTCGAGAAGCCGATCAGGCTGACGCCCAGGTTCATCCAGAGCGCGAAGTGGTCCCGGAAACGCAGGGTGCGCGGCGGCTCGGTGTCCAGCACCAGCGGCGCCTCGACCCGGTGGTCGAGCAGTGCGGTGGCCACGGCCGGGACAGGGGGAAGGGCGGAGAAATCCTTGGACTCGGGCGCACCCGAAGAAGAGGATGACGAAGCAGGCGGCATGGCCGATACTCCCTACGCCGGCATTACCCGGACAGGTTCCGGCGGTCAGCGCCCCCTCGACGGTCGGCCTGTCGCTCGCCTGGCGTACCGTCGACATGCGCACTCTCAGCCTGGTGGGTCCAAGCTCCCGCGTGTCAGTTTGGAGCGACAGGCTAACCGGCACGGGTGCGAACGCCAAAGGCCGCGGGTGCGCGGTCCGCATCGCGGGATGCCGGCGGGGGTGGGGAGCCCCGGCCGTCGGCGGCGGCTAAGGATTCTTATGAGTTCTTCAGAGGGGTCCTTACGGCAATCGAATCGACGGTGCGAAAAACTATGGTCCTTGGTTCTGTCAGCTATGGAGGTCGTCCGTGAGCACCGAGCGCGAGGTTGGGCCCACCGGGCCGCAGGGGGAGCAGCCCGCCGGGGCCCAGGAGGCGGCAGGCGCCGCTTCCGACAGCACCGCTCAGGGCGGTCACAAGCCGACCATGGCGTTCAGCCGGGTCCCCGCGCCGGCGGCCGAGCCGGCGGCCGAGGCACCGGCGGCGGACGAGGCGCAGGCGGCGGGCGGTGCTCCGGTCGACGGCGCTCCGGCGGCCCCCGACAGCGGTCACAAGCCGACCATGGCGTTCAGCCGGGTCCCGGCGCCGGCGGCCGAGCCGGCGGCCGAGGCACCGGTGGCGGACGAGGCTCCGGCCGGGGGCGGCCACAAGCCCACCGTCGCCTTCACCAAGGTCCCCGCCCCGGAGACCCCGGCGGCGCCGGCCGTCGAGGAGCCGGCGGTCGACCCGGTCACCGGCTACATCGACGCCCCGCCGCCGGTCCTGCCGCCCGCGCCGCCCGTCGCGCCCGCCCCGGCGGTGGCCGCCCCGGCCGCCCCGGCAGCTCCGGCCGTGGCCGCGCAGGCCGCCGCTCCGGCCGCGCCCGCCGTGCCGCCGGGCACCAACCCGTACGCGACCCCGGCCCACGGCGTGCCCGCCTCCGGTGCCCAGGACCCGTACGGCGTTCCGGCCGCCAACGCCCAGGAGCCGTACGGCACCCCGGCCGTCGGCGGGCCCGCCCCGCACGGCCACCACCCCTTCGGTGCCGGCCAGCCGCTCGGCGGCTGGGGCGCCCACGACGCCGCCTCCGGCGGTGCCGGCCACCCCGGCGGCCCGAACGGCCCGCTCGGCTACCCGGCCGACTACCCCGGCGGCCCGACCGGCCCCGGCGGCCCGCGCAAGAAGCGCGGCGGCCTGGTGGCCCTGCTCGCCGCGGTCGCGCTGGTCGCCGGTGTCGCGGGCGGTGCGATCGGCGTGGTCGCCACCGGCCACAGCAACAGCAGCACCTCGGCCGACGACCACCGCAGCACCACCGTCCAGGCCAGCAACACCCAGAAGAACGAGCCCGCCCCCGGCTCCATCGCGAGCATCGCGCAGAAGGCGCTGCCCAGCGTCGTCACCATCAAGGCGCAGGGTTCCCAGGAGTCCGGCACCGGCACCGGCTTCGTCTTCGACACCGAGGGCCACATCCTCACCAACAACCACGTGGTCGCGCCGACCCTCAACGGCGGCAAACTGACCGTCAAGTTCGCCGACGGCACCTCCTACAGTGCCTCGGTGCTGGGCCACGCCGAGGGCTACGACGTCGCCGTGGTCAAGATCGACAACCCGCCGAAGGCCAAGCTGGCCCCGCTGGCGCTGGCCGACTCCGACAAGGTCAACGTCGGCGACGCCACGATCGCGATCGGTGCGCCGTACGGCCTGGAGTCCACCGTCACCAGCGGCATCGTCAGCGCCAAGGACCGCCCGGTCGCCTCCGGCGACGAGACCGGCTCGCAGGCCTCGTACATGAACGCCCTGCAGACCGACGCCTCGATCAACCCCGGCAACTCCGGCGGCCCGCTGCTCGACTCCAGCGGCGCGGTGATCGGCATCAACTCGGCGATCCAGTCCAACGCCTCCGCCAACGGCCGGGCCGGCAGCATCGGCCTGGGCTTCGCCATCCCGATCAACCAGGCCAAGTGGGTCGCGGACACCCTGATCAAGACCGGCAAGCCCGTCTACGCCAAGCTCGACGTGCTGCGCAACGACGACTACAAGGGCGACGGCGCCCAGATCCAGACCCACGACATCCAGGGCCAGCCGGCCGTCACCCCCGGCGGCGCGGCCGACAAGGCCGGCCTCAAGCCGGGCGACGTCATCACCAAGCTCGGCGGCGCCCCGATCGAGAACGGCCCCGCCCTGGTCAGCCGGATCTGGACGCACAAGCCCGGCGAGATCGTGGACGTCGAGTACACCCGCAACGGCCAGACCATGACCACCAAGGTCACGCTCGGCCAGCGGGACGGTGACCAGTGACCCTCGGGCACACCCGAATCGTGTGCACCGAACCCCGCCGGACCCGTTAGGCTGACCTCCGCCTGGAGAGCTGCCCGAGCGGCCTAAGGGAACAGTCTTGAAAACTGTCGTGGCGTGACCCGTCACCGTGGGTTCGAATCCCACGCTCTCCGCCGGTAGGAGAACCACCTGCTCAGGGCGGGTGTCGGCAGCTGCCGATACCCGCCCTTCCCGGTTCCGTCCCGGGTTGTCCCACCTGAGTCCCAGTTCGACCCAGCGCGTGCGGAACACCCACGGAACGGTTCCGTGACCACTACCCCTGGTCGTACTCCTCGGTGAGGAACTTCTCGATCAGGGCATTGGACCGCTCGCGGCGGCCGTCGATCACCTTGGCGTAGAACTGGTACAGCACGGCCACGCTGTGCCCTGCCCGGTAGGCGACTTCGGTCGGGTCCAGCCCAGCGGCCAGCCAGCCGGAGACGCAGGTGGCCCGCAGCGAGTACGGAACGTCGGCGAACTCCGTCCTGGCCTGCTCCGGGGTGAGCACCAGGTCCCGGATCCGCTTCCAGGTGTCGGAGGTCTCCTTGGTAGTCACGAGACCGCCGCCAGCCGACTGGAACAGGCGCCCGTCCACACCGAGACCGAACTCCTCGACGTGGGCTCGGAGCATCCGTACGAACACCGGCGGGATCGGGATGTCCCGCGTGGCGTCGCGCGCCCGGTGCTTGAGCCCCCGCTCCTCGTGGGACTGCCCGTCGTCCGTCCACCGGGACCCGACGCGGGGCGAACTGCCGGGGGCCACGATCAGGCCCCAACCCTCCTCCGGAAGCGTGCAGTCCGCCAGCCGCAGGTTGGTCACCTCGGCTGGCCGCATGGCCGCCCAGTTGGTGCAGCCGAAGAACGCCGATAGGTGGCGCCCCCGGGCGCCGAGGGTTTGCGCTGCCTCGACCAGATCGCGGGCCTGGCGCGGCCCAGGGACGTAGCGCCAGTCGATTTCGGTCACGGTCTCCGGCGGCTCCCAGTCCACGAACCTCAGCGGGTTCGCGGTGAGGAGCTTGCGCTCCACGGCGTACCGCAGAGCGCCGCTGAACGTGGCGTACTTGCGCTTGATGGTGTTGTCCGCCGCGCGCTTGCCGTCCAGCTTCAGGGTGATGGCCTTGAGCGCCTTCCGGAGGGTGTCGGAGTCGTCCAACTGGGACACTGGGACGGACTTCTTGGCGATCCAGTCGAGCGCGGCCACCACGTCCGCCGGAGGCTCCCCTCGGTGCTCCGAGAAGTTGAACGCCCAGCAGGAGAGCGCCCGCCGGAGAACCTTGTGGGGCGGGGCGCCGCGCTGGTCGGTGACCAACGCGGGCGTGATGGTGGCCAGACCGTCAGCGCGGGCCGCGCGCTCCTTTGCTGAGTCGCTCTCCCACTTCACCTCGGCATGCTTCACCGCATGGTCGAACCAGGTAACCCGGGCTTCCTTCTCCCGGAGTTCCCGCAACTCCGGTCCCGGCAGGCCCGTTTCGACGTCGAACGGCTCACCCTTGTTCCGGGCGGCCAACAGCTCTGCCCGCCGGCCGTCCGCGAGTGGAAACGTCGCGAAGGTGCGCGAGTGCTCCTGCGGGCCTACGCGCCAACGGAGCTGGAACGGCTTCCGCCCCCGGCGAAGGTCGCGGATCTTCCAGAGATGTACATCGAACGAGAGCACGTGATCTCCAAGCGAGTGGCCCCGGTGCAAACCGGGGCCACTGGGGTTGGTGTTGGTTGGTCAGGCAGCTTCGAGTTCCTGAGCAGCCCACCAGGAGTCGAGGTCCGACCTCCGGACGCGGATCTGGCCGTTCGGGAGCTTGATGGTCTTCGGGGCCTTGCCCCGGGCGCGCATCCGGTAGAACGCCGAACGGGACATGTCGATCTCTTCGAGGACGGCTTCGAGCCTGAGCTTCGGGTCGTTCGGGGGCATGGGCAGCTTCTCCTTGACGGAGGGGGCGAGGTGAGGTGGTGCAGGCGGCCCGCGCTGTGGTGGGCGGGCCAGGGCACAGGGCGCCACGGAAACCACGGAATACACAAAAACCCTCTGCGTGGCGTCTGACCTGCGGCGATGCGCTCGGGTGGGGTTCTCCACAGAAGTCCGCACTTATTCCGCAGAAATGGGCGGGCAGGCGTCGGGCCGCCGCCGGTGTGGTGCCGGCGGCGGCCCGAGGGCGCGGCGCGCGGGTTTTTGTGGAATTCCGCGTTCTTTGTGTGGCGGGTAGGTGCGCTGGGCGTTGGTGCTGGTCAGAGCGGGTGCCGGTGGCTTTCGTGGATTTTGTGGATTCTGCGAGCGGGCTTGTGCGGTGGATCAGTTCGGGTGGAGTTGCGGGTGGGTGGCGTACCGGGGTGCGGGCGGGCGGCCTCGGGTGCCGGGTTCGCGCGGGGGTGCGGGTTCGTGGCGGACCCAGCCGTGTTCTTCGAGCAGGCCGAGGGCGGTCTCCAACACGGTGACGGTGGGGAACTCGGCGCGGGAGAGCTTGGCCATGAGGTCGCGTCGGGAGAACGACGGGGTCGGGTAGGCGGTGAGGTGCTTGAGTACGGTGCGGGCGCCGGCGAGGGCCTTGTCCGCGCCCATGGCCTCGAAGACGTTCAGGGCATGGACGGTGAAGTACTCGCCGAGGCGGATGGCGCGCTCGACGGTGTCGGCGGTGATGGGCTGCTTGTAGGCGTCACCGCCGTGCTCGGCGAGGTGGAGCAGGCCGGCGATGCGAACGGTGGCGCCGACGAGCTTGCCGGCCCACTCGCTGATGTGGCCGAGGGCGCCGCACGGGGCCAGGCGCGGTTCGATGCGGTCTTGGAAGGCGACGAGCGCGGCCCCGGCCTCAGGGGTGGTGGTGAGGACGGCCGGGTCGGTCCAGTCGGCCATGGCCAGGGTGAGGGCGGCCACGCGCTTCTCGTACTCGTCCGTGACCTCGTCGGGGATCAGGTCGGGCAGGGTCTTGCGTCGGCCGACCAGGGACTCGGGCATGGAGTACAGGAAGCGGGCGAGCAAGCCGCGGCCGTCGAACTGGCGGTTGCGGCCGATGTCCTCCAGCACGCAGGGCTGCACGGCGAGGGCCATGGTCAGGGCGGGGTTGTCGATGTACTGCTTGTCGCGGGACTGCCGGTTGACCTTGAGCAGGTCGCCGGCGTGGCCCTTGAGGAAGACCTCCATGTCGGCGGTGCCGCCGGAGTAGCGGCCGGCGATGGTGTCGAAGATGCCGCCCTCGGCGGACATGACGGCCAGGCGCCCGCCCTGCTCTGCGAGGAGGGTGGTGATGGCGGCGGGGGTGCCGTCGTCGGCGATGAGCTGCGGCTCGGCCGGGACGGTGATCTCCGAGGCGGTGTGCGCCAGGTCGAGCGCGATCCGGTTCAGCTTCTCGCGCTCGTCCTCGTCGGCGGTGGCGGCCTTGGCGGCGGCCTTGTCGGCTGCGGCGCGGGCGAGGCTGGCGGTGGTGTTGGCCTCCACGATCGCGCTCGCGCTCTGCTCGACCAGGGCCCGTTCCACCTTCACGAGCGGGCGGGTCATGGCCGCGAAGACAGCACTCTTGCGGTTGGCCGGGGGCAGGGCGACGACGACGTAGAGGTTCACCGGCTCGCGCCAGCGTCCTCGCACGACCACCACGGCCCGCCCGCCACCGGCGGCGGCCAGCACCGCCAGTGCCAGGCTTCCGGCGAGGTCGGCCGGGGTCTGCGTCTCCTCCGCCACCGCGTCGACCATGGCGCCGAGCCACTTGGGCAGGGCGTCGGAGGGGAACGCGGGCAGGGTGCGGGCCTCGCCGAGGGGGATCGGCTCCTCCCACCCGGGCGGGCCGGTGTCGACGCCGGGCGGCGCGGTGTCCTCCCAGCCCTCGGTGAACAGGGACTCGGACGGCGCGGTGGGGGCGTTCACTCGGCCCACCGCCTCGGGCGATGCCCCGAGGAGAAGCGCTTCTCCTTGGCGCAGGACGGGTGACGGTTGCTCATGCGGCACGCTCCACCGTGCCGGCGCCCCGGGCGAGGCCGTTGGCGATGGTGCGCCTGCACTCCGCCTCGCCGAGACCGGCCTCCAGACCGGCGCTCAGGAGGGCGTCGGTGGCGTCCGCCTCGGGCAGCGCGCCGGAGCCGACGAGGCGGCCGAGGGCGGCGGCGGAGGCGAACAGCCGGTCGTTGCGCCCGCCCTCGCGGGTGGCCTTGACCTTGGCGGTCTCCCTCGCCACGGCGGTGTCGACGTACGGGCCGAGGCGCCCGATCCGGGCCCGCACCGCCGCCGCGTCCACCAAGACCGCCGGGGCGGCCTTGGGGGTGAGCAGGCCGAGCAGCCATTCGGGGAGCGGGATCGGGTCGGTGTCGTTGACGACGGTGTAGGGACGGTGGTTGACGACGCTGCCGGGGGCCACGACGTAGCCACCGTGGGCCCGGGTGTCGACCTTCCAACCGAGCCCGTTGCCCTTCTCCCCGCAGGTGTTGCGCAGGACCACGCCCGCCGGGGCGGCGAAGTACAGGTGGGCGCCGCCCCGGCCCGTGCGGACCTCATACGTCTGCGGCCACGGCTGGCCGTGCTGCTCGCACAGCGCGGCGAACACGTCCCGGCCGTCCGTGATGCCCTGCCCGGCCCAGCGGGCAGGCGGGGTGTCGCGAAGGTGCTTGGGCATGTCCAGATCGACCACCAGCAGGCCGGACGGCCCGCAGGCCAGGCCGACGTTGTACGGGGCCACGTGCCACGCCCGGCGGATCACGTCGGGGTCAGTGGTGGCCCGGTACTCCCACCCGAGGTGCCCGCCCTCACACGGCCCGGTGCGGGGGCAGTCGTTCTCACCGTGCAGCGCCGGGTACTTCGAGCCGGGGGCCAGCGGGAACACCCGCCGTCCCCGTTCGGCCACCGCGAGCGCGGCCACCATCTGCGGGTTGCTGTTCATCAGGTCCTTCCAGTTCGGCGGCGCGCTCGGCGCAGACCTTGTGCGCGGGCCTGCGCTGCTCGTCGCGAAGCGGGGTGGGGCGGCGGCACCAGCGGCAAGGGCGCGGGCCGGTGCGGTCGAAATGGGAGGCGTCGCGCCAGTCCAGAACGGCGGACACAGCGGTGTCCCTAGGCGGCTAGAACGGCGGCTCGGCGGAGTACAAGGGCTCCGTCCAGCCGAGCCAGCGACGGGCGATCCAGCGCGGGACGGGCAGCACGCGGCGGACGCGCCACGGGTCCCAGCAGGCGCAGTGGACGGTTTCGGTGCCGGCGTACTCGCCGGTGTCGTAGTCGCCGTAGTCCTCGGTCCAGCCGCCGACGCCCTCGCACTCGGAGCACTTGGGGTTGGGGGTGTCGGTCAGCTCGATCACGGGGAGCGGCGACTCGGCGTACTGCAGACGCAGGCGGGCCATGCGGGTTCCTCCAGGTCAGCGGTTGCGGTTGGTGACGTTGACGCTCACGTTCACGGCGCCCTTGCCGCCCCGACCCCCGCCCCCTCCGCTGTTCTTGAGCAGGTAGAGGACGCCGAGGGCGGCGACGAGCAGGCCGAGGCCGGTGGTGGCGGCGGCGAGGGTCTGGAGCAAAAAGCCGACGCCGAGACCACCGGCGCCGATGCCGATGCCACCGGCGAGCAGTCGGGCGGGCCACGGGTCGCGCCCCGGAACCGGCGCCGGGAGCGGGGCGGGGGTGTGCGTGGCGGGCAGGTAGGCGAGAGCGGCCCCCGGGTGGTGGATCGGGGCCGGGAGCGGCGCGGTCGGGTGGTAGAGCGCGAGCGGGGCCGGGGCGGGCTGGGTGGCGTAGTAGGGGGCGCCGTCCTGGGTGTAGAGCACCGGGGCGGCGTACGGCGGCTGCGGGTTGGCGGTGTGGTCCACGGTGCTTCTCCTGTCGGCGGCCTGGCGGTTGGTCAGTGAATGGTGGAGACGTAGTGCGCGAGGGCGCCGAGGGCGCTGTTGACGGGTCCGGCGAGGCCGGTTCCGGCGACGGTGAAGCCGGACAGCCAGATGAGGACGGCGCTGCCGACGCTGACGCGCTGGGAGCGGACGAGGACGACGGTGATGATCGCGAACAGCAGGGCGGACGAGACGGAGACGATCACGGCGGAGGGTCCTTCCGGGCGCCCCGGAAACGGTTCCGGGGCGCGGTCGAGCGGTGGGGAGGTGGGGGTGTCAGACCGGGCGCGGGAGGGGTGTCAGAAGCGTCAGGAAGGGGTGTCAGACGCGTCAGACACCCCTCGCGCGCACGCGTTACCCGGGGAAATCGGCCCGTTCGGCGTCAGGGCCGTCTGACGCGTCAGACGCGTCAGGACCGTCACGAGCGGGTCAGGCGGCGGCCGACTCGAACGGGATGATCTCGTAGCGGCCGACCTCGTCGGTCTCCCGCAGACGGCCGGCGTCGACCATCTCGGAGACCTGTCCGGACACCCAGCTACGGCCCCGGTTGAAGCGGTCGCAGTACTCCATGAAGTCCGCCGGGCCGACCTCGGTGCGGCCCTCGGCCTCGAACTCGGCCAGCAGCTCGAACATGATCTTCTTGGCCTCGGCCTTGCCGACCCGCGTGCGCGGCGGGATCTCCGCCGGGGCGATCTCCACCACCGCTTCAACAGGAGGGAGTTCGGCGTCCGGGTCGATCCCGTCGTCCTCGTCGCTGTCGGCGTCGTCCGGGTCCAGGTCGTAGTCGTAGGGCACGGGGGTGTGCTCCTCCTGCTCATAGATCTCGCCGTCCTCGCCGTCCTCGGCGCCGGACAGGGCGGGAAGGGGGTAGCGGGTGCGCTGGGTGAAGGCGGTTCCGGCGGCTTTGGCGGCGGCTGCGGCGGTGACCGGGTCGCACTCGGCGCGCAGGTGGGCGAACTCGGCGACGGCCCGTGTCATGGCGTCCACCGGGGTCAGGTAGGAGCGGCCCGGGGTGGCCCAGAACGTCTCCGGGATGCCGTTGGCGGTCAGGTAGCAGTACCCGGGCTTCTTGTCCTTCCACGCCTGCGGGGAGGCGCCGGCGTCCAGGGCCTCGTCGGAGAGCGCGAACTGCGCGTCGCGGTCGTCCCGCAGGCCGAACACCCAGGACGAGCCGAGAGAGGCCCGGGTGTCGGTGCTCATCTGGGTGTGGGAGGCGCGCTGCAGCGAGATGACGATGCTGATGCCGGCGGAGCGGGCTTCCTGGGCGGGGCCGGTGAAGGCGTCCTCGTCGATCTCCCGCAGGGACTTGGCTGCTTCCTCGAACCAGGCGAGCAGGTAGGGCATGCCCGGGGAGCCGTCCGCCTGCGTCTCGGCGCACGCGGGTTCCCACTGCTTGTAGCCGTACTTGGCCAGCCACGCGGTGCGGGCCGGGATGACGGCCTTCAGGGCGTTGACCATGGCCTTGGTCGACTTGATGTCGAGCGCGGCCCAGTCGATCGCGGGCAGCAGCGGGCCGAGGGTCTGCTCGGCCTTGGCCGGGTCGGACGCCCACACGATCACGTCGCGGCGGGTGACGACCTCGGTCAGCGCGGTCAGGCCGCCCTCGGACTTTCCGGAGCCGGTCATCCCCATGATCAGCAGGTGCATGGCGTTGCGGCTGGCCTCGGGGTCGCCGGGGAAGAACATCGCCATGTGGGCGCCGTCCTCGTAGATCCCGGTGTGGACGGGGTCGGCGATGGAGCCGCCCGGGTAGGACGGCCCCGGGTAGACGGCACCGGCCTTGAGCAGGTCGTGCGGCACCACGGTCAGCGCGACGCGGGAGGAGTCGTCCGGGTTCGGGAGCGTGCGCACCGCGTTCTTGGCGACCCGCAGCGCGCCGGCGAGCTTGGGAAGGGCCTTGGACACGTCGTCCGGGGTCAGCTCCCCGCCGGGAAGCTGGAGTTCGAACTCGGCCTTGTTGGGCTGGACCTTCGCGGAGGTGACCAGGGTCTTGGCGAGCCCGACCTTCTCCAACAGGCCCTTGTCGCCGTCGTTCGGCGCGCCCTCGGGGTTGACCCGCAGCAGTTGGCGGATGTTCCACGTCGCCGCGAGCGCCGATCCCCCTATCAGGTAGAGGCTGGGCAGGGGGCCGGAGGTGGGCCCGGCGAGGGCAGCCGCGGTGAACCACGACGTTCCGGCGGCGACGGTGATGGCGGAGTGGAGTCGGCGCTGCTGGCTGGTCGGGCGGCCCGCCCACCAGGTGGCGGCGGTGAGGCCGAGGGAGGCGAGGGTGAGCCCGACCGCGCCGGCCGCCGACTCGCCCCACATGGCGTTGGCGGGCAGCGACAGGATGCCGGTGCCGCCCGCGACGATCCACGGCGGCAGGTAGGGCTTCATGCGGTGGAGCAGGTACTCGCCGACACCGCCGGCGTGCTGGTTGGGGTCGAGGTGCAGGTAGCCGACCTGCTGGCCGGTGTCGAGCTGGGCGATGGTCTGGGGCTGGCGGCGAGCCACGGGCGGCCTCCCTGGGCTGCGGGATGTGGGGTGGGGCCCGGCCCGGGGCAGCGCGCGGCACAGCTCACCCGACCGGTGGGGACGAGGGCTGTGCGCGCCCTGCCCCGGCGGGGATCAGAGCGGGATCAGCCGCCGAACTCGAACTTTCGGCGGGCCTGGCGCGGCTGGGCCACGCGGGAGATCTCGGGGTCGTACTCGCGCTGGAACGCGGCGTAGGTGCGGGCGATCTCGGCGGCGCACTCCTTCGCGTCGTCGGCGGCCTTCTTCAGGTGCTTGGCCACCCGGCGGGCGCGGGCCAGCGAGCCGAACGGGCGGCCTTCGGCGTCGGGGACCTCCTTGAGTACGGCGTTCAGCAGCTCGTAGGCCATGGCCAGGTCGAACGAGACCCGGGACATCGCGGAGCGGCCCTGCTCGCAGTAGTTGCGCACGTCGGCGTTGGTGAAGAACTCCGGGTCGCCGAGCGGGGAGTAGGCGTTGCCGCCGCCCGCGCTCCGGCCGCCGCCGGACGGCTGGCCGATCCCGCCCGCCGCCGGGCCCGGGCCGCCGGGGCCCCGGCCGCCGGCGTATCCGCCACCGCCACCGCCTCCGGTGGTGTTGCGGGTGTAGTTGAAGTGGTAGCTCGGGCCGACGCGGGTGCGGGAGTTGCCGCCGTTCGGCGGCGGGGTCCTACCGGAGCCGGTGGCGCCGGGGTTCGGGGTGCCGGAGCGGCGCGGGGGCGGGAACGGGCTGTCGGGGTTGGGAGGGGTGCTCATCTGTGCTGCCTCCAAGGGGTGTTCAGGTCTGCGGGGTGTCGATCGGGGTGGTGGCGAGCTTGCGGCGGCGCTGCCACCAGAGCGTCTGCGCGGTGGCGGTGCCGGCCAGCCACGCGACGGCGAGCAGGCCGTTCGCAGGGCCGAACCAGATTGCGAGCGCCGACCAGCCGAGGCCGGCCGACCAGGCGGCGACGGAGCGGGTGCGGGCGCGGGCCTTGCGGCGCACGGCCGAGCGCGGGTGACGGCGCAGGATCAGCGCCCACCCGGCGGGCAGCAGCACGGCCGGGACGGCGAGGGCCAGCGCGGCGGCCGGGGCGGCGGACAGCACCCCGGCCGCCCCGAAGACGCCGATCCCGGCCCAGGTCGGCGCCCACGCGACCCGCCGACGCCACACGGCGCGGCCGATCGCGAGCGCCAACCGCCCGCTCAGGGAGCGCTGTTGCGGGACGACCAGCACGACCGGGGCGGTGCCCCGGCCGAGGTCGACCACGTGCGCGGCGGGCGCTCCCCGCCGGCCGCGTTGCTGCGGCATCTGGATCTTGGTGGTGCGGATGCGAGCCATGATGGGGCCTCCGTGTCAGATGTCGTCGCAGCGGATCTGGTAGCAGTCGGAGCAGATCGGGATGATCCACTCCTCGTTGCAGACGTCCTGCGCGAACGGGTCCGCGCAGATCTCGACGTCCGGCTTGCTCTCGCCGCAGAAGTAGCAGCTGTTCATGGCGGGTTCCTTGGGGTTCAGGCCGCGAGGGCGGCGCTGTCGGCGCAGGTCAGGCAGGTGCCGAGGTGCACGGGGAGCACGTAGCCGGCGTCCCGCCCGCAGGCAGGGCAGGTGCGGCGGGCGGCGTTGGCCTTGGCGAGGGCGGCGGCCTTCGCGGGGGTCATCGGCCGCACGGGCTTGGCCAGCGCGAGCCGGTAGAGGTAGGCGGGGCGGGTGCCGCCGAAGCGGGAGCGCCACATGACCTGCGCGGCTACGTCCTGCCCGCCCGGGCGCAGGCCCTTGGCGCGCAGCTGCCGGCGGGTGAAGTAGCCCGCCGGTGCCATGCGCCACGGGTAGGTGGGGGTGCCGCCGTGGCGGGTGCCCTCGGGGTCCCAGTGCCGGGGGCGGCTCACTGCTCGTTGCCCGGGTCGAGCTTGTAGAAGCCGTAGAGCTGGACCGGGATGCCGGTGTGCAGGCCGGTGGCGGTCAGCCAGGCGGTGTCACCGCGCTGCTTGTGCTCGACGGCGGCCGGGTCCAGGCCGAGGGCGGCCCGCCACTGCTCGAAGTGGTCCAGGCCGTTGTGCAGGCCGATGTTCAGCCCCCACGCGAAGTCGTACGTCCCGGGCACGTTCAGCAGTTCCAGCAGGACCGCCGGGGCGGGCAGGTGGGCGTGCGCCGTGAGCAGGAACATCAGGGTTCCGGCGGCCTTGATCTGGTCGGCGGCGGTGTCGCTGGTCTCGGTGCCGGTGGTCACGATGCCTGCCCTTCGCCGAGGAGGGCGCCGATCAGCTCGGGCCGGTTGGTGGCGCCGAGCGAGCGCCCGGCGAGGGTGAACAGGTGCCACCAGCGGGCGGTGCCGTCGTCGTTGCTGGTCTGGGCGCACATGAAGCCGTGGAACGGGAAGATGTCCACGACGCGGGTCTGTTCGAACTCCGGCGAGGGCGCCGGGATGTGGTCGGTGCTCATGTGGGATCTCCCGGGTTCTCAGGCGGCGGCCGGCGCGTCATCGGCGCCGTACTGCTCGTTGAAGCGCTTGTAGAGGCGGCTGACGTAGGCCGGGGAGCGGGTGGAGCGGCGGGCGGCTTCGCGCTGGGCGACGCGGTCTCGCCAGCACTGTTCGATCACGCGGGCGGCCTCGGCCTCGTCCAGTCGGACGGCGGCCGGCTCCTCGTCGTCGTCCTCGGTGTCGGTGTTCACCTCGTCGTCGGCGGTGAACGCCTCGGGCTCCGGGGTGTTCACCGGGTCCGGTCCGGTCGGGTACACCGGGCCGTCGATCACGTCCTCGGCGGTGTCCGGGGCCGGGTCGGTGATCGGTTCGGCGGTGTCGGTCGGGGCGGGGTGAACGGGGGTGAGCACCGGGTGAACGGGCTCAATGTTCACCGCCTCCGCCGGACCCGCCGGAAGCGCCTCCCGGGAGTCCGCTCCGGGGGCCGTCGGCAGGGTCGCGGCAGGCTGCGGGGCGGGGGTGAACGGTGCCTGCGGGAGGGTGAACAGAGGCACGTTCACCACCTGCCGGGCGGCCTGCGGGACCGTGGCCGGGCGGGTGCGGAGCGGCGGATGGGGCCGCTTCGCGAGGCGGGCCAGCGCCCTGCGGTAGGCCGGTCCGGCCTCGGCGACGAGCAGCAGCAACAGCGGCGGGATCAGGTGGATCACGACGCCGACCAGGTCTTGCGCCAGGGCGGCGGCGCCGATGTTGAGCCAGACCGTGGCCAGGCCGGTGACCCACCGGAAGAGGGCCGGCCAGCGTCCGGCGCTCACCCCGAAGCGGGCCAGCGTGCTGTCCGCCTGGAGGCTCAGGATGAAGCACCCGTCTCCGGCGACGGCCATCACGGGGCCGGTGCCGTAGCCGGGTGAATGGGCGTCGATGAACGGGGCGGCGGTGGACATGCTCACCGCGACCACCGCCCCCGTGAGCACCCACGTGCCGGTGCTGATCACGAGCGACGTACGGCGGATCTGGGCCGGGGTGGGCACCTCGGTGAGCACCGGGTGAACACCCCTGCCGGAGCGGTGAACGCTCACCCGGCACCCCCGGCGTTCACCCGGGCGCGGTCGCGGGCCGCCCGCCGCAGCAGGCTGCCCCGCTCCCGCTCGTTCAGGCCCCCGAAGATGCCGTGCGACTCCTTGCGCTCCAGCGCGTCGGCCAGGCACATCGACTTCACCGGGCAACCGGCGCACATCATCTTGGCGCGGCGCTCGGCCCACTCGGCGGCCTCGGTCCCCATCTCCTCCGGGTCCGGGAAGAACAGCTCGGTGTCGCTGCCCGCGCAAGCGGCGCCGCGCAGGTCGCTGTCCGGGCTCGGGCGGTACTCGGCGAGCACGGTGGCCGCCGCGCGGGCGCTCCGGTGAGGGGTGTAGGTCGCGCCGCTGGTCAGGGTGTGCAACTGGGCCATCACGCGGCCGCCTTCCAGGTCAGCACCCGGCGGCGCTCGGCGGTGCGCATCAGCGCGGACGCGAACCGGGCCGCCGGCCCGTCCAGGTCCCGCAGGATCTCCCGCGCGACATCGAGCCGGACCCGCCGGTCCTCGGCGGTCTCGTCCTCGGTGCCGGTGAACAGCTCGGCGTCGATGCCGTAGCCGAACGCGAGCTCAGCGAACTCGTCGGGCGTTGCGGCCTCCTGGCCTGCAACAATCAGTTTCATGGGTTCACCTCGTCCAATCAGGGGGTGAGCCCGCAGGGTCGCCGCGCGTTCCTTGGCCGGAGCGCGGCGGCCCGACTCATGCGGGCCCAGCTACTCGTGGTGCACGAGCAGCCATGGCCTCGGTCCGCCCGCAGAGCGGATGGACCGGGCCAAAGTCACTCGTTCACGCGCACGGGCCCGCTCCGCCGTAGCGGTGCAGGCCCGTGATGCCGTCCTCTTGGGGAGCGAGCTCCCGTTCAGGCGTGGACGGCGGATCTTTCGATCTCTGCCCTCCGGACTGACCAGGCGCCGGGTACCTCGGCCCGATTTGTCCCGGGCCCCTTCGCCCTGGGCGCGGCGGTAGCCGGCCATTCACGGGCGCGTTTGTGCAGCTCAGAGCAACCCAAAGAAGGGCTGTCAGTTCGTCCGCCTCGCCATGCGAGACATGTTGAACATGTCTCTTACGATGCCGAGAAGCCGACGCTGCGTCAAGTCCTTCGTTTGGTTCGGTCGGAGATTCCCGACCGCGCATCACTAGATTCGGCTCTCCGGCCTTGTCGGAACACGGCGTGCCTGGACGGCTACGGTTCGACTTCGCTACCGTCAAAGTCGTCCCAGAACGTCCAAGCGCCGCAACGTCGTCCAGGGGAGGGCGAGATGGCCAACGAGAGGCTGCGAGGGGCGATCCTCGCGAGCGAGTTGACGATCGAGCAGATCGCGGAACGGCTAGGAACGAGCCCCCGGACGGTAGAGCGCTGGGTGGAGGCCAAGGACGGCCGGCGCCCCTACCGGCGCTTCCAGTACGCGCTCGCGAACCTCTTGCAGCGCGATCTGTCGGACCTTTGGCAGGACGAACAGACCAGCAGCGCGACGGCCGAGGCCGGCCGGGCAGAGCTGGTGAAGCTCTACCCGCACCGCGCTGTCGTGCCGAAGGAGCTTTGGACCTCCCTCTACGCGAAGGCCACGCGCCACTTCGACTTGGTGGTGTACGCCGGCTTCTGGCTCTCCGAAGACCCGCTGTTCTTCCGGCTGATCCGGGAGAAGGCGCAGGCTGGCGTGCCGGTGCGTCTCATCCTGGGCGATCCAGACTGCGCCGGGGTTGCTCAGCGGGGCGAGGATGAGGGGATCGGTCCCGCCATGGCGAGCAAAATCCGAAATGCGCTGGCCAACTACGGGCCACTGTTCGGCGTTCCCGGAGTCGAGTTCCGGCTCCACTCGACCACGCTCTACAACTCGCTCTACCGGGCCGATGACGACCTGCTCGTCAACGGGCACGTCTACGGCGTCGGGGCCTACCTGGCTCCGGTCCTGCATCTTTCCCAGGTGCCCGGTGGTGAGCTGTTCAGCACGTACGCGGCGAGCATCGAACGGATCTGGGAGAACGCCCGGACCATCACCTCGCCCCAGCTCGAAAGTGAGGCCGCAGCATGAGCCGGATCGACTACTTCCACGACCCGTCCGCTCCGCCGGCGAACTCCGTCGTGCCATCGGTCACCGCCGTGGTGACAGACGAAGCGGGGCGGCTGCTGTTGATCCACAAGACGGATAACGATCTGTGGGCGCTGCCCGGTGGTGGGCACGACATCGGAGAGTCCGTGGCAGAGACGGTTGTTCGCGAGGTGCGCGAGGAAACCGGAATCGACGTAGAGGTCGCCTCGGTCGTCGGCCTGTACACCGACCCCGGGCACGTTATGGCGTACGACGACGGAGAGGTTCGACAGCAGTTCTCCATCTGCTTCAAGGCCCGGCCGGTCGGCGGCGCGCTGCGGACGAGTTCGGAGTCGAAAGAGGTCCGCTGGGTGGACCCAGCGGACCTCGATGACCTGGACATTCACCCGTCCATGCGGCTGCGGATCAAGCACGGCCTGGAGTCTGCCCGAGTGCAGCCGTACATCGGTTAGGTCGCGGTGCCGGCCTGGACCAAACGGCCCTCGACCCGGCGCGCGGCTGCGTCGATCTCGGGCTCGGCACGACGGATGAAACGCCCGACGATGCTGTCTGGCCCGTACCGACCCACGATCTCCGCGATCCGGTCCGGTGTCGTCGTCGGCGTGCCGTCCGGCGTGGTGGTCATGTCGCAGTAGATCAGTGCGTCGACCAGGTGCGGCTCCTCCAGCGGGAACTCCTCCTCCAGTTCTCGCCGCAGTCCGCGTTCCTCCGCTTCGAGCAGCGCACACGAGTGGTGGGCGACCAGCCGCACGATGCGCTCGTCCACGTTCTCGACACGGAGGAACCGGGCGCCGTCGAGCGGGTGGAAGCCGGTGCCGAGGTCGGCGATCCGGGGCGAGTACCCGATGTCGTGCAGGACAGCCGCAGACTCCAACAGCTCAGCGTCCGGGCCGAGGACCGGAGCCAGCGCGCGCGCCTTGCCGGCCACCCCCTTGGAGTGGGCCCAGCGGCGCGGGAGGTCGGTGGACAGAAGGGATTCGGCAAGCTCGTAGGACCACACGGTGGTATCCACTCCTAGCTGGTGGTCAGGACTGATTGGTAGGGACCGCGAGGACCCGTCGGCCCTTGCCCTGGCGGACCTCCAGGACGCCGGCGCCCTCCAACTGGGCGAGGGCGCGGCGGACGGTTCCGCGGGACGCTCCGGTCTGCTCGATGAGCTGCTTCTCCGAGGGGAAGTCAGCGCCGACACCGAGCTGTCGGACAAGAGCATTGAGCTGGTCAGGCAGTGCGGCCTTCGGTTCCGAGCCAACGACGGCCCACCCGATGCCGGGCTGCGACCGGATCAGCCCCTCGGCGGCAAGTACGTCGAGAGCCCGTTTCACGGTGGTACGGGCGACACCGTGCGCCTCCATCAGATCGGCTTCCGAGGGGAGCGAGGTCATCGTGTCGTCCCCGCCGATCTCGGCGCGCAGGGCGTCCGCGATCAGCAGGTACGTTCCTCGCGGACTCCGCTCGGGCACTGGCCACTCCTTCCGTAGGTGGATACCCAGACAGGATGAACGATCCCAGCGGCGTACTGCCAGCCTCCACGGCCCTGCTCGGACAGGGCGCGATCCGGGGACTGTGGAACATCTGCGGAACGGCAGTAACCTCTACCGGACCTGTGGCAACGTCCGCCGCAGGTCAGAAGCGGGTACCGCCCTGGCCCGTGCATGATCTTGAAAACTGTCGTGGCGTGACCCGTCACCGTGGGTTCGAATCCCACGCTCTCCGCCGGTAGGAGAACACCTGCTCAGGGCGGGTGCCGACATCGAGTCGGCACCCGCCCTGAGCGCTTTCCCGGGGGAAAGCACACGGCCGGGGTTGACCCTGACACGGTGGGAGGCCGTGGAGTGGAAGCACCATGTTGAACATCGGAGACTTCGCCAGCCACGGCCGGGTGTCGGTGCGGATGCTGCGCCACTACGACGCGATCGGACTGCTCCGGCCCGCCCGGGTCGACCCGGTCACCGGGTACCGCTCCTACGAGGCGGGCCAACTGGCCCGGCTGAACCGGGTGATCGCGCTCAAGGAACTCGGCTTCACGCTGCAGCAGGTCCGGGCCGTCCTGGACGAACAGCCGGACGCCGCCGAACTGCGCGGGATGCTGCGGCTGCGGCGGGCCCAACTCGCCGCGGCGATCGCCGCGGACGAACAGCGGCTGGCCCGGGTGGAGGCGAGGCTCCGGACGATCGAGAGCGAGGGGAACATGTCCCAGCACGATGTCGTGGTGAAGCCCGTGCCGTCCGTCCGGGTGGCCCAACTGACCGGCGTGGCGGCGAGTTACCAGCCCGAGGACATCACCCCGGTGATCGGCCCGCTGTTCGCGGAGCTGTGCCGCCGGGTCGCCGAGGCCGGGATCGAGGAGGTCGGCCCGTCCGTCGCCCGCTACGAGGACGCGCCGGAGGGTGACGGCTCGGTGCTCGTCCGGGTCGCCGTCCAGGTCGCCCCGTCGGCGCCGGGCGGCCGGGACGACTTCGAGGTGGTCGACCTGCCGCCGCTCGCGGAGGCGGCGACCATCGTCCACCGCGGCTCGATGGACGAGGCGATGGGCAGCTTCCAGGCGCTCGCCCGCTTCATCGAGGAGAACGGCTACCGCTCGGCCGGCTACGCCCGCGAGCGCTACCTGGAGACCCCGGACGAGGTGTCCGACTGGGTCGTCGAACTCCAGGAACCGCTGGCCCGCCGGTAGCCGGCCGCGCCGCCCCACCGTGCCCGCGCCGCCCCACCGTGCCCGCGCTGCCCCACCGTGCCCCGTGGCGCCCGCCGCCGCCCCGAGGCCCACTTGCCCGCCTCCGGGCCTCCGGGCAGAGTGCGGAGGTGGAGGCGGCGCGGCGGCGAGCGGAGGCGGCGATGAGTGACCTGACGGACCGACTGGCGCAGGGCCTCCCGGCGGGGGCGGTGGTGGTGGATCCGGACGTGACCGCCGCCTACAGCCATGACATGGCGGGCTTCTGCGTCGCCGGTGCGCCCGCCGCGGTGGTGTTCCCGGAGACGGTCGAGCAGGTGCAGCACGTGCTGCGCACCGCCACCGGGCTGCGGGTGCCGGTGGTGCCGCAGGGGGCCCGCACGGGGCTGTCCGGGGCGGCGAACGCCGTCGACGGCTGCATCGTGCTGTCGCTGGTCAAGCTGAACCGGATCCTGGAGATCGACCCGGTGAACCGCGTCGCGGTCGTCGAGCCGGGCGTGGTGAACGCCGAACTGTCGCGCGCGGTGGAGGAGTTCGGGCTCTGCTACCCGCCGGACCCGTCCAGCTGGGAGTCCTGCACGATCGGCGGCAACATCGGGACCGGCGCGGGCGGCCTGTGCTGCGTGAAGTACGGCGTCACCAGCGAGTACGTGCTCGGGCTGGACGTGGTGCTGGCGGACGGGCGGCTGCTGTCGACCGGGCGTCGGACGGCCAAGGGGGTGGCCGGGTACGACCTGACCCGGCTGCTGGTCGGTTCGGAGGGGACGCTCGGGGTGGTGGTGCGGGCGGTGCTGTCGCTGCGGCCGGCACCCGCTCCGCAGCTGGCGCTGGCCGCGGAGTTCCCGAGCGCGGACACGGCCGGTGCGGCGGTGTGCGCGGTGATGGCGGCCGGGCTGACCCCGTCGCTGATGGAGCTGATGGACGCGGTCTCCGTCCGGGCGGTCAACGAGCTGGGGCAGATGGGGTTGCCGGAGTCGACCCAGGCGCTGCTGCTGGTGGCCTTCGACGGGCCGGACCCGGAGGCCGGGTTGGCGCGGGTCGCGGAGCTGTGCCGCGAGGCGGGGGCGACCGAGGTGGTGCCGGCCGAGGACCAGGCGGAGTCGGACCTGCTGCTGGCGGCCCGGCGGCTGGCGCTGCCCGCACTGGACCGGCTGGGAACCACGATGATCGACGACGTGGCGGTGCCGCGCTCCCGGCTGGCCGAGATGCTCAACGGCGTCGCGGCGATCGGGGAGCGGCACGCGCTGACCATCGGGGTGGTCAGTCACGCCGGGGACGGCAACACCCACCCGATCGTGATCTTCGACGGCGCGGACCCGGAGCAGGCGGTCCGCGCCCAGCGCTCCTTCGAGGAGATCATGGCGCTCGGACTGGAACTGGGTGGCACGATCACCGGGGAGCACGGGGTCGGGCTGCTCAAGCGGGACTGGCTGGCCCGTGAGCTGGGGCCGGTCGCGCTCGACCTGCAGCGGCAGCTGAAGGCGGTCTTCGACCCGCTGGGAATCCTCAATCCGGGCAAGATGGTCTGATGTTCGGAGCCGGCTGATTCCGCCCGTCTTTTCGGTCCGATTTTCCGATGGTCTGTGAATGGCCGAAAAGTCGACATGGAAGGGTGGTCGAACTTTTCGGGGGCGTGTTCCATGGAGGCCCGCGCCGGGGTGGTGCGCCCGATGGTTCGCGTGACGTCGAAGTGCGCGTCCCGGCGGCCGTCGAACGGCCGTCATTCGGGCGTATTCGCAGGTCATCGGCGGTGTGTCGGCGCACTGTCCGGTTCGGTACCCGTTATTCGCGGCCTCGGTGGATATCACGCAAACGGGCGAAAACCGCCCTGTCGACTAGTGCTTTGTCGATTTGTTGCGGAAGGCTGTCCTCCGGCGTCGCTGCCCGCAGGGGTCCGTCTGGCCGACGAACCCCCGCATTCCCTGCACGACCAAGTACGATCAACAGCTTCTTGGAGGCTCACATGGCTCGCATCGACACCCGACGAAGGGTGTCCGGGTTCCTGTTCGCCGCCCCGCTGGCGGCGGGTCTGCTGCTGGCGGGTGCCGGGGTCGCCGCGGCCGACAACGGTGCGGGCGCCGCGGCCGGTTCCAACGCCGGCGTGGTGTCCAACACCGGGTCGGGCAACGTGTTCGGCGGGGTCGACGGCAACTACGTCTCCAACCAGCAGACGGCCACCGGCTCCGGCGCCTCGAACCAGAACAACACGCTCGCGGCGAAGGACAACGCGGGCAACATCCTGGCCGGCCAGGGAAACAAGAACGTCAACGTCATCTTCTCCCCGATCTTCGGCTGACCTCTCGGCACCACCGCCGGCGGGGGCGCCGGGGGTGGACGGCCGCGGGTGAGCTGAGCACCCGTGGAGGGAGATCGGACGAAGGCTTCGACCGGCCGGCGGAAAGGGTCGCCGCGAAACCGGCCTCGTGGGCGGTGCCGCCATGGGCACCGCCCACGAGTGTGTCCGGCGCCGGTCCCGGGAAGCCTGCGGGGCGCACCACCCGTGCGGGCGGCCCGGATCCGCCCACCGAGGGCCCGAGCCCGGAGCCGTCGGCCCACGGCGGTACGGTTGCGCTCCGACAGCGCTCCACGCGCCCGGGCCGGAACGGACGGCCCGGCCGGGGCGGCGACCGCGGCAACCGGAAGGAAGGTGCGCGATGGCGGCGGAGGACGAGGGCCTGACCGGCCAGGGCGGGGCCAGGCCCGCACCGGAGTCGCAGGCCGACGCGTGCCCGGCACCGCTGGAGGAGCGCCGGCCCGAGCCCAGGTCGGTCCCCGAACTGCTGCTCGGCCGCCCGCCGATGGCCCGCCCGCTGCCCTCCTTCGACCCCGAGGCCGCCCCGGGTGAGCCCGGCCCGCTGTTCGTGGACTGGCTCGCCACCGCGCTGGACGCCGGGGTGCTGGACCCGCAGGCCTTCACCCTCTCCACGGTCGACGCCGACGGCATGCCGGACGCCCGGGTGCTGGTGCTGCGCGACGTGGACGCGGCCGGCACCGGCTGGAACTTCTCCGCCGCCGCCGACAGCCCCAAGGGCCGCCAGCTCGCCCACCACCCGGCCGCCGCACTGACCGTCTACTGGCCGCAGTTGGGCCGCCAGGTGCGGGTCCGCGGCAGTGTCGAGCGGGCCGCCGACCTGGTCGCCGCCGCCGAGTTCGCCACCCGCTCGCCCGCCGCCCGAATCGGCGCGCTGGTCGGCCGGCAGAGCGAGCCGCTGGGCGCGCTGGAGGAGTACGACGAGGCGGTGGCGGTGGCCCGCCGCCGGCTGGAGGCCACCCCGGACGCCGTCGCGCCCGGCCACGCGGTCTACACCCTGTGGGCGCACGAGGTGGAGTTCTGGCAGGGCGACGCCCAGCGCCGGCACGTCCGGCTGCGCTACACCCGTACCGGCCCGGTCCGCACCCCGGAGTGGTCCCGCACCCTGCTCTGGCCGTAAGAGCCCCGAGCCGTGCGCCGAGCGTCCTGAGCACTCTGGGCGTCCTGACCGACCTGGGCGCCGGGCGCGCTGTCAGCCGGTAGCAGCGTCGGCAGCAGCGCTGTCAGCGCCGCCCGGTCAGCGCCGCCCGGTCAGCGTGGCCCCCACGCTGGCCGCGACCACGCAGCCGATCCCGGCCAGCTGTGCCGCGCCCAGCAGCTGGCCGAGCACCACCAGCCCGACCAGCGCGCTGACCGCCGGCTCCAGGCTGACCAGCACGCTGAACACCCGCTGCGGCATCCGGCGCAGCGCCGTCATCTCCAGCGCGTACGGGAGCACCGGCAGCAGCACCGCCACCCCGGCCACCGAGGCGAGCAGTACCAGCGGCGAGGCGCCGGGGGCGGTCAGCCCGTCCCAGGCCTCGCCGAACCCGAACGGTGCGAGGGCCAGCGCGCCGACCGTCATCGACACCGCCAGGCCCTGGAAGCCCTGGAAGGTGGCGCCGACCTTGTCGGTGAGCAGGATGTACACCGCGTAGCAGGCGGCCGCGCCGAAGGCGTAGAGCAGGCCGACCGGGTCGAGCGAGCCGCCGCCACCGTCGCCGAGCAGGGTCAGCAGGACGACGCCGGCCGCGGCGAGCAGCGCCCAGAGCAGGTGGGCGGCGCGCCGGGCGAAGACCAGGGCGACCGCGAGCGGGCCGAGGAACTCGATGGTCGCGGCGGTGCCCATCGGCAGCCGGTCGATCGCCCCGGCGAACAGGTACGTCATCCCGGCCGAGGCGACGCCGAGCAGGGCGGCCGCCGCGAGGTCGCGCGGGCGCTTGTCGCGCAGCCTGGGCCGGGTGACGGCGACCAGGATGGCCGCGGCGAAGCCGAGTCGCAGGAAGGTGGTGCCGCTGACCCCGAGCGGGCCGAACAGCGGCTTGGACAGGGCGATGCCGGTCTGCACCAGGAACATCGCGACCAGACACAGAAGCGGCGCCGGGATCCGCTCCGGGCGCCGCAGGACCTTGCCGAACCGGCCGGTGGATCGGCCGGTTCGCACCCCGGGGGGCGCCGCGGAGCCGGGCTCCCCACCTCGTCGCCAGCTGCCCCGCTCGCCGGCAGGCTCGCCCTTGGGGGCGGGCGGCATGGCAAGGGCCTCGGCGACGGCGGCAGCCGAGGTGGGGACAGCGGTTTCGCTGGTATGGGAGGTGGGCATGCTAAGGAGTTTGCCGTAAGGAGTGATGAACGGGCAAGCTCGTTACGAATATCGGGACGCATGCGGACGGGTGCACCCGAAAGGGTGGCCTCGCGCGGCCCGTCGATAGGGTGGCCGCTCACCGAGCACGGAGGGGGCGGCATGACGAACGGCCAGGAACGCCCGGGCGCGGCCGGGTACGGCGGCACCCCGCAGCAGAACCCGTACGGCCCGAGCCCGTACGGCCCCCATCCGTACGGCCCGAACCCGTACGCCCAGCCGGTCCCGCCGCACCAGCCGCAGCCGCAGCCGTACGCCGTCCAGCCCCAGCCCCAGCCCCAGCCCTATCCCCAGCCCGGACCCCAGCCCCGCGCCGTCCTCCCCGGCCCGCTGCCGCGCCGCAACCGCTCGGTCGTGCTGCTCCAGTTCGTCCTGCAGTGGATCTACGCCCCGCTCTGGATCCTCGCCCTGGTGGGCGTCTTCGCGGTCCTCCTCGCGGCCGCGATCTTCTCCAACTACGGTGGTGAGGGCCCCAGTTCGGACGGCTGGCTACGGGTCAACCGCAGCTTCGTCCCGCCGCGCCGCCTACGGGCGGAGCTCACCGGCCGCCCCGAGGACTGGGAGCGCTACGTCACCCCGGTGCTCAGGCGCCGCATCGCCGCCGCCGAGGCGAACCACGCGGCCGGCGGCGGCCGGCTGCAGGTCGACCTCAGCCGCGAGGTGTCGGTCGAACTCGCCGTGCGCCTCTACCGGGGCCTCGGCGCCCAGGGCGTGGCCCGGATCGCCGAGCGGTTCGGCTGGCAGGGGGCGCCGTCCGGCACGGACGCCGAGCGGGTCCGGCTGGTCCGTCGGATCCCCGCCCCGGCCGCGCTGGGCGCCCCCTCCCCGCAGGACCCGCCGGCCGCCCCCGGCACCCCGTGGGGCCCGCAGCCGGGCCGCTTCGCACCGCTGCTGCCGGTGATCTTCCTGCTCCAGATCGTCTACGTCCCGGTGTACGGCCTGCTCACCTTCTGGGTGAACCGCACCGAGCCCGACCACTGGGAGCGCTGGGGCGCCCGCTGGACGGTCGGCCCGCGCGCCTTCCGGGCGGAGTTCACCGGCAGCCGGGCCGCCTGGGACCGCCACGTCCGCCGCATCCTCAAGCGCGAGGCCACCCGTGAACTCGGCCGCACCGCCGACAGCTACGGCCGGCTGGTCGCCCCGGACGGCACCTTCCTGCGCCGCATCCAGCTGCACCGCGCCACCTACCGCGGCGCCGGCGCCCACCGGGCCCTGTGCATCGCCGCCGAGCAGGGCTGGACGCTGGACCCGGCCTTCGTCCCGGACCCGGCCAACTCGCTGCGCCTCTGCCGCCCCGACCACCGCTGAGCCGTCCCGCGACGCCCGGGAGGGGACGCGCCGGGTCCGTGATCCGTGCAACGGGGTCAGGATGCTGACAGGGGTGGACGGAAACGGCACAATCGGGCACGTCCGCGCGTATTACCGCCCGGTAGGTGTGCCGTAGGAGCCACCAGTGCCGCCAGGTCGAGGAGGACCCGTGTTCAGCACGATGCAGGACGTACCGCTCACCGTCGCCCGGATCCTGGAGCACGGGTCCACGGTCCACGCCCGATCCACCGTCACCACCTGGGACGCCACCGGGCCGGTCGTGCGGACCTACGCCGAGGTGGGCGCCCGCGCCGCGCAGCTCGCCCACGCGCTGCGCGACGAGCTCGGGGTGACCGGGGACGACCGGGTGGCGACCCTGATGTGGAACAACGACTTCCACCTGGAGGCGTACCTCGCCGTCCCCTCGACGGGGGCCGTGCTGCACACCCTGAACCTGCGGCTGCCCGCCCAGCAGCTGTCCTTCATCGTCAACCACGCCGCCGACCGCGTGGTCATCGTCAACGGCACCGTCCTGCCGCTGCTCGCCGCCGTGCTCCCGGACCTCGCGCCCACCCTGAAGCACATCGTGGTGGCCGGCCCCGGCGACCGTTCGCTGCTGGCCGGCTTCGCGGGCGGCGTGCACGACTACGAGGAGCTGATCGCCGCCCGGCCCACCGAGTACCCGTGGCAGCGCGACATCGACGAGCGCCAGGCCGCCGTGCTCTGCTACACCTCGGGCACCACCGGCGACCCGAAGGGCGTGCTCTACAGCCACCGCTCGATCTACCTGCACTGCATGCAGGTCAACACCGGTGACAACTTCGCCTTCACCCCGCGGGACACCGCCCTGCCGGTGGTCCCGATGTTCCACGTGAACGCCTGGGGCATCCCGCACGCGGCCTTCATGTCCGGTGCCAACCTGCTCATGCCGGATCGTTTCCTCCAGCCCAAGCCGATGGCCGAGATGATCGCCGCCGTCCGCCCCACCGTCAGCGCCGCCGTACCCACCATCTGGAGCGGCCTGCTGGACGAGCTGGACGCCGGCGACTACGACACCTCCAGCCTGCGCATGGTGGTCATCGGCGGCAGCGCCTGTCCGCCCTCGCTGATGAAGGCCTACGACGAGCGCCACGGCATCCGGGTGCTGCACGCCTGGGGCATGACCGAGACCTCCCCGCTCGGCTCCTTCGCCCAGCCGCCGGGCGGCCTCACCCCCGAGGAGGAGTGGCCGTACCGGATCACCCAGGGCCTGTTCCCGGCCTCGGTCGAGGCCCGGCTGATCGGCCCGGGCGGCGAACGGATGCCGCACGACGGCGTCGCGGCCGGCGAGCTGGAGGTGCGCGGCCCGTGGATCGCCGGGGCCTACTACGGCGGCGCCGGGCAGGACCCGCTCCGCCCGGACGACAAGTTCTCCGAGGACGGCTGGCTGCGCACCGGCGACGTCGGCACCATCACCGCGGACGGCTACCTGACCCTCACCGACCGGGCCAAGGACGTCATCAAGTCGGGCGGAGAGTGGATCTCCTCCGTCGAGCTGGAGAACGCCCTGATGGGCCACCCCGAGGTGGCCGAGGCCGCCGTGGTCGCGGTGCCGGACGAGAAGTGGGGAGAGCGCCCGCTGGCCACCGTCGTGCTGCGCCCGGGTGCGACCGCCGGTCTGCGGGAGCTGCGGGCCTTCCTGGCCGAGCGGGTCGCCTCCTGGCAGCTGCCGGAGCGCTGGGCGATCGTCGAGTCCGTCCCGAAGACCTCGGTCGGCAAGTTCGACAAGAAGGTGATCCGGGCGAGCTACGCCGCCGGCGAGCTGGACGTCGCCACGCTCGGCAAGGAGTAGGACGGCGGGAGGGCCGGTCCCCGTGCGGAACGGGGGCCGGCCCTCCGGCGCGTCCCGGCTCAGCCCGCGGCGGCGACGCCGGCCTCGCCCATCGCGCCGATCCGCCCCAGCAGGTCGACGATCCGGGACTGGACGTCCTCGCTGGTCGAGCGCTCGGCGAGGAACAGCACGGTCTCGCCGGTGCGCAGCCGGGGCAGTTCGCGCGGGTCGAGGTCCACCGAGGTGTAGACCACGAGCGGGGTGCGGTGCAGCCGGTCGTTGGCGCGCAGCCAGTCCAGCAGGCCGACCCGGCGGCGGCGGATCCGGAACAGGTCCATCACCACCAGGTTGGGCTGGACGCTGCTGGCCCGGGCGACCGCGTCGTTCTCGTCCACCGCGTGCTCGACGTGCATGCCGCGCCGCTCCAGGCTGCTGATCATGGCGGCGGCGATGTCCGGATCGCCCTCGACCAGCAGCACCCGCGGGGCGTGGTGCTCGCCGTCGCGCGGGGCGAGGGCGCGCAGCAGCACGGCCGGGTCGGCGCCGTACGCGGCGTCCCGGGTGGCCTGGCCGAGGCCGGCGGTGACCAGCACCGGGATCCGGCTGTTGAGTGCCGCGGTGCGCAGCGACTGCAGCGCGGTCCGGGTGATCGGGCTGGTCAGCGGGTCGACGAAGAGCGCCGCCGGGAAACCGGCCACCTGGGCGTCCACCTCCTCGCGGGAGCGGACGATCACCGGGAGGTAGCCGCGCGACTGGAGGGCCTGGCCGGTGGCCGGGTCGGGCTCGGGCCAGACCAGCAGCCGACGGGTGTTGGCCAGCTCGCCGGACGCGGGCTGCGGCCGTTCGGGGTCCGGGCGGTCGCCCCCGGCGGCCGGCAGTTCGGCCATCGGGCGCGGCGCGACCGGCGCGGGCGGCTGTGCCGGGAGGGCGGGCACCGGCGGGGTGCCGACGGGGGTGCCGACCGGGCGCGGCGGGGTGAGTTCGGCCAGGCCGCTGCCGACCGGACGCGGCCCGGCCTGCTCCTCGGCGGCGGGCAGCGCGGGCCGGGCGGGCTCCAGCGCGCCGCCGGGCTGCGGGGCGGAGGCTCCGGTCGGGGCGTCCGCGGCGGGCCCCGGCGGTACGGAGAGCCGCCGGCGGCGGCCGGTCGGCGCGGCGGCGGGCTCGGCCGGTACGGGCGGCGGGCCGGCGGGCAGGGAGTGCTCCAGACCGGGGTACACCGGGGCGTCGCCCACACCGGGCAGCGCGAAGCCGCCCGAGGAGTCCTCGGCCGAGGGCAGGGCGCGGCGTCGGCGCGGCTTGGCCTCGGTGCCGTCCTCGGCGGGCACTTCGCCCGGCTGGGCGGCGGCGTCGGCGGGTGCGGGGCCGAGCGCGAGGGGCTCCCGGCCGGCGGGCCGCTCCTGCTGCGGGCCGCCGCCCTCGACGGGCACGGCGTAGGCAGGGCCGGACCGGCCGTCGTCCTTGCCCCACGGGTCGCTCTGCGGCGTCTCCGGGGCGGCCAGGCCGCGGCGGCCGTACGCGGGGTCGTTCCCGGTGCCGTTCCACTGCTCGGGGACGGCCCGCTCCACCCTGGCGGGGGCGTTCGGCCACTGGTCGGCCGGGCCGGCCGGGGAGGTGGCGGTCCCGGGGGCCGGGGTCTCGGCGGCGGGGCGGCCGCGGCGTCCGCGGCGCTCGGCCGGGGGCTCCTCGGCGGGGGCCTGCTCGGCTTCGGGGGCGCGGGCGGGCCGCTCCTCGCCCGGGGCGTCGGCTCCGCCCGGACCGGCCGGGGCGCCCGGACCGGCCGGGGCGCCGGGGGCGGCCGGGGTCTTCCCGCCGTCCCCGGCGGCGTCGCCGCTGCTGGGGAGCTGGGGGATGCCCGGCAGCTCGGGCAGGACGGCGCTGTCGCTCTCCTTGGGCCGGTCGGAGCGGCCCTCGGCGGACGCGCGCTCGGCGGCGGCCTTCGCGGCCACCGGGTCCAACGGCAGCTCGACCACGTACGTGGTCCCGGCCTTGCCGGGCAGCTCGTGCGGCTGGAGCACGCCACCGTGGCGCTCGACCACCGCGCGGGCTATCGGCAGGTGGACGGGGCTGCCGCCGATGCCGGGGCCGCGGATCTCGACCCGAGCGACCTCGCCGCGCTGGGCGGCGGCCAGGACGACGGTCGGCGGTTCGGCGGGCGCGGCCGGGACGGGCGGGCCGCCGAGTCCGGGCGCGGTCAGACCGGGGACGGCCAGACCGGGGGAGGGAACGGCGGGCGGGTCCAGCGAGAGGCCGGTGCCGCTGACGTCGGCGACCAGGTGGGCCAGCGCCTGGGCGAGCCGCCGCTCGTCGGCGATCACCTCGACCGCGGCGGCGTGCACCGAGAAGCGCACCCGGCCGGGGCCGACCAGCTCGCCGGCCTCCTCGACGGCCCGGTGCACCACGTCGTCCAGGCCGACCGGCACCCGCTGCGCGGCCTTGCCCCCGGTCTTGCCGTCCTTGCCGTCCTTCGGCTCCCTGCCCTCGGGTGGTCCGCTCTCGCCGCTCTCGGAGCGCTGGTGTTCGAGCACCCCGTCGATCAGCTTCCCGAACCGGCGGCACTCGTCGGCGAGCCGGCGCAGGGTCCAGTTGGCCTCCGGCCAGAGCTGCCCGGCCGGGTCGGCGGCGAGCCGGTCCAGCCGCTGGTTCAGCGCGTTCAGCGCACCGCCGAGCTCGCTCTCCAGGACGGCGGTGAGGTGCTCGTTGCGGGCGATCAGGGCGAGTTCGCGGCTGCGGTCGGTGAAGGTCATCACCGCGCCGACCAGCTGGTCGCCGTCCCGGACCGGGGCGGTGGTCAGGTCGACGGTGACCGGGCGGCCGTCCTTGCGCCAGAGCACGGTGCCGCGGACCCGGTGCTTGCGCCCGGAGGTCAGGGTGTCCAGCAGCGCGGACTCCTCCAGCGCCAGCGGGGTGCCGTCTGCCCGGGAGTGCTGGATCAGCGGGTGCAGCTCGCGCCCGCCCAGCTCGCTCGCCCGGTACTCCAGGATGTGCGCGGCGGCCGGGTTGACCAGCACGCAGCGGCCTTCGAGGTCCACGCCGAGCACGCCCTCGGCGGCGGCCCGCAGGATCATCTCGGTCTGCTTGTGCTGGCGGCGCAGCTCGGCCTCGACGCCCAGCCGCCCGGAGAGGTCGCGGACCAGCAGCAGGAGGAGGTCGGAGGACGAGGAGGCCCGGGGGCCGTCGCGGTAGGGGTCGTACGGGGAGCGCCCGTAGCCGTCGCCGCCGCCGTCGGTGGCGAAGTCGTTGCCGGAGACCTCGACCGGGAAGGTCGTGCCGTCGGTGCGGTGGGCGGTCATCCGCACCGGGCGGTCGAGGGCGTCGCCGTCGCGGGTGGCCGGGCGCATCGACCCGGGGATGCGGCTGGGGTCGAACTCGGGCAGCAGGCCGAGCACGCCCATGCCGACCAGCGAGGTGCCCGGCGCCTGCAGCGCCTGGACGGCCGCGCTGTTGGCGTCCACGACGGTGCCGTTGCTGTTCACCAGCAACAACGCGTCGGGCAGGGCGTCGAGTATGGCGTCGAGGCGAGCAGCGCCTCGGATCGGCCTGCTGCTCACGTCGACAGGTCTCCTCGGCTCAGGGCAGCTCCTCCGGAGTCGGCAGTATCTCATTTCTTCTTTGCGGCGGGGACGACCCGCCTAGTAACGTTGGCGGTGGTTGGTGCCGAACCCCACGGTTGTGGCATCATCACTGACACACGGAACGGGTCCGCTTCGCGCGGGTGCGGTCCATGTGGGGAGGCTTCGCCTAGTCCGGTCTATGGCGCCGCACTGCTAATGCGGTTTCGGGGTTATTCCTGATCGAGGGTTCAAATCCCTCAGCCTCCGCAGCCGGGAGCCCCGTCGACGATCTTGTCGGCGGGGCTCCTCTGCATGTCCGGGGCGTGATCACCGGCCGGTCCGAAGGGGCCGGATCAATCGATTTCGTCCTACGTCGCAGGTCATGTAATGTTGTCCACGCAACGCCCCGAGGACAACGGTCAGCAGGGCGAGCGCTCATAGCTCAACGGATAGAGCACTTGACTACGGATCAAGAGGTTGCAGGTTCGAATCCTGCTGAGCGCACCAAACTCCGCAAGATCGGGTTCGCCCGTTCCTTGCGCTCATAGCTCAACGGATAGAGCACTTGACTACGGATCAAGAGGTTGCAGGTTCGAATCCTGCTGAGCGCACCAGCGAGAAGCCCCCGGCCACCGGCCGGGGGCTTCTCCGTTTCCCCGGTCCCTGTTCCCTGGTCGTTCCCTGGTCCCGTTTCCCCGGTCCCGGCTTCTCCATGACGCGGGTCACCCCAGGTCGGTGCGGTTGATCCAGGGCACGTCCCGGCGGTCCAGGAACCAGTCCGAGCTGGTCAGCGGCCGGGCCCGGTTGAAGGTCACCGGCGCCGGGTCGTGCCGGACCAGCTCCGGGGCGGCGCCCAGGGACCGGAGCAGTTCGGCGAGCTCGGCGACCAGTTCCGGCGCGCCGGAGAGGTGGACCTCCCAGCCGGTGAAGTCGCCGTGCCGGAGCAGCGTCCGCCGCAGCAGTGCGGTGGTCCCGCCCGGGCCCGCCGACGGGTGGGGTACGGCCGTCAGCACCTGCAGCCGGGGATTGCGGACCAGCAGCCGCCGCACCGTGTCCAGGTCGTACTGCCCGGCCGCCGAGCGGGCCGCCAGCAGCACGGTGGCCTCCCGGTCCGGCTGCTCGGCGGTGAGCTGTTCCACCAGCGCCTTGGTCCGCCCCCAGCCGCTGCCCGCGGCGACCAGCAGCAGCGGCCGGTCCGAGCCGGGGGCGAGCACGGCCCCGCCGAGCGGCGGCCCGAGCCGCAGCAGTTCGCCGGGCATCACGTCCTCCACCAGGACGGGGCTCAGCAGTCCGCCGGGCACCCGCCGTACGTGCAGCTCCAGGCTGCCGTCCGGGCGCGGCGCGTTGGCGAGCGAGTACGACCGCCAGACCCGGGGCACCCGGGGGCTGCTGAGGGTGACGTACTGGCCGGCCGTGAAGGGGTACGGGCGCATCGGGGCGAGGGTGAGCACGACCAGGTCGGGGGCGGCCCGGCGGCGGGTGGCGACCTCGGTCTCCCACCAGGCCGGGTCCTGCGCCGGAAGGTCGTCGGCGGCCTCGATCATGATCCGGGCGATCACGGTGTAGGCCTCGGTCCAGGCCTTCTCGGTCTCCGGCGTCCAGGAGTGGCCGGAGCACTGCCGCAGCGCGGCGATCAGGCTGTCCCCGACGGCCGGGTAGTGCTCGGGCGCGGCCTGGAACTTGCGGTGGTCGCGCCCGAGCGCCCGCAGGTACTCGGTGAGCCGGTCGGGCTCGTCCAGCCCCCGCACGATCCTGGTGAGCGCGGCGAACAGCCGGTCGCGCTGCTCGTGCAGCTGGGCGGGGAAGAGCGGCCGCAGCCCGGGGTGGTGGCTGAACAGATGGGCGTAGAAGAAGGTGGTCAGATGGTCGGCCCGGAGTTCGACCACGGCGAAGCTGGCGCGGATGACCGCGGGGTCGAAGGGCACCGGACCGCTCCCGGCTAGGCCGACCGGGCTTCGGTGAGCGCCGCGCCCACGGTGCCGCCGGCCACCGCGTGGACGGCGAAACCGCGCTTGACGAGCACCGGGTCCATGGTCACGGGGACCGACTCTACTGAGCGGTGGGCAATTCGAACAGAGCCTCTCGACGAATCGTCAGGTCGCGGCCGCGGGCGTCCGACGAATCGGCCGGAATTCCCGGCCGTCGGCCATTCGGGTGATCCGGCCGTTCGGGACCCATCCATTGCCGGCCCATGGACGGAGGCGGCCGTTTCGGGCACGTCCCGCTCTGCTGCCTGTGGCTGCCGAACGGGTGGGACGCGGCCGGAACCACAGGTGTCGCGGGATGACCGGTCCGGTGTCGTGCTTCCGTTTTGTCGGATCTTGTGCCCGGACTGCCCGTCACTCCGGCAGCCGACAGTGAAGGAGAGCCGGATGAGCCGACGGTTTCCCCGCACGGCAGCCGCCCTGGCCGTCCTCACGGCCGGGGCGCTGACCGGTTGGAACGCCCCGCACGCGGTGGCGGAGCAGTCCCCTGACGCCTGGTCGGGGGAGCACCGGGCGGTGCTGCCGTCCGGCCTCGCCGTCCAGCTCGACTTCACGGCCGCGCCGGGCGCGGGCGTCAGCGCCGAGCCCGGCCGCCTGGCAGACCGTTCCGGAGGGGGGTATTCCGCAAAGGTGTACGCGGACGGAAAGCACCCCGGCGACCCGGCCCAGGCGTTCCGGATCGCCGCCGACCGTCCGCGGGCGGACGGTTCCTGGCACACCGTCGGAACGCTCCGACTCGGTTTCTCCCAGCCGGTCCGCAATCCCCGGCTGCACCTCAGCGGTCTGGCCGCGGTGACCACCGGGAAATCCGGTACCACCAGCACCGCGGCGCGGCTCTCCCTCACCGGCGGCTCACCCGCCGCCCCCGCCCTGGCCCGCCGCACCGACTGGACCGGCTGGACGGTCGACACCGACTCCCTCGCCCCCGCCGGGAGTGACGGCAGCTCCGACGGTGTCGCGGCCTCCGCCGCCCAGGGCACCCTGGAACTCACCGGGACCGTCCACACCGCGGTGTTCCGGGTCGAGCAGCGCTCCACCGCCCGGAGCGGGAGCACCACCGCCCCGCCCGCGCTGCGCCCGGCCTTCACGGTCACCGTGGACGAGGACCTCGGCACCGCGCCGCAGTCCTACGGCAACGCCTCGCACGTGGTCTCGGACCTCTTCCTGGGCGCCGACGCCGCCACCCCGAGCCGCCGGGAGCGGCCCCGGCCCGGCGGCTCCGCGGACGACGGGCCGATGGTCGAGCTCGACCACGACGCCGTGCGGCGGGGCAACCCCTTCGCGAGTCCCGCCACCAGCCCGCCGCCGCCCGAGCGCCGGCCGGGCCGCGGCGAGTACCAGGGCGCCGACCCGTCGATCCACTTCCCGGACGAGGCCGCGATCGGCCACTACTACCGGCTCACCGTCCCGGTCGCGGTGGGCGGCCGGCCCGCGACCCTGGCCGGCTGGATCGACTTCGACCGCGACGGCCGGTTCGAACCCGCCGACCGGGTGCAGACCGAGATCCCGGCCGGAGCCGACACCGCGACCCTGGAGTGGACCGTGCCGCCCGGCGCCGCCTCCGGCGAGACCTGGGCCCGGCTGCGGATCGGCCGCGACACCAGCCAGCTCGTCCCCTCCGGCGGCTTCGCCGACTCGGGGCAGGTCTCCGACCAGCGGATCAGGCTCACCGTCGGTGCGGCGCGGCCCGAGATCGCCGAGCCGGTCGACGGCGCCGTGCTGGCCGACGCCCGCCCGCGGATCCGCGGCGAGGGCGCGGTCCCGGGCGCCTCGGTGCAGGTCCGGGAGGGCGACGGCACGCTGTGCCGGGCCGTGGTCGAACGCGGCGGCGGCTGGTCCTGCCGACCCGCCGACGTGCTCGCGGCCGGGGCGCACCGCCTGGCTGCGGTGGAGACCACCGGCGGGGGCGTGGCGCTGCACGGCGAGGCGGTCGAGGTCGCCGTGAAGACCACGCCGCCGGCCGCGCCCGTCCTCACCCTCCCCGCCTACACCAACGACCCGGGGCTGCGGCTCACCGGCACCGGCGAGGCGGGCAGCACCGTCTCGGTCGCCGACCGGGCCACCTCCTCCGACCTGTGCAGCAGTTCCGTGCGGTCGGACGGCGCCTGGTCCTGCCTGCCGGTCGAGAACCTGGCGGACGGCAGCCACCGGCTCACCCCGGTCGCGGCCGACGCGGCGGGGAACCGGACGGAGGGGCAGCCGGTCGCCCTGGTGGTGGACACCGTGCCCCCGGACAGGCCGGTGCTGGGCTCGCCGGCCCCGGACGAGGTGCTGCGGGTGAGCCGGCCGACGCTTGCCGGGCGGGCCGAACCGGGAGCGAACGTGCTGGTCACGGCGGGTGCGGATGCCGGGGCGGGGGACCGTACGGTGCTGTGCGGGGTGGCGGCGGCGCTGGACGGGAGCTGGAGCTGCACCGCCAACCGGGACCTGTCGGACGGGGAGCAGTGGCTGACCGTCACGGTGACCGACCCGGCGGGGAACGGGGCCTCGGCGGAGCCGGTGCGGGTGCGGGTGGCGGCCGCGGTGCCGACCTCCGCGGCGGCCGCTCCGGCTCCGGTCACCCCCTCAACGGCCGTCGCCACGGCGGAGGTTGGGCCTGCCGCGAGTGCTGCTCCGACGGTGAGCGTGACGGCGTCGGTGGCGTCCTCGCCGAAGCCCTCCGGCTCGGCCGAGGCCCGGGAGGTGCGGCCCGTTCCGCCGGGCCTGCTGCCGGTCGCCGTCCCTCTGATGGTGCCGTTCGTGCCCGCGCCCCCTGCCGACCCTGCCGCCCCTGCCGACCCTGCCACCCCTGGCGACCCTGCCGCCCCGGCTGCCTCGGCTCCGGCGCCGCGCGGTGCCGTTCCGTCCGCCGCCTCCGCCTCCGCCGCTGCTGAACCCCTGTCGGCCACTACGGTCGCCGGCCAGGGCGGATCCGGGGCCGGCCGGGCCACCGCCCGGCCGCTGCCCGCACCGCCCGTCGAGGGGGCGGCGGCCGGGCGGCCCCGGGAGTCCCGTTGGCACGGCCCGCTCGCCGGGACGCTGCTGGTGCTCGCCGGAATCGGGCTGATCACCCGCCGGGTGTTCGCCCCGGGCCCCGGCGCGCGACGGCGCTGACCTGCGCCGAACTGTCCCGACCATCCGTCCGTGTGGCTGCGCGTCAGGTGACTTCGGACGATTAGTCAGTAAATGTCGACACACCTCGGTTCAAATGTCGCATTTGATGACGTATGAACTTAGCCTGACTCTGGCACTGCCCGTCAGATCCGGGCCGCCCGTTGCGCGACACACCAGACCCAGAGGATCCGTGCATGGACGTCACCCGCGATTCTTCGCAGCGACCCGACAACCTGCCCAAGCCGTTCCCACCGGCCCTGCCGGAACGTTCCGCCTCCGGTGCCAGCCCGCTGGCCAAGGTGCCGGCCGGTTCGGCCGGCCCGGCCGACGGCGGCCCGGCGACCGCCCCGTCGGCCGTCGTCCCCGGCCCGTCCCCCGCCCGTTCCGCCGACCCGCGGGACCCGCTGGAGACGGCCGCCCCGGAGACCGTCGAGCTCCCCGGGATCGGCCGACCGGGTGCCCCCGCCGCCGCCACCTCGCGCCGCCCCCCGCGGGCGGACCAGGCGGTCCGCGAGCACCCCGCCACCGCCCTGCCCGGCTGGGTCGCCCTGCTGGTCGTGCTGCTCGGCCTGGCCGGGGCGGGGTACGTGCTGCTGCGCACCGGCGTCGTCCCGCACTGGGACGTGCTGCCCGACCTGCGCGACGCCGCCGCCCGGGACGGCGGCCGGGCCGAGGTGGACGCCCCGGTGGTCGCCGTGGTCGGCGCGGCCGGCCTGCTGGTGGTGTTCGCGCTGGCCGGTCTGCTGGCCAACGCGGGCGGCGAGACCCGGGTGCTGACCCGCTGGGGCCGCTACCGGGGCACGGTGCGCAGGACCGGGCTGGTCTGGGTCAACCCGCTGCTGCGCCGCCGCCGGGTCGACGTGCGGCTGCGGCACTGGCGCAGCGAGCCGGTCAAGGTGGTCGACCGCACCGGCACCCCGATCGTCGTCCGGCTGCTGATCGTCTGGCGGGTCAAGGACACCGCGCGGGCGCTGCTGGCGATCGCCGACCACGAGAGCTACCTGCGCGAGCAGGTCCAGGCGGTGCTCACCCGCACCGCGTCCACCCTGCCGTGCGACAGCAACTCGGCGCCCGGCCCCGCGCTTCGCGACGGCCAGTGGTTCGCCGACGAGATGACCCGGGCGCTGGCCGCCGAAGCCGCCCCGGCGGGCCTGGAGGTCTACTCGGTGCAGCCGCTGGCGCTGGACTACGCGCCCGAGGTGGCCGAGTCGATGCGCCGCCGCCGGCTGGCCGACCTCGACGCGGGCCTGCGGACCGTGCTGGTCGACGACGCCGTGGAGGCGGCGGCGCTGGCCGTCCGCCGACTGGAGCGCGCGACCGCGCACGAACTGGACGAGGCCGCCCGCAGCGCGCTGATGGAGCAGCTGCTGGTCGCCTTCGTCGCCCCGGCCGGAGTGGCCGCCTCGGTACCGCCCCCGGCCGCACGTGCCGGGCGGAAGGAAGGACGACCCGCATGAGGATAGCCAGCGGCGCGTACGCCGAACCCGACACCGGTCTCGACGCCGACTCCGGCCTGATCGGCTTCGAGGAGCGCCTCGGCAGCATCCCCGCGATCACGGGCTGCGGCTGCCCGAACTGCGCCCCCCGGCCGCGCACCGCCCGGCCAGCCGCGGCGGGCGGTGGAAGCCGAATACACCGGGCCGTGCGGGGGACCTGCCTGGCCACCACCGTGCTGGCGGGCGCCGGCGTGGTCGGCCTGACGGCCGGGGCCGGCTCCGCGCACGCCGCGGCCGGCAAGCAGGGCTGGGACGGTTCGAAGTACTGGTTCAGGAACGGCGCCGGCGAGTGGCGCTGGACCAGCCACTACGACGTCTACCTCAGCCGCACCGGCCGGTCCGGCGGTCCCGCCGGCTCCGGCGCCGAGCCCGTCTCGAACGGCTCGGCCTCCTCCGGGGGCCCGCGCCAGGGCTGGGACGGTTCGAAGTACTGGTTCAGGAACGGCAGCGGCGAGTGGCGCTGGACCAGCCACTACGACGTCTACCTCAACCGCACGGGTCAGTCCGGCGGTGGTTCCGGCCAGACCGCCGAGCGGCCGGACAGCGGTTCGTCCCCGGGCGGCACGGCGTCCTCCGGGAGCACGGAGTCGGCCATCGACTACGCGCTCGCCCAGCTGGGCAAGCCGTACGTCTGGGGCGGCGACGGCCCGTCCGGCTACGACTGCTCCGGGCTGGTCCAGCAGGCCTACCGGCGCGGCGGGATCAGCCTGCCGCGGGTGGCCGACGACCAGTACGCGGCGACCACGCCGATCAGCGCGGCGCAGCTGCGCCGGGGTGATCTGGTGTTCTGGTCGGACAGCGGCCGGGCCTCGGGGATCCACCACGTGGGGTTGTACCTGGGCGGCGGCAAGTTCGTGGAGGCGCCGCGGCCGGGCAGGACCGTCCGGATATCGACGCTCAGCCCGGGCTACTACCCGACCCACTTCGGGCGGCCGTAGCCGCGGAACAGGCCGGGCCCCCGACAGCGCACCGCTGTCGGGGGCCCGGTCGTGTGCTCAGGCGGAGGCCGCGTCCAGCAGCGCGGTCTGCTCAGGGGTGAGCTTCAGCGTCGCGCCGGCCAGCAGCGGGGGCAGCTGCTCGACGGTGCGGGCGCTGGCGATCGGGGCGGCGACCGTGGGGCGGGCGGCGAGCCAGGCCAGGGCGACGCTCGCCGGCTCGACGCCGTGGTCGGCGGCGACCGAGTCCAGCGCGTCCAGCACCCTGGGGCCGCGCGGCTCGGCAAGGTAGCGGGCGGCGCCCTCGGCGCGGGCGCTGTCGACGCCGGCGCCGTCCAGGCGGTACTTGCCGGTCAGGAAGCCGGAGGCGAGCGCGTAGTACGGCACGGTGGCGAGGCCGTGCTCGGCGACCACCTCGGCCAGCGGGCCCTCGAAGGTGCCGCGGGAGACCAGGTTGTAGTGCGGCTGGACCGCGACGTACTTGGCCAGGCCCTCGCGCTCGGCGAAGGCCAGTGCCTCGGCGAGCCGCTCGGCGGAGATGTTGGAGGCGGCGACCGCCCGGACCTTGCCCGCGCGGACCAGCTCGTCCAGGGCGGTCACGAACTCCTCGACCGGGGTGTCGTCGTCCCGGTGGGTGTAGTACAGGTCGATGTGGTCCACGCCCAGGCGGCGCAGCGAGGCCTCGGCGGCGGCCTTGATGGTGGCCGCGCCCAGCCCGGTCGCCTCGGGGTGCATTCCGACCTTGGTGGCGATCACGATGTCGTCGCGGTTGCCGCGGCGGCGCAGCCAGTCGCCGATGACCGTCTCGGACTCGCCGCCGGTGTTGCCGGGGGCCCAGGCGGAGTAGAAGTCGGCGGTGTCGACGAAGTTGCCGCCGGCCGCCGCGTAGGCGTCCAGCACGGCGAAGGACTGCTGTTGGTCGGCCGTCCAGCCGAAGACGTTGCCGCCGAGGGACAGCGGGTGGACGAACAGGTCGGAGGCGCCGAGGCGGACCCGGCTGTGGTTTCCGGTGGTCATGCCCGCAGTCAACCCGCTTGCGCGGCAGCGCATTCCGTCGGTCACGCGGATTTCACGAGTCCGTCGCGCCGCCGTCGCACGCTCGGGTGGTCCGCGGGCCGGGGGAGGGTCCGGGGTGTGCCTGAGGTGGGCGGATTCGTTAGAGTCCGTGCCATGGCTGACAACGACTACGACCCCGCCGGTAGCACCCAGATGTTCCGGGCGTTCGTCGACGAGAGCCCGGCGCGTCAGGCACCGGGTTCCGTCTCCACCTACGGCAGCAGCAAGAGCGGCAGTCGCACCGGCGTGATCGCGCTGGTCGCCGTCGTCGCCCTGGTCGTCCTGGGCGCCGTCGTCTGGCTGGCGGTCAAGTGACCCTCGCGCGGGTGGCTCCGGTCCGAGCCACCCGCGCGACGGGAGAGTCCGTCCTCAGCAGGGCTTGCGCCACGCGTTGAGGTCGAGCTTCTTCTGCATCGAACTGAAGCCCAGCGCCTTGGTCTTGGCGCAGAACTGGTCCGTGTCGAGCTTGTACTCGACGTGGAAGACCGCCTTGCCCGCCTTGACGAAGGGGGCGACCCGGTCGCACTCGTCGAACTGTGAGCACTCCTCGTTGACCGCGAAGTCGAAGTCCGGCAGCAGCGCGGGGATCTGGTCCAGGTCGTTCTTCAGGCCGATGGCCAGGCCGCGGTCGTGCGCGAGCTTCGCCAGCATGCGGTTGTAGGCGAGCTGGTCGTCAGGGGTGAGCGGGAAGCCGCTGTTCTGGTTGTAGGCCTCGATGGTGTCCGGCTCGATGGCGTCGAAGCCCTTGCTCTTGCACATGTCGAAGCGGGTGGCCATCAGCGGCTTCAGCTGGTCGAGCTTGCGGATGTCGAACCACTTCTCGCCCTTCCAGCCGGTGTCCGAGCCCTGCAGGGCCTTGGCGAAGGCGGCGGAGTCGGGACGGAAGTCCTCCCAGGAGCCGGCGTTGATGTAGCAGATCACCTTGCGGCCCTTGGCGTGCAGCGCGGCGACCACCGAGGCGTCGTTCTCGAAGCCGTCGATGTCGTAGACCGGTACGTCCACCGACTGGTCGACGGGGCCGCTGCCGAGCTGCCACTGCCAGGCCAGGCCCGGGGTGGGCTGCCAGCGGGTGCCGGTCGACGGCTGGCCGGTGGCGCCGGGCGGGGTGGTGGCGCCAGGGGTGCCGGGGGCGGTGGTGGTGCCGGTGGCGCCGGGTGTGCCGGGGCTGGCGGAGCCGTCGCCGGGGGTGCTCGGCGCGGTGGCCGCTGGCGAGTTGCTCGGGGTGCCGTCGGCCGAGTCCTGGTCGTCCTCCGAGCCCGAGCTGCTGCACGAGCTGACCAGCAGTGCGGTGACGGTGGCGAAGGCTATGGCGGCCGGCAGCAGCCGGGTGCGGCGGTTCACGGTAGTCGAACTCCGGATCGGGTCAGGTCAGTTCAGCGGCGGTGAGGCCGTGGGGCAGGGTGCGCCAGGGGTTCTCCCCGGCGCCCGGCACGGCACAGCCGACACCGGCTCGCCGGGCGGCGATCAGTGCGGAGGCGTCCCTGGCCGACTCGGCCGGGACGTCGTAGACCAGGTGGCAGAAGCGGGAGGCCGCGTGGCGGCCGGTCCACAGCGGCAGGGTCATCGCGCGGTACGTGTCCCAGTCGCCCTCGAAGGTGACCAGCAGGTCGGCGAGGCCGACCTCGGCGTACCCGGGGTCGGGGTGCTCGCCGTGGCCGAACACCACGGTGCCGCAGCCGGCCGCCCGGGCGGCCGTCGCCAGCCGCCGGTAGTGCGCCAGCGCGCCCGGGTGGGTGGCGACCTGGTCGAGGTACACGCCGGTGATGCCGTGCCGCTGGCGGTACGTCAGGATGTCGGCGACCACGGCCGCGTGCGGCCTGCGGCCGTAGTCGGTGTCGGCGTAGCCCACCAACGGCAGTCCGGCCGCCCGGAGTTCCTCGGCCGCGTCGGCGAAGACGTGGTCCGGCACCTCGCCGGGACCGTCCGCGAGGTTGAGCACCACGGCGGCGATCCGGGCGGGATCGGCGGCGGCGACCGCCCGCCAGGCCGCCGGGTCCACCGCGGGGTGGACGTACAGCGGCACCAGCAGGCGGCCGTCGGGGGCGGTCCCGGCGGTCATGCGACCACCGGGGCCGCCGTGGGCGCGGCGGTGTCGAGCCACAGGTCGCGCAGGGTGTCGGCGAGGACCGTCTCCGGGTACCAGCCGAGTTCCCGGGCGGCGGCCGACACGTCGGCCTGCTGCCAGGAGACCCCGGCCGAGCGCTCGGAGCCCGCCCCGTTCTCGTCGATCCGGCCGGTGAAGCCGGACGCGGCGACCAGTCCGTCGGCGATCGCCCGGACCGGCTGGGCCCGCCCGGAGGCGAGGTTGAGCACCCGGGGGAGCGGACGGTCGGCGGCGACGGCCAGGCCGACCGCCCGGGCGATGTCCCGGGCGTCCACGAAGTCCCGGTAGGCGGAGAGGTCCCCGACCGTGACCACGCCGTCGGCGCCCTGGGGCGCCACCCGGCGCAGCTCGGCCGCCAGCCGGCCGGGCAGCGAGCCCGCCGGGGCGCCCGGGCCGACCGGGTTGAACACCCGCAGCACCACCGCGTCCAGCGGGGAGCCCGCCACCGCGAGGGAGCCGGCCAGCTTGGTCGCGCCGTACACGCCGACCGGGCGGGCGTCGGCCTGCTCGGTCAGGGACTCGCCCTGCGCGCAGACGCCGTACTCGCCGGCCGAACCGATGTGCACCAGCCGGGCCTTCGGGGCGCCCAGGGCGAGCGCCTCGCAGAGCACCGCCGGACCACGGGCGTTCACCTCGGCGAGCTTGACCGCGCTGCCGGCCACCGCGCCGGCGAAGTTGACCACCACGTCGGGGGCCAGCGCGGCGAGTTCCTCGCCGAGCGGGCCGGCCTGGGCGGTGCCCAGGTCCAGCCGGAGGTCGTGAGCGGGCCGCCGGCCCGCGGTCAGCACGGTGGCCCCGGGCAGTGACCGCAGGACGGCGGCGGCGTGACGGCCCAGGAAGCCGTCGCCGCCGAGCAGCAGGATTCTCACGCGGCCCGTCCGTCGCTCTCGGCACCCGCGGCGGCGGGCTCCTCGGCCGTGTCGTCCGGGGCGGTGCGGGCGGCCGGGACCGGCAGCTCCGCGACGCCCGGCACGGTGGCGGCCGATTCGAAGGGCATCAGGACAGGGCGGATCGACGAGAACTCGGCGTTCGCCCGGTCGTAGTCGTCCGGGCGGCCGATGTCCAGCCAGTAGCCGCCGAAGTCGTAGGCGGCGGGCGGGGTGTCGGCGGCCAGCAGGTCGAGCACCAGCTCGTCGAAGCCCAGCGGCAGGCCGGGGGTGTACTTGGCGAGCGCGGCGCGGGAGACGCCGTACACGCCCATCGACACCCGGTAGTCGATGCTGGGCTTCTCCTGGAAGCCGGTGATGGTGCCGGAGTCGGTGGTCAGCACGCCGAAGTCGATCTTCACCTGACGGGCGTAGGTGGCGATGGTCAGCGGGGCGCCGGACGTCTCGTGGTGCCGGAGCACCCCGGCGAAGTCCAGGTCGGTGAGGATGTCGCCGTTCATCACCAGGAAGTGCTCCGGCAGCCGGTCCTGCATGGTGAGCAGCGGGCCCATGGTGCCGAGCGGGCTGTCCTCGACGGCGTAGCCGACCCGGAGCCCCCACTGCGAGCCGTTGCCGACGTAGGCGCGGATGATGTGGCCGAGGTGGCCGATGGCCAGGGTGACGGTCTTGAAGCCCGCGGCTGCGAGCTGGCGCATCACGATCTCAAGGATCGCGTGCTGGTCGCCGATCGGGACGAGCGGCTTGGGAAGCGCGGTGGTGTACGGGCGGAGGCGAACGCCCTTACCGCCGGCCAGGATCACTGCGTGCATGGTGTTTCCCCCACGGAAAGGATGTGTAGGACACGAATCCCGGAGACCAGGACGAGCATGATCGTTACGGCGGTCAGACGTTGTAGATGTCGGTCTTGTAGCGCGCCAGGTTGGCCGGGTCGCGGAAGAACTCGATGGTCTGCTCCAGGCCCTGCTCCAGGCTGAACTGCGGCGCCCAGCCGGTGGCCTCGCGCAGCCGGGTGGCGTCCGCGACCAGGCGCATGACCTCGGAGTTGGTCGGACGGATGCGCTGCTCGTCCTCCTTCACCAGCAGGTCGACGCCCATCAGCTTGCCGACCAGGGTGACCAGGTCGCCGACCGAGATCTCGCCGCCGGTGCCGGCGTTGAAGGTCCGGCCGACCACCGTCCCGGCGGGCGCGGTGCCCACCGTGCGGAAGGCGTTGGCGGTGTCCTTGACGAACATGAAGTCGCGGGTGGGGCGCAGGTCGCCGAGGGTGATCTCGGTCTGGCCGGCCGCCACCTGGGCGATCACGGTCGGGATGACGGCGCGCATCGACTGGCGCGGGCCGAAGGTGTTGAACGGGCGCAGGGTGACGACCGGGGTCTCGAAGCTGGCGTGGTAGCTGTCGGCCAGCCGGTCCCCGCCGGCCTTGGAGGCGGCGTACGGGGACTGGGTGTTGATCGGGTGGTCCTCGGTGATCGGCACGGTCTGCGCGGTGCCGTAGGTCTCGCTGGTGGAGGTGTGCACCATGCGCGGGATCTCCAGGTGGCGCACCGCCTCCAGCACGTTCAGGGTGCCGGTGACGTTGGTGTCCACGTACGAGTGGGGAGCGCGGTAGGAGTACGGGATCGCGATCAGGGCGGCCAGGTGGTAGACCGCCTCGGTGCCCTTGACCAGGCCGTTGACCGAGCCCGGGTCCCGGACGTCGCCGAGGACGATCTCGACCGAGTCCAGCACCTCCGCGGACAGGGTCTCCAGCCAGCCGAAGGAGGAGAAGGAGTTGTACTGGACCATCGCGCGGACGTGGTGCCCGTCGGCGACCAGGGTCTCGACGAGGTGGGAGCCGATGAAGCCCTCGGCTCCGGTAACCGCGACGCTGCTCATGCGGATTCGCTTTCTCGATTTCGGGAGCGGCCGGACGTCCCGTGACAGCCGGCCGATGGTGTTCTCGGTGGGGGCTGGACCTCGGCGGTGCCGGGGTGTCAGCGGTGTTGGGTGGTGCGGCCGAGCGCGGGCCCGGCGGTGGCGGTGAGGACGAGTGCGGCCGTCCCGCAGCCGATCAGCTGCAGGACGATCGGGTCCGCACCGGTCAGCAGCCCGACGCTCTCGGCGACCGCGGCGGCCAGACAGATGAGGGCGGTGCTCCAGCTGAACCCGAAGGCGTTCAGCAGCAGCGCCAGCCAGAGCGAGCCGCCCAGGAGCAGCATCGCGCCGAGCTGCGGCACGCCGAGCGAGGGGGCGCCCGGCCACAGCACGGTCGCGGCGGCGTCCAGCGCGGCCACGGTGGTGAGGTAGATGAACAGGCAGCCGAGCAGGATTCCGCCGGTGCGGCGGGTGAACTGCCCGGTGGTGTGGCTGGTGCGCAGTGCGGCCACGGCCATCGCCCGGTAGCGGAACAGCAGCCACTCGGCGAGGCCGAGACTGAGCGTCAGCGCGATCATGGCGGGGCCGGTCGGGGTGGTCTTCGCCCCGGCCGCGGGGTGGGTGTGCCCGGGGTGGGCGTGCACCACGTGGGAGGCGGCGTGCACGGCCTGGTGGATGGTCTCGCCGAGGCCGGCGATCAGGGTGAGCGCGCCGCAGGCCAGCCCGAACAGCAGGTGCGGGACCTCCTGGCGGATCGGCAGCCTGAGCTCCACGCCGTCCCGTTCGCCGCCGCGGGCCGCGACCAGCAGTTCCCGGACGGCCAGGCCGACCGCCAGCGCCACCGAGGCGAGCAGCACCACCGTACGGACCAGCTCCGGGACGTCGACCGCCAGCACCACGCCCGCGCCGACCGAGGCCGGGGCGAGCGCCAGCAGCAGGAACTTCTCCCGCCCGAGCACCAGCAGCGCGGTGGCCGCGCCCAGGTAGCAGGACTGCCCCGCGGCGAACCACAGGGCGCCGAGCGGCCCGCCGACCACGTACGCGGCGGCGGAGGCCAGCAGCGCGCCGATCGGCGCGCCGATCGCCAGGCAGACCGCGGCCTCCCGGCGGCGCAGCCGGCCCAGCCAGCGGTACGCGCGGTGCGCCAGCGCCTGGTTGAAGCCCCAGCTGACCAGCGTGGCGATGGACAGCGCGAGCATGCCCGAGGGCAGGCCGAAGCGCATCCGGGTGGTCGCGAACAGGTTGGCGCCGAGCAGGTAGCCCAGCCCGGGCAGGGCGAACACCAGGCCGCGCACCACGCAGCGCCAGGGATCCGCCCGCCAGGGATTGGCGAACTCGGAGCTCGGGCCGGGGTAGCGGCGCTCGACCTTCTCGAACAGCTCCTCGGCGACGGTGAAGGCGTCGGGGCGGCCGTACAGCAGGGCGGCCTGCTCGTCGGAGAGGCCGTCGGACTCCAGGAAGGCCGCGATCTCGTACGGGTGGACTGCGTCGGCGCAGATGTCGCGCAGGCGCTCGGCGAGCTCGTCCAACGGGTCGTCGGAGAGGCCGAGCTGCTCCGTGGGGTCGGGCTCGGCGGGCGCGGCGGGACGGCGGCGCTTCAGCGGCAGGGTGCGCAGCTGCATCGTCCGCTCCGCGCCGCCCTCGTCCGGAACGAGGCGTATGGGACCACTCATGCGCCCACCTCGCGGGACACGCACCCGTTGACGGCTCGCGCGCTCACGCGCCCACCTCGCTGGGCTGGGACTGGACGACGGTCAGCTGCGGTTCCCAGTCGGGGCTGGGGACCTCGTCGGTGACGGCGACCATTCCGCCGGGCATCCAGCGGGAGGTGCCCAGGAGCTCGGTGTAGATGCCCCGGAAACCGTCGATGTTCTGGCGGAGCGTGAACTGCTCGATCACCCGCAGCCGGGCGCCCTCGCCGAGCCGGGCGCGCCGGGCGGGGTCGCGCAGCAGCTCGATCGCGGCGGCCGCCATCGGCTCGGGCTCGCGCGGCGGGACGACCAGTCCGGTGTCGCCGACCGCCTCGCGCACGCCGCCGACGTCCGTCGAGACGGTCGCGCGGCCGCAGGACATGGCCTCGATCAGGGTGAACGGGAAGCCCTCGCTGATGCTGGAGAGCATCACCACGTTGCCCGCCGCGTACGCGTCGGTGATGTCGGCGACGCGGCCCTCGAAGGCCACCGAGTCGGCTACGCCGAGCTCGGCGGCCAGGGCTATGCAGCCGTCCCGGTACGCCTCGCCGCCCTTGGGGGTGCCCCCGAAGAGCCGCAGCCGCGCCTCGGGGATCTCTCGGTGGACGATGGCGAAGGCCCGGATCAGCGTCTCCAGGTCCTTGATCGGGTCAACCCGGCCGGCCCAGCTGAGGGTCGGTGTCTCGGGCTCGGGGCCGGCGGGCGGGAAGGCCGCCGGGTCCACGCCGTTGTAGACGGTGCGGATGTGGGTGGAGGGGGTGCCGCCGCGCTCCTCCCAGCGCCGGTTGTACCGGTTGCCGGGGGTGACCAGCGCGGCCTGCCGGTAGCTCTCCTCGGCGAGCATCCGGTAGAAGCCGAGCAGCAGCGCCTTGACCGGCCAGCGGTACGGGCCGGTGCGGTAGCCGAGGTAGCGCTCGCGCAGGTAGATGCCGTGCTCGGTGAGCAGGAACGGTACGCCGTACTGCTGGGCGGCGATCAGCCCGGGCAGGGTGGCGAGGCCGCCGCTGGCCGCGTGGGCGACGCCGTCGGTGGGCGGGTCGACCGAGAGCGGCCGCAGCGCGTGCTCCAGCAGGTCGGTGGCGTTCAGCGCGTCGTGCAGGGTGGGCCGGGACACCGCGGTGGGCAGGTAGTCGCGGGTCCACACGTGCTGGAGGGTGCGCAGGGCGCGCTCGCTGCGCAGCGCCGGGCTGAGCAGCCCGCGCCGGGCGAGGTCGGCGAAGCCGTAGAGCTCGGTGCCGAAGTGGGTGGTGTAGACCGGGTCGAGGATGGAGTGCAGGAAGCGCTCGTACGCGTTGAGGAAGCGCCGCATCTCCTTGCCGCGCGGCGGGCGGGCCTCCGCGGCGGGACCCCACAGCGGTGCGGTGGTGACCGACCGCACGTTGGCGGGCAGCTCCCAGGCCAGTGCTTCCTGGCCGGTCCCGGTGACGGCGATGATGTCGAAGTCGACGTCCGGCATGCCCTGAACGAGCTGGTCGCACCAGACGCTCACGCCGCCGTGCTGGTGCGGGTACGTCCCCTCGGTGAGCAGGGTGACGCGCATCTCCTGTCCCCCCTCCTGTTTCTTGCGTCGTTTGTCCGGCCTGGGTGGCCGGAGCGGGAGCCGTGGCGGGGCCGGGCCGGGCGACCGGCCCGACCCCGCCACGGGGTGTTACGGGTTACCGCTTGCCGGTGTGCTGGGCGCCGTTGCCCTTGACGGCGTCCTTGCCGGGCACCGGGATTCCGCTGCCGGGCACGAGGGACTTGGCGGCGGGCTTGCGGGTGGTGTCGCCGGGGCCCGCCGGGACGGGGGTGGCGACGCCCTGCGGCACGACCTTCTTGTCCGCCGGCGCCGGCGCCGGGACGGACTTGGCCGCGACGCTCGGCGCGACGGCGGCCGGGGCGGCCGGCGCGACGGCGGACGGGATCTGCAGGGTGACGCTGCTCTGCAGGGCGCCCGGGGACACCCAGCCCGAGAGCGTACCGGCGTAGGCCGAACCGAAGGCGGCCGTACCGATGGCCATCTTCTGAGCAGTTCCGGTCGGCATGGTGGCCTGGACCTGAACGCCGGCCGGCGCGCTGACGGTGACGGTGTTGCCGACCCGGTAGGCGGTGACCTGGCCGGAGGCGAGGGCGTTGTTCCACGCCGCGCGCTTCTGGAACTCCTGGCCGATCTCGCGCTCGCCGAGGTTCATGATCGGGGTGCTGTCGGCGAACAGCGAGCGGTAGTTGCCGAGGATCTTCTCCAGCACCGGGTACAGGATCCGGCCCTCGGAGAGGTTCGACTGGTGCACGAAGTGCGGGCGCGGGTCGTTGTTCAGCACGTGGCCGAGGTCGATCCGGGCCTCCAGCGGCACGATGTACGACTGGTAGCCGGTGGCGGTGTCCAGCGGCTTGGACAGGCAGGTGGAGTTGGCGTTGTTCTCGCAGACGCCGCTGCCGCCGTTGGCCTTGCTGGTGTAGATCCAGTTGTACTCGTCGGTCTCCTCCTGCGCCGAACCGGCGTTGTAGAAGACGTTCATCGGGTACCGCGGCACGGTCAGCGTGGACGAGCCGACGGCCCGCTGGGCGGGCTCGCGGGAGGCGTCGCTGCCGGTGAACTTGATGCCGTTGGCGGCCAGCGCCGGCGCCAGGTTCGGGTTGTCGCTGGTCTCCTGCGGGGCGGTGAGCAGACCGGAGTGCTCACCGGTGACGAGCACCTGCGGGTCGACCTTGAGGCCGTTGGCGGTGGCCCAGTCGAAGTTCTGCTTGATCTGGGTGGAGATGGTGTTCTGGTCGGTCCAGACGGTGTTGCCCGCGGCGTCCTTGGTGCACTTCCACGGCACCACGCTGACGTCCTGCACGCAGCCCAGGTACGGGTGGGTGTAGGTGTGGTTGACCCAGCGGTAGCTGTTCTGGTCGGTGATCATCTGGCTGGCGGTCGGGTCGACCGTGGCCTGGTGGTCGGTCTTCCAGTCCTCGCTGCCGCCGCCGTTGAACACCATGTCCAGCGTGAAGTTGTTGGCGGTCTGCCACTGCTTCAGGTACTGCGCGTCCGTCGCGGTCATCCGGATCGGGTTCGCGGTGTCCGGGGTGCCGGGCGGGCAGGTGACGTCACCGGGGGTGCACTTGAGCACGGTGTCCCAGCGGTCGTCGGCCAGGAACACGTCGTCCACGTGGGTGGCGAAGTAGTTGCGGTCGTAGCCGAGGTGGACGCCCTGGGTGATCCAGTCGACCATGCCGCGGGCCAGCAGCCGGTACTGCTGCTGGTACTGGTTGTAGACGAAGGTGACGACCAGCTCCTTGCGGCCGTCGTGGGTGTACTCGCCGACCAGCGAACCGCGGCTGGTCGTGTTCGGTATCGCCGCGTCGACCAGGGGGACGAAGGACGCGCCGGCCGGCAGGTTGGCGAGCGGGGTCGCCAGGTAGCCGTAACTCTCGCTCACGTTGGGGTCGTTGTCCTCGAACGGGACGCTGCCCTTGAGGTACCCGAACGGACCGGAAGTCCCGGCCGTGGTGGTGGCCGCCTGGAATCCGTCGAGGGTGCCGACGAATCCCGGATTCTGGGCGTAGTTCAGTCCGACCGCCGGACTGGCCCACGTGTACGCGTCGATCTGCCGGACGTTGAATGCGGCTTCGTACGTGGCGATCGCCGTCATCTCGGCGGCGCTGTTGGGGAAGGGGTTTTCGTTGGGCAGCACGATGCCCTGGTACTTGCCCCGGGGGAGCCCGTTCACCGTGTCGCTCAGGAAAGCCGAGTCGATGACGGGGCGGTTGGGGTCATTGAGGCTGACGACCTTGTACGGCGTGCCCTGGCTCTTCAGCTCGGCGGTGATCGCCGCGACGGACGGTCCCCCGTCGTCGATGACCAGGACGGTGAGGTCGATCCTGGGCGGCGTGGTGTCGCCGTGGGCCAGGGTGGTCTGCAGGCCGCTGGCCAGCAGAACTGCCGCTGCGCAAGCGGCAACTCTTCGGGTCGTGTGACCCATGTCTGATCCTCCCCTTGGGTCAGGCACCGCGCTGCTCGGCGCTCGCCTGCCCGTGTAGCTGTTCGCGGGCAGCAGGCTGCCCGGCGCCCATCCTGGTCGAGGGTCGACGGTGCGAGGGACCAATTGGGCGAGAGTGCAGCGAACCTGTTACCAACGTTCATGGTGAAGCCATGGAGGCGCTGATTGTGACCGCAACTGGACCGCCCGCGCAAATAATGAATTGAAAATGAAAAACCGGAAGCCGACTGCTACAGCTGGTTACCGACTGTGCGGCTCACACGGATCCGTGGGGCACCTACACTGTCGTCGTTGCGCCAGACACTCTTGCACATCTTGCCGCTCCAATGGGCAGGTTCATGCAATATCGAGCACCGCTGTGCCATGTGACAGTCCGAATATGCAATGGGGGGGTCGCGGGTGACGGAAGGTCGGATCGCATCCGAGCGAATCGGGGACGTACGGAATGGGCTCCCGAAGCCGGACCGGGCGGTCCTGGTCGGGCGCAGTCTCGGTCTGCGCGGTGCGGTCAACGCCCGGGATCTGGGCGGCTACCGGACGGCCGGAGGGCGGGTGGTGCGCGGTGGCGCGGTCCTGCGCAGTGATGGCCTGAACCACGTCACCGCCGAGGACCTCCACCCGCTGGGCGCGATCGGCCTGCGCGCGGTGGTCGACCTGCGCAGCGCCGAGGAGGTCCGCGAGGCCGGCCCGGACCGGTTGCCGGACGGCGTCGCGACCCACCACCTCCCGTTGTGGGCAGCGGACTTCGACATCAACGCGACCCTGCGCGGCGCCCTCGCCGACCGCAGCGCGCGCAGGCAGCGCAACCTGCTCGGCAACGGCCGGGCGGCCGCCATGATGACCGGCCTCTACCGCTGGTTCGTCACCGACCAGGTGGCCCGCGAGCGCTTCGCCGCCCTGCTGCGGCTGCTGGCCGCCCCGGACGGCGTCCCGCTGCTGTTCCACTGCTCGGCCGGCAAGGACCGCACCGGCTGGGCGGCCGCGCTGGTGCTGACCGCCCTGGGCGTGGAGCGCGAGACGGTGTTCGCCGACTACCTGCTCACCAACGAGCGCTCCGCCGCCGTGGTCGAACGGGTGCTGGCGGACTTCGGCAGCCGGGGCCTGGTGCACGAGCCCGAGCTCCTCCTGCCGGTGTTCCGGGCCGACCGCGGCTACCTGGACGCGGCCTTCGCGGAGATCGAGGCCGGCTGGAGCGGCTTCGACGCCTTCTGGCGGGAGGGGCTCGGGCTGGACGAGGACGTGCTCGACGGGCTGCGCGCCAACCTGTTGGACGGCGGCGCGGAGTGAGCCCGGCGGCGGTCAGCCCTCGCTGATCAGCCCCTCGCGGAGCTGGGTGAGCGTCCGGGTGAGCAGTCGGGAGACGTGCATCTGGGAGATCCCGATCTCCTCGCCGATCTGCGACTGGGTGAGGTTGCCGAAGAACCGCAGCATGATGATCCGGCGCTCGCGCGGCGGCAGCTTGGCCAGCAGCGGCTTGAGCGACTCCCGGTACTCCACGCCCTCCAGCGCGAGGTCCTCGTAGCCGAGCCGGTCGGCCAGCGGACCCTCGCTGTCCTCCTCGCCGGGGCTGGAGTCGAGCGAGCTGGCGGTGTAGGCGTTGCCCACCGCGAGGCCCTCGACGACGTCCTCCTCGCTGACCCCGAGGCAGGCGGCCAGCTCGGCCACGGTGGGGGAGCGGTCCAGCCGCTGGGACAGCTCGTCCCCGGCCTTGGTGAGCGCCAGCCGGAGCTCCTGGAGCCGGCGCGGCACCCGGACCGACCAGCTGGTGTCCCGGAAGAAGCGCTTGATCTCCCCGACCACGGTCGGCATCGCGAAGGTGGGGAACTCCACTCCGCGCTCCGGGTCGAAGCGGTCGATCGCCTTGATCAGGCCGATGGTGCCGACCTGGACGATGTCCTCCATCGGCTCGTTGCGGCTGCGGAAGCGCGCCGAGGCGTACCGGACCAGCGGCAGGTTGAGCTCGATCAGGGTGTCGCGGACGTAGGTGTGCTCCTCGCTGCCCGGATCCAGCGCGGCCAGCCGCAGGAACAGCGAGCGGGAGAGCGTCCGGGTGTCCAGCCCGGCGCCGGGCGGTGCCTCGGCCGGCGCCCCGGAGCCGGCCCGTTGGAGCGGGATCCGGTCCTCGGCGACCGTCGTACCCTCGGCCTGACCAGCGTGGATCTCCGCAGTGCCCAGCTCTCCGGACATGCACCCACCCCCTTGTGACTGACAGTTGAACGGGGGCCGTCGCACGGAGGTTCCCGGCGGGGGCCCAACCCCCTCCATACCGGAACACGGTCCACGGCAAACCCGAACGTCGCAAGATGTCACGCGGGGGTAACGCGCTGCAATCTCACTCTTCCCAGGAGTTGCCGGTCCGAAGCCTCGTCAGGATCCGCGAGAGCAGCCGGGACACGTGCATCTGGGACATCCCCAGCTCGGTGCTGATCTGCGACTGGGTCAGGTTGGCGAAGAACCGCAGCATCACGATCCGCCGCTCCCGCTCGGGGAGCTGCACCAGCAGGTGGCGGACCATGTCGCGGTGTTCGACCTCGGCCAGCGCGGCGTCCTCGTAGCCGAGCCGGTCCAGCAGGGCGAGGCCGCCCTCGTGCTCCTGGGCGGCCTCCAGGGAGGCCGCGTTGTAGGCGCGTCCGGCGTCCAGGCAGGCCCGGACGTCCTCCTCGGGGATCCGCAGGCTGGCGGCGATCTCGGGCACCTTGGGGGCCCGCCCGTGCAGCACCGTCAGCTCCTCCATGGCGCCGCTGACCTGCACCCACAGCTCCTGGAGCCGGCGCGGGACGTGCATGGTGCGGACGTTGTCCCGGAAGTAGCGCTTGATCTCGCCCAGGATGGTGGGCAGCGCGTAGGTGGGGAACTGGACACCACGGGTCGGGTCGAAGCGGTCGATCGCGTTGATCAGGCCGATGGTGCCGACCTGGACGACGTCCTCCATCGGCTCGCTGCGGCTGCGGAAGCGGGTGGCCGCGTAGCGGACCAGCGGGATGTTCACCTCGATCAGCGCGGCCCGGACCCGCTCCCGCTCGGGGGCGTCCGGAGGCAGCTCGGAGAGCCGCTCGAACAGCACCCGGGTGAGCGTCCGGACGTCCACGGCGGGCCGGCCGCCGGGGCCGCGCAGCCCGTCGGGGCGGAGCTCGCCGGCCGGGCTGATGATCGCAGCCAGCACCTCGTCCACGGACACGTCACCCCTCCCAAAGTCGTCAACGGCGGGCCCTGCGGATCGGGTGTCGGGGCTGGTTCACACCTCGCCATGTCCGGCAAAACCGGTCATAGCATCACAAGCTGGGCACAGGTCGGGCAAGCACCCGGCGGAGGTGTGTTGGTGGGGTGCCCGACCTCCGCGGCGCCCGTCGGCGGGGCGCCGCACGGGTCGTTCCCGGACGGAGCAGAACGCCCCGCCCGGAGGCCGGGCGGGGCGACGCGGGCCGTCCGGGGGACGGCCGGGCGGAGGTCAGACCTCGATGTCGGCGATCACCCAGGTCGCGAACTCGCGCCACTGGCCGGCCGCCGCCTGGTGGGCGGGGTGGGTCAGGTAGGCCTGGAGGGACTCGCGGTCCTCGACCAGGCTGTTGATCGCGTAGTCGTACGCGATGTCGCGCTCGGTGGTGTTCCAGCCGCACTCCCACTCGCGCAGCTCGGGGATCAGCGGGCCGAGCTCGGCGAACGCCTTGGCGCCGGCGAGGACGCGCTGGTCGTCCCTGGCGACGCCCTCGTTGAGCTTGAACAGGACGAGGTGGCGGATCACGATGGCCGCTCCTTACTTGATCAGACCGGTCATGAAGGTGCCGACCGCCTTGGCCGCGTTCGAGATGCCCTCGAAGCCCAGCTGGACGAGTTCGGCGGACCGGGCCGGTGAGGTGATGATCGAGTAGAGCACGAAGATGAGCAGGAGGGCCATGCCGATCTTCTTCGCCTGCGCCATCGTGACCTTCCTCCCTGCGGTGGGCCGCCGTCATCCGGGTCCCCGAGCAGCCCTGCAGGGTAGCTTATCGACCGGACGGGCTATCAAGTGTGCGGCGCGTTGGCCCGGCGGGACGAAGGTCCCCGTGAGTGGGGCCCTTCTCCGGGTGCCCGGCTGCCGGCCGGGCGGCAGGATGGACGGCGTGCCGAGGGTCCGGCAGGAATCCCCGGCACGTGGATCCGGAGATCCCCGCTGTGGGACCGGTCGTCGCGACTCCCCCGACGCGGCACCGGTGGTGGGACTCCGTCGGGGGAGCGGTCAGTCCCCCGAGCCGCTCCCCCCTCCAGGCTCCGTACGAGCCGGGCCGTGGTGGTCACGGGCCCGGAGTGCGGAGCCCTGTCCGCGTCCGAGGGTGCGCGGAAACGCCGAGGGCCCGTCCGGATCGGACGGGCCCTCGGGCTTTCCAGCGGTAGCGGTGGGATTCGAACCCACGGTGGAGTTGCCCCCACACACGCTTTCGAGGTCTGTGCGGCCGTGTCCGGCGGGGTTCGCCGGGGTTCCGGCCCCTGGTGGGACCGGGGTCGTAGGGGTGCCGTGAACACCAGCGAACGGGGGCGAATGAGACCAGAACTGAGACCACCACCCTTGGGAACACCAGCCCTTAGGCAGCATCCCCTACGCACGTTTCATGTGGTGTTGTTGCTCGTGTCGGTCTACAGTCGTCACAAGACCTTGCCTCACGGCGAGGCAAGGTTCGCGACCTTCACGCACACGTGGGGCTCGGCTCCGGTTGCACCCAGAGCCGAGCCCAGTGCGCGGGGTCAAGAGGCCCGGCCGATCACCTACCGGCCGGGCTTCTTGCTGCCCATGCCGTTGTCGTCCGTGCCTTTGCTCATGCCTATCGGATGAGCCGTCCCGCCAACTCGGCGATCGAGACCACTAGCCCGAGCGCGCTGATAGCGACCTGCCACCAATCCGGGCTGTCGATCCGCTTGCCTCGCCTACGTGACCTACCTGCCATGTCAGAACCCCTCCTGCTCGGCCCCGAGGGGTGCTACCCCCACCGGGGTGCAATACGGGCCTTGGTTGACCCGCGACGAGGGAGCTTCGAGGACCTGACGGTCAGAAGCCTAGCGTCCATGCTCTGCCGCCGGGGCTGGGTAGACCACAAGTACTGGGCACAGCCACTACAAGTAGTGGCTGTGTTCTGATCACGCCCGGTACATCTAGGACTCCGCGGGGAGGGTGATCCCAGAGGCCGTCTTGCGGAGCGCGGTGGCAATCGCCTCCATGGAGTCCACGATCACCACAGCGCCGGCGGCGGCCAGCTTGGCATCCTTCCCCGGCTTGTTGGCGTAGCCGATCGTGGGGATGCCGGCCGCTTCCCCGGCCTCGACATCGCGGGCCGCATCACCGATGAAGACGCAGTGCTCCGGCCTGGTGCCCGCCGCTTCCATGGCTTCCAACAGCAGGCGGGGGTTCGGCTTCATGGACGACGGGTCGCCCGGGACCCGCCCGAAGACCCCGGCCACGTAGCTGCTGAGACCGTGCTCGGTGAGGTATGCCTCGATGGCCGAACCCGCGTTGTTGCTGACCACCGAGACCAGCCGGCCGGAGCGGGCACAAGCACGCAGAACCAATTCGCCGCCTGGGGTCGGCCGCCCGACCCGGACAGCCTCGGCTTCCAGCGCGGCCAGCGCGGCATCCGTGCCCTCTGTGAGGTCGGGCCGGGCATCCGAGACCAGCCGGAGAAGAGCGAGAGGATCGCTCTCGTCTTCGGCCCCGGCCGGGGCCTGCTCGCCAGAGGCGAGCAGGCCCTCGCGGAGTCGCCGCGCAACTTCCGGGGCGGGGAGGCCGGCGAAGACCGAGCACACCGGGCCGTCGAAGTCGAGTAGCACGTGCTTCACTGGGCGAAGCGCGTTGGCGAGCCGCTGAGAGGCGGTGGTCATGGCTGCCGCTCGTAGGCGATCGTGCTCCACACGCTGTCGAACCACATCTGGGCCTGCTGGACGTACTGCGAACCGAGCGACGCGTCATCCGGCCCGGCGGCGTGGTGGAACAGGGTGGTGTCCTTGCCCGTCACGTCGTAGAACGTGCGGTCAGTGCCGTCCACCGCGATGGTCCGCTCACGGAGCGGATAGAAGCCGAAGAAGGCTTCCGAGCGGTTCAGGATGTACAGCTTGAACAGGCTGGATGCCCGGTGCACCTTGACCTGGACGTTCGCCGACTGAACCAGTCCCAGCTCTGCCAATACCTCGACCGAGTGGGCGATGCCGCCGGCGTTGGTCAGGGCGATGTTCCGGGCCCGGTCTCGAAGGGCCACGTCGTCCTTGAGCCCGTCGACCAGCACGGGGACGGCCATGGGTTCCGTGGTGTCCGGCAGCAGCAGGCGCACGGTGATGGACTCGGGGGTCAGCCGACCAGAGCGGACCTTGTCCAGCGGCTCCTGTAGCGCGTTGTGCAGCGTCTCGCTGGAGAACCCGGCGAAGTCCAGAGTGACCTGCGGTTGCTCGAAGGCCGCTTCGAGGTGGGGCCGGAGGCCGACTGGCCGAGAGGTGCGCTCGCGGACGAACGAGCCGCTTCCCTGGCGGGTCACGATCAGGCCTTCGGTCCGGAGCAGGTCCAGCGCCTTATCGACGGTGCCGCGCGCCACGCCGAAGTGCTTCGCCAGCTCGGGTCCGGAAGGAAGTTTGTCGCCGGTCTCGAAGCCCGGCTTCTTGGTGAGGATCGAGGCCCGCAGAGAGCTGCTGACCTGCTGATACGGGGGGCGCGAGTCATCCGGGTCTAGGGCCATGCGCCAATGCTAAGGCAGATGCCCAACAGACGCGAGAAACCCAACCCTCTTGACCTGCCTAAGCAGGTTCTCTATGTTGTGAGTGTCGCAACCGAGAGAAACGGCAGCGACACGGAGAGCCTTCTTTGGGCTGCTCTGACCTGGACAAACGTGCCCGGAGGGGTGGGGTGACAGCCCCCCGAAGGAAGCGATCGTTCCTTGAAAACTCAACAGTGTGCTGATCGAGAACGAGTGTCTTTGGTCCCCGATCCGTGCCGCCTACGGCGGGTCGGGGGTCATGGCTACTCGTGACGTGACGAGTGGTCTGGGCCCATGAGTCGGGGCCGCCGCGCCTTCCTTGGCCGGAGCGCGGCAGCCCCTGGGGCCCACCTCCCTACAGGAAGAGGTAGACCCGTGAAGTCGATTGTTGCAGGCCAGTACGCCGTGGGCTCCGAGGAGTTCGCGGAGCTGGCGTTGGGCGTGGACGAGGAGCTGTTCGCCGGCGTGGCCGGTGAGTCGGCGCTCCAGCGTCAGGCCCGGTTGGACGTGGCGTACGAGGTGCTGGCGGACCTGCGCCGGGAGGACCCGGCCCTGGCCGCCTACGCCGAGAAGCTGCTCAAGCGGGCGCCGGTGCCGCTGCACGCCGCGCGGCGCCCGGTCGGCCCGGTGGGCGGGCTGGGGGTGGCGGCGTGAAGCGGGCGGACGTGCTCCTGGTGCTGGTGGCCCGGATGCGGGTGGCGCTGGCGGCGGCCGGGCTGGCCTGGCTGCTCGGGTGGCAGCCCGGTGTCGGCGGCCGGGTGGTGGCGGCGGTGTTCGTGGTCACCGTGCTGGTGATGGACGCCGCCGGCAGCGGGCCGGAGAAGCGGCTGCTGGGCGGCGCGCGCCGCAGGTCGGCGGGTGCGCGATGAAGAAGAGCACGAAGGAGAACGCCCCGAAGGTCCTGCTGGTCGTCGCGCTGGTCGCGGTGGTCGGCATGGGCTTCCGGGTGAGCTGGAACGCTCTGCGCGACATCGCCACCGCGATCGGCGCCGACCACTGGGCCGCGCTGCTCTACCCCTTCGTCGTGGACGGCCTGATGGCCCTGGCCCTTGTCGCCACGCTGGTGCTGACCGACCGGGACCGCAGGTTCGCCCTGTGGGTGCTGGGCGGCTACACCGCCGCCTCTCTGGCGCTCAACTACGTGCACGGCCTGGTGCCGACTCTGCACGGTGGCGGTCGGACCCGACTGGCCGAGTGGGCGCCCGCGCACTGGGCCCTGGTCCTGCTCGCGTCGTCGCTGCCGGTCGGCTCGATCTACTTCGGGTCGGACCTGGTGGCGAAGGTGCTGCACGCCAAGCCCAAAGCAGCAGAAAACGCCCAGAAGACCGCAAATCGGTCGATGGCTGACCAGGGCGAAGGCTCCGAGGAGCGGCCGCTTGAGTCGGTGTACGAGTCGGCCGACCGGACGCCCGAGCAGGCCCCGTCCGAGCCGCCCGCCGAGACCGCGCCGGTCGAGCCGCCCGTCGAGTCGGCCCCGGTCATCAAGTCGGTTGCGGCGGAGGGGAGTCGGCCGCGCCGGGCGACCGGCCGGGTGCCGCAGTCGGCCCGCGCCGCGCGGCCGGTCCGCTCCTTCGAGGAGCTTCTGACCGAAGCGCGTGACAAGACGGCCGACTGGTCGGAGGCCGAGCTGACCGGTGAGGCGATCCGCCTCGCGGTCCGCACCTCCGCCGCCAAGGCCCGCGAGCTGCGGGACGCGCTCAAGGCCGAGCGGAACACCGCGCCGGACGACGGCGAGCCCGAAGCGCTCGCCTCCTGACGCCACCTGAACCCAACTGACCGCCCTTCGGGGCTGTTTGGAGACTTCCGTGAACTCCGTCCGTGCCGCCCGCTTCGCCGCCGCCTACGCCCTGTTCCGCGCCGCCGCCGACGTGGCGGACCACTGGATCCAGACCGACCACCAGGCCTCCACCAAGGGCCAGCACGACCACAACGACGGGCAGTCCAGCAAGGCGGGCCGCAAGGCGTGCGCCGCCCACGTCGCCGCCTACACCGCCACCCAGGCCGGAGTCCTCATCGCCGGGACCCGCCTGCTCGGCATCCGCCTGCGGCCCGCCCCGGTCGCCGCCGCCCTCGCGGTCAGCGCGATCACGCACTACATCGCCGACCGGCGCGAACCGCTGCGCAAGCTCGCCGACGCCACCGGCAAGGGCAACTTCGTGCGCCTGGCCGACCACGGCATGAACGGCGCCTACGCCCTCGACCAGGCCTGGCACCACGCCGCCGAGACCTGCGCCGCCCTCATCGCCTCCGCCTGAACCGACACCCGGGAGACACCCGCCATGTCCGAGCAGATCCTCCACAAGAACCCCGCCACCGGCCTGCCGGTCGGCACCGTCGCCGCGTTCCTCAACCTCAGCTCCGCCCTGGTCGCCCTCTACACCGACGGCACCGACCAGTACGGCGACCCCAAGGCCGCCTGGTTCTGCCTGGGCTGCGGCACGCGCAGCCACATCGCCCGGCAGCTCGCCACCAGCCGCATCGAGGCCAACAACCACTCCGCCGAGTGCCGCGCCATCCCGTGGCCGCAGGCCTCCCTGGTCTGACCCGCTCGACCCGCACCACTGGCACTACCCCGGGACGGCCGCACAGCTTGCCGGCCAGGACGGCCGTCCCGGGCCCCTCTCACCAACTGCGCTGTGAGGAAGGACTCCCAGTGAACCAGCCGCAGAACCTGAACGACCACACGCCCGGCGCGCGAGTGGTGGACCTGAGCAAGGCCCGCGCCGCCCGCTCCGGCGCCACCGCCCCGGAGGCGGACTCGGTGTACGCGACGGAGGCGACCACGGTCACCATCGACCGCGAGGAGCTGGCCCGCCTGATGGAAGCCGCGGCTTCCACCACCGTGCCCGGCGCCCGTGGCACCACGACCGGCACGCTCAAGGAGCCGGCCGCCGGGCCGGAGCTGTGGGAGAAGACCGAGCCGGTCATCCCCGCGTGGGTGCGCGACCGCGCCACCCTGCTGGGCTGGGCCAGGGCCCACCGCCAGCGGATCATCCACACCATCGGCGTGCACACCGTGCGCCGGGGACCCGAGCACGCGGCCCGCGCCGCCGGTCGCGTCGCTCGGGGCTCGAAGAAGGGCCTGGCCGCCCTCTACGGGTACCTGATGGCGACCGAGTACGCGCACCTGTCGAAGCAGGCCCGCGAGGCCGGGCAGTACGACTTGGTTGCCGCGCTGCGGGCCAAGCGCCGCACGGAGATCCCGCTGCGGTTCAAGTCCAAGCGGACCACCGCCAGCGCCGGGGCGGTGCTGGTGCTGCTGTCGGTGGCGGCCTGGTACGGGCTGATGACCGTGACCGTGGTGGGGATGGCGATGGTCGGGATGGCCGCCGCGTTCGCCGCCGGCCGCTCCGACGAGCAGGCGCCGGAGCGGGCGGAGTTCGGGGAGGAGCGGCAGGGCCCGCCGTCCGAGGACCGTCTGAACCGGGCGTTCCGGGACGCCGGGGTGCTGGCCAAGCCCGGCAAGGACGGCACCGGCGGGGAGGTCGTGCGCCTGGTCTCCCCGGTGATCGCGGACGGCAAGAAGGCGTGGGAGGTCGTTCTCGACCTGCCCGCCGGAAAGAAGGCGTCGGCGGCGATCGGCAAGCGCGAGGACATCGCCTCCGCGCTCGGCGTGGACGAGGTCCAGGTCCACATGGAGCGCGTGCGCACGGAGAGCGGGCACGCGGGGCGGCTGTCGCTGTGGGTGGCGAAGGAGAACCCGTTCGGCGGCTCGCCGGTGCGCTCCCCGCTGGTCGGGCGCAAGGCGCTTGATGTGTGGACGGACAAGGTCCCGGTCGGTGTGGACGCCCGGGGCAGGCAGGTCGCTTTGTCGCTGATCTGGGCCGCGCTGCTGGTCGGCGCGATCCCGCGCCAGGGCAAGACGTTCTTCATGCGCACCATGGCGCTGGGCATGGCGCTGGACCCGCACGTGCGGCACATCGTGGCCAACGGCAAGGGCGACCGGTCGTGGAAGCCGTTCGCGAGGATCGCCCACCGCTACATCAACGGTGCCGAGCCCGCCAAGGCCAAGGAGCTGGTCGACGCGCTGCGGGAGGTGCAGGCGGACATGAACCGCCGCAACGCCTTCCTGGACTCGCTGGACGACGAGCAGGTACCGGAGGACAAGCTCACCCGCGAGCTGTCCCACCGTCACAACATGCCGATCACCTGCATCGAGATCGACGAACTCCAGCGCTACCTGGACGACCCCAAGTGGGGCCCGGTCATCCTGGAGCTGCTGATCGACATCGCCAAGGTCGGCCCGTCCACCGGCTACATCCTGCTGCTGGCCACCCAGCGCCCGGACGCCAACACCGTGCCCCCGGCGCTGCGGGACGTGATCGCCTACCGGGCCGCGCTCAAGGTCATGGACTGGCGCTCGTCGGAGGTCATCCTCGGAGCGGGCACCTACGGCAAGGGCTACGACGCCAGCGCCGAGGAGCTGGGGGCGCGCAAGGGCATGGCCCTGCTGGTGCGCGAGGACGGCATCGGAAACCTGATCCGGGGCTACCTGATCGACGCCACCGACGCCAACCGGATCTGCGAGCGCGGCCGCGAGCTGCGCGAGATGGCCGGCACCCTCACCGGCGACGCCGCCGGGCAGAAGACCGGCCTGCTCACCGCCGACCCCACCCGTGAGCCGATCGCCCTGCCGATCTGGCTCCAGGCCGCCATCGACACCATGGACGAGGTCGGGCAGGAGGCCATGACCCCGACCGCCCTGGTCGAGGCGATCCTCACCGCCCACCCCGAGTGGGCGACCGGCGACAAGCCGCTCACCGGCCGCACCTTCGGCATGGCGATGACCCGCTGGGGCTGCGGCCGGGCCAAGAAGGCGGGTGCCTCCGCGCCGATGTACTGGGCCGAGGACATGGCCGCCGTCGCTGACCGGATCACCGCCGGCGGACCCGTCGAGGTCAACGCGCAGTAACCAGCCACGGGGGTGCGAGCCCCTGTTCCCGCTCCGTCTGGCGTCCGTTCCCGGGACGCTTCCATCCGTCCTTGGGACGGATGCCGGAACGGATGCGAAACCGCCCCTGGACTGCGACGACGAACCCCCAGAACGCGAGGACGGATGACCCGCAGGTCACTGCCCGCCGGGCCCAATCCCCGGCGCCCCGCCGCAGCGGCAGTGACCCGCCCCGTCATCCGTCCTGACCCCGGAGAGGTCACACACCGTCATGAACCCCATGCCCCAGTACGCCCCCGTGCCTGGCCAGATGCCCGCCCCGCGCACCGCCGGCACGTGGCTGCGCGACAACGGCCCGCGCCTCGCCCCCGGGCTGACGACCACGACCGTGCTCATCCTCGCCCGCGTCTGGAACGCCAACGGCGCCGAGCACTCCATCGGCAACGCCATCCTCATGGGCGCCCTCTCGCTCGGCAGCGCGGCGGCCGGATACGTCTCCGCCACCAGCGAGCACGGCCACGAGATCATCACCGCCACCGCGTTCACCGGCACGGGCGCCTTCGCCCTCGCCGGGGTCGCCGCCTACAGCGACGAACTCCCGCTCCCGCTGCTGCTGTGGGTCCTGGCCACCGCCGCCGTCTACGCCCTCGCCGCCCGCTACTGGCGCGAGGACAAGCGCGAGACGACCGCGTTCGAGCGCACCTACGCCCTGCGGTCGCTGGAGCGCGGCACCGACCTCCAGATCGCCGCCGTGGACGCCCAGGCCCGCATCGAGGTCGCCCGCGAGGCCACCGCCTACGCCGCCCAGCTCACCGCCGCCATCCTGGAGCGCCACAACCTGGGCCCCGCCACCATCGACACCGGCAAGATCCTCGCCAGCGCCGCCGTCCCGCGGATCGCCCCCGCCCACGACACACCCCGGGCCGCGTGACCCCGTGATCCTGCCGAAGACCGAACTGCGCTTCTCCGGCCCGCTCCTCCTCGACGGCCTCCCGCTCACCTGCCCCACCTGCGCCGCCGACACGAACCTCACCCTGGCCACCGGCCGGCTGCCCTTCCCCGCCCTGGAAGCGTGGGCCAACTGCCCCACCGGCCATGGATGGGACGAGGAGAAGGTCAGCAACCGCTTCCTGTGGGCGATGTACCAGGCCCGCACCACCCGTATGAAGGCCGACGACATCGCCACCACCTCCGGCGTCTTCGACGGCGTCGTCTACTTCGGCGAGCTGGTGCCCGAGTGGTGTCCCGACGACATCCGCGTCGCCGCCGACCAGGCCTGGCGAAAGCTCGTCAAACCCGCCGCCAAGCGCAGGCTCCGCCTCGGCCGCCGCGCCGCCAAGGTTGCCACCCGCGTCGCCGGAGAAGCCGTATGGGACGGCGTGAAGAAGGCCACCGGCCCGGTCACCGCCGCCGCGTTCGTCGCGGACTGGCAGGCCCGCACCGGCACCGCCGACCCCACCCCCATCACCACGGTCCGCAAGTGCCCGAGCTGCAAGGGCAAGGGCCAGCTCACCCTCAAGAGCAACATTCACGGCCTCACCGTGCCGTGCTCCCTGTGCTCCGGCACCGGCGAGCGCGACCGCACCTGACGCCCGGTCCGTCCGCCGCACGTTCGCCCGGAGCGGCCGGCACTCCCGGCCAAGGACAGCCCAGCCGCCCCGGTTCCCCGGCTCATTCGAGATGAGGAGAACCACCAGCATGACCGACTCCACCCCCGGCTCGCAGCCCCGCTGTGAGGCTGCCCACCTCGGCGACGCCAGTCCCTGCGAGGGCCCGCGCGATGCCGTGACCATCCTCGACCGCCACGGCGACTCCGCCCAGGCCTGCGTGCACCACGGCACGCGCCTGTACGCCAGCCTCATCAACCCGCGCGTCCACCCCGGCAGCGTCGCGGGCGCGGCCATCGAGGTCTACTACCGCGCTCAGACCACCTCGGCGTTCGCCTGGCTCGACCACCACGAGCTTCCCGAGGCCTGATCTTCCCGGAGCGGCCGGCACTCCCGGCCAAGGACAGCCCGGCCGCTCCGGTTCCCCTGCTCATTCGAGATGAGGAGAACCACCAGCATGACCGACCCCGTCACCTCGCACCAGCCGCCCGTTCTGCGCGTGCTCTCGCTCGGCGCGGGGGTGCAGTCCACCGCGCTGCTCCTGCTGGCGGCCGAGGGCCGCATCCCCCGCTTCGACGCCGCCGTGTTCGCGGACACCGGATGGGAGCCCGCCACCGTCTACACCCACCTCGACCGCCTGGAACGGGAAGTGGCCAAGCCCGCCGGCATCCCGATCCTGCGGGTGAGGGCGGAGGCCAGTGAGGGCAGCAGCCGCGTCACGGGCAACCTGCGTGAGGACTCCATCGCCCCGGGCTCGTTCGTGCGGATGCCGGTCTTCGTCCCGGACCGCACCGGCGCCAAGGCCGCCGTGGTGCGACGCCAGTGCACGGACGAATACAAGGTCAAGCCCGTCAAGGCCGCCATCCGCAACCTGCTCGGCTACCCGCACCCCAGGCCCGTCCCCGCGGGCGTCGTGGTCGACCAGGCCATCGGCATCAGCCGGGACGAGTTCTGGCGGGCCAAGGACGCCATGGTCCGATACCTGCGCAACAGCTTCCCCCTGCTCGACCTGCCCGCTCCGAGCGGCGCCGGAACCGGCTGGACCCGCACCGACTGCCTGCGCTACCTCCGCAACCGCGGCTGGGAGACCACCCCCAAGAGCGCTTGCATCGGCTGCCCGTTCCACGGCAACGCCGCCTGGCGGGACCTGCGCGACAACCACCCCGCCGAGTGGGCCGACGCCGTCGACTTCGATCGCCAGCTGAGGGAGGCCACCCTGCGCGGCATCAAGGGCGCCCCCTACCTCCACCGCAGCCTCCTGCCCCTCGACCAGGCCCCCATCGACCGCGTGAGCCGCAGCGAGTGGAACGACCGGCAGGGCGACCTCTTCGACGCCCTCAGCGACCAGAACACCGAGGACGACGAGCAGGAACACCCCGGGTGCTCCCCCTGGTCCTGCCGCACCGACGACGAGGGCGAGGCAGCCGCATGAACCCCCGCCCGCCCCTCGCCGGTGCCAAGACCTGGCAGCACGTCATCGACACCGCCGGCGCCCGCTGCCAGTGCACCGGCACCTGCGGCAAGAACCACGCCAAGACCGACGGCAGGTGCGAGCGCGTCCACGGCGGCTACCAGCACCAGCACGGCGGCGGACAAGTCCGCCTCATCGCGGCCCCCGCCGACCCGGCCAACCTGCTGCTGCCCGCGCACCGCATCACCGCCCTGCCCATGCAGGCGCTGGCCGCCTGGTGCCCCGCCTGCCACGACGCCACCCGCACCAAGGCCCGCAAGGCGGAGCAGGACAGCGCTCCGGCCGCCGAGCCGGACGCCCTCTTCTAACCCTCCACTGAGCTGCCCGGGATCGGACGACCTGCCGTCCGGTCCCGGGCCCCGTACGAAGGGATGTGCCGCATTGACCGGTAACCCCCTCCTGGCCGCCGCTCTGACGGCCACCGGACGCAGCTGGCGGGTCTTCCCGCTCACCCCCGGCTCGAAGTACCCCGCGCTGCACGGGGAAAAGGACTGCCCCCGCACCGGCGCCTGCACCGGCGGGCACCTCGGGTGGGAGCGCCGCGCCACCACCGACCCCGACGTGATTCGCCGGGCGTGGCAGGTGGCCCCGTACAACATCGGCCTGGCCTGCGGGCCCTCCGGCCTGGTGGTGGTCGACCTGGACGTGCCCAAGCACCGCCGGGACCTGCCGCCCGCCCGTTGGGCCGGGCAGGGCGTCACGGACGGGCGGGACGTGCTGGCCGCGCTGTGCGAGCAGCACGGCGAGCCGTGGCCGCAGACCTTCGAGGTCCGCACCGGCCGGGGCGGTGCCCACCTGTACTTCGCCGCCCCAGCTGGCGTGGTTCTGCGGAACACCTGCGGGGAGAAGGGGCAGGGTCTCGGCTGGAAGGTCGACACCCGGGCCCACGGCGGCTACGTCGTCGCCCCCGGCAGCGCCGTCAACCACCGCCCCTACACCGTCGTCAACGACACCGCCCCGGTCCCGCTGCCCGCGTGGCTGCTCGGCCTGCTCGCTCCCAAGCGCGTCCCGGCCGCCGTGGTGGTGGACGCGTCGGCGGTGCGGGCCCGGATCGGGCGCCTGGGAGCGTATGTGGATGCGGCTGTGTCCCGGGAGACGGCAAAGGTCCGGGAAACCGGGGAGGGCGGGCGCAACGACCGGCTGTTCGCCTCCGCCGCTGCCCTCGGCCGCCTGGTCGCCTCCGGCGCGCTGCCCGAGGCGGACGCCATCGACGCCCTCCTGGCCGCCGGCCTGCGGGCGGGCCTTGGCGAGGCGGAGTGCAGGCGCACCATCGCCAACGGCCTCGCCCGGGGCGCCGGAGCCATGGGGCGGGCCGCATGAGCAACCGTCACCCGTCCCGTGCCAAGGAGAAGCGCTTCTCCTCGGGGGATCGCCCGAGGCGGTGGGCCGAGTGAACGCCCCCGTCCCGCCGTCCGAGCCGCTGTTCACCGAGGGCTGGGAGGACACCGCCCCGGCCGGGCTCGCCGCCGAGCCGCCCGCGTGGGAGGAGCCGATCCCGCTCGGCCAGGCCCGCGCCCTGCCACCGTTTCCCACGGACGCACTGCCCAAGTGGCTGGGTGCCATGGTCGACGCCGTGGCGGAGGAGACCCAGACCCCCGCCGACCTGGCCGGCGGCATGGCGCTGGCCGCGCTGTCCACAGCCTGTGGAGGAAGGGCGGTCGTCTCCGTGCGCGGGCGCTGGCGCGAGCCGGTGAACCTGTACCTGGTCACCGCCCTGCCGCCCGGCAACCGCAAGTCCGCCGTCGTCGCCCTCATGAGCGCCCCTGTCCTCGCGGTCGAGAAGACCTTGGTGGAGCGGGCGAACGCCCAGATCGCCGAGGCGGAGGTCACGGCCAAGCTCGCCCGCTCCGCCGCCGAGAAGGCCGCCCAGAAGGCCGCCAACGCCGACCCGGACCACCAGGACAAGCTGACCGCCGACGCGATCAGCCTCGCCCAGGCCGCCGAACAGGCCGTCGTCCCGGTCCGCCCGCAGCTCATCGCCCAGGACGTCACCGCCGAGAACGCCGCCACCCTGCTCGCCGAGCAGGGCGGGCGCCTGGCCCTGATGTCCGCCGAGGGCGGCGGCATCTTCGACATCATCGCGGGCCGCTACAGCGGCAAGCCCAACATGGACGTCTTCCTCCAGGGCCACGCCGGCGACATGCTCCGCGTCAACCGGCAGGGCCGCGAAGCCCAGTTCATCGAAGCCCCCGCCCTCACCATGGGCCTGGCCATCCAGCCGTCCGTCCTGGAGGACATCGCCAAGGTGAACGGGTTCGACGGCCGCGGCCTGCTCGCCCGCTTCCTCTACGCCGTCCCCGAATCCCTGGTCGGCTACCGCAACCTCGAACCCGACACCGTCCCGGACGAGGTCGCCGACGCCTACGCGGAGAAGATCCGCACGCTCACCCTGGCCATGGCCGAGTGGACCGACCCCGCCGTCCTCACCCTCAGCCCCGAGGCTGCCGCCGTCATGCTGCAGCACCGCACCCAGGTCGAGCACAAGCTCCGCAAGGGCGGGCCCCTGCGGCCCATCGCCGAATGGGCCAGCAAGCTCGACGGCGCCGTCGCCCGCATCGCCGGCCTGCTCCACCTGGCCGACCACCCCCACGACGGCTACGCCACCCCCATCAGCGCCGACACCCTCACCGCCGCCGCCCGCATCGGCGCCTACTACACCGCCCACGCCCTGACCGTCTTCGACGCCATGGGCGCCGACCCCGCCCTCGCCAAGGCCCGCACCGTCCTGGCCTGGCTCCAGGCCAACCCCGCCGACAGCCACACCAAACGCGAGATCTTCCGCGCCATGCCCAGCGGCGCCTTTCCGGCCGTCACGGACCTCGACCCGGCCCTCGCCCTCCTCGAAGACCACGGCTGGATTCGGCAGGAACCGCAGCCCCTGCGTACCTCCCGGGGTGGACGTCCGCCGTCCCCCCGCTACCAGACCCACCCCCAGCTCACCCGACTCACCACCTGACCCGCCGACACAACCGACAGAACCGACACAACCCCACCCCACCCGCTCCTACCTGCGAGAACACCCGATCCGCCCCGGGTGACGGAACCGGACACAAACCCCGACACAACCCACTTGCCCGACCAGGCAGGGGTTTCTGTCGGAGTTTCCGACCGGTTCCGTCACCCACCCCGCCAACCACAAAGCCCCAGCTCAAAGCCCCAGAGAAGAGGTTCTGTCAGTTCTGGCGGTTCTGTCAGCCCTCAAAGGGCACCCACCAGTGCCCCGCGTGCCCGCAATGTGCCGCTCACCCCCTCCGCCAAGGAGTAGCCGTAGTGACCGTCACCGCCCTCGGGGACCACCCCGACTACGACCCCACGCTCGTTGCCCTCACCGTCGAAGAGGCCGCCCGCCGACTCATGATCGGCCGCACCACGATGTACGCCCTGATCCGCGACGGCGAGATCGAGACGATCCCCATCGGCCGGGCCCGGCGTGTGCCGGCCGAGGCCGTTGTCGAGTTCACCCGCAGCCGCATGCGGAAGCACACCACCAACCCCATCGCAGCCTGAGGAGGCAGCACCCTTGGCGACCCGTCAGCCCAACGGCGGTTCCAGCATCTACCAGGACAAGGACGGCAAGTGGCACGGCCGCGTGACCGTTGGCGTCAAGGACGACGGCACGCCGGACCGGCGCCACGTTCGTGGGAAGACCCGGGCGGAGGTGACCAAGAAGGTCCGGGAACTGGAGAGGAAGCGGGACGACGGCAACGTCCCGAAGGCCGGGAAGAAGTGGACCGTGGCGGAGTGGCTCACTCACTGGGTGGAGAACATCGCCGCGCTGCACGTCCGGCCGAACACCCTCGCCGGGTACCGGGTGGCGGTGAACGTTCACCTGATTCCCGGGGTCGGCGCCCATCGGCTGGAGAAGCTGGAGCCGGAGCATCTGGAACGGCTCTACAAGAAGATGCAGGCCAACGGCAGTAAGCCCGCCACCGCGCACCAGGCGCACCGGACCATCCGGACGGCGCTCAACCAGGCGATCCGGCGCGGGCACCTCACCCGCAACGTCGCCTCGCTGGCCGTCGCCCCCAAGGTCGAGGAAGAGGAGGTTGAGCCGTACGAGGTGGAGGAGGTGCAGGCGCTCCTCCTGGAAGCCGGGAAGAACCGGAACAGCGGCCGGTGGGCCATCGCGCTGGCACTCGGCCTGCGGCAGGGGGAAGCGCTCGGGCTCCAGTGGCGGGACGTCGACCTGGAGGCGGGCACTCTGCGCGTCCGGCAGGCCCGGCAGCGACCGAAGTACGAGCACGGGTGCTCGGAGCCGTGCGGGCGGAAGCACGCCGGCCGGTGCCCGGAGCGGGTCCGGATGAACGCGGATGCGGCGCTCACAAAGTCTCGGGCAGGTAAGCGGCTGATCGGCCTTCCGGATCAGCTCGTGAAGCTGTTGAAGCTCCACAAGGAGGAGCAGGACCGGGAGCGGCTGGCCGCCCGTCAGGAGTGGGTGGAGGGCGGATGGGTCTTCGCCTCGGAGACCGGCCACCCGCTCATCCCGCGCACCGACTGGGACCGATGGAAGCAGCTGCTCGCCGCCGCCGGCATCCGGGACGGGCGCCTGCATGACGCTCGTCACACCGCCGGGACCATCCTGCTCCTGCTCGGCGTCCCCGAGCGGATCGTGATGCAGATCATGGGGTGGTCCAGCACCGCCATGACCCACCGGTACCAGCACGTGACGGCCCGAATCCGGCGCGACGTGGCGAAGCAGATCGGCGGCCTCATCTGGGAGGTGGCCAAGGACTCGACCGATTGAGTGAATCGCTCCCGCCAGGCCGACAGGCTCCGCGAGACTGTGCCGACCAACAACAGGCACAGGGGCGGGCATGACGAAGTACATCATCCGAGGGACCTTCGACCGCGTGGCCGCTTGCGATGAGTGTCAGACGCAGGTTGAGCGGCCAGTGGTCCTGGAAACGGTGGGTTGGGACGGCAAGCCGCTTGGGCACCGCTCACTCGTCGGTTTGGACTGCGCAGCCACGCTTACCCGAAAGGATCGCGGCGTGGTCGAGCGGGAGGCTGGTTGGGCGGACGACAAGCGGCGGGAAGAAGAGCGCCGTACCGCCGCGCGGGAGGCGGAGCGCCAGCGGCGTGAACCGCTTGAGCGGCAGTGGCTGCTGGAGCGGTACGGCGTGGATGACGTCTTTGAGGCCGCCGAGAAGAGCGGGATCGAGGTCTCCGTCCTCTGGGAGGAGCAAGATGCCTGGGTGGACAGTCAGCTGTAGCCGACCAAAACCAGGCAAGTGAGACCGAAACTGAGACCGGCATGACGAAGGGCCCCGACTGTCACCAGTCGGGGCCCTTCGTTTTCCTGCTCAAAGCGGTAGCGGTGGGATTCGAACCCACGGTGGAGTTGCCCCCACACACGCTTTCGAGGCGTGCTCCTTTGGCCGCTCGGACACGCTACCGAGGGGAACTCTACCGGACGGGTGGCGCGGTCACGAAATCCGTGTCCGCGGGCGGACCCGGGGCGGGGTCAGCGGTGGGTGTCGAAGAAGGCGCGCAGCTGCTCGCCGCACTCCTCGGCGAGCACGCCCCAGATCACCTCGGGCCGGTGGTTGAGCCGGCGGTCGCGCATCACGTCGAAGAGCGAGCCGGCCGCGCCGGCCTTCTCGTCGAGGGCGCCGTAGACCACTCGGTCGATCCGGGACAGCACGATGGCGCCGGCGCACATCGTGCAGGGCTCCAGGGTCACCACCAGGGTGCAGCCGCTGAGCCGCCACTCCCCGGTCCTGCCGGCGGCCTGCCGGATCGCGACCACCTCGGCGTGCGCGGTCGGGTCGCCGACCGCCTCGCGCTCGTTGTGGCCGCGTCCGAGCACCTCGCCGTCCGGGCCCAGGACGAGCGCCCCGACCGGGACGTCCCCGGTGGCCGGCGCCAGGGCGGCCTCGGCGATGGCGAGGCGCATCGGCGCCGCCCAGCGGTCGCGGACCGGGTCGGGGCGGACGGGAGCCGGCAGCGGGGGGACGTGCGGGACGGTCGGCGGAGCGGAGGCGGGCTGCATGGCATCCAGTGTCGGGCATCCGGTGGTGGACACCGGCCTGACCGGTGCCGCTACCGGACCGCCTCCAGTACCTCGCCGCAGCCCAGGGCCTCGGCGATCTCCTCCAGGGCGTCGCCCGGCACCGCGCCCTCGCCGCTGAGGGCGAGCAGCTCGTCGGCGGCCAGGCCGAACTCGGTGAGCAGGTGGGCGTCGCCCAGCGGGCCGACCGGGACGCCGCCGCGGCCGTCCGCGTCCTCGTCGTCCTGCTCCTCGGCCTCGGCCTCCTCGTCCAGCAGGTGGTCCAGGTCGCCGAACTCGCTCTCGCCGGCCTGGTCGACCAGCTCGTCGGTGAGGACGGAGCCGTAGGAGCTGCGGGCGGCGGCGGCGCCGTCCGACACGAAGATCCGCGGGTCCTCCTCACCGTCCACCCGGACGATGGCGAACCAGGCGTCCTCCTGTTCGATGAAGATCAGGACGCTGTCGTCGTCCTGCGCGGAGTCGCGGGCCAGATCGGTCAGATCGGCCAGGGTTTCGACGTCGTCGAGCTCCGTCTCGCTCACATCCCACCCGTCCTCGGTGCGAGCAAGCACTGCAGCGAAGTACGCCACCAGGGACACTCCCAAGATCATCGGTCTCGGCTGTCGGCGCGCTCGGGCGACGCGAAAATCTGGCCGCCCCCGCGCCAGAGGCGGCCCGCTTGTTCGGACCGTCCCATCGGAATCGTGACAGAAAGCCCGCCCTTGCGGGGGGTGTTCGGCAGCGCGTCTTTGCAGGTCGTGTCGGAAGGGCCGGGCGGTGGACGGCGGAGCCGGGCCGGCGCCCGCCGAAGCCGGTCGAAATTTGGCCCGAACGCCTGTCGGACCGCCGGGAGGCGGAGCCGGGGCCGGGTCGCGGGGGTGGTGAACCGGGCCGGGCCCGGGTCAGATGCGGAAGGTTCGCATCCGCATCGCCTCGCGCATCCGGCGTTCCTTGGTCCGCCGGGGCTGGACCCGCTCCCTCAGCTCGCGGGCCTCGGTGAGCTCACGCAGGAAGACGGCCCGCCGCCTGCGGCGCTCCGACTCGGTCTCCGGGGGGTCCTGCGGCGGCCCGGCGCGAAGGGCCGCTCCGCCGACGGGCTCGTCCGCCGAGCCGTCCCCGGCTTTCGGGTTGCTCGTCATAAGACGTGACATTCCCAGAACGGCCGGGTTGATACCACAGGAACCGGTCCGGTCCGGACATTCGCCCTCCGTCACGGCGTGTCACGGACCGGTGACCGCGGCCGGTGGGCGGCCTGGCACGGCGTGTCGTACAGGCGTCCAGGACCGGGCTAACCTCGGTACATGCGTCTCCACGTCGTCGACCACCCCCTGGTCGCCCACAAGCTCTCCACCCTGCGCGACGAGCGCACCGACTCGCCGACCTTCCGTCGCCTGACCGACGAGCTGGTGACCCTCCTCGCCTACGAGGCCACCCGGGACGTCCGCACCGACGAGGTGGAGATCACCACCCCCGTGGCGGTCACGCTCGGCACCCGGCTCAGCTACCCGCGCCCGCTGGTCGTGCCGATCCTGCGGGCCGGTCTCGGCATGCTGGACGGGATGACCCGCCTGCTGCCGACCGCCGAGGTCGGCTTCCTCGGCATGGTGCGCAACGAGGAGACCCTGGAGGCCTCCACGTACGCCACCCGGATGCCGGACGACCTCTCCGGCCGCCAGGTCTACGTGCTCGACCCGATGCTGGCCACCGGCGGCACCCTGGTCGCGGCGATCAGGATGCTGATCGAGCGCGGCGCCACCGACGTCACCGCCGTGGTCCTGCTGGCCGCGCCGGAGGGCGTCGAGGTGATGAAGCGCGAACTGGCCGACCTGCCGGTCACCGTGGTCACCGCCGCGCTGGACGAGCGGCTGAACGAGAACGGCTACATCGTCCCCGGCCTGGGCGACGCGGGCGACCGGCTGTACGGCACGGCCGGCTGATCCCCCTTCCGAACGTCCGAGAGCCCCCGGCGCTGCGTCTGCCGGGGGCTCCGTTCTTGCCGTCCTTCTCGCTGTCGTGCGGTCAGCAGCTGCCGCCGGCGCTCGGGGTGGGGGAGGGCTTGGTGGCCAGGGCGAGGGCGGCGGCCGCCTGGGTCTCGTCCAGCAGGGCGTTGTAGCTGTCGCCGATCACGAAGTCCACGCTGGCGTCGGTGCGGGCGTCGGCGGTGACGGTGGCCCCGGCGATCTGGGAGCTCACCAGGGTGCCGGCGGCGGCGCCGGTCGGGCCGGCGATCACCTGGGCGGTGCCGGGCACCTTCTTGTCCAGCTCGGCGGGCGCGTTGCCGACCTTGCCGATGACGAAGCCGCGCTTCTTGAGCTCCTCGGCGGTCCGCCCGGCCAGGCCGGCCTTGGTGGTGGCGTTGTAGACGTTCACCGTGACGGCCGTGGGCGCGGGGACGGCGTGCGGGTCCACCGGGGCGGCCGGGGTGCCGGAGGCCGCGGGGGCGCCGGGGGTGGCGCCCGGGGTCGGGGCGGCCAGCGGCTTGCCGGACGGGTTGGCGCAGGCCTGCGCGGAGGAGTTCCCGGCCCTGCCTCGGAAGATGTCGTACAGCTGCACGCCGCCGAGGCCGATCAGGGCCAGGGCGAGCAGGGCCGCGAGCGCGGCGATCACCTTGCGACTCTTCTTCGGGGGCCGGCCCAGCCGTGGGTAGGCGTTGCCGGTGACGCGGTACTGCTTCCCCTTGAGGCCTTGGGGAGTCAACATGCTCACGGTTTGTCTCCCCCTCGTGCCGGGGTGGGGTCGGGATGACGGGTGGACCGGGCAGAGGCGTCCTCCCGGTGCGGGCGGATCCCCTGGTCGCGGCCGTAGTCAGCAGCGTAGTGCCGGAGGGCTGTGAAGGTACTAAACGATCATCATCTGGAGTACCCCGGTACCCGAAAGGAGGTACCCGGGTACGCGCGGACCGCCCTCCGCCGGGTGGCGAGGGGGCGGTCGGGTGGAGTCGACGTGCGGCCGTCAGTCCATTTCGAGGACGCGGGCGTGCAGCACCTGGCGCTGCTGCAGCGCGGCCCGTACGGCCCGGTGCAGCCCGTCCTCCAGGTAGAGGTCGCCGCGCCACTTCACCACGTGGGCGAAGAGGTCCCCGTAGAAGGTCGAGTCCTCGGCCAGCAGGGTTTCCAGGTCGAGTTGGCCCTTGGTGGTCACCAGCTGGTCGAGCCGCACCGGACGTGGGGCGACGTCAGCCCACTGGCGGGTGCTCGTCCGGCCGTGATCCGGGTACGGCCGCCCATTGCCGATGCGCTTGAAGATCACACGGAAAGCCTACCGTTCGGACGGCGGATGGCCCAGCAGCTGCGGTGGCGCCACGCGCACGGTTGTGAGCTGCGGGTGGGCGATTGTGGCTGTTTGATGGGAAATGTCGTGAACATCGCCCGGTCGCGGCCGGGTTCAGGCCGCGCTTCCGGCCTCCGATCCCGTCCAGGAGCGTGCACCGATGTCCTCCGCCCCCACCCCGCAGACCGTCCGGGAGATCGCCGACGGGTACGCCTTCACCGGCCCCGCCCTCGACCTCGGGGCGGTGCTGCTGGACGGCACCGCCTACCCCGACGCGCAGGTGCGGGTCCCGCTCGGGGTGCTCAACCGGCACGGGCTGGTCGCCGGGGCCACCGGCACCGGGAAGACCAAGACCCTCCAGCTGATCGCCGAACAGCTCTCCGCCCAGGGCGTGCCGGTGTTCCTCGCCGACATCAAGGGGGACGTCTCCGGCATCGCCGCGCCCGGCGCACCGAGCGAGCGCACCGCCGGCCGGGCCGCCGAGGTCGGGCAGCAGTGGACGCCGCAGGGCTGCCCGGTGGAGTTCTACTCGCTCGGCGGGCAGGGCGCGGGCATTCCGATCCGGGCCACCGTCACCAGCTTCGGCCCGCTGCTGCTGGCCAAGGTGCTGGAACTGAACGAAACCCAGGAGGCCTCGCTCAGCCTGGTCTTCCACTACGCCGACCGCAAGGGACTGGAGCTCTACGACCTCAAGGACCTCACCGCCGTGATCGGCTTCCTCACCTCGCCCGAGGGCAAGGAGGAGCTGCGCACCATCGGCGGCCTCTCCGCGGCCACCGCCGGGGTGATCCTGCGGACGCTGACCCTGCTGGAGAACGAGGGCGCCGGGGCGTTCTTCGGCGAGCCCGAGTTCGACACCGCCGAGCTGCTGCGGACCACGCCGGACGGCCGGGGCGTGGTCTCGGTGCTGGAACTGCCCGCCCTCCAGGACCGGCCGCGGCTGTTCTCCACCTTCCTGATGTGGCTGCTCGCCGACCTGTACCAGGAGCTGCCGGAGGTGGGGGACCCGGACCGGCCCAAGCTGGTGTTCTTCTTCGACGAGGCGCACCTGCTGTTCAAGGGCGCCTCCAAGGCCTTCCTGGAGGCGATCACCCAGACCGTGCGGCTGATCCGCTCCAAGGCGGTGGGCATCTTCTTCGTCACCCAGACCCCGCGGGACGTCCCGGGCGACGTGCTCGCCCAGCTGGGCAACCGGGTGCAGCACGCGCTGCGCGCCTTCACCCCGGACGACGCCAAGGCGCTCAAGGCCACCGTCTCGACCTTCCCGCGGTCCCCGTACGACCTCGGCACGGTGCTCACCTCGCTGGGGACCGGCGAGGCCGTGGTGACGGTGCTCTCCGAGAAGGGCGCGCCGACGCCGGTCGCGGCGACCAGGCTGCGGGCGCCGCAGTCACTGATGGGACCGATCGAGGCCGGGGCGCTGCAGGCGGCCGTGGACGCCTCGCCGTTGACGGCGCGCTACCGGGAAGCGATCGACCGGGAGTCGGCGTACGAGAAGCTGGCGGCGCGGGCGCCGCGGCCGGAGGCGACGCCGGCGGAGCCGCCGGCCCCGGCCCGGCCGCCCGAGCCTTCCGAGCCGCCCGCGCCGTCCGGACGGCCCCGGCGGGAGGAGGCCGCGGGGGCGGGCGGGCTGCTGGGGTCGCTGCTCAGCAACCCGGCGGTGAAGTCCTTCGCCCGCTCGGCCGGGAGGCAGCTCGGGCAGGAGATCTCGCGCAGCCTGTTCGGGACGTCCAAGCGGCGGCGCTGAGTCAGCTCCCGAGGGCGGCGCCGATCCGGTCGAGCGAGGACAGCCGCATCAGGCCGTAGTGGTAGAACTCGACCTCGGGGACGCCGAGTCCGCGCAGGACGGCGATCTTGGCGGCGAGGTTCTCCGGGCCGTCGCAGTCCGCGGCCATCGGGCGCAGGATCACCGCCATCCGCTCCGGGCGGACGCCGTGCAGGGCGAAGGCGGCGAGCTTCTCCCGGACGGCCTCCGCGGTCCCGGCGTAGCCGAGCGTCTCGATCTGGTCGGTGGCCGCGGCGAGGGCGGGCAGGTCGATGCCGGACAGCCAGCCCCTGCCGGGGCCGCCGCCGTCCATGAAGCTCAGCCGCATGCCGTGCCGGCGGGCCCGTTCGGTGAGTTCGGCGGCGAGCGAGGTGACGGTGGTGGTGGAGGCGTCCACGTAGGCGGCGAAGGCGCCGTCGGCGAGGGCGCTCAGGTCGGCGGGCTCGGCGGCGGCCTCCTGGTCGGCCAGGCGGCGGCGCAGTTCGGTCCGGACGGCCTCGGCGACCGGCTCGGCGGGGACGCCCGCGCGGGTGGCGGCGGCGCGGCAGTGCGGGCAGAAGCAGACGCCGAGCAGTGCCTCGGCGGTCGGGCCCAGTTCCTCGAAGTAGCGCTCGTGGTGGTAGCCGTGGCGCAGGCCGTGGAAGTGCAGGGACTCGGCGCGGATCGCGTCCACGCCGTACCGGGCGAGCTCGTCGACCAGGGTCAGGGCGTACTCGCGGACCTCGGGGTGGGCCGGGCAGAGCTCGGTGAGGTGGCGGTCGCCGAAGGCGTTGGCCGGCGCGCAGTCGGGGTGGGCGAAGCCGAGCCGGTCGTTGTGGCAGAAGACCGTCCAGGCGTGCAGCTTGAGGCCGCGGCGGCCGGCCTCGGCGGCAGCCTCGGCGAAGGGGTCGCGCTCGCCGATCGCGCCGGACGGGGCGGGGGAGAGGCGGCGGCCCGCCCAGCGAGCCGGGTCGGGGCGGAAGTAGGCGGCGCCGGGCTCCAGGTAGCGGATCACCCGGCGGGGGTTGTGCGGGAAGACGTCGCGGGCCTCGTGGTAGACGGCGGCCAGGGTGACGCCGCCGACGCCGGCCCGGTCGGTGAGGTTGCCGAAGAAGGTGTCGGCGCCCTCGTCGAGCAGATCGGTGGCGAAGGCGAGGACGGACGACTCCACGGTGCGGCTCCGGAGCTGGGGGCGGGTGCGGCGTTCACGCTAGCCGGAGTGGCGGGAATGGTCTATACCTGACGCCCCCGGTCGGGTCACAGGCCCAGGTCGTCCAGTTCTTTGAGCAGGGCGGCGTTGGGGCCGGTGGGGGCGGGTGCCGTGGGGACCGGCTCCGGTCGCTCCCGGTCGCGGAGCTGCGCCGGGTTGCGGAGCAGGTAGGCGGCGGCCAGTCCGCCGATCAGTCCACCGAGGTGGCCCAGCCAGCTGACCCCGTGGGAGACCGGCAGCAGGCCGATCAGGCTCGTCCAGTAGACCGCGGCGACGCCGAGGCCCACCACCGCGTCCAGCACGTTCCGGTCGAGGACGCCGCGCAGCACGACGTAGCCCAGGTAGCCGTAGACCATGCCGCTCGCCCCGGCCGTCACGGTGTTCGAGCTCTCCAGCAGCCAGATGGTGAGGCCGCCGGACACCGTGATCACCAGGCTGGCCAGCAGGAACTTCCGCATGCCGCGGTAGGCGGCCAGGAAGCCGAGCACGAACAGCGGCCAGGAGTTGGAGATGATGTGGTCCCAACTGAAGTGCAGGAACGGCATGGTGAACATCTCCGGCAGGTCGTCCACCCGCTCCGGGCGCAGGCCGTACTCCTTGGACAGGTCGTAGTCGTCCAGCCAGTTGACCACCTGGAGGGACCAGATGACGGCCTGGAGGCCGAGCACGGTCAACAGAGCGCGGCGGGAATCCGAGAGCAACCGGGCGAGTTTCGAGGCCATGACGCCGACTGTAGGGGCGGCCGGATCGGTCGTGCACCCCATTACAGTGATCAGTGTCATTCCGACCGTGAGAGGTGCACCCCATGAGTGTTCGTCCGCCGTTGCCGTACGAGTTCCTGCCGCAGGTGCCGTCCTTCGAGCTGAGCAGCCGGGACATCACCGAAGGCGGCACGCTGGGCCAGGAGTTCATCCACGGCGGCGGCAACCTCTCGCCGCACCTGGCCTGGTCGGGCCTGCCGGAGGGCACCCGGAGCATCGCCGTCACCTGCTACGACCCGGACGCGCCGACCGGCTCCGGATGGTGGCACTGGCTGGCCCTCAACCTGCCCGCCGACACCGCCGAGCTGCCGCGCGGCGCCGGCTCCTCGGACGAGGCCCTGCCGGGCGCGGCCTCCTTCCACGGGCGCAACGACTTCCCGGACAACAAGTACGACGGCGCCGCCCCGCCGCCCGGGGCCCCGCACCGGTACGTGTTCGCGGTGCACGCGCTGGACGTGGAGAAGCTGGACGTCACCGCCGACACCCCGGCCGCCCAGATCGGCTTCAACCTCACCTTCCACACCCTCGGGCGGGCGCTGCTGACGGCCGAGTACGGGGTCTGAGTCCGCTCTTCACGTCGGGGTCCGTCGTCCACGGCGGGCCCCGAATCGACCTTCCGGGCGCCACCCTCCCGGTGCGGTTCTCCCGGCTCTGCTCTCCAGGCTCGGTTCTCCCGGCTCAGTTCTCCCGGTCGGCCGCGCGGTCGGCCCTGGTCGCGATGGTGCGCAGCTGCTCGCGCAGCTCCGGGGGTTCGTGCACCTCGAAGTCGCAGTCCAGCATCAGCAGTCCGGCCGCCAGCCACTTGAGGGAGTCGGCCCGGGAGCGCAGGCGGCAGCTGTGGTCGTCGATCGGTTCGATCTCGTGGTCGCCGGTCCAGGGCATCCGGCCGTCGACCTCGGCGGCGGGGCGGTGGACGGTGGCCAGCATGGTGTGGGTCGGTGATCGGCGGCGCAGCCGGCTCGCCACGAACACGGCGGCGTCCTCGGCCGGGAGCGGTCGCGGGGTGAAGCGGGCGCCGGTGGCGAACGGTTCGGTGATCCGGTCGACCCGGAAGAGCCGCCAGTCCTCCCGGTCCAGGTCGTAGCCGATCAGGTACCAGCGGCGGCCGGTCGAGACGAGCCGCTCGGGCTCGACGTTGCGCCTGGTCTCGGCGCCGTCGCGGGCCCGGTACGCGAAGCGCAGCCGTTCGTGGTTGGTGACGGCGCCGGCGAGCAGGGTCAGGGCCTCCGGGTCGACGGTCGGGCCGTCCCCGGTGAGCAGCGGCACGGTGGCCGTGTTCAGGGTGCCGACCCGGTGCCGCAGCCGGGCCGGCAGCACCTGGAGCAGCTTGCCGAGCGCCCGTACCGAGGCCTCCTCGATGCCGACCACGGCGTGCCCGGCGGCCGCCCGCAGGCCGACCGCGATGGCCACCGCCTCCTCGTCGTCCAGCAGCAGCGGCGGCATCGCGGTGCCCGCGACCAGCCGGTAGCCGCCGACCGCGCCCATGGTGGCCTGCACCGGGTAGCCGAGGTCGCGCAGCCGGTCGATGTCCCGGCGGATGGTGCGCGGACTGACGCCGAGCCGCTCGGCGAGTTCGCTGCCGGGCCACTCGCGCGGGGTCTGCAGCAGGGACAGCAGGTTCAGCAGCCGGGCCGGCGTGTCGCTCATGCCCTCCAGCATGCCGGACCAAGTGGGACAGGACCTGACCTACATGGCCCGTACCGTTCCGGACGTGCAGCAGCGGACGAGTGAGGAGAACGGCATGAGTACGGCGGGAGCCGACCGGCGGAGGTGGATCGCGCTGGCGATCGTGATGGTCGCCTCCTTCATGGACCTGGTGGACGTCACCATCGTCAACATCGCCATCCCGAGCATCCAGCAGGACACCGGCGCCTCCTTCAGCGCCATCCAGTGGGTCACCGGCGGCTACGCGCTGGCCTTCGCGATCGGTCTGATCACCGGCGGGCGGCTCGGTGACATCCACGGCCGCAAGCGGCTGTTCCTGCTCGGCATCGGCGGCTTCACGCTGGCCTCGGCGCTGTGCGGACTGGCCTCCGGCCCGGAGATGCTGGTCGCGATGCGGATCCTGCAGGGCGGGACGGCGGCCCTGATGGTGCCGCAGGTGCTGTCCATCATCCACGCGACCTTCCCGGCGGAGGAGCGCGGCAAGGTCTTCGGGATGTTCGGCGCGGTGGTCGGGCTGGGCGCGGTGTCCGGCCCGATGATCGGCGCGCTGCTGACCGAGTGGGACCTGCTGGGCCTCGAATGGCGGCCGATCTTCCTGATCAACCTGCCGGTCGGGATCGCCGGGCTGCTGCTCGGGCGCCGCTTCATCGACGAGTCCAGGGCCGAGCACGCGCTCAAGCTGGACCTGGTCGGCGTGGCGCTGGCCAGCCTCGGCCTGCTGATGCTGATCTACCCGCTGACCCACGGCCGGGAGGCCGGCTGGCCGCTCTGGGGCTACCTGTCGATGGCCGGGAGCCTGCCGGTGTTCGTGCTCTTCGTGGTGTACGAGAAGGTCAAGACGCGGCGGGACGGCTCGCCGCTGGTCGAACTGTCGCTGTTCCGGGTGAAGAGCTTCGCGGCCGGGATCTGCGTCCAGCTGGCCTTCGGCGTCGCGCTCGGCATCTTCTTCCTGGTCTGGACGCTCTACATGCAGGTCGGCCTCGGCTGGAGCCCGCTCAAGGCGGGTGCCACCGGCATCCCGTTCTCGCTCGCGGTCTCCACGGCGGCCGGGATCTCGGTGCAGAAGCTGGTGCCGCGGTTCGGGCGCAAGGTGCTCCAGGCGGGCGCCCTGATCATGGCGGTGGGCGTGCTCACCTACATCGGGGAGGCGCACCGGTACGGGACGGGCATCGAGGCCTGGCAGATGGCCCTGCCGCTGGTGGTGATGGGCCTCGGGATGGGGCTGATCGTCGCGCCGATCACCGACGCGATCCTGTCCGAGGTGCCGCGCCGCCACGCCGGGTCGGCCTCGGGCCTGATCAACACCGTGCAGCAGGTGGGCAACGCGCTCGGGCTCGGGCTGGTGTCGGTGGCCTTCTTCGGGGCGATGGACGACGTGGTCGCGCCGGACGCGCTGGGGGCGGCCTTCGGCGGGGCCTTCGTGCACGCGATGTGGTGGGTCGCGGGGGTGCTGCTGGCGGTGTTCCTGCTGATGTTCGCGCTGCCGCGCAAGCGCGGGGTGGCGGCCGAGGCCGGTGACCCGGACGGCGCGGAGCAGCGGGAGCCCGTCCTGGTGTGACGGGTCCGGCTCCGGGTTCCCCGGGACCGGCTCGGGGGTCGGTGGTTCCGGGGTGAGGGCCTCGGTCGCGCTGCGCGGCCGGGGCCCCCATCGCACACTGGGAGGGTCATGGACCGTACGGCGGTGGACTCCTCGGTGCTGCGCTCGGTCGGGTACGACCCGCGGGCGCGGGTGCTGGAGCTGGAGTTCACCGGCGGGCCGGTGTACCGGTACGCGGGCGTGCCGGCACGGGTGCACCGGGAACTGCTCGCGGCGGAGAGCCACGGACGGTACTTCGTCCGGTCGATCCGCGGGCGGTACGCCTACGCCCTGGTGTCCGGGCGCGGCTAGCCGCTGCTGTCCCGGGGCCGTGGCCTCAACGGGCGGCGGCGGCGGTGGCGGTCCGGGTGGTGGTGCGGGGCTTGGCGGCGGCCTTCGCCTCCTTCGCCGCCCGCTTCGCCTCCTGCTTGAACTCCCGTACCAGGGCGAGGGATTCGGGGCCGGTGATGTCGGCGACCGAGCGGTGCGCGCCCTCCTCGCCGTACACGCCCGCCGCCTCGCGCCAGCCCTCGGGCCGTACCCCGTACTGCTTGCCGAGCAGGGCCAGGAAGATCTGCGACTTCTGCTTGCCGAAGCCGGGAAGGGCATTGAGGCGGCTGAGCAGTTCCTTGCCGGTGCGGGTGTCCTTCCACAGCGCAGCAGCGTCGCCGTCGTACTGCGCGACGAGGAACTGGCACAGCTGCTGCACCCGTTTGGCCATCGCGGCCGGGTAGCGGTGGACGGCCGGTTTCGCCGAGAGCAGCGCGACGAACTCCTCCGGACTGTAGGTGGCGATCTCGTGGGCGTCGAGGTCGTTGCGGCCGAGCCGCTGGGCGATGGTCCACGGGCCGGTGAACGCCCATTCCATCGGCACCTGTTGGTCCAGCAGCATGCCGACGAGCGCGGCGAGCGCACTCCGTCCGAGCAGTTCGTCGGCCTCGGGCTGCTGGGCGAGCCGGACGGTGACGTTCATGAGGTTCGGCCTCCTCGGAGTTGACGTCGGTCGGCGCCCAGTCTGGATGACGCGGCGTGGACGGACGCGGTCAACACGCCCGTACCTGGGGAAGTCTTGGTGTTTACCGCCCTTGTCAGTCCTGCTTTGTTCGTTGGCGGAGCGGTTGTTGAAAGTTCCCCCGAGTCGACGCGGAAACATTTTTGTCCGCGGCTGTCACATCCGCCGGGTGCTCCGGGTCAGTGCTGTGTCCGACCGGATCCGACCGAATCGGATCGACCAGCCACCGAACGGGGAGCACTCCAATGTCCGTCGCCCACACCGTCGTCACCCTCCTCGGCGCCCTCATGGTCGGCTTCTCGGCGTACTCCGTCTTCGCCGGCGCCGAGTACGTCGTGGGGCCGCTGGCCGAGTACGGCGTCCCGCGCGCCTGGTGGACCTGGCTCGGCGTGGCCAAGGCCGCCGGAGCCCTCGGGCTGCTGGTCGGCCTCGCCGTCCCGGCCATCGGCTACGCGGCCGCCGTCGGCATCGTCCTCTACTTCCTCGGCGCCGTGATCACCGTCGCCCGCGCCCGTGCCTACGCCCACGTCCCCTTCCCCCTGATCTACCTGGCCCCGGCCGCGGCCTCCCTCGTCCTGGGCCTCGCGGCCTGACCGCCCGCCCGCCGCAGGGGCGGTCCACCATCCGGTGGGCCGCCCCTGTTCGGGTCAATGAGGTCATTTCATATGACTGTTGCTGTTGTTGCGGTGAACAGTGGTGACGGGACGCCATTCTTGGTTCCAATCGACGCGTCCAGAAAGGCTCGCCCGCCGTGACCCAGCCGTTCGAACTGCCGTCCTTCTACGTGCCGCACCCGGCGCGGCTCAATCCCCACCTGGACCGGGCACGGGCCCACTCGTCGGAATGGGCCCGGGAGATGGGCATGTTGGAGGGATCCGGGATCTGGGAGCAGGCCGACCTGGACGCCCACGACTACGGGTTGCTCTGCGCGTACACCCATCCCGACGCCTCCGCCGAGGCGCTGTCGCTCGTCACCGACTGGTACGTCTGGGTGTTCTTCTTCGACGACCACTTCCTCGACATGTACAAGCGCACCAACGACCGGCGGGCTGGCAAGGCGCACCTCGACCGGCTGCCGCTGTTCATGCCGGCCGATCCCGAGGCGCCGGTGCCGGAGCCGGAGAACCCGGTCGAGGCGGGTCTGGCCGATCTCTGGCGGCGGACCGTGCCGGTGATGGGGGAGGACTGGCGGATCCGGTTCGCCGAGAGCACCCGCAACCTGCTCAACGAGTCGCTGTGGGAGCTGGCCAACATCGACGCGGGCCGGATCGCCAACCCGGTCGAGTACATCGAGATGCGCCGCAAGGTCGGCGGGGCGCCGTGGTCGGCGCAGCTGGTCGAGTTCGCGGCCGGGGCCGAGGTGCCGAAGGAGGTGTCCGGTTCGCGCGCGCTGCGGGTGCTGATGGACGCCTTCTCCGACGGCGTGCACCTGCGCAACGACATCTTCTCGTACCAGCGCGAGGTCGAGGACGAGGGCGAACTGAGCAACGGCGTCCTGGTGCTGGAACGGTTCCTGGAGTGCTCCACCCAGGAGGCCGCCGAGGCGGTCAACGACCTGCTCACCTCGCGCTTGCAGCAGTTCGAGAACACCGTGTTCACCGAACTGCCGGTGCTGTTCGAGGAGACCGGGCTCGACCCGGCGGGCCGGGCCCGGGTGATGGCGTACGTCAAGGGGCTGCAGGACTGGCAGTCGGGCGGGCACGAGTGGCACATGCGGTCCAGCCGGTACATGAACGGCGGTGGAGCGGCGGCGGGTTCGGCCGGTGAGGTGGCACCGGGCACGGGCGGGGAGCTGCCGGGGCTGCCCGGGGCCGGCAACTGGTGGGACCAGTACGCGATCGGCGGGATCGGGACCTCGGCGCTGGACGTCCTGCGCAAGGGCGTCGGGACGCCGCAGGCCCCGGCGGCTCCGGCCGTACGGCGGGCGCGCTCGCACGGACACGTGCCGTTCCGGCCGGTCGGGCCGTCCCGGCTGCCGGAGTTCGAGCTGCCGTTCGCGCTGTCGCTCAGCCCCCACCTGGACGGCGCGCGGGAGCGGGTGGTCGAGTGGGCCGAGCGGGTGGGCCTGCTGGCCGAGCACCCCGGACTCCCCGGATCGGGCATCTGGGACGCCGAGTCGATGCGCGACTACGACCTGCCGCTGTGCGCGGCCGGCATCCACCCCGACGCCACCGCCGACCAACTCGACATCGCCTCGGCCTGGTTGGCCTGGGGCACCTGGGCCGACGACTACTACCCGAGGATCTTCGGCCGCACCCGCGACCTGGCGGGCGCCAAGGCCGCCAACGCGCGGCTGCCGCTGTTCATGCCGGTGGACGGCGAGCCCGTGCCGGAGCCGGTCAACGCGCTGGAGCGCTCCCTCGCCGACCTCTGGGAGCGGACCGCGGGCCCGTTGCCCGTCGAGGCCCGGGGCGCGCTGCGCGAGTCGGTCGAGGTGATGACGGCCAGCTGGATCTGGGAGTTGAGCAACCAGATCCAGAACCGGGTGCCGGATCCGGTCGACTACCTGGAGATGCGCCGCTCCACCTTCGGCTCCGAACTCACCTCGATGCTCGCCCGGCTCGGCCACGGGAGGACCGTCCCCGCGGAGGTGTACCGGCACGGCTCGATGCGCGCGCTGGAGAACTCCGCGATGGACTACGCGTGCATGATGAACGACGTCTTCTCGTACCAGAAGGAGGTCGAGTACGAGGGCGAGCTGCACAACGCGGTGCTGGTGGTGCAGAACTTCTTCAACTGCGACTACCCGTCTGCGGTGCGGATCGTCGACGACCTGATGCGCTCCCGGCTGGACCAGTTCCAGCACGTCGCGCAGCGGGAACTCCCGGTGATGTACGAGGACTTCGAGCTCGGCGCGGAGGCCAGGGAGCTGCTCGACGGGTACGTGAAGGAGCTGGAGAACTGGCTCGCGGGCATCCTGAGCTGGCACCGGGGCTGCCGCCGGTACCGCACCGAGGACCTGGAGCGGCACTTCGGCGTCGAGCGGGACCTCGCGGGCGCGGTCCGGGCCCGGGCCGCGGCAGCGGTCGAGGCCGGGTCCGGGTCCGGGGCCGGGTCCGGAGCAGGGGCGGTGACGGGCACGGTGCCGCTCGGCCCGACCGGCCTGGGCACCACCTCGCTGCGCCCGCCGGTGCGCGGGGCCGTACCGGCGGGCTGAGACGGGCACCGCGCCGCGGGAGCGAACCCGCGCGGGCCGTCCCGCGCGGGTTCGCCGGACGCGCCCTAGGCTGGCCAGTCGGGGGCCGTGTGCGCCTTCCGGCGTACGTCCGCACCGTCATGGACAAGGGCTGAGAGATGGCTGCGCTACCTGAGGGCACACCCTGTTGGGCCGACGCGATGTTCAGCGACGTGGAGGGCGCCAAGGCCTTCTACGGCGACGTCCTGGGCTGGACCTTCGGCGAGAGCTCGTCGGAGTTCGGCAACTACACCCAGGCGTACTCGGACGGCAAGGCGGTCGCCGCGATCGTGCCGCCGATGCCGGGCAGCCAGGCGCAGCCCGCCTGGTGCCTGTACCTGGCCTCGCCGGACGCCGCCGCCACCGCCGAGCGGATCCGGACCCACGGCGGCGAAGTGGTGATGGGGCCGATGCAGGTCGGCGACTTCGGCACCATGGTGATCGCCAGGGACCCGGGCGGAGTGGTGTTCGGCGTCTGGCAGGCCGGGATCCACCACGGCTTCGAGAAGCAGGCCGAGCCCGGGGCGTACAGCTGGGCCGAGATCGTCACCCGCGAACCGGCGAAGGCCGACTCCTTCTTCCCGGCGGTCTTCCCGTACGGCACGCAGAAGATGGACTCCGAGCAGATCGACTACCGGATGTTCCTGGTCGGCGGCCGGCCGGTGCTGGGCCGGATGGGGGCGGAGGGCGACTTCCTGCCGCCCGGGGCGCCCTCGTACGTGAGCGTCTACTTCGCCGTGGACGACACCGACGCGGCGATCGAGCGGCTGAGGAAGCAGGGCGGCAAGGTGTACGCCGGGCCGATGGACAGCCCGTTCGGGCGGTTCGCGGCGGTCGGCGACCAGCAGGGCGCGGCCTTCGGGCTGATCGACCTCGGCCGCACGGTGGGCGAGCGGCCGCCGGCCGTGGACGTCTGATGGGGGAGCGCGAGGACCTCGTCGAGACCCTGGACAGGCACCGGAACCTGCTGCGCCGCACCCTGCGGGACCTCACCGACGAGCAGGCCGCCCGGCGCACCACGGTCAGCGCGCTGTGCCTGGGCGGCCTGGTCAAGCACGTCGCGGCGGTCGAGGCGCGCTGGGCGCGGTTCGTCACCGGCGGCGCGGAGGCGATGCGCGGCGGTGACGGCGAGGGGGACTGGGCGGAGCAGTTCCGGATGACGGAGGGCGACACACTGGCCGGGCTGCTCGCCGGCTACGAGGCGGTGGCGCGCGGCACGGACGAACTGGTGCGGAGCCTGCCCGACCTCGACGCCGCCCACCCGCTGCCGTCGGCGCCCTGGTTCGAGCCGGGGGCGAGCTGGTCGGCCCGGCGGGTGCTGCTGCACCTGATCGCGGAGACCGCGCAGCACGCCGGGCACGCGGACATCATCCGGGAGGCGCTGGACGGGGCGAAGTCGATGGGCTGAGCAGCCGCTGTCGCGAGTGGTCTCAGGACACCTCGACGCCGAGCAGCTCGCGCAGCGCCCGGCAGCCGTCCGGGGTGACCTTCAGGGCCCGGCCGGAGCCGATCGGCTCGACCCAGGCGCGGTCCAGCGCGGTGCGGCACAGGGCCGCGCCCAGCGCGCCGCCGAGGTGGCTGCGGCGCTCCGTCCAGTCCAGGCAGCTGCGCACCACCGGGCGCCCGCCCGGTCGGCCGGTGTGCGGCGGCAGTGCGATCGCCTGGGCGGCCAGCCAGCTGTGGCCGCGCTCGGTGACGGCGAGTCCGGCGCGGTCGGCGACCAGGCCGCGGTCGAGCAGGGCGTCGGCGACGGCCACGCCCAGGCGGCCGGCCAGGTGGTCGTAGCAGGTGCGGGCGCGGGCCTCGGCGCTCTGCCGGGTGGCCTGGCGGAGGTTCCGGGGCTCCGGCCGGCCGGAGCGGACGGGGGCGCCCGGGGGAGCGGTGCGGCCGGGCGCGGCGGCCTCGGCCGTGGCCTGGGCGAAGACGGCGAGGTCCTCGATCATCGTCGCGACGGCGCTGGAGGCCAGCCGGACGTACCGGTGCCGCCCCTGCCGCGCCTCGGCCAGCAGGCCGCCCGCGATCAGCCGGGACAGGTGCTCGCTGGCCGTCGACGGCGCGACGCCCGCCGACCGGGCCAGCTCGCCCGCCGTCCAGGCGCGGCCGTCCAGCAGCGCGCAGCAGAAGGCGGCGCGGGTGGGGTCGGCGAGCAGCGCGGCGAAGGCGGTGAGCGCCGAGCCCCGTGGGTCCACTGTCATGCGTCCATGATCGGCCATGCCTCCAGGGTCCACCCAGCACTGTTCGGCCGGGACCGAAACGACCCGGGGCCAGGATGACGGCATGAGCGATCCGAGGACCCAAGATCCGACGTGCCCCGCACTGACCCTCTCCCGCCACGAGGACGTGACCGCCGCCCTGGCCGACCCGGCACTGGTCCCGCCGCCCGCGACGCCCGGCCCGTACGGCACGGTGGCCTGGCTGCGGTCCACCGTCGCCCGGTTCAGCGCGGGCGAGCCGCACGCCCGGCGCCGGGCGCTGGTGGTGGCCGACCTGGAACGGCTGGACTCGGTCGAGCTGCGGGTCCTGGCCGCGGGCGGCTTCGAGCCGGACCTCCGGCTGCGGGTGGTGCGGACGCTCGCGCGGGCGCTCGGCCTGGCGGACCCGGAGGCCGTCGCCCGGGACGTGAAGGCGGTCGCCCGGGCGTACTTCGAGCCGGCGCCGGACGATCCGGCGGCGGACGCGGCGGTGGCCCGGCTGCTGCCCGCGATGGGCGACGACGACCCGGAGACGGCCGCCAACCGGATCGGGCTGCTCGTCCAGGCCTGCGAGGCCACCGCCTCCCTGGTCGAGCACGCCCGGCGCAGCGGTGGCGGACCGGCCGCCGCCCTGCGGGACGATCCGCCGGTCCGGGCGATGCGCCGCTTCGCCGCCCGGGCGACCGAGGTCGGCGGGGTCGCGGTCCCCGCCGGGGCGCACGTGCTGCTCGACCTCGACGCCGCCCGGGAGCCGGGCCGCGAGCCACTGGCCTTCGGTGCCCCGCCCCGGCTCTGCCCGGGCCGCGCGCAGGCGATGGTGATCGCCGAGGGCATCCTCTACGGCTCCTCCGATCCGGCGGACACCTCCCGGCCGGCCGCCGAGGAACCCCTCGCCCAGGACGAACTCGCCGCCCTGATCCCGGAGATGATCGACCACGTGCTCGCCCTGGCGGACACCTGGACGGCCTGGGACGGCCGCCCGTTCCGCGCCGACGGCCGGACCTACACCCCGCACAAGGCGATCCGCCGGGTCACCGACCACCTCCTCGACCACTGGGCCGAGCTGGAGGCCCGGCTGGCCGGCGAGCCAGCCCCCGCCGACCACTGGCACGCCTCCAACGTCACCACCCCGGCCGACCTGGTGCCGTTCACCACCGCCGACCTGGACGAGGCCCGCAGCCGCCTCACCCGGCTCGGCCGGATCTGGTCCCTGCGGGTCGCCGCACTGCCGGAACCGCAGTTGGACGACTCGCCGGGGACGGGCTGGAGCTTCCGGCACATCGTGTGCCATCTCGCCAGGGCCGGCCTCTACTACGCGGACTCGGTGGGCCCGATCGAGCGGCCGGAGGCGGCCCGATGACGCCATCCGTCCCGACGGCCGCCTTCGCCGCCCTGCATCACCGCCCCGGCCGTCCGCTGCTGCTCCCGAACGCCTGGGACCACGCCTCGGCCGCCGCCCTCGCCGCGGCCGGTCACCCCGCGATCGGCACCACCAGCCTGGGGGTGGCGGCCGCCGCCGGACTGCCCGACGGCGCGGCCGCCACCCGCGGGGAGACCGTACGGCTGGCCCGGCGGCTGGGCCGCGACGGCTTCCTGCTGAGCGTCGACGTGGAGTCCGGCTTCAGCGACGACCCGACCGAAGTGGCGGCTCTGGCGCTGGAGTTGGCGGAGGCCGGCGCGGTCGGCATCAACCTGGAGGACGGCCGGCCGGACGGCGCGTTGGCGCCGTCCGCCGTCCACGCGGCGAAGGTCGCGGCGGTGAAGGCCGCCGTGCCGGAGCTCTTCGTGAACGCCCGCACCGACACCTACTGGTGCGGCACCGAGGACGCCGAGCGGGAGACCGTGCGGCGGCTGGACGCCTACCGACGGGCGGGCGCGGACGGGGTGTTCGTGCCCGGGCTGGCCGATCCGGCGGTGATCGCCCGGCTGGTCGACCGGCTGTCCGTCCCGCTCAACATCCTCTGGACGCCGGCCGGTCCGGGCCTCGCCGAGCTGGCCGGGCTCGGGGTGGCCCGGGTCAGCCTGGGCTCGCTGCTGTACCGCTCGGCGCTGGCGGCGGCGGTGGCGACGGCCGCCGCCGTGGCCTCGGGGGGACCGGTCGCTCCGGTGCCGGGTTACTCGGAGGTGCAGGCGCTGAGCGGGAGTTGACGGCGCGTGGTCGGGGGAGGGCGGTCCGGGCTCAGCGCCCGGCCCGCCTCGCCTCGATCCCGTCCAGGATCACGTTGAGGCCGCGCAGGAAGCCGCTGTCCCGGCCGGCCTCGATCTCGTCCGGCACCTGGGTGGTGTACAGGCGGTGCAGTCGCGGGTGCGTCCTGGTGGCCTCGACGACGGCGGGCAGCAGCTGTTCCATGAACTCCTGTTCGCCCTGGCCGCTCCTGGTCAGCGCGCTCAGCCAGGCGGCCTCCACGCTGGCGGTGCCGATGGTGTAGCCCATGACGACGCCCATCACGTCGTTGGCCTCGCCGATCTCGAAGCCGGCCGTCTCCATCAGGGCCAGCAGGGCCTCGGAGAGCCGCATCCAGTTGGGACCGAGGTAGACCATCCCGACGTCGCCCATCACGGCGACCATCCAGGGGTGGCGCACGACGGCGGCGCGCATGGCCTGGGTGCACTCGACGATGGCCGTGCGCCAGACCTGCGGGTCCTCGGCGCCCTCGGCCCGGGCCAGCGGGAGTTCGCCGAAGACGTGGTCGACGACCAGGGCGAGCAGTTCCTCCTTGTTGGCGACGTGGGTGTAGAGCGAGGTCGCGCCGGCGTTGAGGCGGGCGCCGAGCTTGCGCATGCTCAGCGCGTCGATGCCCTCGGAGTCCAGCAGCGCGAAGGCCTCGGCGACGATCTGCTCGCGGCTGAGGGCGGGCTGGGTCCGCCGTTTCTGCGGACGGTTCCACGGCGACGGGATGCCCGGCTGCGTACCGGTGCGTCGCTCCGGCGGGGTGTCCTCCGACTTGGCCGTCATCAGGCCCTCCATTCCACGTGCCCCCTGGTCGGGGCGGTGCGTCCAGCATAGGCCCCGGCTCCGCACAGCGTACGGCCTTGCGAACAGTGTTCGGCGTCCGTACAGTGTTCGGCGTGGCGCACACCGTTCGGTCGGGGACGGGTGGACGGTGTGCGCCACGAAGGGACTTCCGCGCGGCTCGTCGCCGACGCGAGGACGTGCGCGGGGCCGCGGCCGACGCGCCGAAACACAAGGGGGGATCGCGGTGGACCGTCACCCGCGTCGCTGGCTCATCCTGGTCGTGCTCTGCCTCAGCAGCCTGGTGCTGGTGATCGACAACATGGTGCTCACGGTGTCCATCCCGCCGATCGCGGAGGACCTCAAGGCCGGGGCGCAGGACATCCAGTGGATCATCGACTCGTACATCCTGGTCTTCGCCGGTCTGCTGCTGACCTCGGGGAGCCTCTCCGACCGGTTCGGCCGACGAAAAGTGATGGTCGTCGGGCTGGCGCTGTTCGGCGCCGCCTCACTGGTCGCGGCGGTCGCCGCGAGCCCCGGTGAGCTGATCGCCGGCCGGGTGCTGATGGGCGTGGGCGGCGCCCTGGTCATGCCGAGCACCCTCTCCATCCTGATCACCGTCTTCGACGACGAGGAGCGGCCCAAGGCGATCGCCGCCTGGAGCGCGGTGGCCATGATCGGCCTGGTCGGCGGTCCGGTGCTGGGCGGCGCGCTGATCGCGCACTTCTGGTGGGGCGCGGTGTTCCTGCTCAACGTGCCGGTCGCGGTGGTGGCCATCGTCGCGGCGGTCGTGCTGATGCCCGAGTCCAAGGGCCCGTGGCGCAAGCCCGACCTGCCCGGCATGCTGCTCTCGATGGTCGGGATGACCGCTCTGGTCTGGTCGATCATCGTCCTCCCGAGGGACGGCTTCGCCCACGTCGGCACCCTCGGCTCGATGGCCGTCGCGGTCGCCGCGCTCACCGGCTTCGGCATCCGCCAGGTCCGTACCGATTCGCCGATGGTCCCGCTCAAGCTGTTCCGCAACCGGGTCTTCACCGGCGCGAGCTTCTCCCTCGTCCTGCTCACCTTCGCCACCGGCGGCCTGATGCTGGTGCTCACCCAGTACCTGCAGTTCGTCCTGGAGTTCACGCCCACCGACACCGGCCTGGCCTTCATCCCGCTGGCCGTCGCCTCGCTCGCCTTCAATGTGATCGGCGCCGCGCTCGGCAAGAAGCTCCCGGCCCGGGTGCTGACCGCCGTCGGCATGGTGATCATCGCGGCCGGCTTCGGCCTGCTGGCCACGCTCTCGGTCGGCGACGGCTTCGCCAAGGTCGCCCTGGCCATGCTGGTGCTCGGCATCGGCTCCGGACTGGGCATGCCGGCCGCCGCCAACGCCCTGATGGGGGCGATCCCCGGCGAGCACGCCGGGGTCGGCTCCGCGCTCAACGACACCATCCAGCAGTCCGGTGCCGCGCTCGGCGTGGCCATCCTCGGCACCGTGCTCTCCAGCACCTACACCGGCTCGATGCCCACCGACGCCCCCGCCCCGGCCCGGCACGCCGTCACCGACGCCCTCGTCCTCTCGGCCGGCAGCGGGGACACCGCCCTGGCCCGGGCCGCCCGGGAGGCCTTCAACACCGCCACCTCCACCACCTTCACGGTCGGCGGCATCGCCGTTCTGGCGGCGGCGGTGCTCACCCTGGTGCTGATGCGGGGCACGGCGGCCGGGAAGGCCCCGGTCGAGCCCGCCGGGGCCGCCGAGCCCACCGTCGAACCCGCCGTCGAGGCGGTGGTCTGAGCCCCTTCGAAGCGGCCGGTACCCCGCCGGCCGTAACCCCCCGCCGGCCCCGGCTGCCCCGCGCAGCCGGGGCCGGCGGGCTTCCCGGGACGCGGGCTTCCCGGGACGCAGGCTTCCCGGGGGCCGTGGGTTCTCAGGGCGCACGGCCCGTCCGGCCCGCGTAGCCTTCGGAACATGTCCACCCGCTACGCGGAGCGCCCGTCCCGTCTGCCCGGGGCGGTGCTGTGGACGAAGGGGCGCGCGGAGACCGACGGTGCAGCGGACGGGCTGGTGCTGCCGGACGGGTGCATGGACCTGCTGTGGACGGAGGGCCGGCTGCTGGTCGCCGGGCCGGACACCCGGGCGTTCCGGCCCGGGCCGGGGCTGCGCGGGCCGTGGGCGGGCGTCCGCTTCCTCCCGGGGGCGGCGCCCGCGCTGCTCGGCGTGCCGGCGTACGAACTGCGGGACCGCCGGGTCGAGTTGGCGGAGCTGTGGCCCGGCGGCGAGGTACGGCGGATGACCGGGCGGATCGACGCGGCACCCGACCCCGCCGCCGCACTGGAGGAACTGGCGCTGCGCCTGGCGGCCGCGGCGCCGCCCGCGGACCCGCTGGTACGGGCGGTGGCCGCCGCGCTCGCGGCCGGGCAGGGCGTCGCGGCGACGGCCGAGGCGGTCGGGCTCGGCGCCCGGCAGCTGCACCGCCGCTCCCTGGCCGCCTTCGGCTACGGCCCCAAGACCCTCGCCCGGATCCTGCGGCTGCAGCGCGCCCTGGGGCTGGCCCGTTCCGGCGTCCCGCTCGCCGAGACGGCGGCCCGGACGGGCTACGCGGACCAGGCGCACCTGGCCCGCGACGTACGGGAGTTGGCCGGGACGCGGGTGACGGCGCTGCTGTGACGCGGGGCTCTACAGCGGCGCGAGCAGGTCGATCCCGTTGCCGTCCGGATCGCGCAGCGAGGCGTACCGCTGACCCCAGAAGGCGTCCCACGGCTTCAGCTCCCCGTGGTACCCGGCGTCCGTCAACTCCCGGTACACCGCGTCCACGTGCGCCGGGCTCTGGCAGCGGAAGGCCAGCGCCGCCCGGGCACCGCCGGTCGGCGGCTGCCGGTCGGGGTGGAAGGAGCGGATGGTCGCCTCGGTGTCGAGGACCAGGAGCAGCCCGCCGGGCAGCTCGGTCTCGACGTGCGGCTCCTGCTCCGAGCCCTCGGGGAAGACGAGCCCCAGCCGCCGGTAGAAGGCGACCGAGGCGGCCATGTCGGCGACGGCGAGGCCGACGAAGGCGAACTGCGGTGCGGGTGCGCTGTCTGCGGGTGTGCTGTCCATGCCCGCCACGGTAGGCGGGGCACGGGCGGGCGGTCTTGAACGAATCGGACGTCCCCGGGCGGTACCCGCCCGGGGCGCCGAACAGCGCCCCCGACCTCGACGGACAGCGGTGCGGGGGCCGGGAGGCCCGTTGTCAGTCGCTCCTTGTACCGTCGATCACGGCAGCAGTGGTCATCGCACGGGGGTGTGACGCATGTTCAGGACCGACCCGGAGACGCCGGACGTCTTCCGTACGCCGGTCGACGAGGTCTTCGTCCGCAGTCACCTCGGCCGGTACCCGCGGCTCGACCCGGCCACCTGGACGCTCACCGTCGAGGGCCTGGTGGAGCGGCCGCTGCGGTTGGACTTCCGGGATCTCGAACGCCTGCCGCAGACCGCCTTCACCGCCGTCCACGAGTGCTTCGGCAATCCGCTGCACCCCACCGTGCCGACCCGCGCCGTCACCAACCTGGAGTGGGCCGGCGTCCCGCTCGCCGAGGTGCTGGCGCCGGCCGGTCCGCGCCCGGAGGCCCGGCACGTCTGGCTGGAGGGCGCCGACCGCGGCGACTTCGCGGGGGAGGGCGACGTCAGCTACCTCAAGGACCTGCCCCTGGAGGAGGCGCTCGCCGAGGTCGTCCTCGCGCACACCATGAACGGCGAGCCGCTGCGCCCCGACCACGGCCACCCGGTGCGGGCGGTGGCGCCGCGGATGTTCGGCACCAACTCGGTCAAGTGGCTGACCCGTGTCGTGCTGGCCGCGGAGCGGCCCGAGCACCTCTTCACCACCCGCCTGTACACCCGCGTCCTGCCGGGGGAGAGCGAGTCGCGGCCGGTCCGGGAGAAGGACGTCAGCAGCAAGCTGCTCAGCCCGGGGGACGGGCGGTCCGTCCCGGCCGGGAGCTGCGAACTGGCGGGCTACGCCTGGAGTTCCACCGAGGTGACCGCCGTCGAGGTCGCCGTGGACGACGCCGACTGGCAGCCCGCCGAGCTGGACCGGCGCGGCCCCGGCCTCGGCTGGCAGCGGTTCCGGCTGCGGTACGACCTCGCCCCGGGCCCGCACCGCATCCGCTGCCGGGCCACCGACTCCGCCGGGCGGGTCCAGCCGCTCACCGGGGACCGCAACGCCGTCCACGAGATACGGGTCACCGCGGAGGTCAGCGGGCAGCCGGCTGCGCGGTGGCGGCCGGGCGGACGCGGGTGAGCATCAGGTGGAGGAACTGGTCGGGGTGACGGAAGCTCGCGAAGTGGCCGGCGCCGCGGATCAGCGCGGCGGTGCCGTCCTCGATCCTGGCGAAGACGAACACCTCGTCGAGCGAGCCGAACGGGAAACGCACCGCAGGCCCGGGCCGCAGAGGATCGGCCCGGGCCTGCGACGCGTGCCGCCGGCGAGGACTACGGGACCGGTGTCCCGCTGTAGTCGACGTTGATCCGGTAGAGCAGGCGGCTGAGCTCGAAGTCCGAGGTGGCGCTGACCTCGGCCCCGCGGTGCAGGGTGCTGGTGTTGTCCCAGATCACCAGGTCGCCCGGCTCGTAGCGGTGGGTGTACCGGGGCAGCTCGGCCAGGACGAACTCCTGCAGCCGGTCCAGCGCCAGGTCGGAGCGTTCCGCGTCGAGCCCGGCGAGTGCCATGGCGGTTCCCAGCGGGGCGAACAGGCCGGGGGTGCCCGTGACGGGGTGGCGCTCGACCAGGTGGTGCCGGGCGCCGGTCATCCGGTCCTGCTGGTCGGCGGTGAGCTCCTGGCGGGCCGCGGTGTCGTCCTTCAGCGCGTCCCGGTTGCCGAAGCGGTGCACCACCTCCTGACCGAGGAGTTCGTCGACACCGGCGCGGCCGAGCGCCTCCAGGACGTCCCCGCGCGTGGCGAGGAGGGCCAGGGCGGGGGCCAGGTCGATGAACTCGGTGCGCCCGGAACGGTCGGCCGCCCGGATCGCGTAGAGCGAGGTGGCGATGCCGAGCCGCGGGAGGTAGGACATGTCGGCGTGCCAGTAGGCGCCTCCGTCGAGCACACCGAACCGGGTGCCGTCCGGCGACACGTAGTCGGAGATCTTCAGGATCGCCGGGAAGCCGCTGACCGTCAGGTCCTGGAGGACGTGCGGGACGGGCGACCCGACGAAGCGCATGAACTCCTGGTAGCACTCGGGTGTCAGCCGCTGGCCGCGCAGCACCAGGACGCGGTGCCGGAAGAGCAGGTCCCTCAGCTGTCCGATCTCATCCGGGGACGCCGCCGCGGCGTCCAGGTCGGTGACCTCTGCGACGAAGTCCTGGTCACCCAGTGGTCTGGCTTTCATGCGCTCCGCTTTCGACGAGGGTTCGGCCGCTGCCGACTCGGCCCCTTGGGTGGACATGTGCGCTGACGCCGGGCCCGTGGCGGTGTCACGCGGGCGGGGGCGGCGCAGGGTGCCAGTGACCCAGCCTGCGCGCCGCCGTCGCCACCTGGTCCTCGGCCACCGCGAAGGACAGCCGCAGCCAGGACGGCTCCGGCCGGGCGAAGAACGAGTCCAGTGGCAGGGCCGCCACGCCGGCGGCGCGGGCCAGCTCGACGGCGGGGTCGGAGCCCCGCAGGGTTCCCCGGGGCGGGCGCGCCATCACGAAGTGACCGCCGTCCGGCGCGATCGTCGTGAAGCCGCTCCCGTTGAGGGCCGCCAGCAGGTGGTCCCGCTTCCGCCGGTACGACTCGGTCGTCCGCGTCAGGCGCGCGCCGTCGACCTGCCGGAGGACCCGCGCCGCCGCGCGCTGGAGCAGGTCGGGTGCGCAGTTCGACAGGTGCATGTGGGCGGTCTCGGCCCGCCGGGCGAGACCGTCCGAGGTGATGAACCACCCCAGGCGGACCCCGCTGGCGGCGTAGGACTTGGAGACCGCGCCCGCGACGGCGGCCCGGCCGGTGGCGAGCAGCTCCCGGTACGGGACGGCCGGCCCGCGGTAGCGGAAGTCCCGGTAGACGTCGTCGACGACCACCTGGCAGCCGTACCGGCCGGTCAGCTCGATCACCTCGGACCACGCCTCCCGGTCGAGGACCAGCCCGGACGGGTTGTGCGGGGAGTTGAGCAGCAGGACGCCCCGACGGCCCAGCGGGGCGAGCGCCTCCACGAGTCGTCCGGTGTCCAGCCGCGGTGAGGGGCCGGAGAGGTCGATCGGAACGCTCCGCGACCGCAGGCCTGCCGTCCGGGCCAGGCCCGGGTAGTACGAGTAGCCCGGGTCCAGCCACACCACCGTCTCGCTGCCCGAGCCGGCCAGGGCCAGCAGGACCGAGGCCAGCGACTCGGTGCAGCCGGACGTGACCACCGGATCCGACGTCCCGTCACCGCGGTCCGGGTAGAGGGCCGCGACGGCCTCGCGCAGCACCGGCTGGCCGGCCGTCGGGGTGTACTGGAAGTGCGCCCGGGGCAGCTCTGCGGCGACGGCGTCGCGCCATTCCGGGTCGTACACCGGCTCCGGTATGCCCTGGGAGAGGTTGACCGCCCCCGACCCGGCGGCCAGCGCGGTCATCCGCTGGTAGACGTTGACGGTGTCGGCGCCGTGCTCGATGGACGGGTTCACCGTCGCTCCTCCGTTCTGTGGGCCACCGCCGCGGGGGGGGGGGGGGGGCCCCGCCCCCCCCCCCCCCCCCCGGGCGCGGGGGGGGGGGGGGGGGGGGGGGCGCGCCCCCGCCGGGGGGGGGGGGGCCCCCGGCCCGGGCCGCGGAGCCGCGGGTCAGGCGGTGGCGATGCGGTTCAGGCCGGCCCAGAACTGGTTGAGGGCGTCGAGCACCTGGCCGGCGCCCTTGAGGAGCTCCTCGCAGGAGGCCTCGTCCTTGGCGGCGGACAGCAGCGCGTCGTGGACCCAGTCGACGTGGTTGGCCTCGATGAGGATGTGCAGGTAGAAGTAGTTGAAGTCCTCGTGGTCCCAGCCGTCGTAGAGCCGGAAGCCCTCGTAGAGGTTCACGATCATCGGGAAGCCGAACTCCTCGATGACGTAGTGGGCGCCGATCGAGTAGTTGGGGGACTCCTCCAGGAACAGCCGGCGCAGGTTGGCCACGAGGTTCTCGGCCTCGGGGGCGTGCTGCACGGTGCGGTAGTCGTCCAGCTCGACGCCGATGCCCTTGAGCGCCTTCTCGAACATGACGTAGTGCGCGTCGCCGCGCCCGTCACCGAGCTCGGAGACGACGGTGCGGGCGCTCTTGAGGCGGATGACCTCGTCGTCCACGCGGGCGGCCAGGCCGGCCAGGATCTGCGGGAAGGTGCGGATGTAGTAGAAGTACTGCTGGAAGACCTCCTTGAGGACCTCGCGCGGCAGCGGCTCCTTGCGCAGCGTCTGGTAGAACGAGTTCTGGTTGATGCCGGACTCCTCGATCATCTGCTTGATGCGGGAGATGACCTCGATGCCGGCCTCGACCTCGTTACCCATGGGTTCTTGTTCCTCTCGTGACGGATGCGTCGCACGCGAAGCCGGGCGACGAGGGTGGTCCGTGAAGATCGGAGCCGATAGCGACGTCGGCACGAAGCCCTGTCGTCGGCGTCCGCTGACCGGTGGGGTGCCCAGCACCCGCCGTCCCGGTCGGACGACTTCAACCCTGCCGTGCATCGCCCCGCCGGACCAGCGCCGACGGCCCTCGGAAGTGGAACTGGCAGAAGGATGACGGGGGTTCATAACGGACAGTTCCTGCAATTCAAGTGAACGCACGGCGAGCTGTCGGCGAACGTTTCACTCGACCACCGGTGGGAGGGAACCGGCGGCCACCGGCTCCCGGGCCCCGGCCGTGCGCAGCGCCCAGCGGGCGACGGACGGTGTCACCAGGCCGGCGCCGAGCATGAGCGAGCCCAGGACCAGCCAGCCCCACCCGCCGACCCCGAGGCACAGGAAGGTCACCACCGACGGCGAGACCACCCGCCCCAGCCCCCCGCCCAGGTTGTAGACCCCGAGGTACTGGCCCTGCGCGGCGGCGGGCGCCAGCTCGAAGCTCAGCTCGTAGCTGGCGGTCGCGAAGAGGATCTCGCCCAGGGTGTAGACGACGACCACCACCGCCAGGACGGCGGTGCCGACGCGGCCCGGCAGGGCGCCCAGCCCCGCGATCAGCAGGAAGCTGACGGTCAGCGCGAGACCGGCCCTGGGCATGAGCCGCGCGGCGGCGAGCGGGCCGTCGATCCCCCTGCTCATCCGCACCTGGAGGGCGGCGACCATGATGGTGTTCACCGGGATGACCGCGGCGATCGCCCAGTGCGGCACGTCGGTGTGCCCGAGGATCCACAGCGGCAGGATCAGCGGGAGGACCGGGTACTGGAACATCATCACCAGGTTCACCGCGGTCAGGCCGAGGTACGGCCGGTCGGCCAGTGCGCGGCGGCGCCCGGGGCGCTCCGCGGCACCGACCGGCCGCACCCGTGGCAGCCGCCGCACCAGCAGGGCGCAGAGCGCGAACGAGGCGGCGTTGCCGAGGATGAGCAGCGGATAGCCGGACCGGGTGTTCGCGGCGATGGCCCACCCGGCGGCGGCCCCGCCCAGCGTGATGCCGATGTTGGTGACGGACCGCAGGTGCGCCCGGAGACGGGTCGGGTCGTCCGCGGCGACAGCGCGGATCAGCGGCCCGCGCGCCGCGTTGCTGGAGGCGGCGGCCAGCCCGGTCAACGTCGTCACCGCCGTGAACTCCCAGAAGGAGCGCACCGCGAGCAGCAGGCACATGGCCGCGGCCTCCAGCGCGAGGGTCGTCAGGTAGACGTCGCGCGGTCCCCGGCGGTCGGCCAGCCGGCCGATCGGCACGCCGGCGGTGAGCCCGACCAGGCCGCCGATCGTGAGGCCGAGCCCCACCTGGTCGGTCGGCATGCCGACGTACCGGACGAAGAAGACGGCGCTGCTGGTGACGTACATGCCGGTGCCGGTCATGTTCACCAAGGTGGCCCAGTACAGGGTCCGCGCCGGACCCGGCGGCGGCAGCGCCCGCGCCGCCCGGCGCCGCCCGGGCTCCCGGGGCAGCGGCGTGCCGGTCACCGCTCCGCCCCCGTTCCCTGGACGGCCACCGCGGACCGGAACCAGGCGACGAGCTCGCCGATCCGCGCCTCCACCTGCTCCTCGTCCTCGCCGACCACCATCACGCGCCCGGCCTTGACGTTCGAACCGACGGTGACGTCGGGCATCTCGCGCCCCTCCCGGGCGTCGACCCGGGCCGTGACGCAGCCCGGCCGGTCGAGGATGTCCGCCGTCGTCGGCAGGTGCGCCACCCGGCCGGGCGGCGCGGGCAGGTGGACGAAGCCGGTGGTGCCGCCGCGCACCGTGCCCGACGGCCGGTACGGCTCGCCCAGCGCGGCCCGCGCCCAGGCCTCGACCAGGCTCACCCCGAACTGGTGGGCCACCACGTCGCGGATCAGACCGCCGCCGATCCGGCCGGCGCACTCGCTGAACACCAGGCCGTGGTCCTGGACGAACGCCTCCAGGTGGAAGATCCCGTCCCGGTGGCCCAGCGCGGCCAGTGCCGCCCGGGTGAGCTCGCCCGCCCGGGCGTACAGGCCGTCGGCGGGATCCACGACGACCGAGCCGACGACCCCGCCGGACTTGATGGCGATGACGTTCTGCAGGTAGCGGGAGACGCTGAGGAAGGTCACCTCGCCCCCGGAGACGATCCCGTCCACGTGGATCTCCGGGCCCTCGACGAAGTCCTCCACGAGCCAGGGGCCCTTCTCCGCGGCCCCCTGACCGGCGTCGACCGCCGACCGGAGCGCCTCCGGCGAGCCGATCACGCAGGTGTCCCGCGCCGCCCCGCCGGCCAGGGGCTTCACCACGACGGGGCCGCGCCAGTCCTGTTGCGCCAGCTCCCCGAGCGAACTGACGGTCCGGCAGTCGGCAACCGGTATTCCGGCGGCCCGGACCATCCGCTTCTGCAGGTACTTGTCCCGAAGGGCCAGGGCGGTCCGTAGTCCCAGCCCGGGGCGACCGGCCAGTCCGGACAGCGCGCTCGCGGTCACCAGGGAGAACTCGCGCATGCTGCAGATCGCGGCGAAGTCCTCCGGGGCGAGTTCGGCGCGGGCCAGTCCGGCGAGCACGTCCTCCACCGATGAGGTGTCGGGCACGACCACGAACTCCGCGCCGCTGTCGACCTGTTGCGCCGCGGCCAGGTCCGTCGGTGTCACGGCGCAGACCACCCGGCGGCCGAGCGTCTCGAACGCCTCCACCGCCTTGGCGTACCAGCCGATGAGCAGGACGGGGGCACCAGTTGCCTCATGCATGGGTTTCCTTCGTCGGTGCGTCTTCCGTCCGGAGGTGGCGGAAGGGTCGGACCCGCGGGCCGGGGGCGGCGTTCGGGCGCGGTGGCACGGTGCCCGCGGGGGTCCCCACGTACAGCCAGCCGAGCAGCCGTTCACCGTCCTCGACGCCCAGGAGGCGGCGCACCGCCCGGTCCTCGGTGAGGTGGCCGGTGCGCCAGATCGCGCCCCAGCCGTTTCCGTGCAACAGCAGCAGCAGGGTGTGGACGGCCGCCGCCGCGGAGGCGAGTTGCTCCCACTCGGGGACCTTGGCGTGGTCCTTCGGGCAGAACACCACGGTCACCAGGAGCGGTGCCCGCAGCGGCTTGCCGGCCGCGCGGTCCCGGGCCGCCCGGTCCCCTCCGGTGGACGCCGCGAACCGGGCGCCGAGCGCCTCACGGTCCTCGCCGCGCAGGGTGACCAGCCGCCAGGGGGCCAGGCGGGCGTGGTCCGGGGCCGTCAGCGCGGCACCGACCAGGTCGAGCAACTCGGCGTCGTCCGGCGCCGGTTCGGTCAGTCGGGGACGGCTGCGCCGGCCGAGCACCGCTTCCATCAACTCCACGGTGCGACGCCTTCCCGCTCCTGGACACCGGCCGTCGCGGCGTCCCGCTGCAGCCGTGCGTACCGCTCGCGCACGCCGTCCGCCGTGGCGGCGGAGAAGCAGATCACCTCGAAGCCCTGGGCGCCGTCGGCGACGGGCACCCGGGCCCAGGCGTGGACGCGCTCCGGGACCGCGGGCTCGGCGCCCCGCTCCTCGTCGAGTTCACCGGCCAGGACCTCGTCCCACAGGTCCACCCCGTAGGCCTCGTGGAGCGTCCGGGGGATTCCCCCGCCACCCGGGCGCGCCGCGATCTCGCCCACGTGGAGCCCGTCCGGCGTCTCCAGGCATTCGAGGTGGACCACCCCGCGGCCGGGGCGCAGCGCGGCCACCACGCGGTGCAGCAGTGCGGTGAGCTCCGGGTGGGACGGCGAGCCGTCGGGCAGCAGGAACGAGCCCCGCCGTTCGCGCGGCAGCGAGAGCACCGGGGCGAAGTACCGGGAGACCGCGTGGAAGACGACCTGGTCGTTCCGGATCACCGCGTCCACGTGGTACTCGGCCAGCACCTCCAGGTGTTCCTCCACCAGCAGCGGTATCCCGGTCACCGCCGGGTCGGCCGGGCCGAGGTCCGTCGAGCCCGACGGACCGTCCAGGCGCACCACGTGCCGGGCCGAGGCGCCGGTGACGGGCTTGACCACCACGGGCCATCCCAGCTCGGCGCCCAGCCTCGGCACGTCCTCCAGCCGGTAGGCGGTGGCGCACCTCGCCACCCGGATCCCGCGCTCGCCCAGCCGGCGCTTCATCACGTCCTTGTGGGAGAAGGCCAGCGACCGGTCGTACCCGGGGCCGGGCAGTTGCAGGGCGGAGCGCACCAGGCCGGCGGCCGGGACGCTCTTCTCGGTCGCGGCCGCCACCCCGCGGACCGGCCGCTGCGCGGCGATGTGCAACGCGGCCGCGCGCACGGCGGTGAGGTCGTGCCAGTCGCGGACGTAGCTGACGTCCGGGCCCGCACCGTAGTGGTCCCGGTACCGCTCCGTCGTGATCAGGTGGACCGGCAGCCCGGAGCGGCGGCTCAGCCGCTCGGGAAGCTCGCGGCGGTCGCTGTTGAGCAGGATCAGGGCCCCCGTCGCGCTCACCGGCTCACCCGGAATCCCTCGGCGAACCAGTCGACGAACTCGTCGAGGCGCTCGCGCACCTGGCCGCCGTCCGCCCCGGTCACGACGCACGAGCCGATCTCGTCCACGCTCGAAACGGCACCCGAGAAGCTCCCGCCGACCGCCGCCTTGAGCTTGGCGGTCGCCCACGGCCGGTCGAAGGGCTGCGGCGGCAGCGCCGCCACCGTGCCGATCGGCGTGGGCAGGATGACGTAGCCCGCGTACGGCGCGGGGACGGCGTTCGCCAGGTCCCCGGCCGGTGCCAGCGTGTCGGGCCGCAGCTCCGCCCGTACCAGGCGCTCCTTGAGCGCGCAGCCGAACCCGCTCGCGACCGCCTTCTGGATCGGTCCGCCGCCGATCCGTCCGGCGATCTCGTTCACCAGGAGCGTGCCGTCCCGCCGCTGCCAGAGCTCCGCGTGGAACGCCATGACGTCGGGGTGCGGCAGCGCGGCGAGGGTGTCCCGGGTGAGCCGCCGCAACGGTTCGGTCCGCGGGTCTCCCGCGTCGAGCTGGTGGCTCACGATCGCCGCGCCCTGGTGGAAGCCCAGGCACGAGGTGGTCTCGGAGGGCCAGCAGATCTCGGCCTCGCCCTGCCGCAGCAGGCCGTCGACATGGAACATCGCGCCGTCGACGAACTCCTCGACCATCCAACTGCCCGGCTGCGGCAGCCCGGTGAAGTCGCCGGCCAGCCAGGTGCGCAGTTCCTCCTCGTCCGCCAGCACCCGCACGCCGCGGGAACCGGAGGCGGAACGCGGTTTGACGACCACCGGGAAGCCGTGCCGCTCGGTGAACTCCAGCAGGTCCGTCGCGAAGTCGAGGATCCCGAACGCGGCCACCGGCACCCGGTGTTCGGCCAGGCGCTGCTTCATCACCAGCTTGTCCCGGAAGGCGAGGGCGCTCTCCACCGTCTGGCCCGGCAGTCCCAGGTGCTCCCGCAGGCGGGCGGCGCGCATCAGGTCGTACTCCGAGAAGGCCAGGATCCGGTCGAACCGGTACCGCTCGTGCATGCGGATCGCCTCGGCCTCGGCGAGGCCGCTCGTGTCGTAGTCGGCCACGAGCACGACCTCGTCGCAGGCCGACTCCGCCGGGTCCACGTCCGCGGTCGCCGCGTTCTGCAGCAGGCAGATGACGGCCTCCTCGCCGAGCCATTCGCGGTAACGGGCCCGGCTCAGCGCCGACCTGTTGAGGATGAGTACGCGGGTCATGAGTCACCAGCCGTCATGAAGGTCACGGTTTCGTCGTCGTCGTCGTAGAGCGTCCAGTGCGCCGCGTCCTGGAACGCCGCACCGCAGTTCACGAGCCAGGGGCCGCCCTGACCCAGGACGTGCGGTGAGCCGGTGGCGGGCTCGGTCAGGCGCCGGAAGGTGCTGCCGTCGGTGCCGCCGGTCTCCACCAGGATCCGGCGGTGGCTGTGGCCGAAGAAGTACCGGGAGTGCGGTGCGCCCGGTTCCCGGAGCACCGGGCACCACGGCCCCTGTTCGGTCCGGTACCAGTCGAAGCCGTGGCCGTGGACGTACACGGCGTCCTTGTCGCGGTACTCCGGCGGAGCCGCCAGGATGCCGGCCAGCGCGGGTGGCAGGGGCTGCCCCGCCAGGAGGTGGGCGATCCGTTCCTCCTGGTTGCCCCGGACCAGGACGCAGTCGGAGAGCAGTGACTCCCACAGCGGTGGATCCGGGTCGACGACCTCCTCAAGCGACCAGTGCCCGCCGGCGGCGGCGAGTTTCTTGGAGACCTTGGCCTCCAGGTAATCCCCGACCACGACGATCCGGTCCGCCCGGGCCGCCGCCGCCGCATCGATAATCCTGCGGAGATTCTGGTACCGCCCGTGGAGATCAGCGACCAGCGCCGTCCTCGTCATTTCGGAGCCTCTCTGCTTCTTCCCATCGCTTTTTCTGATCTGTTATGGTCCCGGCATGCAGCCAAGGATTTTCATGTTCGACCTCGGCGGCGTTGTCTGCCGATTCCACCGCGAGCGCAGAATCGATGTTCTGAGTACGGCCTGCGGCATTTCGCCGGAACGGGTGGACAAGGAGCTGTACGGCTCCGGGATGATCTCCGCCTGGGACCGCGGACGGCAGTCCGCCGAGGAGATGCTGGCGGAGATCCGCGCGCGGCTCGGCTTCCCCGGCACGCCGGAGGAGCTGCGCCGGATCTGGTGCCGGGCGTTCGAGCCCGACCCGGAGGTGCTGGCCGCGGTCGACCTGGTCCGTCCGCACCGGACGGCCCTGTTCACCGACAACGACCCGCTCCTGCTCGCGGCCCTGCCCGACTGCCTCCCCGAGGTCCACGAGCGCTTCGACGACCTGCTGTTCTCCTGCCTGCTCGGTGTGACCAAGCCGTCGGCGGAGGCCTTCGGCCGGGCCCTGGCCCGGCTCGGCGCCGCGGCCGAGGAGGTGTTCTTCGTCGACGACCGCGAGCAGAACGTGCTGGCGGCGCGGGCGCTGGGCATCCGGGCCGTGCTGTTCGAGTCGGGGACGGGGCTGCACCGGGAGATCGCGGGTCTACTGGCCGACTGACGCGGCGCCCGCTGCTCCCAGGGCCTCCAGGGCCCGGGCCAGCACCTCGTCCGCACTCGCGGCGCCGTCGAGCTCGACGGCGCCGCGGTCGCGCATCGCCTCCTCGTAGCGGGCGCAGAGCCGTTCGACCTTGGCGCGCAGCCGGTCCGGGGAGTAGACGTCGACCCAGCGGTCGTGCCGGGCGACGAGTCGCCGGTAAGCCAGCTCCGGATCCACCCGGACCCAGAACAGCGTGTCCGGCTCCGGCAGCCCGGCGGTGATGCGGTCGAGCCACGAACGGTGTTCGACGATCTCCGCGCAGTAGACCTCCCAGGTCTGCCGCCACCGGTCGAACAGCACCAGGTCCGCGGCCTCGTACCGGGGCTGCTCGTAGCGGAACTGCACCGCCGCCTCCAGCACGTACGCGGTGTGCCGGAAGTCGTCGGGGAGCACGTCCTGGTAGAGCACCCCCGGCCGGCCGGTCTCGACGATCCGCCGGAACGCGTGCACCATGGCCCGGGACGGCCGTGAGCGGATGACTTTCCGGTCGGCTGAGAGCGCCTTTTCGAGGCCGTTCAGCAGCGTGGATTTCCCACTTCCGTCCACGCCCTCGACGGCCACTATGCGGTAAGTCACTCCTGGGCTCCTAGTGAATTGTGCTGACGCGCCCGGTGAGGCCGTGTTAGCGTTCCTCGCCGTGAATGATGTGATTGTTGGCGTATCACTCCGCCCCTGGCGCCGGCCCGGAAAAACCGATCGCTGGATGCAGAGCATTTCCTATTTCTCGGCGGTGGCGGAAACCGGTGCCGTGCCCGTGGGCATAGCACCGGTCGACGAATCCGCCCTCCGCGCCGCGTACGAGCTCTGCCATGCCCTGGTGCTCCCCGGCGGCATGGACATCGCGCCGGAGCTCTACGGCGAGACCCGGTGGAGCACCACCGAGATCCAGCCGGAACTGGACGCGATGGAACTGACCCTGCTGCGGTGGGCCGAGGCCGACGGCAAGCCGGTCCTCGGCATCTGCCGCGGGGCCCAGCTCCTCAACGCCGCCGCGGGCGGCGGGCTGTGGCAGGACCTGCCGACCCAGCTCGGGGTGAGCGGGCACGGTGACGGCGGTTCGGAGACCGACTTCCACGAGATCGTCCTGGATCCGGCCAGCCGGCTCCGTGCCGTGGTCGGCTCCGAGCGGGCCGTGGTGAACAGCCGTCACCACCAGGCGGTCGCGGCGCTCGGGACCGGCCTGACCGCCGTCGCCCACGCGCCGGACGGCGTGGTCGAGGCGGTCGAGAGCCGCGGTCCGTGGTTCGCGCTCGGCGTCCAGTGGCACCCGGAGGAGCTGCCGGCCGAGTCGCCGGTCGGTGGCGGGCTCTTCCGCGCCCTGACCGGGGCCGCGTCACTCCGCCGCGTCCAGCACCAGGGCCTGTCCTAGCTCGTCCGCCACCAGACCCTCGGCGCGCAGCCCGCGCACCAGGTCCTCCACGGCGGCGACCGCGTCCGCCGTGGAGGACCCGGAGACGCCCACCATGCCCCAACGGCCGGGCACGCTGGCCACCACCTGGACCGCCCGACCGTCCGCCGCCAGCCGCTCGACGGACCACGCCGTGGTCGCCAGGCCCGCCTCCGGGGAGGGCCGGTAGACCCGGGTCGCCACGTGGACCGGCCGCCCCGGCGCGGACAACGCGTCCTGGAACCGCCGCATGTAGACGGCACCGTGGGAGGACAGGTTGAAGTCGATGGTGCCGCTGACGATCCGGTCCTCGAACCGGCCGCCGATCCGGCCCACCGCGAAGTCGATCCCGCCGGTGACCAGGCTGTCCGCGCAGCCCAGCGCCTCGGCGGCCGGGCCGCGGAAGGCGTCCAGGACCGCCTCGACGGCCGACGTCATGGCCAGGTAGTGCTCCCCGGGGACGCCCAGCGCGGCGCAGTCCTCGGCGAGCAGGGTCGCGTTCCCCTCCCAGGAGCAGCCGTTCATCAGCTGCAGGGTCAGTCCCTCGGCCACCCGGCCGCCGGTGATGTGGCCGGACGGGGTGATGATGAACCGCCGCCCGGCGACCTCGCAGTCGAGGAACTCCACGTGCGCCTCCAGGAGGTAGGCGTCGCCGTGCCGGTGCGCCTCGCGGGCGCAGCGGGCCAGGGCCACCTCGTCATGGAGGTCCAGGCCCGCCACGATGCGGGCGCCGTCCCCGGCCTCGCACGGCTTCAGACAGCCGCGTTCCAGCCCGTAGCGCGCCGAGAGCAGTCGGGCGGCGGCGAGCACGGCGTCCACGAAGGCCTCCGCGTCGCGGTCGCGGGGAACCAGGTAGCCGGGCAGGACCGGTACGACCAGACCGAGCCGGCGGTACGCGTCGGACTGCCGCTGCTCGCGCGCCAGCAGTCCGTCCGGGTCCAGGCCGGTGGGATCCACCCGCAGGGCGTCGGCGACCGACGGGTGGATGTGGTCCTTGCGGTTCCAGTCGGCCGACACCACCGGCCCGTTGGCATCGACCCGGAGCAAGGTCAGGCCGGCCCGCTCCTTGAGCCAGAGCAGGAAGACCTGCGTCTCCAGGTCGAGGGCGTACAGCCGGACCACGGCGTCGGGGCGGGCCCCGACCCAGTCGATCAGCGGCCGCAGCGCGTCGTCCGCCTCGGCGGCCGCCGTCAGCAGCGCGTCGGAGAGGTAGTAGTGCTCACGCCGACCGAGGTCCACGGCCGCGACGCCGTAGTGCTCCACCGCCTCGCGCCACGGCCCGAGGCGGCCGACGGCCAGGTCGCCCTCCCGGGCCAGCGACACCGCCCGGCTCTCCAGGTACCCGGGCACGTCGTACGGGTTGCGCCCGGCGACGACGTCGGCGAGGTCGCCCTCGAACCCCCGGGTCGTCCTGGTGGCGGAGTGAAGGATCACCGCCGGTGCGGGCCGGGCGTCGGAGCGGCCCTCCACGGAGGGCAGCAGCTCGGCCGCGGCGCGCTCGGCCACCCGGTCGGTCCCGTGGCCGAGCAACAGGCGGCAGTGCGCCTCGACCTCCGCGGCGGAGAGCACCCGCGGACCGGAGCTGAAGCCCAGCCACGGGAACACCGAACCGTCCTGGGTGACCACTTCGGTGCTGACCGGTGCCAGTGCGTCGGACCGCACCCGGTCGGGCCCGGTCACCTTGCCTGTTTGCATGAGCGATCCACTCGTCTTCTCTTCGGGTTCCGGGTACTACCTGTCGGCGGTGTCGGCGGCCGGCACCAGGCCGTGGAGGATGCGGCGCCAGAAGTCCTCACCCGTCCCGGTCGCCGGGAAGGCCTGGGCGTCGAGCACGTAGGCGCGGTCGAACTCGTCGGTGACCATGTCGAAGACCGCGTAGCGCAGCCCGAGGGCCCTCGCGGCGTGCAGCGCCGTCCGGCCCGCGGTGGCGCTGCTCCCGGAGACCGGGCCGTCCTCCACCCGGCGGCCCTGCTCGACCGAGCGGGTGGTGACCGAACCCGCAGGAGCGTGCCGTTCCTCCACGTCGACGACCCGGTCGTTGGCCACGGTCACCCGGAGCTCGGCCTTGTGGCCGGAGACGCTCGCGCCGACCTCGTGCTCGAAGACGAAGCCCGCCGTCCCGCAGAGCGCCGCGAGGAACCGCTCGTCCCCGACCTCGACGTCCTCGAACAGCCACTGCTCGCCGGCCGCGTTCCCGGGCGATCCCAGGTGGCCATCGGCATAGCGGTAGTTGGTGCGCCAGCGGGTCGGCGACAGGTGGGTGATCCCCTTGCCCATCGACCCGCAGACGGCCTTGACGTAGACGGCCCGGCCGGCGTCCAGCAGGGAGAGGAGCTTGTGCGGGGTCGGGTCCTCGACCCCCGGCGGCACCGGGATCCCGGCCTCCGCCAGCACCTGCCGGGCGAGCGCCTTGTCCCGGGTACGGGCCACCGCGGCGGGGGAGTTGAGGTAGCCGAGACCGGTCGGGGCGGTCCGCTGGAGCCGCCGACCGGTGCTCAGCAGGTAGGCCGTCAGGGACTCGGCGTAGGCCTGGGTGCCGTAGGCGCCGGGTGCCTTGTCCTCGATTCTGGCGTCCCAGAACTGGTGCGGGAAGAACAGGATCGCGGTGACCGGCCCGGCCAGGTCGTGGACTCCCTTGCGGACCTGCGCGTACGTGTGCACGCGCAGCGCCGTGCCGCGGGCCGCCAGCCAGTTCTCGTGCGCGAGGAAGGGGTCGAGCTGCGAGCGCGGCCAGGCGTCGGCCACGGCGAGCAGGGTCCGCTGGGGTGTGCCGCTCATCCGGCGTCCTCCGTTCCGGTCCCGGTGGCGAGCCCCAGCAGCAGGGACTGCACGTGGTCCGCGACCTCCTCGGCGGGCAGCGAGCCGTCGACCGCGACGTGCGGGACGTCGGCGAGCGCCCGGGTGTAGGCGGCGTCGAGCCGTTCCAGGTCCGCCATGAGCCGGTCCTCGCTCCAGTGGTCCACGGTCCAGTCCCCGCGCCGGCGGATCCGCTCGAACGCCACCGGGGGCGGCGTCCGGACGTGGATCAGCAGGTCGGGCCGGGGCAGCGCCGCCTCCAGGCGCGCGTACCACTCGTCGTGGACGCTCCGGCCGGAGCAGTACACCCGGTAGGTGGTCAGCCACCGGTCGAAGAGCAGCCAGTCGTTGGCGTCGTACTCCTCGGCCAGGTAGTGGAACTGGGCGATCGCGTCCACGAGGTAGGCGCCGTGACGGAGGTCCCCGGGGACGACGTCCTGGTACCGCTCCAGCCCGCCGGAGGGCTCGTCGACGAGTTCCCTGAAGACGCCCGCCATCCTGGGGGAGAGCCGTTCGGCCCGCGCGCCCGGCCCGAGGCGCTCGACCAGGGTCGAGATCAGGGTGGACTTGCCGGAGCCGTCGATCCCCTCCACGGCCACCAGGCGGTGGCGACGATCCGCGGTCATGTGAGCACCTCCTTCGCGGCCGTGGCGCCGGCGGGCCTGAGGGACCGTTGGAAGAAGCGGCGCTCGGCGCGGACGAGCGCCGGCGTGGTCTCGTTGACGGACGGCTGTCCCGCGCACGCGCCCAGCGCGAAGACGCCGGGGGTCGACGTGGCGCCGAACTCGTCGACGGCGAGTGCCCCCTTGTCGTCCCGTACCAGCGTGGCCACCAGCTCACCGCCGGGGAACACCGGCTCGTTGCCCGTCGCCCAGACCACCGTGGTCCGGGCGAGGTCACGGGACTCCCGCCAGTCGGCCGGCCCGGAGGGCGTCCGCTCGGCGGCCTGTGCGTGCCGGCACCGGCCCGGCAGCGACCGGGAACCCAGGGGGTTCTGGTTGCGCGACTCGGAGTACGTCCACGAGACGCGGCCGCCCTCGACGTCCAGGCCGTCGTAGACCAGGTGCCGTACGCACGGGGTCCGCCACTTGCGCTCCCCGCACTCCAGTGCGGACTTGCCGACGAGTTCGTAGGTGAGCTGGGAGGGGGCCCGCCAGGCGAAGCGGTCCGGGTTCTCGGTCGGGAACATGCCCACGTAGCGGTTGCCGAGCAGCACGACCTCGGCGGCGTCGGGGGCGACCAGGGCCGCCGCCTGCATGCCGGAGTTCCCCGCGCCCACGACGATCACGCTCCTGCCGGCCCAGCGCTCGGTCCGCCGCTGCGCGATGTCCGCGTGGACGACCTCGTGCGACACCGCGCCGGCCTCGGCCCATCGGCGGGAGGGCTGACGCGGCGCGCTACCGGTGGCGAGCACCACGGACTCGGCGCAGACGTACGAGATCGTGCCGTCCCCGTTGAGCACGTGGATGAGGAAGGCGCCTTCCGTGCCCTCGATCTCCAGGACCCGGCCCTGCTTGAGCACCGCACCCGAGGACATGAGGCTGTCGCGCACATACCCGTCGAACTGGCTGGCGCTGGGCCGCAACTGGCCCGGATCGACCACGGAGCGGAGGCCGCCCGGTGAATCCGAGACCTGCAACTCCTCCACGTAGGACTGGAGGATGAAATTCCCGAGGAACTCCATTCCGGTGCCCCAGCGCGCGCCGATGACAATGGTCTCCTGAGGGGGGACATCGCCTTGTCGTACCTGAACTGCTGCAGCTGATCCGCCGCCGATGACCGCCAGTCGCCAACGTCGGATCTTTTCGTTGAATGAGGGCATCCAGATTCCCCGCCGTCGCTCGCTCTCGCTGATGACCCGGTCAGTCCCAGCCGAGGTCGTCGGCACTCGTCACAACACTGGGAGCTGCGGAAACATGGGCAGGGGCCACGGTGTTCACCGCTGCGGCCAAGAGGCAGAAAAATCCGATAATGCCCAGGAACGCCTTGCGGCCAGTGCATTTAACGGTGTGCATGTTCTCGTTCACGGATCCCCCGCTGCCGGCTTTTCTCATGTTCCGTTGAGACCGCCCGGCGGTCTCGGCTCCAAGGATGCATGACGCCCAGCTCAAGGGGGGCTACCGTCGGGTATCGTACTTGCGCCTGGCAAGGAAATGAGGGGAGAGCAAGAGTGTCGATAGCGGACATATCTCGATGTTTGTCACGAGTCGGACTCGGGCAGACCGCGATTCGGATCTACTCGTTCGCCGCGGCCCGGGCCGCCATCACCCTTGACGAACTGACCGGAAATCCCGATTTCCCCGCCCCCGAAGTGGGGCCGGCGGTGGAGCAACTGCTCTCGTTGCGCCTCATCGTCCGGAACGGTGACGCGTCCGAGGAGTACGCGGCGCTGCCGCCCGATCTCGCGGTGACGCTCCTGCTGGGCAGGCTCGACCGGCAGATCACCCAGGTGACGCTGCAGGCCAGCCAGGTGCGCCGGGACCTCATGCAGCTCACCCAGGTCTACGACGAGGCCAACCTGGCGCGTCTTCAGGGCCAGCGCATCGAGACCGTCCAGGGCCTGCAGCAGGTCAGGGACCTGATCGGGGAACTCTCCGAGGAGTGCCAGACCGAGGTGCTCACCTCACAGCCCGGTGGGGCCCGGTCGGAGGAGGTGCTGGCCGAATCCCTCGACCGGACCGAGCGCCTGCTCGCCCGCGGCATCAAGATGCGGACCCTCTACCAGCACACCGCCCAGTTCGGTCAGGCGACGATCGCCTACGTCGAACGCGTCACCGCTCTCGGCGCGGAAGTGCGCACCCTCGCGGACGGCTTCCCCCGCATGATCGTGTTCGACCGCCGGCTCGCCATCGTGGATTCCCGCCAGCATTCCCACAGCGCACTGTTGATCAGATCCCCGTGCGTCGTGGACTTCATCACCCGGACTTTCAACTGGGCATGGGTCGGCGCCACCAGCTTCCCCACCGAGTACCGGCAGGAACACATCCGAAACGTCTCGGACGAGATCCGCCAGACCATCACCGAACTACTGGTCGTCGGCGAGGACGACAGGGTCATCGCCCGCAGACTCGGCCTCTCCCTCAGGAGCGTCCAGCGCCACATAGCCGAGATCATGCAACAACTCGGTGCCGCCAATCGCCTCCACGCCGGATACCTGCTCGGCCACGCCCACCATCTTGGCCGAGCCGGATGAACGGAACATTGCCGGAAGACGAATTACCCACCGAGCGGGGACAACCGGCCGCCGCCGCGGACACCTCCTCCCGGCAGACCCCGGAGGCCCCGAGCCCCGGCCCCCCGGCCGCAACCCCGCCCTCACCGAGGCCCGGACCGCCCCACAGCGGTCCGGGCCTTCGCGAAGGCGGAGGGCACCGGACTCCTGAAGGCGGGAGGTCTCCCAGCGGGCCGCCGCGACCACCGATTCACGACCCGAGTGTGGTCAGCCGGCCTTGCCGTCGTCGTCCTGCAGGAGTTCGACGATGATCTCGATGCCGAGCGGGTAGGCCGGCGCGCCCGAGGTGATGAGCGCGGTCTCGGCGACTCCGATGAGGTCGGCGATGCCGGCGCCCGCGTGGAGTGCTCCCCGGGCGTGGATCCGGGCCGGTTCTGCCCGTCCGAGAGCCAGCAACTGCCCGAAGTGGACCAACTGTTGCACTCGACCGCCGAGCGGGCTGTCGGCCAGAACTATGTGGCGCAGGGCCGTGAACGCCTCCTCCGTGGGGAGCCGGCCGAAGGCCTCGGCCACCCGCAGACGGTCCTCCACCGCGTCCGGGACGGCTCCGAGCGTCGTGCGGTAGCGAGCAGGTTCTGGGAACGCCACGGTCTGCTGCCTGTGCCCGAACGCCAGAGCGGGCAGCGACGCTATCCGCCGCAGGCCGCAGAGCGGATCGTGCTGCTTCGCAAGTTCCAGCAAGCCGGGCTGAGTCTGGCCGAGGTCAGGGAGTTCCAGCAGGACCAGCCGCGGAGGCAGGCGATGATCCGCGCCAAGGTCGCCGAGATCGAGCAGCGCATGGTCGATCTCGACCACGCCCACCAGCTCCTGACCCATGCCCTCCAGTGCGGCAAGGCGGACATCGTCAGCTGCCCGACCTTCCGGGAACAGATGGCGACGTGGAGCCACTCCGGCTGACGGCAGAAATCCCGGTCTGCGGCCAAGTGGCCGGCTTGCCGTGTGCTGAACGGCGTCGGACGGAGGCGAACGCAACCAGAACCGCGATCACAGGGTGCTGTCAGCTCCTTCCCGACCAGGGCCTTGAACGCCGCGCTCAGGCGGAGGCGTTGCCGGCGTTGTCCCACTCGTCGAGATCGCCGGTGGTGTTCAGGCACGAGGCGACCTCCATGGACTCGGCGGCCTGAACGCCCTGCTTCTGGCCCGAATCCGGGCCGGGCATCAGGGGACCGTTCTGGCGGCGAGCACATGGCTGGCCTTCCGCGTCGATCAGCGCAGTGCGAGGACCTGGCCGGGCAGGATCAGGTCGGGGTCGTCGCCGATTGTCTGCTGGTTGAGTGCGTAGAGGGTCGGCCAGCCCCCGGGGTAGCCGAGCTCCTGTGCGATGCCCCCGAGAGTGTCGCCGGGACGTACGGTCCAGCTGCCCATGTCGGCTCCGAATGCGTCCGTGCCTCCGTCGGTGGCTGCGGGCGCGTCCGCCGGGACGGGGCGCTCGGTAGGCGGGGCGGGCGGGACGGGAGCGTGCGGCCGCGGCTGTGTGGGGCGGTGGTCACGAGCATGGGCGCTGGTATGGCTGTTCGAGCGTTCGCCGCCGTGGCCGGTACGGGCCGCGCAGGCCGGCCACGGGGCGAGGCCGCGGCTCGCGCTGAGGTGCTCGGCCACAGCGATCTGCTGTTCGCGGGTCGCCCCGTCCGGGCGGGGAGCGTAGGCGAGGCCGCCGTTGGCGCGCCAGGTCGCCGTGTTGAACTGCAATCCGCCGTAGTAGCCGTTCCCGGTGTCGGCATGCCAGCGCCCTCCGCTCTCGCAGCGGGCCAATGCCTCCCAGTCCACCCCCTCGGCGCGGACCCCGGCGGGCACCGCAACAGCGGACGACTCCTTGGCGGCGCCGAGGACGGTGGCTAGAGCGAGCAAGGGAAGCAGGAGAGCGACGACCAGGCGACGGACAACGGACAGCGACGGCATGAACACTCCGCACCTCAGGGACAGGGGCCAGGCGCTGAAGCGCCTTCTCCACTCATGCGTCACGCGAGGACGGACGGTTGCCAGGGACACCGCAATCTCGCTCTGTCGGCGGCCCGACACCACTCGAACGCTCTGGACGCCGCCATCCGTCAGGCGATCGCGGCCGGGGAATCCGCGGGAGACAAATCCGCAGCCGCGGAACGCCGAAGGCCAGTCAGAAGCCCGCAGCCTGCAACACGTACTCACAGCCGTCGCCACGAACGCCCGGAACGCCCGACCGACGGGGGTTCGGTCGAGCGTTCCGGGGGGCCGGGGGTGGCCCGGGGAGGGGAGTCGTCAGGACTCCGTGGTCTGGGCTCCGGCATCCGTGGCTCGGGTCAGCCGGTGCAGGCCCACGGCGATGCAGGCGGCGAGCGCGGCGCAGATCCCGACGGCGAGGAAGCCGTTGCCGACGCCGATGGTCATCGCGTCCGGGGCGGCCGTGCCGGACTTCAGCTCGCCGTCCACCGAGGTGGCGAGGACGGTGCCGATCACCGCGATGCCGAGGGCGGCGCCACTCTCGTTGAAGGTGTTCAGCAGGCCTGAGCCGACGCCCGACTCCTCCGGGCGGACGTGCGCGGTGCCGATCCCGTACAGCGGGACGAAGCAGGTGGGCAGACCGGCCCCGATGACGGTCAGCGCGATGATCGCGACCACGGCGCTGGACGGTCCCGTGATCAGGACGGCGGCGCCGGCGATCTGGGTGAGTGCGCCGATCAGGTACGTCCCGCCCGGGCCGACCTTGGCGATCAGGTTGGGCACGACCGTGGCGAAGACCAGCGCAGCCAGGCCCATCGGCAGCATCGACAGACCGGTGGCGAAGGCGCTCATGTCGTGCGCGCCCTGGAAGTAGTTGCTGGCCAGGTAGGAGCTCCCCATCATCACGATCGCGGCGAGCAGCAGGCCCAGGCTGCTGAGCCAGTAGGTCGGGATGCGCAGCAGGTGCAGCGGGAGCAGCGGGTCGGACTTGCCCAGCTCGGTGACGGCGACCACGGCGAGCAGGACCACGGACAGGCCCATGCTGATCCAGGCGGTCGGGGAGGTCATGCCGTCGTGCAGCCGGATGAGGCCGAAGGACAGGCAGGCCAGGCCGAGGGTGGCGAGAAAGGCGGTGGGCAGCCGCAACGGGCGGCGGACGTCGGAGCGCATCGGTGCGAGGCTGCGCACGCCGATGATCCCGGAGGCGAGGCTGATCGGGATGTTGATCAGGAAGGCCCAGCGCCAGCTGGCGGCCGACACGATCAGCCCGCCGAGGACGGCGCCGAGGATGGCGCCGATAACGCCGAGGCCGCTCCAGGTGGCGAGGGCGGCCTTGCGCTGGTCCTCGTTCTGGTAGACCGTCACCACGATCGACAGTGCGGCGGCGGACAGCACCGCCGCGCCCAGCCCCTGGAGCACGCGGCCGGCGACCAGCAGTTCCTGGTTGCCCGCGACCCCGCACAGGATGGACGCGACGGCGAACAGGCCCAGGCCGGACAGGAAGGACCGGCGGCGTCCGATGACATCGGCGACCCGGCCTCCGAACAGCAGCAGACTGCCGTACATCAGGATGTAGGCGCTGATCGTCCACTGGAGGGCGGTCTGGTCGGCCGGGAGGTCCTTCCCGATCGAGGGCAGTGCCACGTTCACGACCGTCGAGTCCAGCATCACCATCAGCTGGGCCACGCCGACCGCCGCCATCGGCAGCCAGGAGGCCTTCGGGGCCTGTGCCGGCCCCTGGTCGGCCTCTGGGTCGTTCTCCTGCTTGGCATCCACGAGTGAGATTGCCTCAGTCATCGGTCTCTCCTTTCCGGGTGACAAGATACATGCGCATGAATCGACATGCCAGTGGGTCGGATCTAGACTGCGAGGCGTGGCGAACACTCCTCTTGCCGACCGCTGGCTGTCCCTGGTGCGCGTCTGCGCGCTGATGAACCAGCGGATCGAGCGCACGCTGTCCGACGAGTTCGATCTCTGCGTGAGCGCCTACGAGATCATGGAGGTGCTCTGGGCGGAGCCGGAATGGATCCGCCCGGGCGAGGTCGCATCCCGCACCTCGCGCAGCCAGCCCCAGGTCTCGCGCCTGGTGACGCAGATGGTGCAGGCGGGGTACGTGGACCGCAAGCCCTCCCCGGGCGACGGCCGCGGCTCCCAGATCCGCCTCACCCCCGAGGGGCGGGAGGTCTTCCAGCGGGCCGCCGCGACCGTCGACGGGGATCTGAAGCAGCTCACCCACGAGCGCCCGGAGGCGCGCGCCTGGCTGAGCTGAGGCGCCGCCCGGCTGACCTGAGGCGCCGGCCGGCTGGTCGAGCCGAGCCGCGCGGCGTCAGGCGCCGGCCGCGCCCGCCAGAACGCGCTCGGTGAGCGGCCTCCCTTGTAGATCCGCGGTCCGTAGGCGTCCCGCAGGACCCGGTCCATGCCGTCGCCGCGGTGGAAGGCCTGGGCGCCGATCAGGGCCACCGCGGCGTCGGCGTTGTCGATGGCGGCGCGGTCGGCGACCAGCATGGCGACGGCCGGCTCGTAGGCCGGGGTCGGCAGGATGTTGTCGGCCTCGGCCACGGCGTCCGGGACCATGACGGACCACCGCAACCACGAGACGACGAAGGCCCGGACCGTGCGAGACGGTCCGGGCCTTCGTGAAGGCGGAGGATACGAGATTCGAACTCGTGAGGGGTTGCCCCCAACACGCTTTCCAATTCTCCCGAAGGCTGTCCGCCAAGGTTCACGCCCGTTCTGACCTGCGGTGGAGCGCACGGCTGGGCGGGAGCTGAACCTGGCCGGACGGGGGTGAATGAGACCAGAACTGAGACCAGGGCGCGCGCCTCTCTGGTGGTCTCGGGCTCTACTTGCCGTAGTGGTAACGGCATGCGATGACGCACAGGGTGTCGGCCTGCTCGTCAAGGATGTACACCAGACGGTGTTCCTGATCGATCCGGCGGGACCAGGCCCCGGCGAGCTCGTGCCGCAAGGGTTCGGGTTTGCCGATGCCCTCGTTGCCGTTCCGGCGGATGTCGTCGATCAGCAGGTTGACGCGCTTGAGGAGGCGGCGATCGTCGGCCTGCCAAGACAGGTAGTCGCTCCAGCCGCGCTCGGTGAACTGGACCTTCACGCGCTCTGCTCGGTGAGGTCTTCGGGGTCGATCAGTTCTCGGGCCACCGCACGGCCCTCCCGGTACTCCTGCAGGGAGCGGCGAAGGTGGTCGGCGTTGGCCGGGGAGCGCAGCAGGTAGTCGGTCTCGCGGAGCGATGCGTACTCGGCCAGCGAGACGACGACCAGCGGCTCGTGGCCGGCGCGTGTGATGACGAGCTCTTCGGCGTCGCTCTCGACGGCATCGAGCGCGGCGGCGAGATTGCCGCGGAACTCGGTGGCACTCATCGTCTTCATGTCGTACAGAATAATGTACGTCGACCGAGCGGGCCAGAGAGTGGACGACGAAGGCCCGGGCCGCGTGATGCGGTCCGGGCCTTCGTGAAGGCGGAGGATACGAGATTCGAACTCGTGAGGGGTTGCCCCCAACACGCTTTCCAAGCGTGCGCCCTAGGCCTCTAGGCGAATCCTCCGTGGGAGAGCTTAGTACATGTTTCGGGGTGCTCGCGACCAGCTATCCCGCAGGCAGGAGGTCGGGGTGGCCTGTGGATCGTCGGGGCCGGGATCCGGTAGTGTGGGGGTCAGCCCCTCGTGTGGCGTCATCTCTCTGAACCCCCCCAGGGCCGGAAGGCAGCAAGGGTAGGAGGGCTCTGGCGGGTGCACGGGGGGTCTTTGCGTTCCCGGGGCGTCCTGGTGGGGGCCGGGGGTGAAGGGGCGACGCGTTTGTCGGTCCGTCCCGATATCGTCGGTGGTGTGTCCCTAGCCCTGTACCGCCGCTACCGCCCCGAGACCTTCGCGGAGGTCATCGGGCAGGAGCACGTGACCGCTCCGCTCCAGCAGGCCCTGCGCAACAACAGGGTCAACCACGCGTACCTGTTCAGCGGGCCGCGCGGCTGTGGCAAGACGACGAGCGCGCGCATCCTGGCCCGTTGTCTGAACTGTGAGCAGGGGCCGACGCCGACGCCCTGCGGGGAGTGCCAGTCCTGTCGGGACCTCGCGACCGGCGGGCCCGGCTCGATCGACGTGATCGAGATCGACGCCGCCTCGCACGGTGGTGTGGACGACGCGCGCGAGCTGCGCGAGCGGGCCTTCTTCGCGCCGGTGCACAGCCGGTACAAGATCTTCATCCTGGACGAGGCGCACATGGTGACCTCGGCCGGCTTCAACGCGCTGCTCAAGGTGGTCGAGGAGCCGCCGGAGCACCTCAAGTTCATCTTCGCGACCACCGAGCCCGAGAAGGTGATCGGGACGATCCGGTCCCGTACCCACCACTACCCGTTCCGGCTGGTCCCGCCCGGCACGCTGCGCGACTACCTGGCGGAGGTCTGCGGCCGCGAGGGCATCCAGGTCGAGGACCCGGTGTTCCCGCTGGTGGTACGGGCCGGCGCGGGCTCGGTGCGTGACTCGATGTCGGTCATGGACCAGCTGCTGGCCGGTGCCGGCGAGGGCGGCGTCACCTACCAGATGGCGACCGCGCTGCTCGGGTACACCGACTCGGCGCTGCTGGACGAGGTGGTGGACGCCTTCGCCGCGCAGGACGGGGCGACGGTGTTCCAGGTGATCGACCGGGTGGTCGAGGGCGGCCACGACCCGCGCCGCTTCGTCACCGACCTGCTGGAGCGGCTGCGCGACCTGGTGATCCTCGCCACCGTGCCGGAGGCGGGGGAGAAGGGGCTGATCGACGCCCCGGCGGACCGGATCGCCGTGATGCAGGCGCAGGCGGACGCGTTCGGCGCGGCCGAGCTGAGCCGGGCGGCCGACATCGTCAACACCGGGCTGACCGAGATGCGCGGCAACGCGGCGCCGCGGCTCCAGCTGGAGCTGATCTGTGCCCGGGTGATGCTGCCGGGTGCGTACAGCGACGAGCTGTCGCTCCAGGCGCGCCTGGACAAGCTGGAGCGCCGGGCGGCCGCTGGCGGCTTCGCCGCGCCGGCCGGGATGGCGCCGATGGCCGGCGCGCCGATGTCCGCCGCGCCGATGCCCGCCGCGCCGATGCCCGCCGCATCGATGGCCGCCCCGTCGGTGGACGTGCCGACGGAGATGCCCGCCCCGGCGGCCGCCCCTGCCGTCGCGCCCGCCATGCCCGCCGCGTCGGCCATGCCCGCCGCGCCCGTCGCCCCGGCACCCGCCCCAGCGCAGGCGGCGACCCCGCCTCCGGCCCCCGCCGGGCCCGCCCCGGGTGCCTGGCCGATCCCCCGCAGCTTCCCGCCCGCAGGCGGCGCACCCGTCCAGCCGCCGCAGCAACCGCAACCGCAGACGGCCCCGCAGGCCGCCCCCACCCCGTCCCCGGCCCCGCCGACCGCCCCCCCGGCCCCCGCAGCCGCCCCCGGCGGCCAGCCGTCCGCGGCCGCCCAGCAGGGCGCGGCGCAGGTCCGGCAGCTGTGGCCGCAGATCCTGGAGGCGGTGAAGAACCGCCGCCGCTTCACCTGGATCCTGCTCAGCCAGAACGGTCAGGTGGCCGGGTTCGACGGCAGCACCCTCCAGGTCTCGTTCATCAACGCGGGCGCCCGGGACAGCTTCGTCGGCAGCAACAGCGACGACGTGCTGCGCCAGGCGCTGTCCGACGCGCTGGGCGTGGACTGGCGGATCGAGTGCATCGTCGACCCGTCCGGTGGCGGAGGTGGCGGAGGCGGCGGCACGGCCCCGACCGCTACCGCCTCGGCCGGTGGTGGCTGGGGAGCCCCGGCCCGTCCGGCGGCCGCCGCGCCGCCGATGGCCGCCCCCGCCCCGGCGCAGCCCCAGCCGCAGGTGCAGGCGCCCGCCCCGGTCCAGTCGCAGCCCAGGCCGTCGACCCCGGCCCCCGCGCCGGTGCAGGCCCCGCCGTCCGCTGCGCCGGTGCCCCCGGCCCGCCCGGTGCAGTCGGTGGCTCCGGAGGACGACATCCCGGAGGAGGACGACCCGGACCTCAACGAGGAGGCGTTCTCCGGCCAGGAGCTGATCATCCGCGAGCTGGGCGCCACGGTGCTGGAGGAGATCCACCACCGGGGCAACTGAGCGGCCCGGGCGGGCGAGCCCCTGCTCGGTCCCCACGGGCGGCCCCGGCCCCGTAGGCTCGGCGGTGACGAGCGAAGTACCGCGTGACAGCAAGGAGTGAGCCGTGTTCCCCGGTGGTGGTCAGCCCAACATGCAGCAGCTGCTCAAGCAGGCGCAGAAGATGCAGCAGGAGCTCGCGAAGGTCCAGCAGGAGCTGGCCGAGGCGAAGGTGAACGGTACGGCCGGCGGTGGCCTGGTCGAGGCGACGGTGACGGGCTCGGGCGAGCTGGTGGCGCTCACCATCGCCCCGGCCGCCGTGGACCCGGAGGACACCGAGACCCTGGCCGACCTGATCCTGGCGGCCGTCCGGGACGCGACCCAGGCGGCCCAGAAGATGCAGGCCGAGCGGATGGGCCCGCTCACCCAGGGCCTGGGCGGCGGCGGCATCCCGGGTCTGCCGTTCTAGAGTCTGTTCCAGGGCCTCCGGGTCCAAGAGGCCCTTCCGGGAGGCCCCTCCGGAGGGCTCTCCGGGACGTCCCTTCCAGGACGTTCCTCATGTGATTTCTGTGGGAGTCGGGCGTCGGCCGGTGTGTCCGGCGCCCGATTCGTTGGATGATGGCACCGGAGCACCTCCGACCAGGAGCACACCGACCATCCGAGGGAAGGCGCGACGTTGTACGAGGGCGTGGTTCAGGACCTGATCGACGAACTGGGCAGGCTGCCCGGCGTCGGGCCCAAGAGCGCCCAGCGGATCGCCTTCCACGTGCTGCAGGCCGACCCGGTCGACGTGCGCCGCCTCGCGCACGCGCTGCTGGAGGTCAAGGACAAGGTCCGCTTCTGCGTGGTCTGCGGCAACGTCGCGGAGGCCGAGCAGTGCCGGGTCTGCCTGGACCCGCGCCGTGACCTCGGTGTCATCTGCGTGGTCGAGGAGCCCAAGGACGTCGTCGCCATCGAGCGCACCCGCGAGTTCCGCGGCCGCTACCACGTGCTGGGCGGCGCGATCAGCCCCATCGAGGGCGTCGGCCCGGACGACCTGCGCATCCGCGAGCTGCTCACGCGCCTCGCGGACGGCACGGTCACCGAGCTGATCCTGGCCACCGACCCCAACCTGGAGGGGGAGGCGACCGCCACCTATCTGGCCCGGCTCTGCAAGCCGATGGGCCTGAAGGTGACCCGGCTGGCGAGCGGCCTGCCCGTCGGCGGGGACCTGGAGTACGCGGACGAGGTCACCCTCGGCCGCGCCTTCGAAGGGAGACGACTGCTCGATGTCTGACCGGACGATCAACCAGCAGCCCCACGGCCCGCAGCCCCAGCCGGGGCCGGAGGCCCGCGCCCCGCACACCCACGGCCCGCACACCCACGGCCACGGCTCCGAGCCCGACGACCTCGCCGTGCAGATCGCCGACTCGGTGGAGAGCTTCGTGCTCGCCGTCACCGAGGTCGCCAAGGGCGACGAACCGGGCAGCGCGGTCTCGCTGCTGCTCCTGGAGGTCTCGCAGCTGCTGCTGGCGGGCGGCCGGCTGGGCGCCATCGAGGACGTCGTCCCGGAGGACCGCTTCGAGCCCGACGCCGGGCCGGAGCCGGACGGTGAGCAGCTGCGCGAGCGTCTCGCCGAGCTGCTCGCGCCGATCGACGTCTACCACGAGGTCTTCGACCCGTACGGTCCGCCGGAGAAGCCGAACGCCTTCCGGATCTCGGACGACCTGGCCGGTGTGGTCAGCGAGCTCCAGCACGGTCTGACCCACTACCGCGAGGGCCGGGTCAGCGAGGCGCTGTGGTGGTGGCAGTTCTCGTACCTCTCCAACTGGGGCACGACCTGCACGGCGGTGCTGCGGGCGCTGCAGTCGCTGATCGCCCACGTCCGGCTGGACAGCCCGATCGGTGCGGCGCCGGACGGCGCGGACACCGACGACGACGGGCTCACCGACGAGCAGCTGGAGCAGCAGGCGGGCGACCTGATGGCGGCGGAACTCGGCCTCGGCCGGTAGGTCCGACGCCCGGCCGGCAGGTCCGACGCCGGCCGGTGGTCCGACGCCCGGCCGGTGGTCCCCAGCGGTCCGAGGCCGATTGTGACGAATGCCTCAGCGATCCGTCCGGAGAAGAAATCCGACCGCGGTGGTGGGCATTCGTCCGAGGATTCTGCGGAACCGCGCCGGATGCCCCGCAGACCTGCCGGTGGGACCCCTCGGGACCCTGCCCACTTGCTGAAACTGCCGTCTCATCATATGGATGGCACCGGGCGGAACACCCCTGCTCGGTAGACTGGCGCGGACCGCACCCCCCTCTCCCCAGGGGGGTACGGGGGCCTGGAGCCCCCGGAAAACGACACTAGTCGAGGAGCGCACGTGGGCCTTGTCGTGCAGAAGTACGGCGGCTCATCCGTTGCGGATGCCGAAGGCATCAAGCGCGTTGCCCGCCGAATCGTTGATGCCAAGAAGGCCGGCCATGAGGTCGTCGTCGTGGTGTCCGCGATGGGCGACACGACGGACGAGCTCATCGAACTCGCGGAGCAGGTGTCACCGCTCCCTGCCGGCCGTGAGTTCGACATGCTGCTGACCGCTGGAGAGCGCATCTCCATGGCGCTGCTGGCCATGGCGATCAAATCCCTCGGTCACGAGGCCCAGTCCTTCACGGGCAGTCAGGCCGGTGTCATCACCGACTCCGTCCACAACAAGGCGCGCATCATCGACGTGACGCCGGGCCGGATCCGCACCGCCCTGGACGAGGGCAACATCGCGATCGTGGCCGGCTTCCAGGGCGTGTCCCAGAGCAGCAAGGACATCACCACCCTGGGCCGCGGCGGCTCGGACACCACCGCCGTCGCGCTGGCCGCCGCGCTCAAGGCCGAGGTCTGCGAGATCTACACCGACGTGGACGGCGTGTTCACCGCCGACCCGCGCGTGGTGAAGAAGGCGCGCAAGATCGACTGGATCGCGTACGAGGACATGCTGGAGCTGGCCTCGTCCGGTTCCAAGGTGCTGCTCGACCGCTGTGTGGAGTACGCCCGCCGCTACAACATCCCGATTCACGTACGCTCGTCCTTCTCGGGTCTTCCCGGGACGATCGTCAGCAACGACAACCCGAACAAGCCCGAAGGGGGCGAGATGGAGCAGGCCATCATCTCCGGAGTCGCCCACGACACCTCCGAGGCCAAGGTCACGGTCGTCGGCGTCCCCGACAAGCCGGGCGAGGCGGCGCGCATCTTCCGCGCCATCGCCGACGCCGAGGTCAACATCGACATGGTGGTGCAGAACGTCTCCGCCGCGTCGACCGGCCTGACCGACATCTCCTTCACCCTGCCGAAGACCGAGGGCCAGAAGGCCATCGACGCGCTCGGCCGGGTCAAGGAGGGCATCGGCTACGAGTCGCTGCGCTACGACGACGCGATCGGCAAGATCTCGCTGGTCGGCGCCGGCATGCGCTCCAACCCGGGCGTCACCGCCACCTTCTTCGAGGCGCTGTCCGCCGCGGGCGTCAACATCGAGCTGATCTCCACCTCGGAGATCCGCATCTCGGTGGTCACCCGGGCCGACGACGTGCCGGAGGCGGTCCGCGCCGTGCACAGCGCCTTCGGCCTGGACAGCGAGAGCGACGAGGCCGTCGTCTACGGCGGCACCGGGCGATGACCCGGCAGCCGGGCAGGGGCCCCCGGAAGTGACCCGGCGGCCCAACCTCGCCGTCGTCGGCGCCACCGGCGCTGTCGGCGAGGTGCTGCTCGGCCTGCTCTCGCTCCGCCAGGACATGTGGGGCGAGGTCCGACCCGTCGCCTCCCCGCGCTCGGCCGGCCGTACGCCGCTGGTGCGCGGGGAGCCGGTCGAGGTCGTCCCGCTGGCCGAGGAGGCCTTCGCGGGGATCGACGTCGCCGTGTTCGCCGTCCCCGACGCGGTCTCCGCCCAGTGGGCGCCGATCGCGGCGGCCAAGGGCGTCGTGGTGGTCGACGACTCGGCCGCCTTCCGCACCGCGGGGGACGTGCCGCTGGTCGTCCCGGAGGTCAACGCGGCCGCGCTGCGGATCCGTCCGCGCGGCATCGTGGCCAGCCCGGCCGGCACCACCCTCGCGCTGGTGGCGGCGGTCGGCGCACTGCACGCCGAGTACGGGCTGGAACAGCTCGTGGTCGCCACCTACCAGGCCGCCAGCGGCGAGGGCCGGGACGGCGTGGCGGCGCTGCGCGAGCAGACCGCCCTGGTGGCCGGCACCGAGGTCGGCCGGCAGACCGGTGACCTGCGCGCGGTGATCACCGACGAGGGGCCGTTCGCCGCCCCGCTCGCCCTCAACGCCGTGCCCTGGACCGGCGGCCTGTGCGAGGGCGGCTGGTCCGCCCAGGAGCTGGGCCTGCGCGACGAGACCCGGAAGGTCCTCGGCCTGCCCGCCCTGCGGGTCTCGGCGACCTGCGTGCGCATCCCGGTCGTCCGCACCCACGCGCTGGCCGTGCACGCCCGCTTCGAGCGCGAGGTCAGCCAGGAGCACGCCCAGGACATCCTGCGCGAGACGCCCGGGGTGGTCCTCTACGACGACCCGGCGGCCGGGGAGTTCCCCACCCCGAACGACGTGGTCGGCACCGACCCGGTTTGGGCCGGGCGGGTGCGCCGGGCGCTGGACGAACCGGACGCGCTCGACCTCTTCCTCTGCGGCGACAACCTGCGCAAGGGCGCCGCGCTCAACCTGCTGCAGATCGCCGAGCTGGTGGCCGGCGAGCTGACGGTCGGCCTGGACTGACGGCCTGCCTGGACGGCGGTCGGCCTGGACTGACGGTCGGCCCGGACCGACGGCCCTCCCGACTGACGGTCGAGGAGCCCGGGGATCCGTCACCGGGCCGGTACCGAGGGCCCTTTGTGCCCGAGGATGTCCGGACCTGTGTCCGCTCCTCGACACAATCCGTCCGGAATCCCGTGGGAATCCCCTGGAGGCCGCTTCGGCCGATGCGGAAGAATGGGCCCCGGGCTGGGCAACCATGACAGGGGATCGAGTGTCCAACGGGCGTGGCGAACGTGATGGTGGGGGCAAGGACGGGCATCCCGGCGAGGGCCGTGGTGACCTTCCCGACGCGCGCCCCGTGGTCGTCGAGTAGGCCGGAAGAAGACCAGATGACGGCGGCCGCACCCGGTGCGGCGGACTCCGGTGCCGGTACCGACGCGGGTACCAGCGAGGACCTGCTCACCGCGACCTACCAGGCGCACTACCGATCCCTGCTGCGGCTCGCCGCGCTGCTCCTGGACGACCTCTCCACCTGCGAGGACGTCGTGCAGGAGGCCTTCATCCGGGTGCACGCCGCCCGGCGCCGGGTGCGCGAGCCCGAGAAGACCCTGGCCTACCTCCGGCAGACGGTGGTCAACCTGTCGCGCTCCACGCTGCGCCGCCGGATCCTCGGTCTGCGGCTGCTGCCGAAGCCCATGCCTGACATGGCCAGTGCAGAAGAAGGTGCCTACGATGCCCTGGAGCGCGACCAGCTGAAGGCTGCGCTGAAGGGTCTGCAACGCCGTCAGCGGGAGGTTCTGGTGCTGCGTTACTTCGTGGACATGACGGAGGCGCAGGTCGCCGAGACCCTGGGCATCTCACTCGGTTCGGTGAAGGCGTACGGCTCGCGCGGACTCGCCGCCCTCCGGATCCAGATGGAGGCCGGACATGGCTGACGGCGCCAGGCAGCGGCCCGAGGACGACGACGTACCCGGCCTGTCCGCCGAGGAACGGGCGTTGCGAGAGCTGATGCGGCACGCGGTGGCCGGGATCCAGCCCGGCGCCGGCGCCCTTCCCCGGATCCGGCAGGCCGTACCCCGGCGCCGGGCCGCCCGGCGCGGGGCCTGGACCGGCGCGGCCGCACTGGCCCTGGCCGTCGCGATCGCCCTGCCCCTACTCCACGAGGGCGACCACCTCGGGCTCTCCGGCGGGCCCGGATCCACGACCGCCGGCGGTGCGACCCTCGCGGCCCCCAGCGGCGCCGCGGTCGGCGGCGGAGCCACCGGCACCGGAGCGCACACCGGCACCGGCGGCGGCACCGCCTCCGTGCCGGGCGCCGGCAACGCCTCTCCCAGCCCCGGCGCGGACGCCACCCGCCCCGGCACAGCCACCCCCACCGCGGCCCCCGGCACCGGCGACAGCGGGATCCTCCCGCTCTGCACCCGGACGGACCTCGGCCAGGGCACCGTGAAGGTCGGTCCGGCGGACGCCCAGGGCCGGATCTACGGTTCCTTCACGGTGTACAACGTCTCCGGGCACAGCTGCCGCCTCGGCGGGCCCGGCGCGGTGACCGTCACCGACGTCAGCGGCACCGACCGCGGCCGGGTCCGCAACGTCGACCACGCCCAGGGCGACCCGGCGGCCGGCCTGCCGGCGATGGACGCCGAACCGCCGGTGCTCGCGCCGCAGGCGGGGTACCGGGTGCCGTTCGCATGGATCCCCGACCAGGGCTGCGGCTCCGGCGGCGCCACCACCGCGCCGAGCACCGGCACCAACCAGGCCTCCCTGACCACCCGGGCCCCCGCCGCCTCCGACGCCGCCCCGGCCTCCGGCGCCTCCGCCGCGCCGAGCGCCAACCCGCAGGCCAGCTCCTCGCCCACCTCCGGCACCACCTCCGCGCCGAGCCCGACGGCCACTCCGAGCGGCAACCCCACCCCCGCGCAGGCCACCGCCACCATCGCCCACACCCCGGCCCCCGGCAGCCCGGCGGCCGCGACGGCCTCGCTGTCGGTCGGGTGCGGCGGGACGCTCTACCGGGGCGGCGTGCAGCCGGTCGGCGGCTCCGCGGCCCAGCCGACCGGGACGCCCGCGGCGGGCTGAGCGGGCGCCCGCCCGGGCCGGCGCGGTGACCGGCGGCGGACCCTGTGGTCGGGAGCCGTGTGAGGAATGGTTACCGTGGGGGGTGTGTACCGGTTCCTCCTGACTCCGCGCTGGCTGGGCGGCACCGCCCTGGCGATGGCGGCCGTGGTGGTGTGCGTCTGGCTGGGCTCCTGGCAGCTCGGCCGGTTCGAGGACCGCGTCTCCACGCACCAGGAGACCAAGGCGTCGCTCACCGCTTCGGGTGACGCCCGGCCGATCGACGCGCTGCTCGGCCCGGCCACCCCGCAGGTGAGTACGGAGACCGTCGGCAAGCCCGTCACGGTGACCGGGACCTTCGACGCGGAACACCAACTCCTCGTCCCCAACCGGTTGCTGGACGGCAAGCAGGGCTACTACGTGCTCACTCCGCTGCGGACCGCCGACGGACACGCCGTCGCCGTGGTGCGGGGCTGGGCGCCCGGTGCCCCGTCCGGCTCCGCCCCCGCGGCCGAGGCCGCGCCCGGCGGACAGGTGACCGTCACCGGGCGGCTGCAGGCCAACGAGTCGGTCGGCAGCAACGGCGCGGTCGCGGGCGGACTGCCCGCCGGGCAGCTCGGCATGATCAACCGGGCCTCGCTGCTGAACGTGCTGGAGTACGACGGCTGGTACGACGGCTGGGTGGCCGCCGACCAGGTACCGGCCGGGCTGACCGCGGTCCCGACCGTGCAGCCCCAGGGCGGGGACGGGCTCACCCTGCGGGCGTTCCAGAACCTGGGCTACACCCTGGAGTGGTTCGTCTTCGGGGGTTTCGTCATCTTCATGTGGTTCCGCCTGATGCGCCGGGAGGCGGAGGCGGAGCAGGACCGGGCCCTGGGTCTGGACCCGGTCCTGGACTGACCGGCCCGCGACCGATCGGCCTGCGGCCGACCGGGTCGGCTGACCGCCTATCTGGACGGCTTGCCGGTCGGAGTGGGCAGCGGCTTGGCCGGGGTCGCGACCGGCGTCGGCACCACGGTCGGCGTCGGCGTCGGCGACTGCGACTGCGACTGTGAGGGGGCCGTGTCGTCGGCGCCCAGCGGGGCCGAGCCGCCACGGCAGTGGCCCTTGCCGACCACGGTGTTCGAGTCGTGGTGGTCGATGTGGTGGTGCGTGGTGCCGCCGCTCTTCGAACCGGACGAGCCCTTGGAACCGGACGAGCCCTTGGAGCCGCTCGAACCGTGCGAGCCGGACCGGCCGCGCTCGGCCGTGTCCTCCTCCCCGCCCGAGGACTCCGTCGGGTCCGCCTCGTACGACGCCCGAACGACGAGCGAACCGTCGACCGAGCGTCCGAGCGAGCCGTCGCCCAGTGCGCTCGCCTTCGTCGCCGAACCCGTCGGAGTGACGGACGGCGCGGCCGTCGCGGTGGCGGCCGCTGTCGGCGAGCCCGCCGTCGGCACGCCCGCCGCAGGGCCCGCCGGCCGCGGGGCGACCGGCGGCGGGCAGTCCGCCTCGTCGCCGTGCGAGCCCGAGCAGCCGCTGAGCACCAGCGCCCCGGCCACCGCCGCCCCCGCGAGCGCCAGCCGACGTCTCACCCGGCCCCTCCGGTGCTCCCGCCCGGAACGCCGAGGTGCCGCCGGACGAAGTCGATCTCCAGCCGCAGCTGCTTGATCCGCTCCTCCACCACCAGCGAGCCGTGCCCGGCGTCGAACCGGTACACCTCGTGCGGCTTGCCGAGCTGTTCCAGCCGCTCGACGTAGTTGTCGATCTGCCGGATCGGGCAGCGCGGGTCGTTGACCCCGGCGCTGATGTAGACCGGCACCCGCACCTGCTCGACGTAGGTCAGCGGCGAGGAGGCGGTGAAGCGCTCCGGGACCTCCTCCGGGGTCCCGCCGAAGAGCGTGCGGTCCAGCGACTTGAGCGCCTCCATCTCATCGGCGTACGCGGCGTGGTAGTCCGCGACCGGTACGGCGGCGACGCCCAGCGACCAGCTGTCGGGCTGCACGCCCAGGCCGAGCAGGGTCAGGTAGCCGCCCCAGCTGCCACCGGTGAGCACCAGCCGCCGCGGGTCGGCCAGGCCGCTGGAGAGCGCCCACTCCCGGACGGCCGCGATGTCCTCCAGCTCGATCAGGCCGACCCGCTCGTGCAGCGCGTCGGTCCAGGCCTGGCCGTAGCCGGTCGAGCCGCGGTAGTTGACCCGGACCACCGCGAAGCCGTGGTCCAGCCAGGCGGCCGGACCGGCCGCGAAGGAGTCGCTGTCGTGGTGGGTCGGGCCGCCGTGGATCTCGAACACGGTCGGGTACGGGCCCGGGCCGGCCGTGCGCGGGCGCTGCACCAGGGCGTGCACCCGCCCGCCGGGCCCGTCCACCCAGACGTCCTCGACCGGGACGGAGCCGGGCGGCACCGGCCCGGGCGCCCGCAGCACGACCGCCCCGGCGGTGGAGCGGACGGCGGACGGCTCGGCGGCGGAGGACCACAGGTACTCCACGGTGCCGTCCGGACGGGCGGTGGCGCCGCCCACGGTGCCGCGCGGGGTCTCCAGCCTGGTCAGCCGGCCGTCCGCGAGGGTGTACGTGAACAGCTCGCTGCGCGCCTCGTACTCGTGCTCGACCAGCAGCTCCGTGGCGCCCGGGCGCCACTGCGCGGAGACGTCGCCGGGCAGCTCGCGGCCCTGCTCGTCGCGCAGCGGGAGGGCGGTCTCGGCGCCGGTGGCGACGTCCCAGATCATCGGCTCCCAGCGGCCGGTGCGCTGGTGGGCGACCAGCAGCCGGGTGTCGCCCTCGACCGGGGCGAAGCCCAGGCAGGCGACGCCGCGCGGCTCGTCCCGGCCGGTGACCTCGTCCAGCTCGGCGACGGTCTCGACCCCGTCACCGGTGAGCCGGACGACCCGGATCGCGGAGTGCATGGCGTCGCCGTGCTCGGTGTGGTCGATGGCGAGCAGGGTGGCGTCGTGGCTGAGGTCGCCGACGCCGCCGTACTCCTCGTGCCGGTAGATCTCGACCGGCTCGGCCGCGCCCGGGCGGCGCAGGTGCAGGGTGGTGCCGTCCTCGTCGGTGGACCGGCCGACGACCACCGTGCCGTCGCGGCCGAGGGCCAGGCCCGCCGAGTAGGAGGGGGCGAGGCCGGGCACGGCCTCCTCGTCCGGGCCGCCCGCGAAGGGCTGACGGCGCCAGACGCCGAACTCGTCGCCGTCGTGGTCGTCGAACCACCAGACCCACTCGCCGTCCGGGGACAGCTCGGCGTCGGTGGTGCCGTTCGGGCGGTCGGTGACCCGGCGGTGGGTGCCGGTGGCCCGGTCCCAGGCGTAGACCTCGTAGGTGCCGGTCGCGTTGGACACGTACAGCGCCCGGTCGGGGGCGTCCTCGGCCCAGTCGGGCAGTGACACGCGTGCCGCCCGGAACCGCTGCTCCCACGCCGGTACGGTGCTCTTCTCCTCGCTCATCCGACCATCCAACCCGATCGGGGGGACGGAACGGAACGGGCGGGTGGGGGTTCACCCCCACCCGCCCCGGCTTCCGCCCCGTTCGCGTGCTGTGTTCACGAACGGCGCGGCAGCAGCCCGACCAGTCCCACCAGCACCAGCTCCAGCACCGCCAGCGCGCTCACGCTGCGGCCGAAGGCGGCGGCCGGGTCGCCGGCGCCGTAGTAGACCAGGCCGATCAGCGCGATCCCGACGGCCCCGCCGACCTGCTGCACGGTGGCCACCACCCCGGCCGCCGCCCCGGCCAGTCGGGGCTCGACGGCCGCCAGGGCGACGGTGGTGACCGGCGCGATCACCAGGCCCATGCCGAAGCCGTCGACGAACAGCCCGGGCGCCAGCCACCAGACGCTCGCGTCCGCCGCGTCGTGGGCGGCGAGGGCGAGCAGGCCCAGCCCCGCGGCCATCAGCAGCCCGCCGACGGTGATCGTGCGGCGCTCGCCGAGGCGGGCGGTGACCAGGTGGGTGGCGTTCGAGGTGAGCAGGTAGCCGAGGCCGATCGCGGTGAACACCACGCCGGAGCCCAGCGCGTCCAGCCCGCGGCCCAGCTGCAGGTGCAGGGCGAGGACCAGGAAGAAGGAGGCCTGGCCGAGCCAGAAGGCGAGCTGGGCGAGCAGCCCGGTGCGGAACGCGCCGCTGCGGAACAGCCGGGTGTCGACCAGGGGGCTGCCGTGGGCGGCGGTCGCGCGGTGCTGGTGGACGGCGAAGGCGGCGAGCAGGATGCCGGCGGCGGCGAGGCAGAGCACCGTCCACAGCGGCCAGTGGAGTCCGGGGCCCTGGATCAGCGGCAGCACCAGGGCGGTCAGCGCGACGGACACCAGCAGCACCCCGGCCGGGTCCAGGCCCGGCCGCTGCGGGGCGCGCGACTCCGGCAGGCAGCGGCGGACCGCGGCCAGGGCGGCCAGGCCGATCGGCAGGTTGATCAGGAAGCAGCTGCGCCAGCCGAGGCCCAGCAGGTCCGCGCGGATCAGCAGCCCGCCGATCAGCTGGCCGAACACCGCGCCGACGCCCATGGTCAGCCCGTACCGGGCGAAGGCCCTGGCCTGCGCTGCGCCGCTGAACGCCGTCCGCAGGATCGCCAGCACCTGCGGGCCCATCAGCGCGGCCGCCAGGCCCTGGGTGACCCGGCCGCCGACCAGCGCGGCGGCGGTCGGGGCGAGGCCACAGCCCGCAGAGGCGAGGGTGAACAGGGCCAGGCCGAGCGCGAACACCCGGCGGCGGCCGTAGCGGTCGCCGAGCCGTCCGGCGGTGACCAGCCCGACGGCGATCGCCAGGCCGAACCCGGCCATCACCCACTGGACGGCCGCCGGGCCGGCACCCAGGTCGGCCTGGACGGAGGGGACGGCGACGTTGACGACGAAGGTGTCGAGGGCGGTCATGAAGGTGGCGGTCAGGACGACCGGCAGCAGGCCCCTGGGGGCGGTGGGCTGCTCCGTCGGGGCGGCGGCCGGGGCTTCTTCCGGGGCCTCCGGGGCTCCCTCGGGCCACCGGGCGTCCAGGGCGGTGCTCATCTCGGGCTTTCCTCCATCGGGCTCTCGTCCAGGGGGCTCGGGGTCATCGGGCTCTCGTCCAGGGGTGGGGCGCCGCCGTGGGGGGTGCGGCGCCCCGGTCGAAGGGTTCGCGGGCCGCTCAGGCGCCCGGCACGCGGTCCAGGAAGCCGTGCACGGTGGCGATCCGCCCCTCCGGAGTGGCCGCCAGCACGTCGAAGCCGATCACCACCGGCTCGGCGCCCGCCGGGCCGAGGTTCCAGGTGAACCGGGCGATGTCGTGGTGGGCGTCCACCGGGCCGAGGGTGAACTCCAGCCCGGGGAACTGGGCCTGGGCCGCGCCGATCAGCGCGTCGATCGCGTCCCGGCCGACCACGGCGGCCAGCGGGTCGGTGTAGCGGCCGTCCTCGGCCCACACCTCGTCGACCAGCTTGCGGCGGGCCGCCGGGTCGGTCTCGTTCCACACCGCGAGGTAGCGCTCGGCGAGCTGCTGGAGGGTGGCGGCGGTGATCTCGGTCATGGTCATCTCCCGTGTCCCGGTGGGTGGTTGGCGGGTCGTTCCCGCTGCTCACAAAGGTAGGGACGGACGGCCGCGGGCGAATCGGTCACGTATCCGTACCCGCCTACGTAGGTATCGCGCCCGGGTGCCGGCGGGCGGCTCGGTAGGGTCGGGGCATGCTGCACGGGAGGGAACACGAACAGGCCGCCGTCGACGGCCTGTTGGCGCGAGCACGGGACGGACGCAGCGGGGCGCTGCTGCTCCGCGGCGAGGCGGGGATCGGCAAGACCGCCCTGCTGGACGACGCCGTCGCACGGGCCGGGCAGGGCTTTCGGGTGATCCGGGTCGCGGGCGTCGAGTACGAGGCCGAACTGCCCTTCGCCGGGCTGAGTCTGCTGCTGGCGTCCGGACTGGACCGACTGGACGTGCTGCCGGGGCCGCAACGGCGGGCCCTGGAGGCGGCGTTCGGCCTCGGCGACGGATCGGCCGGTACAGGGGCGGAACCGCCCGGCGGTCCCGCCGACCGGCTGCTGGTCGGCCTCGCCACCCTCGGCCTGCTCGCCGAACTCGCCGCCGAGCGACCACTGTTGTGCGTGGTCGACGACGTGCAGTGGCTCGACAAGGCCTCCCTGGACGCCCTGCTGCTGGCCGCCCGACGCCTCCAGGCCGAAGGCGTCGCCCTGCTGCTCGCCGCCCGCACCGAGGGCGGCGCCCCCGACGAGCGCCCACTCGGCCTGCCCGAACTGCGGGTGGCCGCCCTGGCCGAGACCGCCGCCACCCGGGTGCTGACCGAGCGGGCCGGCCCCGACCTGCCCGCCGCCGTCCGTGACCGGCTGCTCGCCGAGGCCGCCGGGAACCCGCTCGCCCTCACCGAACTCCCCGTCCCCACCGGTCCGCAGACGAACACCGCGGGCGGTCTGCCGCTCACCAGCCGGCTGCTGATCACCTTCCACGGTCAGGTCACCGGGCTGCCCCCGGCCACCCAGACCCTGCTGCTGGTCGCCGCCGCCGAGGAGAGCGGCGAACTCGACGTCGTACTGCCCGCCGCCTCCGCGCTCGGCGTCGGGGCCGAACACCTCGCCCCCGCCGAGGAATCCGGCCTGGTCACCGTCACCCCGGACCGCCGGATCGCCTTCCGGCACCCGCTGCTGCGCTCCGCCATCCTCCAGCGCGCCCCGCACCACCAGCGGCTGACGGCCCACCGCACCATCGCCGAGGCGCTCCCCGAGGGCGACCGCCGCACCTGGCACCTCGCCCTCGCCGCCACCGCCCCCGACGCCGCCCTCGCCGACGCGCTGGAGCGCACCGCCGTCCGCACCGGGCGGCGCGGCGGCCACGGCGGTGCGGCCGCCTACGAACGGGCCGCCCGGCTCACCCCCGACCGCGACGGCGCCACCCGCCGCCTCGTCCTGGCCGCCGAAGCCGCAACCGAGGAAGGCGAGTTGGCGCGCGCCGAAGCCCTCGCCGAGGAGGCCTCCGCCCGTACCGACAACCCCTTGGCCCACGCCCTGCTGGACCACGTCCGGGCCACCGCGCACTTCTGGCGCGGCTCGTACCCGACGGCCTACCGGCTGCTGCTCGACGCCGCGGTCGCCGTGGACCGCGCCGCCGCGGACGGCACCGCCGTGGACGGCTCCGCCGTCGAGCCCGCCCACGCCGCCCGGATGCTGTTCCAGGCCTTCCACGCCGCCTGGTACGCGGGGGAGGAGTCGGTGGCCGACGTGCTCGACCGGCTCGCCGCCCTCCCGCTGGCCACCGACGACCCCGTCGCGCCCCTCGCCCGCTACCTGCCCGCCGCCGTCCTCCCGGCCCTCGGCCGTCCCGCCGCCGCCCTGCCGGCCGCCCGCGAGGCCGTCGAAGCCGCCCGCCGCGCCGGCGCCGAGAGCCCCGCCGACCTGGTCCAACTCTGCGGCGCCACCCTCGTCCTCGGCCGCGACGAGGAGACCGTCGACCTCGCCGGCGAACTGATCGCCGAGGCCCGCGCCAAGGGCACCCTCGGGGTGATGCCCACCCTGCAGTTCTTCCTCGCCGAGGCCGAGCTCTTCCACGGCCGCCACGCCGACGCCGAACTCACCGCCACCGAGGCGCTCGGCCTCGCCCAGGACACCGGCCAGCACCAGTGGGTCAGCCAACTCAGCGCACTGCTCGCCTACCTGGCCGCCCTCGACGGCCGCGCCGACCGCTGCACCGAACTGGCCACCACCGCCCTCGCCACCACCGGCCCGCAGACCGCCGCCCCCGCCGCCGGCCACCCCTGGGTCCAGTGGGCACTCGCCCTGCTCGACCTCGGCCAGGGCCGCGCGGCCGGCGCCGCCGACCGCCTCCACGCCCTCACCACCGGCCCGCACCGCCACCACGTCAGCGCCACCAGGGCCGTCCCCGACCTGGTCGAGGCCGCCGTCCGCCTCGGCACCCCGGACCGCGCCGCCGAACCCTACGAACGCTTCGCCCGCTGGACCGCCGCCGCCGACCGCCCCTGGGCCGAAGCCCTACGCCTGCGCTGCCAGGCCCTGCTCGGCCCCGACGAACTCGCCGAAGGCGCCTACCTCGCCGCCCTCGACCTCCACGCCACCACTCACCGCCCCTTCGAACACGCCCGCACCTCCCTCCTCTACGGCGAATGGCTCCGCCGCACCCGCCGCCGCACCGACGCCCGCCCCCACCTCACCGCCGCCCTGGAAACCTTCGACCGCCTCGCCGCCCAGCCCTGGTCCACCCGCGCCCGCACCGAACTCTCCGCCACCGGCACCCCCGCCCCCCAGGCCCCCGTCACCCCCCTGAACTCCCTCACCCCTCAGGAACTCCAGATCGCCCGCCTCGCCGCCCAGGGCCTCACCAACCGCGACATCGCCGCCCAGCTCTTCCTCAGCCCCCGCACCGTCGCCCACCACCTCTACAAGGCCTACCCCAAGCTCGGCATCACCTCCCGCACCGCCCTGCCCACCGTGTTCTGACCGCTCAGCCGGGGAGCACCAGCCGGTAGCGGCAGACCAGGAAGCCCGACCGCCCCCTCTCGAACCAGCACTCCTCGACCCGGAACAGTCCCCCGTACCGGTACGCGGGCCTCCGCCCGCCCCCTTCGGCCCGGACGACCCGCACCGGCCTCCCGGTGGTCATGCTGGTCACCAGGGCGGCGTTGCCCCGTTCGAACCTCTGGTGCTCGACCTGCCGGTCCGTGTCGGGGCCACGGCCGCCCTGGCCGGTGAAGACGATCTCGTCGCCGTGGTCCCGGTCGTCCTCGTACCCGCCGGACACGAGGACGGACTCGGCTCCGCGCTCCCGGATGCCGCAGATGCCCGCCTGCAGCGGCCGGTGCACCCGGGCGTCGGCGAGCGCCCGCCGATTCGCGAACGCCTGCCCGACCACCACCCCCGGCACGGCCCCGAAGCCGTCGAAGCCGTTGGACGCGAGGGAAGTGAAGTCGTTCGACAAGGCCCCGGACCTCCCAGGTGGCGGGCGTCACTGCCGGGCGGGTGCTGCCCGGTTCAACGGGGATTCTTCCGGACACGACGTCAGCGGGCCCGTCGGATCTCTCCGACGGGCCCGCTGCACCGGGGGCCGAGGCGGCGGGATTCGAACCCACGGCCTCTTCGTCCCGACTGGCTCGTACCGGTTGCGGTCAGGCGACTCCGACCTGCCGAACCGGCCCGAGACCGTGATCCGGGAGCAGGCGCTCGCCGCCCGCCGGCGGATGTGTCCCCCCTCACCCGCGGCCGTCCTCGACGCCTTGCTGAAGGGGGGTCAGTGGAAGCCGCGCCGGAGCGGCCTTCCATGATCCTTCCGGCTCACTCCCCAGCGGCCCCAAGGGAGTCGAAAAACCAGTCAGGGCCGGTCTCCCTTGCGGGAGACCGGCCCTGAGCTGGTCCTACTGGGTCGGGGTGGCGGGATTTGAACCCACGGCCTCTTCGTCCCGAACGAAGCGCGCTACCAAGCTGCGCCACACCCCGGTCTTTCTGTTTGTCGCTCCGTCTCCTTCGCGACGAGTAGAACTCTACCGGACGCTCGCCGAGACACGAAATCCGGTTTCGGGCGGGCGTCCGGTCGGGTCAGCGGGGGGTGGGGGTGAGGGTGAGGAGGGTGGCCTCCGGGGGGCAGGCGAAGCGGACCGGGGTGTAGCGGTTGGTGCCGCAGCCTGCGGAGACGTGGAGGTAGGAGCGGTGGCCGCCGGCCCGGTGGGTGGAGAGGCCCTTGACCCGGCGGGTGTCGAGGTCGCAGTTGGTGACCAGGGCGCCGTAGAAGGGGATGCAGAGCTGGCCGCCGTGGGTGTGGCCGGCCAGGATCAGCGGGTAGCGGTCGGCGGTGAAGGCGTCGAGGACGCGCAGGTAGGGCGCGTGGACGACGGCGAGGGAGAGGTCGGCGTCGGCGGAGGGGCCGCCGGCGACCTCGGCGTAGCGGTCGCGGCGGATGTGGGGGTCGTCGAGGCCGGTGAACTCCATGTCGAGGCCGTTGACGGTGAGGCGGCCGCGGGTGTTGGTCAGGTCGAGCCAGCCGGCCGCGTCGAAGCCGTCGCGGAGCTTCTCCCAGGGGTTGTGGACGGCGCCGCTGATGCCGCGGTTGCCGGTGCCGTCGGGGTTGTTCATCCCGTGGACGCCGCTGCGCATGGCCTGGAGGTAGCGGGCCGGGTTCTTGCGGGCCGGGCCGTAGTAGTCGTTGGACCCGAAGACGTAGACGCCGGGGAAGTCCATGAGCGGCCCGAGCGCGTCGAGGGTGGCCGGGACGCCGAGCGGGTCGGAGAGGTTGTCGCCGGTGTTGACCACCAGGTCGGGGCGCAGGCCGGCCAGGCTCTTCAGCCAGCGCTGCTTCTTGCCCTGCCCGGTCACCATGTGGATGTCGGACACCTGGAGGATCCGGACGGGCTTGGCGCCGTGCGGCAGGACGGGGACCTCGACCCGGCGGAGCCGGAAGGCACGCACCTCGTACCCGACGGAGTAGGCGAGGCAGGCGGCGCCGGCGGCGGCGACACCGAGGGGAACGGAGTACAGCGGTCGCATCAGTCCATGCTCTCAGACGGTGGATCAGCTGGTGAACGTCCGGTGGCCCGCTGCGGGCACGGCCCCCGCGTCGGGCTCCTCGGACTCCCGCCGGGCGCGCAGGGCCCGGATCTTGTTGCGGTTGCCGCACCGCTCCATCGAGCACCAGCGCCGCCGCCCGGGCCGCGAGGTGTCGACGAAGACCAGCTGGCAGTTGTGCGCCCCGCACTCCCGGATCCGGTCCGCGTACGGGCCGGTGAGCAGGGCGATGGCGTCCCGGGCGAGGGTGGAGACCAGCTGGGCCCCGTCGGCGGGCAGCGGGGCGGCCGCGGTGCCGTCCGGGGCGATCTGCGGGACGAGCGGCGGGTGGGCGGCGGCCCGGTTGAGGGTGGCGTGGTCCGCCGCGGGGCCGGCCGTGCCGTGGGCGCGGGCGGCGGCCAGCCGCCAGAGGGCGTCGCGCAGGGTGCGGGCGTCGGCGAGCTGCTCGGCGGTGATCCGTACGGCTCCGGCGGGCAGCCCCAGCCGGGAGAGGGGGAGCCAGTCGGCGAGGTCGGACGGGTGGTGCAGGGCCTCGTAGCGGGCGAGGTCGCCGGGGCCGCCGGTGGTGAGCAGTTCGAGGCAGAGCGCGCCGGGGTCGAAGAGGAAGCTGCTGCCGCCCGGAGTGCTGAGGACCAGGCCGGGGGCGCGGTCCGGTGCTCCGTCTCGATCAGTCATGTAACCAGGTTAAGTGGTTACTGGTCGGGGCGCGGGCCCCGGCGCTTAATGGCAAGCGACCGAACGGCGCAGGTGGGAGACTCATGGCCATGACGACGCTCAAGGCGCAGCTGCAGGAGGACCTCACGGCTGCCATCAAGGACCGGGACGAGCTGCGCTCGTCCACCATCCGGCTCACGCTGTCCGCCGTCACCAGCGAGGAGGTGGCGGGTGACGAGAAGCGCGAGCTGTCCGACGACGAGGTGCAGCGGGTGATCGCCCGCGAGGCGAAGAAGCGCCGCGAGGCGGCCGAGGCCTTCGACAAGGCCGGCCGGGTCGACCAGGCCGCGCGGGAGCGCGCCGAGGGCGAGGTGCTGGCGGGGTACCTGCCCAAGCAGCTGTCGGACGAGGAGCTGGCCGCGATCGTGGCCGCCGCCGTGGCTGAGAGCGGGGCGAGCGGCCCGCAGGCGATGGGTGCCGTGATGAAGCTGGTCAAGCCGAAGGTGGACGGTCTGGCCGAGGGCGGCCGGGTGGCCGCCGCGGTGAAGGCCGCGCTGGCCTGAGCGGGAAGCGCAGCACGCCGCCGCACCGGCCCGGCGACCCGCCGCCGCACCGACCGGCCGACCCGCCGGCACGCCGAAGGGGCGCCCCCCGGAAAGATCCGGAGGGCGCCCCTTCGCCGTTCGTGCGGGTGAGGAGCGGGGCGGCCCCGGTCAGCCGTTGCCGCCGCCGTGCTTGCCGCCGTTGCCGTTCCCGTTGCCGTTCCCACCGCCGCCGATCATGCCCGGAGGGAGGGTGAACCCTCCTCCTATCACCCCACCGGGCCCGTTCCCAGGACCGGCCGGCGGCGGGTTCTGGGCTCCCGGCTGCTGCGGCGGCTGGGCGTTCGGGTCGGTCGCCGGGGGAGAGGCCGGCGGGGGCGTGGTGGCCTGGGGGTCCGGGATGTTGGTGGTCTGGATGGGCTCCAGGGGCGTGCCCTTGAGCGCCTGGTTCATCGCCATCTGCCAGATCGGACCGGGGCCGTCGGCGCCGAACACCTCGTCGAAGTGCTTGCCGCCGATGTTGATGTTCTTCATCTTGACGCCGCCGGCCGGGCCGCCGAGCCAGACCGCGGTGGCCAGCGACGGGGTGTAGCCGTCGAACCAGGCGGCCTTCTTCTCGTCGGTGGTACCGGTCTTGCCGGCGATCTTGCGGCCGTCGTCGAGGCCGAGGGCGGCCGCGGTGCCCTTCTCGGTCACGTTGAGCAGGACGGTGTTGAGCGAGTCCGCGGTCTGCTCGGAGAAGACCTGGTTGCACTGGGACTGCGGGACCTTGAGGTCCCTGCCGTCGACCGTGGTGATCTTGTTGATCGCGATCGGGGTGCAGTACTTGCCGCGCGCGGCGAAGGTCGCGTAGACGTTCGCCATGGTCAGCGGGGAGAGCTCCAGGGTGCCGAGGACCATCGAGGGCACCTCCTGGAACGGGTCGCCCTTGGCGGACTGGGTGATGCCCAGCTTGTTCGCCATCTGCTTCATCGCGCAGAGGCCGACCTGCTGCTCCATCTCGACGAAGTAGGTGTTGACCGAGAGGGCCATGGCCTGCTTGAGCTCGTACGGCCCGACCTCGCCGGCCGACTCGTTCTTCACCGTGGCCTTGGGCTTGTCGGTGTTCTTCCAGGTGCCGTTGCAGGTCGACACCTGGGGGTAGTCGATCTTGTTCTCGGACGGGAACGACTGGGTGTTCGACATGCCCGCCTCCAGCGCCGCCGCGGCGAGGATCGGCTTGAAGGTCGAACCGGTCTGGAAGCCGTTGCCGCCGCCCATCGAGGCGTCGACGTTGAGGTTGACGACGGTCTGGTTCTTGTTCGGGTCCAGGCCGTACGGGCGGGTCTGGGCCATCGCCAGGATCTTGCCGGTGCCGGGCTCCATCATGGTCGCCGCGGCCGACACCGGGTCGGTCACGTTGACCTTCTTGGTGACGGCGTTCTGGGCGGCGGCCTGCTTGTCCGGGTCCAGCGTGGTGTAGATGTTCAGACCGCCGGTGTCCCACAGCTTCTTGCGGTCGTCGGCGGTCTTGCCGAAGGCCGGGTCCTGCTTGACCACGTGGCGGACGTAGTCGCAGAAGAAGCCCATGCCGGCCTGGGCGGTGATGCAGCCGTTCTGCGGGTCCTTGTACTTCAGACCCAGCGGGGCGGCCTTCGCCTCCTTCGCCTGGTCGGCCGTGATGTGCTTGTTCTCCAGCATCTTGTCGATGACCGTGTTGCGCCGCTTGATGGTGTTGTCCGGGTAGCGCACCGGGTCGTACTGCGACGGGTTCTGGACCAGACCGGCCAGGGTGGCGGCCTCGGCGATGGTCAGGTCCTTGTTGCTCTTGCTGAAGTAGCGCTGGGAGGCGGCCTCGACCCCGTAGGCCTGGTGGCCGTAGAAGGTGATGTTGAGGTAGTTGGTGAGGATCTGGTCCTTGGTCAGGTCCTCCTCCAGCTTGATCGCGACCTTGAGCTCCTGGATCTTGCGGCCCAGGGTCTTGCGCTGGGCCTCCAGGACGGCGGCCTGGTCGTCGCCGGCCTTCTCCACGTTGACGTTCTTCACGTACTGCTGGGTCAGCGTGGAGGCGCCCTGGGAGGCGGTGCCGCTCTCGGCGTTCTTGCCGACCGCGCGCAGGATGCCCTTGAGGTCGACGGCGCCGTGCTCGTAGAACCGGGCGTCCTCGATGTCGACCTGGGCGTGCCGCATGTACGGCGACATCTGGTCGGCGGAGAGGACGGTGCGGTCGCGCTCGTAGACCTTCGCGATCAGGCCGCCCTTAGCGTCGAAGATCTGGGTGGCCTGGGTGAGCGGCGGGGTCTTGAAGTCGTCGGGGATGTTCTGGAAGCTCTCCGCCGTGTCCTTGGCGGTCAGCCCCATGGCGCCGACGGCCGGCAGGGCGAGGCCTGCCAGCAGGACTCCGGAGAGCACGCTGACGCCCAGGAACTTCACGCCGTTGCCGACGTGGTCCATCGGTGATCCGCTGCTCCTGCGGCGCGGAGCTCCGGGGTTGCCTGGGGGCTGGGGGGCCGGTGGGCGCTTCGGTGCCATGGGGAGAACCCTACGTCCCCGAATACCGCACACAGGGGCAGGTGTTCGCCTAGGCTTGTCACAAGCTTGCGACAGCTTCGGTGCGTCAACATCACTCACTCTTGTGAGTGGGGAGACTTGCCCGAATTGCCCGTTGTTGTACGGATTTTGAGGCGACCGGGGCCTGCCGTGTTCGAGTAGGCGGTTGCTCTCCGTGACGGCATCTGTGGTGAGAGTGGGGGCCTCCGGCCTGGCAAGGCCCGCGACCTGCGATCACTCCAACGAGTGAGATGACCGATACCCATAGTCCGATCGGGTCATTCGAGATTGAGCCCGAAGGGGCTGTTGCGCGCTGTCCTTCTTCCGTAACGTCCTCAACTGGCAACGGTGAATATGCCGTTGCCGCCGTGGGGGAGCCTCGAATCATCGGGAGAGGACGGCGCCGGCATGGGCTGGGTTGACGACTGGAGTGCGCAGGCCGCCTGCCGCACGAGTGATCCGGACGAACTGTTCGTCCAGGGGGCGGCACAGAACCGGGCGAAGGCGGTGTGCAGCGGCTGCCCCGTCCGTACGGAGTGCCTCGCGGACGCGCTGGACAACCGGGTGGAGTTCGGGGTGTGGGGCGGGATGACGGAACGCGAGCGCCGTGCGCTGCTGCGCCGCCGCCCGACGGTCATCTCGTGGCGCAGGCTGCTGGAGACGGCCCGTACCGAGTACGAGGAGTCCCTCGCGACCGGCGTGATACTGACGGACTACGCCCAGGCGGGCTGAGCCCGGCGGCAGCACGCCGCCGGCACCGGCCCCCCGGGGTGCTCACGCCGCGCCGCTGAGCCGCTCCCCGATGGCCCGCAGCCCGTCCAGGTCGTGCACGTCGCCCGGCAGCGCGGCGACCTCCACGATCGGCACGTCCGGGTACACCGAGACGAAGCGGTCCCGGGTGCGCCGCTCGCGCCCCATGATCTGCATCCGTTCGGCGTGCAGCCGCAGCAGTCCGGCCGCGAGCACCTCCGCCTGGGGCGAGGAGTGCTCCGAGCCGTTCTCCTCCAGTGCCTCGGCGGCCGCCAGCGCCCGCTCCGCGGTGAGCTGCGGCGCGCCCGTGCTGTGCACCCGGTTGAGCACCAGCCCGGCCAGCGGCATCCGGTCCGCTGCCAGCCGGTCCACGAAGTACGCCGCCTCGCGCAGCGCGTCCCGCTCCGGCGCCGCCACCACCAGGAACGCCGTGCCCGGCGCCTTGAGCAGCTGGTAGGTGCGGTCGGCGCGCTCGCGGAAGCCGCCGAACATCGAGTCCGTCGCGCTGACGAAGGTCTGCACGTCGGTGAGCAGCTGGGCGCCGAAGATCTTGCCCAGGGTGCCGGTGAGCAGGCCCATCCCGGCGTTGAGGAACCGCATCGCGCTGCGCCCGCCGACCTTGGCCGGCGCGGTCAGGATCCGGATCACCCGGCCGTCCAGGAAGGACCCGAGCCGGTTGGGCGCGTCCAGGAAGTCCAGCGCCGAGCGGGACGGCGGGGTGTCCACGACGATCAGGTCCCACTCCTCGGCGGCGCGCAGCTGCCCGAGCTTCTCCATCGCCATGTACTCCTGGGTGCCCGCGAAGCCGGCCGACAGGGACTGGTAGAACGGGTTCTCCATGATGGCCCTGGCCCGTTCGGGCTCGGCGTGGGCCAGCACGACCTCGTCGAAGGTCCGCTTCATGTCGAGCATCATGGCCTGGAGCTCGCCGTCGCCGGTGACGCCCTTGACCACCCGGGGGGTGTTGTCCAGCTCGGTCAGGCCCATCGACTGGGCCAGCCGCCGGGCCGGGTCGATGGTCAGCACCACGACCTTGCGGCCGCGCTCGGCGGCCCGCAGGCCGATCGCCGCGGCGGTGGTGGTCTTGCCGACGCCGCCGGATCCGCAGCAGACGATGATCCTGGTCCTCGGGTCGTCGATCAGCCCGTCCACCGCCAGCCGGCTGTCGGCCGACGCCATGCCGTTGTCCGCCGCGGTCACGCCGCCCCCTGCCGCTTCAGTTCGCCCGCCAGCCGGTACAGCCCGCCGAGGTCCACGCCCTCGCCCAGCAGCGGCAGTTCGTACGTCGGGATCCGCAGCTGCTGCAGGTCGGCGCGCTGCTCGCGCTCCAGCTCGACCCGCTCGGCGTGCTCCCTGGCCTGCTCCAGCAGCGGGTCGATCAACGGCTCCACCGCGGTCCGCACCGCCTCCGCCCTGCGCGAGCGGCCCCCCAGCCCGGCCTCGCCGAGGGCCAGCGCCACCTCCTCGCGGTGGTCCCCGTCCACCGCGGCGACCGCCGCCGCGTCCAGCACCGGCGGCCGGACCATGTTGACCATCACCCCGCCCACCGGGAGCTTCGCCTCGCGCAGCTCCGCGATGCCGTCGACCGTCTCCTGCACCGGCATCTCCTCCAGCAGGGTGACCAGGTGCACGGCGGTCTCCGGCGACCTCAGCACCCGCATCACGGCCTGCGCCTGGGTGTGTATCGGGCCGATCCGGGCCAGCCCGGCGACCTCGGAGTTGACGTTCAGGAACCGGGTGATCCGCCCGGTCGGCGGGGCGTCCATGACCACCGCGTCGTACCGGCGCCGCCCGTCCGGGCCCTTGCGGCGGGCCGCCTCGCAGGCCTTGCCGGTGAGCAGCACGTCCCGCACGCCGGGGGCGATGGTGGTGGCGAAGTCGACGAAGCCGACCTTCTGCAGCGCCTTCCCGGCCCGGCCGAGCTTGTAGAACATCTCCAGGTATTCGAGCAGCGCCTGCTCGGTGTCGATCGCCAGCGCGAGCACCTCGCCGGCGCCCGCCCCGCCGGCGCCCGCCCCGCCCGTCGTCGCCTCCCCGGCCGGCAGCCCCAGCTGGGACCGGGAGACCGAGGCGATCCGGCGCTCCTCGTACGGGAGCGCGGCGATCCCGAACAGCTCGGCGATGCCCTGCCGCCCCTCGACCTCGATCAGCAGCACCCGGCCGCCGTCGGCGGCCAGGGCCAGGGCCAGCGCGGCGGCCAGCGTGGTCTTCCCGGTGCCGCCCTTGCCGCTGACCACGTGCAGCCGGACGCCTTCCCAGTCGGGGTCGCGCCGGGCCGCCTGGCCGGGGGTGCGTGCCACGCTGCGTCTCCGTCCGTCTCCGTCCCTACGGGCTCCCCTCCCGCGCGGCGCCCCTGCCGGGGGCCCGCGCGCGGACGGGGTCCCCCTCCATGAGGGTGCCCTCTCGCGAGGGTAACCAGGCAGCGCCCCCGATGCCTGGAGCACCCGGGGTGCCAGGACTGAATCATGCCCCCTTTGTGCCCCACCTCACACGCCGGTCGGCGGCCGGCGGCGATCGCCGGGACGCCTCGTCTAGAGTCTGGCCATGACCAAGTGGGAATACATGACGGCGCCCCTGCTCGTGCACGCCACCAAGCAGATCCTGGACAACTTCGGCGAGGACGGCTGGGAGCTCGTCCAGGTCGTGCCGGGCCCGAACCCCGAGCAGCTGGTGGCCTACTTCAAGCGGGAGAAGAACGCATGAGCCAGGTCGAGTCGAAGCTCGCCGAGCTGGGTCTGACCCTGCCGCCGGTGGCCGCCCCGGTCGCCGCGTACGTGCCGGCCTTGCAGTCCGGTGAGTTCGTGTTCACCTCCGGCCAGCTGCCGGTCGTCGGCGGCAAGCTGCCGAGCACCGGCAAGGTCGGCGCCGAGGTGTCCGCGGAGGAGGCCAAGGAGCTCGCGCAGACCTGCGCGCTGAACGCCCTGGCCGCCGTGAAGTCCGTGATCGGCGACCTGGACCGGATCGAGCGGGTCGTGAAGGTCGTCGGCTTCGTCGCCTCCGCCCCCGACTTCCACGGCCAGCCCGCCGTGATCAACGGCGCCAGCGAACTGCTCGGCCAGGTGCTGGGCGAGGCCGGCGTGCACGCCCGCAGCGCGGTCGGTGTCACGGTGCTGCCGCTGGACGCCCCGGTCGAGGTCGAGATCCAGGTGCGCGTCAAGAACGCCTGAGTGTGATCGCGGAGGCGGGGTCGGGCCTGTCCAACCCCGCCTCCGTGCGCTTAGCATCCGGGCATGGACCATCGAGCAACGACGCTCCCGATGCCGCCCGGCTGGCCCGCCCGGATCCGGGCGGTCGACTCCGGCCTGCTCACCCCGGCGGTGGCCAGGCCCGCCGCGACGGTCGTGCTGCTGCGCGACTGCCCCGACGGGCCGGAGGCCTACCTGCTGCGCCGTCGCACCTCGATGGCCTTCGCGGCCGGGATGTACGCCTACCCGGGCGGCGGGGTGGACCCGCGGGATGCCGAGGTCGAGCCGGGCTGGGCCGGGCCGTCCCCCGAGGAGTGGGCGCGCCGCCTCGGGGTGGACGCCCGGACGGCGCGGGCCGTGGTGTGCGCGGCCGTGCGCGAGACCTTCGAGGAGGCCGGCGTGCTGCTGGCCGGCCCGGACGCGCACAGTGTCGCCGAGCCGCGTGACTGGACCGCGGAGCGGGCCGCGCTGGAGGCGCACGAGCTGTCCCTCGCCGAGTTCCTGCGGGACCACGGGCTGGTGCTGCGCAGCGACCTGCTGGGCGGCTGGGCCCGCTGGATCACCCCGGAGTTCGAGGAGCGGCGCTACGACACCTGGTTCTTCGTCGCGGCCCTTCCGGCCGGTCAGCGCGCGGCGCTGGAGGTCGGCGAGGCCGACCGGGTCGCCTGGCTGACGCCGACCGAGGCGGTCCGGGGCTACCACGAGGGCCGGTTCGGCATGCTGCCGCCGACCGTGACGGTGCTGCGCGAGCTCTCGTCGGTGCGGACGGCCGCCGAGGCGCTGGCCGCGGCCGCCGGGCGGCGGCTGGAGCCGGTACTGGGCCGGGCCGAGGTGCGCGGTGACCGGATGACGGTCCGCTGGCCCGGGTACGACGAACTGACCATCGACGGGGAGTTCCCCGAGGACTCCTGAGCCGAGGCCGCTGTTCCCGGGACGACTGACCACCAGTGACCCCGGGACCGCTGACCACCGCTGACCACCGCTGACCACCGCTGAAGATGCCGATCAGACGATCAGAAAGGACCGATGACCGATGAACCACAACGACGTGGCTCGCCGGACGGCCCCCGAGCTGCCCGCCCGCCGACTGATCCCCCGTTCCCCGGCCTGCACCACCCAGGTCCCGTTCGTCGAGGTCGCCCAGCGCGCCCTCGTCCGGGCCCTGCCGCTGCGGGCCCTGCATCGCGACGGCGAGGGCGGCCGGTGAGCGAGCGGAGCGAGCGAACCACCGAGGGGTGTGCATGAGCGGCCTCCTCCCGGGTGACCCCGCCGCCGTGGTCGGCGGCGAGGCCACTCCCCGGGCACTGTGCGTGCTGGCGCCGAACCCGTCACCGATGACGCTGGACGGCACCAACACCTGGCTGCTCTCCGAGCCCGGCTCGGACCTCGCGGTGGTGATCGACCCGGGCCCGCTGCACGAGGGCCACCTGCGCCGGGTGGTCGACCTCGCCGAGGAGCGCGGCAAGCGGATCGCGCTCACCCTGCTGACCCACGGCCACGCCGACCACTCCGAGGGCGCGGCCCGCTTCGCCGAGCTCACCGGCACCGAGGTGCGGGCCCTGGACCCCGCGCACCGGCTGGGCTCCGAGGGCCTGGTCGGCGGCCAGCGGCTGGACGTCGGCGGCCTCGACCTGCGGGTGGTCGCCACCCCCGGCCACACCTCGGACTCGCTGACCTTCCACCTGCCGGACGACGGCGCGGTCCTCACCGGGGACACCGTGCTCGGCCGCGGCACCACGATGGTCGCCCACCCCGACGGCCGGCTCGGGGACTACCTGGACTCGCTGCGCCACCTGCACACCATGGCCTCCGCCCACGGCGTCCGCACCGTGCTGCCCGGCCACGGGCCGGTGCTCGCGGACGCGCTCGGCGCCGTCGACTACTACCTGGCGCACCGGGCGACCCGGCTGGCCCAGGTGGAGACCGCGGTCGAGGCGGGCTGCCGGACGGCCGCCGACGTGGTCGCCCGGGTCTACGCCGACGTGGACCGGGCGCTCTGGCCGGCCGCCGAGCTGTCGGTGCGCGCCCAGCTGGAGTACCTGGAGGAACACGGGCTGATCCCGGACCAGGACTGATCCGGGGCCCGGGTGGGCCCGCGCAGGGAACGCCGAAGGGCCCGTCCGGTCGGACGGGCCCTTCACGGTGCTCGGGGTGCTCGGGGCTCGGAGCGGGTCGGATTTGTTCGGACCCGCTCGGCCCCGCTCGGGGCGTCAGCGCGAGCGGCGGGACAGTCGCTCGACGTCCAGCAGGACCACCGCGCGCGCCTCCAGCTTCAGCCAGCCACGGCCGGCGAAGTCGGCGAGTGCCTTGTTGACCGTCTCACGGGAAGCGCCGACCAGCTGGGCCAGCTCCTCCTGGGTGAGGTCGTGGGCGACGTGGATGCCCTCCTCGGACTGGACGCCGAAGCGGCGGGAGAGGTCCAGCAGGGCCTTGGCGACGCGGCCGGGCACGTCGGAGAAGACCAGGTCGGACATCACGTCGTTGGTCCGGCGCAGTCGGCGGGCGATGGCCCGCAGCAGCGCGATCGAGACCTCGGGGCGGGCGTGCAGCCAGGGCTGCAGGTCGCCGTGGCCGAGGCCGAGCAGCTTGACCTCGGTCAGCGCGCTGGCGGTGGCGGTGCGCGGGCCCGGGTCGAACAGCGACAGCTCGCCGATCATCTCGCTGGGGCCGAGCACGGCGAGCATGTTCTCGCGGCCGTCCGGCGAGGCGCGGTGCAGCTTCACCTTGCCCTCGGCGACGACGTACAGCCGGTCGCCCGGATCGCCCTCGTGGAACAGCGACTCACCACGGGCGAGGGTGACCTCGGTCATGGAAGCGCGCAGCTCGCCGGCCTGTTCGTCGTCGAGTGCCGCGAAGAGTGCGGCGCGCCGCAGAACGTCGTCCACGTGCTTCCTCCTTCTCGGCCGTCCGGCGGGTGGGCCGTCCGGCGCAAGTTCCGTTCAGTGTTCTGCATCACCAAGCATGGCGCATGTCGCTCCGATCATATGAGGAGGGGGTGTGTCCCGGGGTGCGGTGCGGGGCCATTCGCACCGGCGGGTCACGGGGCGGGGCGCCCGGCGGACGTCACCGGTCGAATGTCTGTCCGTCGTGATCGAACAGGGAGTCGCCCACCGCCGTGCGGGCGGAGAGGACGGCGTGCCCGGCCCGGTGGGCGCTGGTCAGGCCCGCCGCGCGCAGGGCGGTGAGGTGCTGGGAGACGGCGGCCGGGGACAGTCCGGTCCGGCGGGCGAGCTCGGTGGTCGAGGCCGGGGAGTCCAGCTCGGCCAGCAACTGCGCCCGGGACCGGCCGAGGACGGCGGCCAGCGCGTCGGTGCGCGCCGCCGAGCCGGGCCGCTCCTCCCACAGCGCGGCCGTGCCGCGGGCCGGGTAGACCAGCTGCGGCGGGTCCGGCGGCAGCACCCGGGTGAGCACCCGCGGCCAGGCGAAGGCCGAGGGCACCAGCAGCAGCCCGGCCCCGGCGGTCAGCCGGGTGACGGCGCAGTGCCGCCGCTCCAGCCGCAGCGCGGTGCCGTCCCAGCGGACCGTCTCGTGCAGCTCGTCCAGCATCCGCGCGGGGCCGTGCTCGGCGGCCTGCCGGGAGCGGTGGAAGACGTCCGCCGCCAGCAGCGCCCGGATCCGCGCCCAGTACGGGGCGAGCGCCAGCTCCCAGTACGCCTCGATCTCGGTCGCGAGCCGGGGCAGCTGGCCGGACGGGTCGCGGTGCAGCGGCACCAGCGCGGCGGGCAGCCGGCCGCCGGCCTCGGCGGCCAGGATGTCGAGGTCGGCCCGGACCTGCTCGGCGCGGGTCGCGGTGATCACGGCCAGCTCCTCGGCGAGCGTGGTCGAGCAACCCGCGGGGGCGGGGTTGAGGAAGTCGGGCAGGTGGCCGTCGGGCGGGACCATCGCGGCGAGCCGGCCCCGGTCCAGCCCGGCGGCGGCCAGCCGGGCGCGCACCTGCCCGGCCCAGCGGCGGTGCAGCGCAGGGACGGGGGAGTGGGCGAGCGCGCGCAGGCTGGTCACCACCTCCTGCATGGGGCTGACGGCGAACCGGGTCAGCGCCAAGTCCTGGGTGGAGAACTGGAGTTCCGTCCGCATCCGCGGGCCCCCTTCGGAAGATTCGGCCCCAGCTTAATCACTGGTGCCGGCCTGCGGCCGGGGCGCAGGATGCCTGCGTCCCCACCGATCCGTACGAAAGCCGGTGACCCGATATGTCCACCACCCCCGAGGCCCGCGAGCGGGCGCTGCGGCTGCGCGAGCTGGTCGCGGAGGGCGTCCTCGTCCTGCCCAACGCCTGGGACGCGGGCAGCGCCGCGGTGATCGCCTCGGCCGGCGCCCGGGCGATCGCCACCACCAGCGGTGGCGTCTCCTGGTCGCTCGGCCACGGCGACGGCCAGCGGATGGACCGGGCGGCGGCGGTCGAGGCGGCCCGCCGGGTCGTCGCCGCGGTGGACCTGCCGGTCACCGTCGACGCCGAGGGCGGGTACGGGCCGCTGCCCGCCGACGTGGCGGCGACCGTCACCGAACTGGTCGGCGTCGGCGCGGCGGGGGTCAACCTGGAGGACTCGACGGCCGTCGGCGGGCCGCTGTTCCCGGTGGCCGAGCAGACCGAGCGGCTGCGCGCGGCCCGCACCGCGGCAGCGGCGGCCGGACTGCCCGAACTGCTGGTCAACGCCCGGACCGACGTGTTCCTGTTCGGTCTGGGCGGGCTCGACGACGTGCTGGCCCGGGCCGAGGCCTACGCCGAGGCGGGCGCCGACGGCCTGTTCGTCCCCGGGCTGCTGGACCTCGACGCCCTCACCGAGCTGTGCCGGCGCTCCCCGCTGCCGGTGAACGCGATGGCCGGGGCGGGCGGTCCGAGCGTCGCCGAACTCGCCGCCACGGGGGTGCGGCGAGTCAGCGTCGGCACCGGCCTCGCCCAGGCCGCGTACACCACGGCCCACCGGGCCGCCGTCGAACTGCTCGGCGCCGGGACGCTGACGGAGCTCGACGGGGCGCTCGGCTTCGGGGAGCTGAACGGGCTGTACTGAAGCGTGGGTCCCGGCGGCGTCAGCCGGTGAAGCCCAGTTCGGCCAGGCTCTGCTCGATCCGGGCGTGGTGGGCGGCCTCCCAGTCGTCCAGGGTCTCGGCGGCCTCCTTGGCCAGCTTCGCCCGGGCCGCCTCCAGGGCCCCCGCCCGCTCGGCGGCGGGCACCACCACGACGCCCTCCTCGTCGGCCACCACGATGTCGCCGACGGCCACCAGCACGCCGCCGCAGCGCACCGGGGCGCCGTGGGTGCCCAGCTGCTTCTTCGCCGCGGGGATCGGGATGACGCCCCGGGCGACCACCGGGAAGCCCAACTCCCGTACCTCGCCGAGGTCGCGGATCAGGCCGTCCGCCACGAACGCGGCGACGCCCCGGCGCTGCGCGACGGCGCAGACGTTGCCGCCGGCCAGCGCGTGGTCCAGGTCGCCGGACTCCACCACGATCACCGAGCCGGGCTCGGCCCGGTAGATCGCCGCGTGCAGCATCAGGTTGTCGCCGGGCGGGCACCGCACGGTGAAGGCCGGTCCGGCGAACCGCGGCATGCCCGTCCAGAGCGGGCGCAGGCCGATGTCCATGACCTGGGCGCCGCCCAGGACATCGGCCAGGGTGGTGGTGGGAATGTCCGCGAAGTCCTTGAAGTCCCCGTTCACGCTTCCTCTTTCCTCTTTCCTCGATCTCGTCGATGGCCGGACGGGGGAAGACTAGGACGCGTCGTGGACAGGGGTGCCGGGGGGCCCGGGGCGAGTGCCCGTCAGGTGCGGAACTCCTGTCCGTCAGGCGCGGAACTCCTGCCCGTCAGGCGAAGAACTTCAGCAGCTCCGGCACCAGTACCTCGGCCGCGACCTCGTGGGTCTGGTCGGCCAGCGTCCGGTACTCGGCGCCCGGCACGGCCTCGGCCACCGCTCGGGCGGGGGCCCGCAGCAGCTCCGGGCTGGCGCCGCCGTCCAGGACCAGGGTGGGCACCGCGACGGTGGCCAGCAGCTCGACCGGCACGGCCGCACCGGTCCGGGCGCCGAGTGCCGCCGCGTCGTACGCCAGGGTCGGCGCGACCGCCTCGAAGACCGGCCACACCGGGGCGGAGCGCATCCCGTCCACCATCTCCCCGGGCATCCCCACGAAGGTCATGAAGGCCGCGACGGCATCCCCGCGCCGCCCCTCGGCGAGTGCTCCCTCCAGCTCGGTGACGTACCCGACGAAGCGCTCGGCCTGGCCCTCCTCGGTGCTGAACGGCGGCTCGTAGACGGCGAGTCGGGTCATCCCGACGCCCGCGGCGGCGGCCCGCAGCGCGAGCGCGGCGCCCGAGGAGATGGCGAAGACGGCCGCCGAGCCGCCGGCCGCCGCGACGACGGCGGCCAGGTCCTCGATCTCCCGCTCCACGGCGAACGGCGCGGTGTCCCCGCTGCCGCCGCGGCCGCGCCGGTCGTAGGCCCACACGGTGTGGTGCGCCGAGAGCTGCTCGGCGACCGCGACGCCCGGGTCGAAGGCGCGGTGGCCGATCGCCCCGTCGACCAGCACCACGGCCGGGCCGGAGCCGGTGACGGTGCAGGCGATGGTGGTTCCGTCGGCGGAGATCACGGTGCTCATGGGGTGCTCTTCCCTGTCGTCGTGCGGGTCGGTCATGGGGGTAGACCGGAGCGCACCGCAGAACTCATCGCTCCGGGAAAAATTCTTTCCCGGCCCCGACGAGCAAACATTTCACGGGTAAATTACCTGCTAATCTTCTTCCATGGCCACACCCGCCCAGTTCCGGCAGGCCCTCCGGGTCGGCCCGCCCGGGGACATCTGGCACAAGCCCGCGCTCAGCGCCGTGGTGACCCTCGGCCTCCTCAACCTCACCCTGCTCGCCCTCGGCCGACTCGACCTCGCGCTCTACACCTCGGCCGGCGGCCTCGGCGCGCTGTACGGCCACGGCCTGCCCTACCGCGCCCGGGCCCGCACCCTGGCCGGCGTGCTGCTGGGCACCGTGCTCAGCACCGCCGCCGCGCTCACCGCCTCCGCCCTGACCCGCGACGCCGTGGTGCTGGTCGCGGTGACGGCGGTGCTCGCCGCGCTGCACAAGCCGGGCTGCGACGCCGCCCGGATCGGGCCGCCCGGCAGTCTGATCATCACCTTCACCACCGCCAGCTGCGCCTTCGTCCCGCAGCACCCCGCAGACCTCCCACCGCACCTGGCGCTCACCGCGCTCGGCGCCGCACTGGCCTGGCTGGTCGGCATGACCCCCGCGCTGCTGCGCCCGTACGGGCCCGAGCGGATCGCCACCGCCCGTGCGCTGGAGGCCGCCGCCCGGCTGGTCCGCACCGCGCCCGGCACACCGGACGCGGCCGCCCGCACGGCCCTGGTCGGCGCGGTCGCCGCGGCCCGGCAGAGCCTCGCCCTCTCCTCCCCGACCCGGTGGCGCGCCCTCGGCGACGCGCCCGAGCGGCTGCTCGTCCACGCGGAGCGGGCGCTGGTCGCGCCCGCCGGGCGGGGCGACGGATCCGCTGTCGCCGCCGTCGCCGAGCGGTACCAGGCCTGGGCCCGTGACCTGCGCCGGGGCCGCCCCCTGCCGCTGCTCGACCTCACCGAGGCCGAGGCCGCCGAACTGCGCGCCCACCACTCCGGCCAACGCCCGCCACTGCACCGGGCGCTGCGTCGGGCGCTGCGTCGGGCTCTGGGGCCGGGCTCGGCGCTGCTGCCGATCGGTCTGCGGGTCGCGGTCGGCTGCGCCGCCGCCGGGTGGATCTCGCTGGCGCTCGGCGTCGGCCGCCCGTACTGGGCGGTGGTCACCGCGGCCTCGGTGTTCCAGGCCAACAGCACGCTCTCCTGGCAGCGCGCGCTGCAACGGGTGCTGGGCAACCTGATCGGCCTGGTGCTGTTCACCGCAGTGCTGCCCCTCGCCCACTCGGGGCAGCCGGCGATGATCGGGCTGGGGCTGCTGTGCCAGTTCGGCGCCGAGGCGACGATCGTCCGCAGCTACTGGCTGGCCACGGTCTTCGTCACCCCGATGGCCCTGCTGATGACCGAGTTCGCGGGCCTCCAGCCCGCCCGGACCCTGATCGCCGACCGCTGGCTGGACACCTGCGTGGGCGCGCTCACCGGCCTCGCCGCCTGCCTGCTCGTCACCAACCGCCGCACCGCCACCCGGCTGTCCCGCGCCCTGGCCGCAGCCGAGACCGCCACCCGGGAGGCCCGGGCGGCGGTCGCCACCGCCGCGGCCGTCGGCTCGGGATCCCTGACGGCCCGGACCGGACTGGCCACCGCCCTGCTGGAACTGCGCGAGGCCGCCGACGCCGCCACCGGCGAGTGGCGCCGCCCCGCTCTCCCGCACCGGCGCACCTCCGACGCCGAGCAGCACGCCCACCACCTGCTGGCGGCCCTCCTGGAGCGACGCGGCTCGCCGGACACGCCCTAGGATCGACGGACGGTCGGTCGCAGAACGGGAGCAGCGCACGTGGAGGACGTCGTCGCAGGTGTGCTGCGCCAGTGGGAGCGCGCCTACCCGGGCCTGGACACCGGCCCGATCGCCGTCCTCGGCCGGATCAACCGCTGCGCCGCGCTGCTCCAGCAGACGCCCGACGCGCTCACCCGGGCCGGCCTGACCCGCGCCGAGTTCGACATCCTCGGCGCCCTTCGCCGGGTCGAGGTCGAGCTGACGCCCACCCAGCTGGCCCGCGAGAGCTTCGCCTCCGGTGCCGCCGTCACCAAGCGCCTGCGACTGCTGGAGGAGCGCGGGCTGGTCAGCCGCCGCACCGACGACCGGGACCGCCGGGTCGCCCACCTCTCGCTCACCGACGCCGGGCGGGAGCTGGTCGACGGCCTGATCCAGGATCTCATCGCCTACGACCGGGCGTTGCTCTCCGGCCTGTCCCCCGAGGAGCAGGACCGCCTCGCCGAGGCCCTGGCCGGCCTGCTCAACACCCTTGAGGGCACCATCGGCCGCACACTGCGGTGAACGCCCCGGCCGGACCCGATGACCCGCCTCACCCGGGGCATCGTCCCCCTGGTCGCGGTCGGCTCCTCCGCCGCCTCGGTGCTGGCCAGGGTCCGCAACCGCGACGACAGGGACGATCCGCTCCCCGGCTGCCACGCGCCGGATCGCGGCCGCCAACTCCTCGGCCGGGACGTCCTTCCGAGGAAGCCGAGCACCCCGGCCGCCAGTGCCCGCACAGCTCGGCGGGCCGCACCGGTCCGGTGAGGACGAGCGCGCGGCAGCCCGGGAGCCGCTCGCGCAGCCCGTCCAGCTCGCGCAGCCCGTCCAGCTCGCGCAGCCCGTCCAGCTCGGGAAGTCCGTCCAGCTAAGTCCGTCCAGCCCGGGCAGGTTGGTGTCGATCACCGCGACGTCCGGCCCGGTCCGCAGCGCGGCGGGCAGCACCTCCCTGATCATCCGTTCTCCCCCGGTCTCCCCCGGCCGGACCGGCCCCCAGCGCACAACAGCCGCCCCGGCAGCCACTTCTTCCGTCCTTGATCGGCCCCAAGCGGTCCGCCGCTCGGCGTAGCCTTCGTGCATGGCAGAGAGCAAGGCCCGGAAGACCGCGACCGAGCCGGCCGCGGAGCAGGCCGTGAAGTCGGCCGCGAAGCCAGCCGCGGAGCCGGACGTGAAGCAGGCAGCGAAGCCTCCCGTGAAGCGGGCCGCGAAAGCTGTGAAGGTTGCGAAGGCGGCGAAGTCGGCTGTGAAGCCGAGGAAGCCGGAGTCGCACCTGGCGATGGTGCGGCGGGCCCGGCGGATCAACCGCGAGCTGGCGGAGCTGTACCCGTACGCCCACCCGGAGCTGGACTTCGAGAACCCGTTCCAGCTGCTGGTGGCCACTGTGCTGTCGGCGCAGACCACCGACCTGCGGGTGAACCAGACCACCCCGGCGCTGTTCGCGAAGTACCCGACGCCCGAGGACATGGCGGCCGCGAACCCGGAGGAGCTGGAGGAGGTCATCCGCCCGACCGGCTTCTTCCGGAACAAGGCGAAGGCGCTGATCGGCCTCTCCACCGCGCTGCGCGACGAGTTCGGCGGCGAGGTCCCCGGCCGGCTGGAAGCCCTGGTGACCCTGCCCGGCGTCGGCCGCAAGACCGCCAACGTCGTGCTCGGCAACGCCTTCGGCGTCCCCGGCATCACCGTGGACACCCACTTCGGGCGGCTGGCCCGGCGGTTCGGCTGGACCACCGAGGAGGATCCGGTGAAGGTCGAGCTGGCCGTCGCCGAGATCTTCCCGAAGTCGGAGTGGACGATGCTCTCGCACCGCGTGGTCTTCCACGGCCGCCGGATCTGCCACTCCCAGAAGCCCGCCTGCGGGGCCTGCCCGATCGCCCCGCTCTGCCCCGCCTACGGGGAGGGCGAGCTGGACCCGGAGAAGGCCCGCAAGCTGCTCAAGTACGAGATGGGCGGTCAGCCCGGCCAGCGGCTGAAGCCGCCGGCGGACTTCCCCGGCGAGGCCGCCGCCCGCGCCGACGCGGCCGCCCACCAGGGGCGGGTCGCGGACCTGGGGGTGGACGCGTGATCAGGGGAGCCATCGAGCGGAGCGGCCTGCCGGCCTGGCTGGAGCCGGTCCGGGACGCGGCCGAGCGGGTGCTGCCGGAACAGCTGAGCCGCTTCCTGCCGCCGCGCGAGGGCGGCCGGGCGGCGGCCGTGCTGATGCTGTTCGGCGAGGGCCCGGACGGACCGGACCTGCTGCTGATCGAGCGGGCCCGTTCGCTGCGCTCGCACGCCGGCCAGCCGTCCTTCCCGGGCGGCGCGCTGGACCCGGAGGACGGCGACCCGGACGGTCCCGGCCCGATCGCGGCGGCGCTGCGCGAGGCCTGGGAGGAGACCGGCCTGGACCCGGCCGGGGTGCAGGTCTTCGCCGCGCTGCCCCGGCTGTACATCCCGGTCAGCAGCTTCGTGGTGACCCCGGTGCTGGGCTGGTGGCGCGAGGAGTCGCCGGTGCGCCCGGTGGACCAGGGCGAGACCGGTGCGGTGTTCCGGGTGACGATCGCCGAGCTCGCCGACCCCGCGAACCGGGTCCGGCTGCGGCACCCGTCCGGGCACATCGGGCCGGCCTTCGCGGTCGCCGGGCGGCTGGTCTGGGGGTTCACCGCCGGGGTGATCGACCGGGTGCTGCACCACAGCGGGCTGGAGCTGCCCTGGGACCCGTCCCGGATCGTCGACCTCTCGGACGACGCGCTCGCGCTCGTCCAGGGTGACCTGGAACACTCCCGGGCCCTGCCGGGCGGCGACGCCGCTGGCTCGTGACGGACCGTCGGCGCGGCACGGTCGCGAAGCGTGGGAGGGTGTCCGGGTGAACGTCCTGGATGTGCTGCTGATCCTCGCCGCTGTCGGATTCGCCGTTTCGGGCTACCGGCAGGGCTTCGTGGTGGGCGTCCTCTCCCTCGTCGGCTTCCTCGGCGGCGGCCTGCTGGCCGTCCAGCTGCTGCCGCTGCTGCTCGACCACCTCAGCCCCGGCACCACCGCCTCGGTGGTGGCCGTCGTGGTGGTGATCGTCTGCGCCGCGATCGGCCAGGCGGTCACCGCCCATTTCGGCTGGAAGCTGCGGGGCCACATCGACCGCCGTCCGGCCCGGCTGCTGGACGCCTCCGGCGGCGCGGTGGTCAACGTGATCTCGATGCTGCTGGTGGCCTGGCTGATCGGCTCCGCGCTGGCCGGGACGTCGCTGCCGACGGTCTCCAAGCAGGTCCGGTCCTCGGCGATCCTCGGCGGCGTCCAGGACGCGCTGCCCGGCGACGCGCCGAACTGGTTCTCCGACTTCTCCAAGGTGCTCGCGCGCAACGGCTTCCCGCAGGTCTTCAACCCCTTCGAGCACGAGCCGATCACCCAGGTCGACACCCCCGACCCGGCGCTGGCCAACAGCCCGGCGGTGGCCAAGGCCCGGCAGAGCCTGGTCAAGGTGGTCGGCACCGCGACCTCCTGCGGCAAGACCCTGGAGGGCAGCGGCTTCGTCTTCGCCCCGCACCGGGTGATGACCAACGCCCACGTGGTGGGCGGCGTCGACGAGCCGACCGTGCAGATCGGCGGCGTCGGCCAGCTCTACGACGCCACGGTGGTCCGCTACGACTGGCAGCGCGACATCGCCGTCCTGGACGTGCCCAAGCTGAACGCGCCCCCGCTGACCTTCGCGGGCGAGGCGCGGACCAACGACAGCGCGATCGTCGCGGGCTTCCCCGAGAACGGCGCCTTCAACGTCCAGCCCGCCCGCATCCGCGGCCGGATCCAGGCCAACGGTCCGGACATCTACCACCGCGGCCAGGTGGTGCGCGACGTCTACTCGGTGCGCTCGCTGGTCCGCCAGGGCAACAGCGGCGGCCCGCTGCTCACTCCGGACGGCCAGGTGTACGGCGTGGTGTTCGCGAAGTCCCTGGACAGCGCCGACACCGGGTACGTGCTGACCTCGGCCGAGGTGCGCGAGGACGCGGTGGCGGGCGGCGGCGCGACCACCAGGGTGGAAACCCAGGGCTGCGCGCTCTGACCGCCCCCGTCGTCCCAGGGGCGGCCGGCGTCCAGGCGGGCGCGCGGCTGGTTCCGTGGGTGGCCGGTTCCGTGGGTGGCCGGTCGGCGTGGAAATCCTGCCGGTGCGGGATCCGTCGAACCGTCAGTCCGCCCTGGTAGCCTCGGCCGCGCTCACCCGTTCGGCTCAACCGGGTTGCCGTCCCGGAGTGAGTCAACGGGAGGTCGTGGCAGTCCGATGATGGGTCATTCACACGCGGTGAGCGGGGCGATGCTGTACGCGGCCTCGGCCCCGTTCCTGCCTCCGCTGCTGCTGCACACCACGCTGCAGCCGGCGGACATACTGATGGGCACGGTGCTGTGCGCGGGCGCGGCGCTGCTGCCGGACCTCGACCACCACGACGGCTCGATCGCCAACTTCCTCGGCCCGGTCTCCAAGGCGCTCTGCCGCTTCGTGGCCTGGGCCTCCGGCGGCCACCGGCACGCCACCCACTCGCTGCTGTTCGTCGCGCTGATGGGTGGCGGCACCTGGGCGGGCGTCACCTTCCTGGGCCGCTACTTCACCCTTTCGGTGACGTTCTTCCTCCTGGCGCTGGCGATCCGGGCACTGCGGCTCTGCCCGCCGAGCAACGGACCGGAGGCGTGGATCACCGTCATAGGCCTGGCCGCGCTCGGCACCTTCGGGATGAACACCTGGATGCCCAACTCTCCCGGCTGGCTGCCGTACGCGGTCGGACTGGGCACGCTGGCGCACCTGCTGGGCGACTGCCTGACCAAGAAGGGCGCGCCGCTGTTGTGGCCGCACAAGGAGCGCTACGAGATCGTGCTGATCAAGCGCAGCGGCAACAACGTCGAGACCAAGGTGCTGGTGCCGATCATGTCGGTGGCGACCTTCGTCCTGCTCTGGTTCACCGCGCTGTCGCCGCAGATCGTGAACTGAACGGCTGAACGGCTGACCGGCTGACCGGTCGTCGTCCGGCCAGTGGGAGCGGCGGCGCGAGGCCTCAGGTCTCGCGCCGCAGTCGCGCGCCCACCCACCGGGCGCGCCGGCCGAGGATGCGCCGGATGCCCATCTGCCGTTGCACCCCGCGCTGACGGCGGTCGAGGCCGTCGAAGCCGAGGTCCTCCACCCGGTCCGGGCGGTGTGCGGAGCGCTGGGGACTGTTGTGGCGTCGGCCGCGCGGGGCGTCGTCGCGATCGGGCATCCAGGTCATACCGGAATGGATGCCCCTGGGCCGGTGGGAGTAACCGCCCGGACTTTCCGAACTTGGCCTATGCGCTTGTCATATGAGCACAAGATCAAGGGAGTTGGAACGTTCGGCCCTTCTCCCAGCGGCCCCCTGCCGGGCCTTCCGGCCGTCACTCCTTGTGGCGGCCGATCCAGTCCAGCAGCTCGGCGGTGAACTCCTCCGGTGCCTCCTCGTGCGGGAAGTGCCCCACCCCCGGCATCAGCCGCCAGCGGTACGGCGCCGCCACGTACTCCCCGCCGCCCAGCGCGGTGTGCGACAGCAGCACCGGGTCCGAGGCGCCCTGGACGTGCAGGGTGGGCGCGGTGATCGGCTTCTTCATCCGCCGGGCGAACTGGATGCCGTCCGGACGCGCCATCGAGCGCAGCAGCCAGCGGTACGGCTCGATCGAGCAGTGCGCGGTGCTGGGAATCTGGATGGCCTGCCGGTACGCGTGCACGGCCGCCTCGTCCAGCTTGTTCGGACCGGTCCACTCGTCGAGGTAGCGGCCGACCAGCGCGGCGTCGTCGGCGACCAGGCGGCGTTCCGGTATCCACGGCCGCTGGAAGCCCAGCACGTGGTCGAAGGCGGCCATCTGCTTGCGGTTCGTCAGCAGCGCCCGGCGCAGGTCCCGGGGGTGCGCCGCGGAGACCACGGTGAGGCTCTGGATCACCGACGGGCGCATCACCGCCGCCACCCAGGCCAGGGTGCCGCCGGAGGCGTGCCCGACCAGGTGCGCCCGGCGCTCGCCGAGCGAGCGGATCACGCCGGTGATGTCCAGGGCGAGGTTGCCCGGGTCGTATCCGCGGGGGGTGCGGTCGCTGCCGCCGATGCCCCGCAGGTCGAGCGCCACCGCGCGGTAGCCGGCGGCGGCCAGCGCGGTCAGCTGGTGGCGCCAGGCCCACCAGTACTCGGGCCAGCCGTGCACCAGCAGCACCAGCGGGCCGGAACCCAGCTCGGTGATGTGGAAACGGGCGCCGTTGGCCGCGAGGTCGCGGTGCGTCCACGGGCCCGGCTGCCGGATGCTCCAGGCCTCGGCAGCGCCGCCGCCGGGGCCGGAACCGGTGCCGGCCCCGGAGCCGGAGTCGGGGCCGGAGGTGGCGGACGGCTGCGCGGGCACGGGCGTCTGGTCGAGCGGCATACCGAGAGCGTGTCACATCCGAGAGCTCGACACGTGCCAGGCACTCGCTGTCAGTGGATTGGAGCACCCCTCCGCGGGTTACGGGATGCGGCCCAGACCCCGGTCGATCTCCTCCTGGGTGGCCGGCCGCGGCCGGACGTTCTTCAGCACCTCGGTGGTCTTCTGGACGCCCTCGATGGTGCGTTCCGGCCTGCTCATCTTCTTGAAGATGCGCACGGCCACGAAGCCGACCAACGCCGCGACGATCACGTGGAGGAAGAACGAGATCGCGAACGACCAGCCCAGCGGCACACCCAGCCAGTGGAAGAAGAAGGCGACCGCGATGCTCGCCATCGGAATGCCGGCCAGGCCGATCACCCCGGCCACGACGAAGAAGATGCTTCCGGCGGCGCCGCGCTTGACGTCCGACTTGATCTCGGCCTTGGCGAGCGCGATCTCGTCGTGGACCAGCGAGGACAGGTCGGCGGTGGCCGCCGCGAACAGCTGCCCCACCGAACGCTCGCCCTCGTAGGGCGCCCGGCCGTTGCTGGACGGGTCTGCGGCTCCTGCGGGCATCAGCGGTTCTCCTCTGCGGCTGTTGCGGCGTGACGCCGTCGCGGTGTGCGGTTTCCGGGGCCGGTGGGGGGTCCGGAGGCGTCAGTGGTGTGTCGACAGCTCAGAATCATGCCCCTACCGGTCAGTCGGACACCACTCCGGGGCCCCGGCGGAGGGACGTGTCCTGGCTTCGGAAGGCGCGCGGGACCCCTTCGGGGGCTTCAGGCGTCGGTGCCGTACCCCTCGCCGGGCAGGCGCCGGGCCGGGTCGGTGGTGGGCGCCGAGTCGGTTGCCGGTGCCGGGTCGGTGGTCGGTGCCGGGTCAGTGGTCGGCGTTGCATCGGTGGTCGGCGTTGCATCGGTGGTCGGTGTCGCGCCGGTGGTCGGTGCCGCGCCGGCCGTCGGCCTCGCGTCGGTGACCGGAATCGCGTCGGCGGCCCGGGCCTGCCAGGCTGGGTCGTCCTGCTGGTAGACGTCCGGTACGCCGTCCACGTCCCGGTCCTCCTCCTCGCACAGCGCGCGGTAGCGCCGGTTGCGCAGCTTGAGCAGCACGGTGGCGACCGTCGCGCAGAGCAGCGAGCCGACCAGGACGGCCGTCTTCGAGCGGTCGGCGAGCGCCAGGTCGTGCGGGAACGCCAGTTCGCTGATCAGCAGCGAGACGGTGAAGCCGATCCCGGCGAGCACCGAGACGGCGAACAGGTCGGCCCACTTGAGCTGCGGGTTCAGCTCGGCCCGGGTGAACCGGGCGGCCAGCCAGGTCCCGCCGAATATGCCCACCGTCTTGCCGACCAGCAGCCCGGCCACGATGCCGAGCGGGGTGGCCTGGGTGAACACCTCGCGCAGCGCCGGGACGGAGATCGTCACCCCGGCCGCGAACAGCGCGAACACCGGGACGGCCAGCCCGGCCGAGAGCGGGCGGATCAGGTGCTCGATGTGCTCGCCGGGGGAGTGCTCCTCGTCGCCCTCCCGGTGGCAGCGCAGCATCAGACCCATCGCGACGCCCGCCACCGTGGCGTGGATGCCGCTCTCGTGCATCAGCGCCCAGACCACGACGGCCAGCGGTACGAACAGGTACCAGCCCTTCACCCCGCGCCGGTGCAGGAACCAGAACAGCACCAGGCCCGCGAAGGCCAGGCCGAGCGCCCAGAACTTGATCCCCGAGCTGTAGAAGATCGCGATGATCAGGATCGCGATCAGGTCGTCCACCACGGCCAGGGTGAGCAGGAAGGCGCGCAGCGCCGAGGGCAGGTGGGTGCCGACCACGGCCAGCACGCCGAGCGCGAAGGCGATGTCGGTGGCGGTCGGGATGGCCCAGCCGCCGGGATGGCCGCCGCTGCCGGAGTTCATCAGGGCGAACAGGATCGCGGGCGCGGTGACGCCGCAGACGGCGGCGATCACCGGTAGCAGAGCGGCGCTCGGAGTGCGCAGCTCGCCCGCGACGAACTCGCGCTTGAGCTCGATGCCGGCCACGAAGAAGAAGATCGTCAGCAGGCCGTCCTGGGCCCAGGTGGCCAGGGTGAGGTGGAGGTGGAGCGGGGCCGAAGGGCCGATCCGGTAGTCGAGCACGCTCTCGTACGCGTGCGGCCAGACGTTGGCCCAGATCAGGGCGACCACGGCGGCGGCCAGCAGCAGCATGCCGCCGACCGTTTCGGTGCGCAGCGCGTCGGTGATGAAGGTGCGCTCGGGCAGTGACAGCCGGCCGAGGAACTGCCGGCGGCGGGTCGTCGGCTCGTGGACGGGCGGCTGGTCGGTCACGCGGACCTCCTGGGGCGGGGAGCGGCAACGGATGCACGGGTGGTGCAGTTGCCGACCAGACTTCCCGGCGCGCCCTGTGACGCCCGCGACTCCTGCTCCAGGATCTTGATGCGTCCTTAGCAGTCTAACGAGACTTTCGGGTGACATCGGGATTGTCCTGTTAAAGGACTTAAGCCCTACAGGCCGGTTCTGCACTCCCGAGGAACAGCGGACCGGCGTCCGAACGGCCCAGGCCGAGTGCATTCGGGCGAACGCCTTCCCCCCGCCGGTCGCAGCCCCGGCCCGGTCCGGGCCGGCGCGCGGTGATCCACGGCGACGAGCGGACGGTCGCCCGCCGGGGCACGCCGACCGCCCCGGCCGGTATCCGGTCCGGGCCGACACTCGGTTCGAGCCCGGCTCCGTGATCAGGGCCTTCACGGGACTGCTGCGCGCCGAGACAGCCGCGTGCGGCCGGCCTCGGCACGACGAAACCCGATCGACCGCTCCCTCCCGCGGACGCCGCTCCCGGACACCCCCACGAGCGGCCGATCATCCCGCCCCACCTGGCCACGCCGCCTCGGTCTCGCCCCGGCTGCCGGTCGGCCTGCTGCCGATCGCGGCCCCGCCGGATCAACCGCCCGTACGCCACCTCCGGCCCGGCGCACCTGCTCAGGGCGCTACCGCAGATCCCCGTCCGGGGAACGCCGGGCACCCAGGCGCGCCACTTCCTTCTCGGCTGCGGACCAGCGCGGATCGGCGTGGATCGGCGCGGACCGTCGGCGAAGCGGCGCGGACCGTCGGCGAAGCGGCCGGGCGGCGCTACGACGACCCTGCCGGTGGCCGGGGTCTGCGGGCCGTGCGGCCTGGCGGACACCTCCTGCGGCCCCGGCCGGGAGCGCACCCGAGGGCGCGGGCGCAGCCGCCGAATGCCCTCGTTCCGGCTGCCCGCCCTGCCGGAGCGTCCCCACTGCGCTCCCCAGGGGGCGCCGGGGAGCATTCTTGCTCCGCCTGGGCCGGAACCGGCGGCTGACCTCGGGCGAGGCCGCGTACTGGTGCTCGCGCCGGGTCGGTCCGGGAAGGCGGTGCCTTCGTCGGCCCCAGCCCGAGGGGCCGGCTGGTGGTGCCGGCTGGGGTGCCGCGTCAGGGGCGCGGGCGTCGCGCGGGCGGGGCTTCGGTCCAGGCCGGGTACGAGACCCTGCGCACTCTGGCCGCCGCCGTTGTACGAGCCGTCGACGGACGCTACTGACCGCGCGGGGGTGCGGGGGTGCGGGGGTGTGGGGGGTGCACGGGGCGCGGTACGTGGGTTCGTGCCCTTCTCCGTGGGCACGACGACGGGGCCCCGGACGGTGGGAACACCACCCGAGGCCCCGCCGCAGCTTCAGCGCGTCGCGCCCGCTGCGCGCTCCGCCGTCAGCGCCGCACTCAGCCGTTGCCGCCGTTCGGCGGCAGCTGGGCCTGGATCTGGCTCATCACCGTGCTGTCGGCGAGGGTGGTGGTGTCACCGACCTCGCGGCCCTCGGCGATGTCGCGCAGCAGGCGGCGCATGATCTTTCCGGAGCGGGTCTTCGGCAGCTCGCCGACCACCTTGATCTGCTTCGGCTTGGCGATCGGGCCGAGCGTGCGGCCGACGTGCGCCCGCAGCTCCTCGACCAGCTCGGGGCTCTCGGTGACGCCGCCGCGGAGGATCACGAAGGCCACGATGGCCTGGCCGGTGGTGACGTCGGCGGCGCCGACCACCGCGGACTCGGCCACGGACGGGTGGCCGACCAGGGCCGACTCGACCTCGGTGGTGGAGATGTTGTGACCCGAGACCAGCATGACGTCGTCCACCCGGCCGAGCAGCCAGATGTCGCCGTCCTCGTCCTTCTTGGCACCGTCACCGGCGAAGTAGCGGCCCTGGAAGCGCGACCAGTAGGTGTCGATGTAGCGCTGGTCGTCGCCCCAGATGGTGCGGAGCATCGACGGCCACGGCTCGGTGAGCACCAGGTAGCCGCCGGAGCCGTTCGGGACCTCGTTGGCCTCGTCGTCCACCACGGTGGCCGCGATTCCCGGCAGGGCGCGCTGGGCCGAGCCCGGCTTGGTCTCGGTGACGCCCGGCAGCGGGCTGATCATGATGGCGCCGGTCTCGGTCTGCCACCAGGTGTCCACGATCGGGCACTTGCCGCCGCCGATGTGCTCGCGGTACCAGACCCAGGCCTCGGGGTTGATCGGCTCGCCGACGCTGCCCAGCACCCGCAGCGAGGACAGGTCGAACTTCGCGGGGATGTCGTCGCCCCACTTCATGAAGGTGCGGATCGCGGTCGGCGCGGTGTAGAGGATCGTCACGCCGTACTTCTGGACGATCTCCCAGAACCGGCCCTGGTGCGGGGTGTCCGGGGTGCCCTCGTAGATGACCTGGGTGGCGCCGTTGGAGAGCGGGCCGTAGACGATGTACGAGTGGCCGGTGACCCAGCCGATGTCGGCGGTGCACCAGTAGATGTCGCTCTCCGGCTTGAGGTCGAAGACCGCGTGGTGGGTGTAGCTGGCCTGGGTCAGGTAGCCGCCGGAGGTGTGCAGGATTCCCTTGGGCTTACCGGTGGTGCCCGAGGTGTAGAGGATGAACAGCGGGTGCTCGGCCTCGTGCGCCTCGGGGGTGTGCTCGGTGGACTGGCGCGCGGTGATCTCGTGCCACCAGACGTCGCGGCCTTCGGTCCAGGGGATCTCCTGCTCGGTGCGGCGGATCACCAGGACGTGCTCGACGCCGTCGACCTTGGTGAGCGCCTCGTCGATGGCCGGCTTGAGGGCGGAGGGCTTGCCGCGCCGGTAGCCGCCGTCGGCGGTGATGACGAGCTTGGCCTGGGCGTCCTGGATGCGGGAGGCGACGGCGTCGGCGGAGAAGCCGCCGAAGACCACCGAGTGGGTGGCACCGATCCGGGCACAGGCGAGCATCGCGACGACCGCCTCGGCGATCATCGGCAGATAGACCGCCACCCGGTCGCCCTTGTGGACGCCGAGCTCCAGCAGCGCGTTGGCGGCCTGCGAGACCTCGTCCTTGAGCTGGGCGTAGGTGATCGAGCGGCTGTCGCCCGGCTCGCCCTCGAAGTGGATGGCGACCCGGTCGCCGAGGCCGTTCTCGACGTGGCGGTCGACGCAGTTGTAGGCCACGTTGAGCTTGCCGTCGGCGAACCACTTGGCGAAGGGCGGGTTGGACCAGTCGAGCGTCTCGGTCGGCTCGACGGCCCAGCTGAGGCGGCGGGCCTGCTCGGTCCAGAAGCCCAGCCGGTCCTCGGAGGCCTGGGCGTACGCGGCAGCGGTGACGTTGGCGGCCGCGGCGAGCTCTGTCGGCGGGGCGAAACGCCGCTCCTCCTTGAGCAGGTTGGCCAGGCTCTCGTTGCTCAACGCGCACTCCTCATCGAGTCATGATCTCGGGCGATCCCGTGCGTGGGGATTGTCCCGTGTGTCCCAGCGCACAAGCTCACCAGGCGAACGGGTCAGTTGACAAGAGGCTCCTTGGAATTGGTGTAGACCTATGACCGAAGATCGAACGACCGGCCGCGCGGTCCGCCGCGCTGGGCGGTGGGTCGCACGGCGGCCGGTGGGCCCGTGCCCCGGCCCGCCCGGCGGGGACACGGGCCCGGCTCTCAGGCGGCCAGCTGGGGGCCCTCCTCGCTTCCGTCGGCCGGAACCCGCCCGTCCTTTCTCACCCGTTCGGCCGACTCCCCGTCGGGTCGCCCGTCCGGCCGGGCGCCGGCGCAGGCTCCGGTGCGGGCCTCGACGCGGGCCTCGACCGGACTGAACGTCCCGGCGGCGCGGTCGAGGACGTAGGCCTGGGCGGTGGCGAAGTCGAAGTACATCCCGACCAACCGCAGGCTGCCCTCCTCGACCCGGCGCTCCACCGCCGGATTCGCCATCAACTGGTCCAACTGCTGCACCACGTTGGTGATGCAGAGCTGCTCCACGAGATCCACCACCGGCCGGTCGGCGAACTCGGCCGGGACCCGTCGCAGCCGGTCCAGCGAGCCGCGGCCGTTGCGCAGCCAGCGGGTCAGCGGGGTGGGCGATCCGCCGCGCTCGTGCACGCCCTCCAGCAGGGCCTTCATCGCGCCGCAGCCGGAGTGGCCGCAGACGGTGATCGAGCGCACTTCCAGGACCTCGACCGCGTACTGCACCGCGGCGGCCACCGAGTCGTCGGCCGCGCCGGGCTCGAACGGGGCCGGCACCAGGTTGCCCACGTTCCGGACGGTGAACAGGTCGCCCGGCCCGCTGTTGGTGATCATGCTGGTCACCATCCGGGAGTCGGAGCAGGTCAGGAAGAGCTGGGAGGGCGTCTGCCCCTCCCGGGCCAGCCGGGCGAGTTCGGGCCTGATCAGCGGAGCGGTGTGCTGCTGGAACACCCGGACGCCGTCCAGCAGCCGGCCGTGCGGGTCCTCCTGCTGCTCGATGCAGTGGTGGCCGACCCAGGGCGTCCAGGCCCGGCAGCGGTGCGGGCCCGGCGAACTGCCGGTACGGACCGTGCCGTCGGGGTCGAGCACCTCGTCGTCCTGGCGCCGCGTCACCAGCGAGACCCGGCCGCCCGCGGCCTGGTGGTTCGTCCGCCAGTCGTGCAGCGTCTCGTACGCGGCATGGTCCAGGAAGGAGCCGTCGTGCACCACGGTGACCTCGGCGGACACGGGGATCCCGGCCAGCGCCCGGCTCAGCCGGGGAACGGCGGTGAAGGTGAGCGGCCCGTGGGTCTGGACGGTGACCGAGCCGTCGGGGCCGGTCTCGACGTCCACGTGGGCGCGGGTCAGCCGGTAGAGCGCGAGCAGGACGGCGGTGGCGGCGCCGAGGCCGACGCCCCACAGCACACCGGAGGCGACCACGGCGAGCATGGTGATCAGGTAGACCGGGAACTCGCGGTGCCGGTGCACGTTGCGGATGTGCGCGAAGCTCACCATCTGCAGCCCGACCACCAGCACCAGCGCGGCCAGGGCGGCCAGCGGGATCCGGCGCAGCCCGCCAGCCAGCGCCAGCGCGGCCGCGAGCACCCAGACGCCGTGCAGCACCGAGGCCCACCTGGTCTGCCCTCCGGCCCGCACGTTGGCGGTGCTGCGCACGGCGCCACCGGCGATCGGCAGTCCGCCGACCAGCCCGCTGACCAGGTTGGCGAGGCCCTGCCCGCGCAGCTCGCGGTCGAGGTCACCGGTGCGCTGGGACATCCGGTCCACCGCCACGGCGGACAGCAGCGACTCCACGCTCGCGACGGCCGTGACGGTGAGGACGGCGGCGAGCACCCCGGCGAGCGAACCGTGCGGCAGTGCGGGCACGAGCGACTGCGTTTGCCAGGCGGGCAGTTCGATGTGGGCGAGCCGTAGGTCAAGTGCGAGGGCGAGCGCGGTGGCGACGGCCACGGCAGCCAGCGGGCCGGGCACCTTGGTCAGCCGGGCGCCGAACTCACCCGCGCGGCCGGGGAGTCGGTCGAGCCGGGGCCAGCCCAGCAGCACGACAACGGTCACCGTGCCGGCCAGCATCGCCGGCGGGTGCGGACCGGCCAACTGCCCCGGCAGGGCCAGGAGGTTGGCGATCGCCGAGCTCTGCGGGGAGCCGCCGAGGACGACGTGCAGCTGCGCGATGGCGATGGTGAGCCCGACCCCGGCCAGCATGCCGTGCACGATCGCGGGCGAGACGGCGAGTGCCGTCCGCGCCACCCGGCGTGCTCCGAGCAGCAGTTGGAGCAGCCCCGCGGCGACGGTGACGGCGCAGGTGGCCCGCCAGCCGTACTGGGTGATCAGCCCGGCGGTGATCACGGTCAGCGCGGCGGAGGGGCCGCTGACCATCAGCGGGGTGCCGCCGGACAGTCCGACCACGATGCCGCCCACGGCCGCGGCTGCCAGTCCGGCGGTGAGCGGGGCGCCGGTGGCGAGCGCGATGCCGAGGGAGAACGGCATGGCGATCAGGAAGACCACCAGGGAGGCGGAGAGGTCGTGGGCCCAGCGGGTCCGGGGGCTGGGGTCCGGTGGCGCGTGGTCGTTGGTGTCGGAGGCGATGGGGGCACTGGAGATGTCGAGGGTCATGGTCTTCCCGTCTGTCCGGGGGAACGAACGCAGTCAGGTCCGGTGGTGGGCCCGGGGTCGGGCTCCGGGGCGGATCGGCTGTCGTGGGTCGCGACGGTGTGGCGGGATGGCGTGGGCGCGGCGGGGGAGTGCGGGTGTCACCGGCCGGCGTCGACCATCTGACCCGCCGAGGGCCTGAGCGAGGTGCGGGATGTCTCGCCGAGGGCCGTGGGGGCGGGCCGTCAAGACTCGGTAAACCGAGGGTAATGAAAGCTTTGCACAGCGTCGTTCCCGTAGGGAAGCGGAAAATCCCTGGTTCACCCCATTGGGTGGTGCTCGAACCGACGGGAATTCGCTGGTGAGCGGGCTCCCGACGCCGAAACGGCGGACGGGCCGCAGGCTTCCCTGGGTGGAGGGGAGCCCACGGCCCGTCCGGACGGCGGCCCGCTTCTTGGCGCGCGGGATCAGGCGGTGGCTCCCGCTGGCGCGGCCGACGCGCCGTCGGTCGCGAACTCGCCCGGGAACCCCCCGAGCACGAAGCCCTCGTCCACCTGGGTCGCGAGGTCGATGCCGACCTTGGCGTTGGCCCAGCTCTCCGCGTTGCGCCGGTGGAAGAGCACGGCCTGCTCGGTGTAGCGGCGCGCGTCGCGCAGCCCGTACGCCGCCTCGGCCTCGGTCCGCAGTTCCTCCAGCACGGCCCGGTTGGCCGGCTCCAGGGACTTCAGCGGAGGCTCGGCGCCCTGCTCCAGCCGGCGCACCCAGTCCGACTGCCCGAAGGTGGTGAACAGGTCCTCGCCGACCTCGCGGCGCAGGAACGCCAGGTCGTCCGGGCCCTGCACCTTGTTGCCGATCACCCGCAGCTGGACGCCGAAGTCCCGCGCGTAGTCCTTGTACTGACGGTAGACCGAGACGCCCTTGCGGGTCGGTTCGGCCACCAGGAAGGTGAGGTCGAAGCGGGTGAAGAGGCCGGAGGCGAAGGAGTCCGAACCGGCCGTCATGTCGGTGACGAGATACTCGTCCGGGCCGTCCAGCAGGTGGTTGAGCAGCAGCTCCACCGCGCCGACCTTGGAGTGGTAGCAGGCCACCCCGAGGTCCTCCTCGGTGAACGCGCCGGTGGCCAGCAGCCGGACCGAGCCCTCGTCCAGCGCGATCGGGCGGGCGCAGGCGGCGTAGACCGGGTTCTCCTCGACGATCCGCAGCAGGCGCGAACCACGGCCGGGCGGCGTGGTTTTGATCATCTCGTCGGCCGAGCGGATCAGCGGATTGCTGCCGCGCAGGTACTCCTTGATCTGCGGCAGGTGGCCGCCGAGCGGGGGCAGTTCGGCCGCCTGGGCGTCGGTCAGGCCGAGGGCCGGCCCCAGGTGTTGGTTGATGTCGGCATCGACGGCGATGACCGGCCGGCCGATGGCGGCCAGGTGGCGGATGAACAGTGCGGACAGCGTGGTCTTCCCGCTGCCGCCCTTGCCGACGAAGGCGATCTTCATCTGGGGCTCCGGCTCTCGCTCTGGGCCCTGGGGGCGGGCCGCGTGCTCAGGGGTGCGTGCGGGGGCACCCTAATTGGAAATCGTTATCGTCTCCGATAGTGGCCATGCTAGCGGGGGTTTGCGCGCCGCCGGGGGAGGGAAGCGAGGATTGCCTCGAACGGGTGATGCGGGGTTGCTGTTCCGGGAGGGGCGGGCCGTTCATTACTCTCGGGTAGGTGAGCACTGGAACAGATTCCCTCGCCCCGCTGGCCCAGCTCCCCGGGGTGCCCGACGCCGTGGCCGAGGTGCGCAAGGCCGTCGACCGGCTCTACGGCCACCGGGTGATGCGCCGCCGCGCGGCCGAGGTCACCTCCGAGTCCGCGCTGCGCGGCGCCCGCGCGTCGGCGGCCGTGGCCGGGGCCGACTGGCCGCTGGAGGAGGTCCGTCGCCGCACCGACTTCAGCCTGGACGCCGAGGCCCGCACGGTCGGCGCGGCCCTGCGGATCGCCGCCGAGGCGGGGCAGCTGCTCAGCGTCTGGCGGCACTCGCCGCTGCAGGTGCTGGCCCGGCTGCACCTGCTTGCGGTCGGCGACGCGGACCCGTCCGCCGGTCGGCCGCGCCGGGCGGGGGAGCACGCCGAGGAGCTGTTCCCGCTGGAGCTCAAGCCGGTGGAGAGCGTCGAGGTCGAGGCCGGGACGGGGCCGCTGCCGGTGCTGCCGCCCGCCCCGGGCGCGGAGGAGGTCGCGGCCCGGCTGGACCAGCTCTCCCGGCTGCTGGTGGCCCGCGCGGAGGGCCACGGCGTGGGCACGCCGGCCCTGGTGGTCGCCGCGGTGGTGCACGGCGAGCTGCTGGCTCTGCGACCGTTCGGCACCCACAACGGACTGATCGCGCGGGCCGCCCAGCGGATCGTGCTGATCGCCGAGGGCCTCGACCCGAAGGCGATCTGCCCCGCCGAGGTCGGCCTGGCAGAGCTGGGCACCGACGCCTATCGCCGCGCCCTGGCCGGCTACCTGGCGGGCACGCCCGAGGGGATGGCGGCCTGGATCGGGCACTGCGGAAGGGCGCTGCGGCTCGGCGTGCGCGAGAGCACGGCGGTCTGCGAGGCGATGCAGCGCGGCATGGCCTGAGCGGGCCGGCCGTCCTCGCCGGAGGGCGCTGCGGGCGTGGTGGGCGCTGACGGTCGGCGGCTGCGGCGGGCATCGCCGGCCTCCGCGAACACGAAGATGCGGCGGCACCTGATCCTGCTGGGTGCCGCCGCTGGTGCAGATACCGGGTGACCAAGCATGCACCGGAAGTGCCGATCAGACGGGGATCCTGCCCGTTCGTCTGGTCCGGCGGCCCGACAGCGGGTCGGCTGCATGTGGGTGCCCGGATATCTGTACGTGCGGTCCGTGGGGCCTGAACTGCGTTGTCGGTTTGACCTCTTCGGTCCTGACCGGGTCTCGCGGGCCGTGCTTCATTTGTATCGCGTTTCGGCCGAAAGGGGAACCCGAAACGAGAAGTCTGTGTCGATTGCCCGTTTTGGCAGCTTTCGTGCTAGATCACGGCTTCCGTCGGCAGCCCCGGACGGTGGGCCGGCGCCGACGCGCCAGGTACCAGATGACCCCGGCGGTCACCGCGGCCGTCCCGATCGCCACCGCGGTCAGCACCGAGCCGCTCGGCGCGGAGAACTCGGGCAGCCGCCGTCGCAGTTGCACCGGCCGGTCGAAGACCAGCACCGGCCACTCCCGGGCCTGCGCCTCCTTGCGCAGCGCGCGGTCGGGGTTGACCGCCGAGGGGTGGCCGACCGCCTCCAGCAGCGGCAGGTCGGTCGAGGAGTCGCTGTAGGCGTAGGACTCGGCCAGGTCGTACCCCTCTGCCCCGGCCAACTCCCGGATGGCGGCAGCCTTGTTCTCGGCGTACGCGTAGTACTCGATCTCGCCGGTGTAGCACCCGTCCTCGACCTTGAGCCGGGTCGCGATCACGTGGTCCGCGCCGAGCAGTGCGCCGATCGGCTCGACCACCTCGGAGCCGGAACTGCTGACGATCACCACGTCCCGGCCGGCCGCGTGGTGCTGTTCGATCAGTGAGGCGGCCTCGTCGTAGATGAGCGGGTCGATCAGGTTGTGCAGGGTCTCGGCGACGATCTCGCGGACCTGCTGGACGTTCCAGCCCCGGGTGAGCGCGGAGAGGTACTCGCGCATCTTCTCCATCTGGTCGTGGTCCGCGCCGCCGACCAGGAAGACGAACTGGGCGTACGCACTGCGCAGTACGGCCCGACGGTTGATCAGGCCGCCCTGGTAGAAGGAGCGGCTGAAGGCCAGTGCGCTCGACTTGGCGATGATGGTCTTGTCGAGGTCGAAGAAGGCGGCCGTGCGCGGCCCGTTCGGCCGGGGACGGGCGGGCGAGGTCGGTTCGTCGGGCCCGGTGGGGCCGCCCTGGGACTCGTCGGCGTGGTCGTCGGCGTTCTCGGTGGTGTCCACGGGAACCGAGGATAGAGGGAGCCGGAAAACACCCCGCCATTCGGCGTACTCGTGGGCGTGCGGGTTTGTGTTTCTGGCCGCTCGGGTACACCATGGAAGTCACGGATCGTTCGCGACCGTGCTAACCCGGTCCGGCTCCTCCCCCCCCGAGTCGGGCTGTGGATAGACGACCCCCGCTCTCCCCCCCGGCGGGGGTCGTCGCACGTCCGGGGCCATTTTCAGGGCTTGAAGCCCATCCCGGCAGCTTCCGCGAAGCCTCGTCGTCGGGGTCCAGGGCTTGTCGACAGCTCCGTCCGTTCACCACCTTTCGTCACTCTGCGTCGCCGTCTGCTCATGCGGGCCCCTCGGGCGTGGTGCGGGTTCCGGTCCGTTCCGCAGGCCGCTCCGGCGGAGTGCGGAGGGCGCGGCCGCGTGGGTGTCGGGGAGGCGGCCGGGCAAGTGTCGACGGAGGGCCGGTTCATCTCCGTGGCCCCCTTTCGTCAATTCTTCGCCGAATAGCCCCCCGCCCGGGTGAACGTTTTCATCCACAGCCCCCGAGTTATCCACAGGCAATCGGAACGTGGATGACGCAATCCCGATCTCCCCCCACCGTGATGGTCGGCGGCGGTCGCCGGGCGGAGTCTCATCCCCTTCTTCGAGAGGTCCGCTCGGCGGCCGTCCGTCGGAACCGTCCGACGTGCGTCGTGGCCGCCCCGGTGGCCCACGGCGCAGAGGGGAGAGGACCATGTCGACGCCGATCGCCGACCACGTCACCACCGAAGGCCCCGCGCCCGCCGGGCCGCTCGTCGTCACCGAGGACGAGGGCCTGGCCGAGCACCTGCTGCGGCTCTGCGCGGCGGCCGGCACCGAGCCCAGGCTGATCAGGGGTACGTCGCCGCCGCGCGAGCTCTGGGACGCCGCCCCGCTGGTCCTGGTCGGGGACGACCAGGCCGAGCGCTGCGCCGGGCTGGGCAGGCGCTCCGGGGTGCTGTTGCTCGGGTTGGACCTCGACGATCCCGGGGTGTGGGTCAGAGCCGTCCAACTGGGCGCCGAGCACGTGCTGTTCCTGCCCGACGCCGAGGCCTGGCTGCTGGACCGGATCGCGGACGCGGCCGAGGGCGTCGGCTCGCCGGCGGTCACCGTCGCCGTGCTCGGCGGCCGGGGCGGGGCCGGGGCCTCGACGCTGGCCTGCGCCCTCGCGGTCACGGCCGCGCGGACCGGGCGGCGGACGATGCTGCTCGACGGTGATCCGCTGGGCGGGGGCCTGGACATCCTGCTCGGCGGGGAGACGGCGCGCGGGCTCCGCTGGCCCGACCTGGCCGGTGCGCGCGGACGGGTCAGCGGAGCCGAGCTGGCCCGGGCGCTGCCGGCCCTCAAACGGCTCTCCGCGCTGTCCTGCCTGTCCTGGGACCGCGGCGACACCCTGACGGTGCCCCCCGAGGCCATGCGCAGCGTGCTGGCCGCCTCCCGGCGGCGCGGCGGCCTGGTGGTGGTCGACGTGCCCCGCCATCTCGACGCGGCGGCCGGGCAGGCGCTGCAGCAGTGCGACCTGGCCCTGCTGGTGGTCCCGGCCGAACTCCGCGCGGTGGCGGCCGCAGATCGGGTCGCGGCGGCGGTCCGGATGCGGCTCGGGGACGTCCGGGCCGTGGTCCGGCCGATGCGGGTCGGCGGGCTCCCCGCGCACCGGATCGCCCGTGGGCTGCGACTGGAGCTGGCCGGGGAGTTGGAACCGGAGCCGGGCCTGGCCGAGGACGTCGAGAAGGGCGTCCCGCCCGGCATGAGGGACGGCGGCCCGCTCGCGCGCTTCTGCGCGACCTTCCTGAACGAAGTGCTGCCGCCGGTGTCGGCGGTCGGAGGAGGTGTGTACTGATGGTCCGTCTGCGCAGAACAGGTCTTCGGAGCGGTGCCCCGGGCCCGGGCGACGGTGTGCGGGAGCACCGGCCGCTCAGGAGTGTGCCGCTCGGTCGCGCGCCGCTGAGGAGTGTGCCGCCGCCCGGCGGGCCGCCGTCGGCCGAACACGGGCCCTGCCCGTACGGCCGGACGGCCCGCGAAGAACGGACGGCGGAGCTGGTGGACGCGGTGCGGCTGCGGCTCGCCGAGTCGGGGGCCGCCCCGACGGCGGGGTCGGTCGCGGCCGTGCTGCGTGCCACCCGGCCGCCGCTCGGCGGGGACGAGGTGTTGGACACCGTGCGTTCGTTGCGCGCCGAACTGGTGGGCGCGGGCCCGCTGGAGCGGCTGCTGTCGGCTCCGGACGTCACGGATGTGCTGGTGAACGGTCCGGAGGAGGTGTGGGTCGACCGTGGCGGCGGCCTGCACCGAGCCACCGGGATCCGGTTCGCCGATGCCGAGGCGGTACGGCGGCTGGCCCACCGGCTGGCCACCGCGGCCGGGCGGCGGCTGGACGACGCCCGGCCCTGGGTGGACGCCCGGCTGCCGGACGGCACCCGGCTGCACGCGGTGCTGCCGCCCATCGCGGCCGGCTGCACGCACATCTCGCTGCGGGTGTGTCGGCCCCGGCCTTTCACGCTCGACGAGTTGACGGCGGGCGGGGCGCTGCCACCGGACGGCGCCGAACTGCTGGCCGGCATCGTGCGGGCGCGGCTGTCGCTGCTGGTCTCCGGTGGGACGGGTTCGGGCAAGACCACGCTGCTCGCGGCGTTGCTCGGCCTGGTCGGGCCGGACGAGCGGATCGTGGTCGCCGAGGACTCCGCCGAGCTGCGGCCGGCCCACCCGCACGTGGTCCGGCTGCAGAGCCGACCGCCGAACCAGGAGGGGCTGGGCGAGTTCACCCTGCGGGACCTCGTCCGGCAGGCGCTGCGGATGCGGCCGGACCGGCTGGTGATCGGCGAGGTGCGCGGGGCCGAGGTGTCGGACCTGCTGGCCGCGCTCAACACCGGGCACGAAGGCGGCTGCGGGACCGTCCATGCGAACACCGCGTCGGACGTGCCGGTCCGGCTGGAGGCGCTGGGCTCGCTCGCCGGGCTCGACCGGCCGGCGCTGCACAGCCAACTGCGCGCCGCGCTGGACGTGGTGGTGCACCTGGTCCGGGACCCGGGCTCGGGGCGCCGCCGGGTGGCGGAGATCCACACCCTGACCGGGGACCGTGACGGGCTGGCCGTGACCACTCCGGCGGTGGAGTTCCCCGCGACGGGCGGCCTGGTGCCCGGGGCGGGCTGGGAGCGGCTGGTCAGGCTCCTCGCGGCGCGCGGGGTGGTGCTCGGGGCGGTGGCGCCATGAGTGCGGCGGCGGTGGCGGAGGTGTCGCTACTGGTCACGTCGGTGTCGATGGCATCGGCGGCCCAGGCGGAACGGGAGCTGCGGTTGGTCGAGATCGGGTTCGTCCTGTTGCTGGCCGCGTGCGCGACGGTCGCTTTGGTGCTGCTCAGGTCGTGCGGCCGGAAGGGGCGATGACGTGGAGGTGAGAGACATGGCGCAAAGTCAGGTAGCGCTGTGCTGGGCGGCGGTGCTCTGCCTGCTGGCGGTCGCCGGGTGGCGTGCCGTCCAGGATCAGTTGCCGGGCGGGCGGCGCTCCAGGCTGGTGCTGGCGGGCAGCGGGCCTCCGGCCTGCGGGCCGGATCCGCAGGCGGCGCGCTGGGAGCGGGCGCGGCTCCCGGGGCTGCTGGCGCCCGAACTGCTGCTCCTGTCGGCGGGCTTGGCCACCGGGCTGGCCACCGCCTCGCCGGTGCCGGTGCTCGCGGCCGTACTGGCCGTCCTGCCGGTGCGGCGGTGGCGGCTGCGGCGGCGCCTGGTCATGGAGGCCGGGCAGCGGGCCGCGGCGGTGGTGGAGCTCTGCGCCGCGCTGGCGGGGGAGTTGCGCAGCGGCGCGACCCCGGAGCAGGCGCTGCACCTGGTCACCGTGCGGCTCGCCGCGGAGCCGGACGGACTGCGCCGGCTGGGCGCCGAACCGGTGGCCCGGCTGGCGGCGGGCCGCTACGGCGGGGACGTTCCCGCCGCGCTCCAGCTACTGGCGGAACTGCCCGGCGGCAGCGGGGCGGCGGCGATCGCGGCCTGCTGGCGGGTCGCCTCCGACGGCGGATCGGGGCTGGCCGCGGCGCTGGACCGGGTCGCGGAGGCGCTGCGCGGCGAGCGGGCCCTGGCGGAGGAGATCGCCGGGGAACTGGCCGGGCCGCGGACGACGATCGCGGTCCTGGCCGCCCTGCCGGGCGCCGGTCTGCTCCTGGGCAGCGGGCTCGGGGCCCGCCCGTTGGAGGTCCTGCTGCACACCTCGGCCGGGTTGGGCTGCCTCGCGGCGGGGGTGGTCCTGGAGGGGCTGGGAGTGCTCTGGACGGCCCGCATCGTCCGGGTGGCGGCCCAGGGTGCACTGGAGGCCCCGCGAAGCGCTGAAGGGCTCGGCGGCGACGGTGAGGGGCGTCGAGGACTCCTGCGGACGCGGGCACGGGCACGGGCGCGGACCGCACTCGGCGCCGGGGCGGGGGTGGCGTGATGCGGGGCCTCGGATGGCTGGCGGCCGGACCCCTGGCCGCGGCGGTGGCGGTGGCGACCTCGGCGGCCGTGGCGGTGGGGTCGGTGCGGCGCACCGCCGAGCGGCGGACGTTGGCCTGGGCATCCGAACGGGAAGAGGTGCGACCGCGAACGCGCCCGAGACGTGAGGGCGTTGGGCCATGGCGGCGATTGCTCTCGACAGTTGGCGCCGGGCTGGCGGTGGCGGTGCTGGTCGGGGGTGTCGTCGGCACTGCGGCCGGGGTGCTGGCAGCGGTGGGAGTCCATCGGTGGTCGGCCCGCGTCCGGTCGCCGACGGATCGCCGGGCGGCGTTGGAGGAGGAGCTGCTGACCAGGCAACTCCCGCTGGGTGCGGAACTGTTGGCGGCCTGCCTCGGGTCGGCGGCGCTGCCCTCGGTGGCGGTCTCGGCGGTGGGTCGAAGTGTGGGCGCACCGCTGGGGCCCAGGCTGGTCGCGATCGGGGCCGAACTGGCCCTGGGCGCACCGCCGGAGCTCTGCTGGACCAGGCTGGGTGACCAGCACCCCGCACTGGCTCCGCTGGCGCGGTGCCTGATCCGGACGAGCCTCGGCGGAGCTCCCGCGGCCGATCCGCTCATCGGGCTGGCCCAGGCGCAGCGGACGGCGGCCGCCAGGGCGGCCCACGCCCGGGTCCGCCGGGCGGCGGTGCTCGCCACCGCTCCACTCGGGCTGTGCTTCCTCCCGGCCTTCGTACTGATCGGGGTGGTGCCGGTGGTGATCGGCCTCACCAGCCGCTTCGCCCAGGCGATGTGAGTGCGCGTCGGCTCCGAGGCCACCGGAGCCGCCGGAGCCACGGGAAAGACCGGAACGAACCGGAAGAAGATTCCAGACAGGAGAGTAGTGATGACTGTGGTGCTGATGATCAAGGCCGGGACCGGGCTGCCGCTCCGGCAGGCACTCCGGCAGTTGCTCGGGGCGTGGCGACGGAGGAGTCGCGGTGCCGAGGGCCGGGTGCGCCGGGCGGTCCGGTCCCGGGACCGGTCGGACGCCGGAATGACCACCGCCGAATACGCGGTGGGGACGCTGGGCGCGTGTGCCCTCGCGGCCGGGCTCTACAAGGTGGTGACCAGTACGGCCATCACCGGAGCGCTGACCGAGATGCTGGAACGGGCACTCCATGCGACGTAGGCGTAGGGGCAGGCCGGTGCCGCGTGCCGCGCCCGCCCTTCGGGCGGCCGACGGGAGTTGCGGGAGCTCGGCGGCGGTGCGGCGCCCAGCGGGGCTGCGCCAGGCGGTGAGGTGCCCAGCGCTGCGACCGCGGCGGCGCGGGGACGGTGGCTTCGTCACGGCGGAGACGGCGGTGGTCCTGCCGGCGCTCGTCCTGCTCGCGGCGATGCTGATCTGGGGCGTGCTCGCGGCGGCCGCGCAGATCACCTGCGTGGACGCGGCCCGGATCGGTGCCAGGGCGGCCGCCCGCGGGGAGGCGGACGCCGTCGAACTCGCCCGCGCGGCGGCCCCGCCGGGAGCACGGGTGCGGTTGGCGGTCGCGGCGGACACGGTGCGGGTCGACGTGGACGCCCCGTGCGCGGCGCCGGGTCGACTGAGCGGTCTGCTCGCGGTGCGGGTCGGCGCGATGGCCGTGGCCGCCAGGGAGGACGTGCTGGGCACCACGGAGGGAGGTGGAGGCCCGTGGCCCGCCTGACCGGCCCCTGGCGCGCGGCGGAGCGGCTGAGGCGGGTCCGCACCGCTCGGGCCGCTGCCGCCGGTCGGCGCGGGTACGGGCCGGACGCGGGCTCGGCGACGGTTTGGCTGCTGACCCTGGCGATGCTGGGCACGGTGGCCTTCACCGCAACGATCGCGGTCGGTGCGGTGGTGGCCGCTCGGCACCGGGCCGAGTCGGCCGCCGACCTGGCGGCCCTGGCGGCAGCGGACCGGTTGCTGCTGGACCCGGACGGGGGCTGCGGTCGGGCCGCCGGTATCGCCGGTACGCAGGGCGCCGCTCTGGCGTCCTGCACGGTGGACCGGTCGGCGGACGCCGTCGAGGTGGTGGCCGAGGTACCGGTCGGCGGGCTTCCGCTGAGGCTGCCGGTCGGTCCGGCGCGGGCGAGGGCCCGGGCCGGACCGGTTCGGGCTCCGGTCACCGCGGCCGACGCCGAGGCCGGCGCCGGCGCCAGTCCCAGTGCCGGTCCCAGTGCTGCTACCGATGTCGGTACCAGCACCAGCACCAGCACCAGCGCTGCTACCGACGGCGTCCGGAGCAGCCCGAGCGGTGCGGCGGTGGTGTCATGAAGCGGCCGGCGCTCCACCGTCCGGGCCCGCCGCGGAGTCGGTTGCCGGCGCCCCGGCCAGCAGGACGTCCAGCAGCCGGACGGCTGCCGCCTTGTCCAGCGGGTCGTTCCCGTTGCCGCACTTGGGCGACTGGACGCAGGACGGGCAGCCGCGCTCGCACTCGCAGGAGGCGATCGCGGCGCGGGTGGCGGTCAGCCACGGGACGGCCCGCTGGAAACCGCGTTCGGCGAAGCCGGCCCCGCCCGGGTGGCCGTCGTAGACGAACACCGTGGGCAGCCCGGTGTCGGGGTGCAGTGGGACGGAGACGCCGCCGATGTCCCACCGGTCGCAGGTGGCGAACAGCGGCAGCAGGCCGATCGAGGCGTGCTCGGCGGCGTGGGCGGCGCCGGGCAGCCGGTCGAGCGGGAGGTCCGCGTCGAGCAGTTGCTCCTCGGTGACGGTCCACCAGACCGCGCGGGTGCGCAGGGTCCGGGGCGGGAGGTCGAGCTTGCTCTCGCCCATGATCTCCCCCGTGGAGATCCGCTTGCGGAGGTAGCCGACCACCTGGTTGACCACCTCCACCGAACCGAAGCTGAGTCGGCCCTCGCCCCACCGGACGGTGGTGTCGGTGTCGAGGACGGAGATGGAGGTGATGTCACGGGCGGCCGTCGTGTACGGCGGGTCGGCCGGCTCGACCAGGGCGACCGAGTCCTCCAGGTCCAGCTCCCGGACCAGGTAGGTGCGGCCCTGGTGGAGGTGGACGGCGCCGGTGTGCACGGTGGTGTGGGCGGCCGCGGCGTCCACCGTGCCGAGCAGCCGGCCGGTGTCGGCCTCGACGATCTGCACCGGGCTGCCGCCGCTGCCGCGCAGGTCGACGGCGTCGGCGGCGCGCTCCCGGCGGGTCCAGTACCAGGAGCCGTCGGCGCGCCGGCGCAGCAGGCCGCGCCGCTCCAGCACCGGCAGCAGCGGTGCGGTGGAGGGGCCGAACAGCTCCAGGTCGGCGTCGGTGAGGGGCAGTTCGGCCGCTGCCGCGCACAGGTGCGGGGCTAGCACGTGCGGGTTGTCGGGGTCGAGCACGGTGGCCTCGACGGGCGTCGCGAACAGCGCCTCCGGGTGGTGCACCAGGTAGGTGTCCAGCGGGTCGTCCCGGGCGATCAGGACGGCCAGCGCGCCCTGGGCCTCACGGCCCGCCCGGCCCGCCTGCTGCCAGAGCGAGGCCCGGGTGCCGGGGTAGCCGGCCATCAGGACGGCGTCGAGGCCGGAGATGTCGACGCCGAGTTCGAGAGCGGAGGTGGAGGCGAGCCCGAGCAGTCGGCCGGAGTGCAGGTCGCTTTCCAGGGCCCGGCGTTCGTCTGTGAGGTAACCGCCGCGGTAGGCCGCCACCCGCTCGGCGAGCGGTCGGCCGAGCTGGTCCTGGGCCTGCAGGGCGACGAGTTCGGCGGCGCGGCGGGAGCGGACGAACACGACGGTCCGGGTCTGCCGTTCGACCAGGTCGGTCAGCAGGTGCGCGGCCTCGGCGGTGGCGGTGCGGCGCACCGGGGCCCCGTGCTCGCCGACGTTCTCGGTCAGCGGCGGCTCCCAGAGGCCGAAGACCATCGGCCCGCGCGGTGAGGCGTCCTCGGTGACGGCCACGGCGGGCAGGCCGGTCAGCCGCCGGGCCGTCACGGCCGGGTCGGCGGTGGTGGCGGAGGCGAGCAGGAAGGTGGGTGACGAACCGTAACGGGCGCAGATGCGGCGCAGCCGCCGCAGCACCTGGGCGACGTGCGAGCCGAACACGCCCCGGTAGCTGTGGCACTCGTCGACGACCACGTAGCGCAGTGCCTTGAGGAAGGAGGACCAGCGGGCGTGCGCGGGCAGGATGCCCCGGTGCAGCATGTCCGGGTTGGTGAGGACGTAGGAGGCGTACTGGCGGACCCACTCGCGCTCCTCGGGCGGGGTGTCGCCGTCGTACAGGGCGGCCCGGACCCTCGGCGGGGCGAGTTCGGCGGCGCGGCGGCGCTGGTCGGCGGCCAGCGCCTTGGTCGGGGCCAGGTAGAGCGCGGTGGCGCCGCGGCCGTTGCGGGCTTCGGTGCCCTCCAACAGGTCGCTGAGCACCGGCGCCAGATAGCCCAGCGACTTGCCCGAGGCGGTGCCTGTGGCGATGACCACAGTCTGGCCGCTTTTGGCCAGATTCATCGCTTCTGCCTGGTGCGCCCAGGGCTGTTCCACTCCGACGTCCAGAGCCGAGGCGACGATCTCCGGTCGGATCGAGTCGGGCCACGGTGAATAACGCGCAGGTCGGGCGGGAAGGTGCTCCGTATGGGTGAGCCGGTCGGCCCGCCCCCGACCGGTGGACAGGGTCGTGAGCAGTGCCTCGGGCAGGCTGTGTCGGGGCGGCATGGGGACCCAGTGTGTCACCGGCGTGACGGAGAATCGTCGTAAGCCATCGTGCGGGCATGGTCGCAGGTGGTTGAATGTGGCCGTGACGGCCGTACGGCCGTGGGTCGCAGCGCTGAGGCTTGCCACGCTCTGGTTGGCGCGCCCGGGGCTCGCGACCATGCGTGGCGGCCGTCCGGCCGAGGATCGCACATGACGTAGCAAGGCAAGGTGCTGGAGGTTCCGTGGACCTGTCCCTGTCGACCCGTGCAGTCGGCGATCGTACGGTCGTCGAGGTTGGCGGCGAGATCGATGTGTACACCGCCCCGAAGCTGCGGGAGCAGCTGGTCGAGCTCGTCAACGACGGCAAGTACCACCTCGTCGTCGACATGGAAGGCGTGGACTTCCTCGACTCGACCGGCCTGGGCGTGCTGGTTGGTGGCCTGAAGCGGGTGCGTGCCCACGAGGGCTCGCTGCGCCTGGTGTGCAACCAGGAGCGCATTCTCAAGATCTTCCGGATCACCGGTCTGACCAAGGTCTTCCCGATCCACACCTCGGTGGACGACGCGGTCGCCGCGACCGACTGACGCGTCCGGGCCGGTCCACGCGGCCGGCCCGCCCGTTCCAACGCGTCCGGGGCGCAGGGGCCCTCGCGGCCCCGTGCTCCCCGGACGCCTCAGGGCCGGTCGAGTGCCGGTCCACGGGGCCGCACTGTCGGCCCCGGTCGGAGTACCCCGAGGGGGAGAGATGGCAACCGTCGAACTTCGATTCAGCGCGCTTCCCGAGCACGTGCGGACGGCCAGGCTGGTCGCCGCGGCCGTCGCCAGACGGGCCGGGGTCGACGAGTCGGTGCTCGACGAGGTGCGGCTCGCGGTCGGTGAGGCGTGCTCGCGTGCGGTGGGTCTGCACCAGCGCGGTGGCATCGGCGGCACGGTGCGGGTCGCGCTGACCGACCAGGAGAAGCGTTTCCTCATCGAGGTCGAGGACGAGGCGGGCCCCGCCGCGGTCCCGGCCCCCGGCGCCGCCGAGGGCGGCGATCCGGACGATGACACCCTGGGTCTCGCCGTGATCACCGGCCTGGTCGAGGACCTGGAGGTCAGCAACGGTACCGACGGCGGCGTGATCCGGATGAGCTGGCCGGTCTCGGTCGCATCCGTCGCGGTCTGACACCGCAGTCTGCCGGGCGCACCGGACTCCTCTCGCCGCGATTCCCTCGCTCCGATTCGTCTCGCCGTGATTCCTCTCGGCGCGATTCCTCCCGCGCAAGTCCTCTCGTGCAAGTCCTCTCCGCAGAGCTCCTCGCCACGGCCTTCCCGTCCCGGCAGTCCGTCCTCCGGGCACTCGTTGACAAACTGTTGATCCTGGCGGTTCGCTGCTTCCGGCACGACCGGGTCCGGTCCTCGATCGGACCAGTCGCGGAAGAGGAACCACATGCGGATTCGCATCCTGTGGCCGGCCGGGCAGGCCACCGCCACGCTGGCGGCCACCCCCACCACCGAGGCGCTCTGGGCCGAGCTGCCGATCACTTCGACGGCCAGCACCTGGGGCGAGGAGGTCTATTTCGGCACGCCCGTCAGCGTGCCGCGCGAGGACGGTGCCCGGCAGGTCGTCGAGCCGGGAACGGTCGCGTTCTGGACCGACGGCGACAGCCTCGCGCTGCCGTACGGCCCGACCCCGATCTCGCACGACGGCGAGTGCCGACTGGCCGGCCCCTGCAACGTCCTCGGTGCGCTGGACGGGGACGCCGGGGTGCTGCGCACCGTCCGGCCGGGCGACTCGATCAGGGTCGAGCGGGCCTGAGCAGCAGCGAGGGCGTGCTTCGAGGGCGTGCCGGGGGCGGGAGCTCGGGGAGGGGCGGTCCGGGAGGCGGGCAACCGGGAACCGGGCGCCCGGTGACGGCCGTGTAGGTTCGACGACCGAAGACGACCGAAACCGAAAGGCTTCTCCCGGTGAACAAGCGACTGCTGGCCGTACCCGCCCTCGGCGTGCTGCTCGCGTTCGGAGCCGTCGGCTGCGGCGGCGACGACAACAGCAAGCAGCTGGAGTCCTGGGCGTCGAACGTCTGCGGCGCGGCCAAGGATCCGATCGCCCAGGCGCAGACCGCCCTCGCCGACACCGGCCAGGTGAAGACCGGCGAGTCCCCGGCCGACCTGCAGAAGCGGCTCTCGACGGACATCGGGCGGCTCGCCAAGACCAACCAGGACATCGCCGCCGCCATCGACGCCGCCGGTGCGCCCAAGGTGGACAACGGTGCGACGCTGCAGAAGGACACCGTCGACGAGCTGAAGAAGGCGTCCGACGGCTACCTGGACGTCCAGAAGAAGCTGGACGGTCTGCCCAGCAACGACCAGGCGAAGTTCGCGGACGCGCTGCACAGTGTCGCCGACCAGCTGCAGCGGCTGTCCTCGCTGTCCACCCAGGCGCAGGCCAAGCTGCAGCGCGGTGACCTGGGCGCGGCGATGGCCAAGCAGGAGGGCTGCAAGCCCACCCAGGCCACCCCGAGCGCCGGTGCGAGTGGCAGCGCCGGTGCGAGCGGCAGTGCCGGGGCTTCCCCGGCCGCCGGCGGTGCGAGCGGCACCCCGGGCGCCGGTGCCTCCGCCTCGGCCGGTGCCCCCGGCGGCACGCCCGCCCCGGGCGCGACGGACACCGCGAGCCCGTCGGTCACCCCCTCGGCGGGCGCCGGAACCACTCCGGCGGCCCCGGCCACGACCCCGGCCACCCCGGCACCCAGCGCGAGCTGATCGCGGGCGGGGAGAACTCGGAAGAAGGCGCAGGGGTCGGGGTCGTTCCCTCGAACGGCCCCGGCCCCGGCCCCTGCGTCGGCGTCGGCGTCCGGCTTTCCGGTTCGGCGGGTGGGGCGCCTCGGCCGTGGCGGGGGCGTGCGGATGACCGCTCGCTCCCGGTGAGGATCGGGCCCCGGGGTCGGGCGGCGAAGTGGTGGTTCACCCGTCGCCCGGAACCGGACCGGCGGCCGGTCGAAGCCCTCGCCCCTCCTGTGCGGGCCGGTGGGGCCGTGGTGGGGCGGGCCGGGGGACAATGGCGGGGTGATCAGTAGTCCCGTTCTCGACCCGACCCGTCTGGCCAAGCTGCGCGAGGCGCTGCTGGCCGCCTCCTTCACCGCCGATGGGTGCCTGGACCTGCTGGGGCCCACCGGCTACGCGGCGTTGGCCCGTAGCGAGGCGGTTCCGGCGCTGCGCGCGACGCGCGGCGGCACCCCGCTGGAGACGCTGGTGCGGCTGTTCCTGCTGCAGCAGCCGGTGCCGTACAAGGCGGCGGCCGCCGCGCTGCCGGTGGAGGACTGCCTGGCGGACGGCTGGCTGCGCCCGGACGGCGATCTGGTGCGCGCCACGGTGGACGTCCGGCCGTACGCCAACGAGGTCGCCGGGCTGCCCAGTTCGGATGCCTGGGTGGTCTCCGACCTGGGGTGCGCGGTGGGCGGCGCGGGCGGGATCGGCTCCGGCGAGACCGCCCACGGGGTGGCCCGCAAGGACCTGGTGCTGGGGGTCGGCGGGGCGTCGACGACGCTGGCCAACATCACCGTGCGCCGGCCCGTCCGGGCCGCGCTGGACCTCGGTTCGGGCTCCGGCGTGCAGGCGCTGCACGCCGCCCGGCACGCCCGTGGCGTCACCGCCACCGACCTCAACCCGAGAGCGCTGCGGTTCACCGAACTGACCCTGGCGCTGTCCGGGTTCGAGAACACCGAGGCGCTCACCGGGAGCCTCTTCGAGCCGGTCGGGGAGCGGAAGTTCGACCTGATCGTCTCCAACCCGCCGTTCGTCATCTCGCCGGCCGGCCGGTTCACCTACCGCGACGGAGGCATGGCCGGGGACGACCTGTGCCGCAGCCTGGTGCGCTCGGCCGCCGAGCACCTGGAACCGGGCGGCTACTGCCAGTTGCTCGCCAACTGGCAGCACGTCAGGGGCGAGGACTGGCGCGAGCGGCTGGCCGGCTGGGTGGCGGGCACCGGGCTGGACGCCTGGATCGTCCAGCGCGAGGTCCAGGACGTGGCCCAGTACGCCGAGTTGTGGCTGCGCGACGGCGGTGACCACCGCGGTCCGGGCGGCGACTACCAGGCCCGGTACGGGGAGTGGCTGGACGCCTTCGAGGCGGGCCGGGTCGAGGGCATCGGCATGGGCTGGATCACCCTGCGGGCGGGCGGCGCCGAGCGTCCGACCGTCCGGGTGGAGGAGTGGCCGCACCCGGTGGAGCAGCCGCTCGGCCCGCACATCGACGAGTGGTTCGACCGGCAGGACTTCCTGCGCTCGCACGACGACGCCGCCCTTCTCGCGGCCCGCTACGTGCTGGCCGACGAGGTGGTCCAGGAGCAGGTCGGCGCGCCGGGGGCGGAGGATCCGGAGCACGTGGTGCTGCGGCACAACCGGGGCATGCGGCGGGCCACCAAGGTGGACACCGTCGGCGCCGGGTTCGTCGGGGTCTGCGACGGGACGCTGTCGGCGGGCGAGATCGTGGACGCCATCGCGCACCTGCTCGGCGAGGACCGGGTGGTGCTGCGGGACCGGGTGCCGGAGTCGCTCCGGCTGCTGACCGAGCAGGGGTTCATCAACCCGGTCCGGTAAGGCCCGCGCGGGGACCCTCGGTTCACCTGCTCGTGCCCCTCGGTTCGCCCGGTGGTCCCTGTCCGGCTGCCCCCTGTTGGCCGGGCGCTGTGAGGCTCTGTCCACAGGCTGTGGACAGAGCTGGGGAGCCGGGGGCCAGGGGTGGACACGACGACGGCGGCCGTGAGCGGGCTGGTGCTCGCGCTCTTCGGTGGCGTGCTGTTGCTGTGGTGCGCCGCCGAAGTGCGCCTACGCCACCGGGTGCGCCTTCGGGGGGTGCCGACGGTGGCCACGGTCGTCGCGGAGAACGACGCCCACGGTCAGCTCGACAGCGCGCCGCTGCTCTCCTTCTCCGTGCTGCCGCAGGCGGCCGGCGCCGACGGTTCCGGGGCGGCCGGCCGGATCGCGGAACTCGTGCTCACCCGGCCGCGCGGGCACACCCCGCTGCGCCGCCCGGAACGTTTCGCCCCCGGCACCCCGGTGCGGATCTGCTACGACCCGGACCGCCCCTGCCGGGCCGTGCTGGCGGTCGGCGAGGCCGGCCGGACGGCGGTCGTCGACCTGCTGTGGAGCGTCCTGGGCACGGCCTGTCTGCTGGCGGGCGCCGGACTGCTGGCCGCGGTCGGCCGCTGAGGCCCCGGCGCGGGCCGGGCAGGAACCGGACGCGGGTGCGAACCCGGCACGGACCGAACGCCCGGCGCGGACCGGGCAGGAACCGGACGCGGGCGCGAACCGGGCGAACCGGAGAGCGCGATACCGCAAGCGCGCCGGTTTTTCCGTTGACAGATCTTGAAATCCGTCATTCCATCCTCCGGAACCTGCCGAAGCCCCCCTCCACGGGGCGCGAACCTCCGTCATCGGGTTACCGTTCGAGTGGCGTCGGTGAGCGCGGCAAGCGAAAAAGCGGGATCCGTCCGTTTGACAAGGGTGGCCGGGGTACGGTCACACTCCGCTGGTGGGGTGTCGTTCAGCGGCGGCCCCGGGACGGTGGAGGGGTCGGGCGGAGCGCAGCCCGTGCTGCCAGCGCCGACCAGCCAATAAGGACCGGGAGAGAAGAGCGAAGGTGTCCCCGAGCAGCGAGACCGCGCACGGACAGCGACTCGTCATTGTCGAGTCGCCGGCCAAGGCGAAGACGATCAAGGGCTACCTTGGCCCCGGCTACATCGTCGAGGCGAGCGTCGGGCACATCCGCGACCTCCCCAGCACGGCGGCCGAGGTACCGGACAAGTACACCGGTGAGGTGCGCCGCCTCGGAGTGGACGTCGACCACGACTTCGCGCCCATCTACGTGGTCAACGCGGACAAGAAGTCCCAGGTCAGCAAGTTGAAGTCGCTGCTCGCGGAGTCCGACGAGCTCTTCCTCGCCACCGATGAGGACCGCGAGGGCGAGGCCATCGCGTGGCACCTCCAGCAGGTGCTCAAGCCCAAGGTGCCGGTGCACCGGATGGTGTTCCACGAGATCACCAAGACGGCGATCCAGGAGGCGGTGGCCAACCCGCGCGAGCTGAACCAGCGCCTGGTCGACGCCCAGGAGACCCGCCGCATCCTCGACCGCCTCTACGGCTTCGAGGTCTCGCCGGTGCTGTGGAAGAAGGTCATGCCGAAGCTGTCGGCGGGCCGGGTGCAGTCCGTGGCGACCCGGCTGGTGGTCGAGCGCGAGCGCGAGCGGATGGCCTTCCGCACCGCCTCGTACTGGGACCTGGTCGGGACCTTCGGCACCGGTCGCACCCCGGCCGACGCCGCCAACCCGGAGACCTTCGGCGCCCGGCTGGCCTCGGTCGACGGCAAGCGGATCGCCAGCGGCCGCGACTTCGGTTCGGACGGGCAGCTCAAGGCCGGCAGCACCAACACCCTGCACCTGGACGAGCAGGCCGCCCGCCAGCTGGCCGCCGCCCTGGCGCAGACCGCGTTCAGCGTCCGCAGCGTCGAGTCCAAGCCCTACCGCCGCTCGCCCTACGCGCCGTTCCGCACCACCACGCTCCAGCAGGAGGCCGGCCGCAAGCTGGGCTTCGGCGCCAAGCGGACCATGCAGGTGGCCCAGAAGCTGTACGAGAACGGCTTCATCACCTATATGCGTACCGACTCCACCACGCTGTCGGACACCGCGATCGCCGCCGCCCGCACGCAGGTCACCCAGCTCTACGGCGCCGACTACCTGCCGGACGCCCCGCGCACCTACGCCAGCAAGGTCAAGAACGCCCAGGAGGCGCACGAGGCGGTGCGTCCCTCCGGCGACCGCTTCCGCACCCCCGCCGAGACCGGCCTGAGCGGCGACGACTTCAGGCTGTACGAGCTGATCTGGATGCGCACCGTCGCCTCCCAGATGAAGGACGCGGTCGGCCAGTCGGTCACCGTCCGGGTCGGTGGCGCCTCCGCCGACGGGCGGGACGTCGAGTTCTCCGCCTCCGGCAAGATCATCACCTTCCACGGCTTCCTCAAGGCCTACGTCGAGGGAGCCGACGACCCGAACGCCGAGCTCGACGACCGCGAGCGCCGGCTGCCGCAGGTCGCCCAGGGCGACCCGCTGGCCGCCGACCGGATCACCCCGGAGGGCCACGCCACCAAGCCGCCGGCCCGCTACACCGAGGCCTCGCTGGTCAAGGAGCTGGAGGACCGGGAGATCGGCCGCCCCTCCACGTACGCGTCGATCATCGACACGATCATCCAGCGCAAGTACGTCTTCAAGAAGGGCACGGCGCTCGTCCCGTCCTTCCTCTCCTTCGCCGTGGTCAACCTGCTGGAGAAGCACTTCGGCCGACTGGTCGACTACGACTTCACCGCCAAGATGGAGGACGACCTCGACCGGATCGCCGCCGGTGAGGCGCAGTCCGTGCCGTGGCTGAAGCGCTTCTACTTCGGCGAGGGCGAGGGCGCGGCCGGTGCCGCCGCCGAGGCCGGCAACGGCGACGGCGACCACCTGGGGGGCCTGAAGGAACTGGTCACCGACCTCGGCGCGATCGACGCCCGGGAGATCAGCTCCTTCCGGATCAGCGACGACATCACCCTGCGGGTCGGCCGCTACGGCCCGTACGTCGAGCGCGCCTCCGCCGTCGAGGGCGAGCCCGGCCGGCGCGCCGACATCCCGGACGACCTGCCGCCGGACGAGCTGACCGTCGAGCTGGCCGAGGAGCTGCTGGCCAAGCCCAGCGGCGACTTCGAGCTCGGCCCGGACCCGGTCACCGGCAACATGCTGGTCGCCAAGGACGGCCGCTACGGCCCGTACGTGACCGAGATCCTGCCCGAGGGCACGCCGAAGACCGGCAAGAACGCGGTCAAGCCGCGCACCGCCTCGCTCTTCAAGACGATGTCGCTGGACACCGTCACCCTGGAGGACGCGCTGCGGCTGCTCTCGCTGCCGCGGGTGGTCGGCACCGACCCCGAGGGCGCGGAGATCACCGCGCAGAACGGCCGCTACGGCCCGTACCTCAAGCGGGGCACCGACTCGCGCTCGCTCACCAGCGAGGACCAGCTCTTCACGATCACCCTCGAAGAGGCGCTGGCGATCTACGCCCAGCCCAAGCAGCGCGGCCGGGCCGCCGCCGCCCCGCCGCTCAAGGAGCTGGGCACCGACCCGGTCAGCGAGCGTCCGGTGGTGGTCAAGGACGGCCGGTTCGGCCCGTACGTGACCGACGGCGAGACCAACGCCACGCTGCGCAAGGACGACGACGTCGAGACCATCACGCCGGAGCGCGGCTACGAACTGCTCGCCGAGAAGCGGGCGCGTGGACCGGTGAAGAAGGCGGCGAAGAAGGCCCCGGCGAAGAAGGCCGCGGCCAAGAAGACGACCACCACCAAGACGGCGGCGACCAAGACCGCCGCCAAGAAGACGGCCGCGAAGAAGACCACCACCGCCAAGACGGCGACGGCGAAGAAGACGGCCGCGAAGAAGACCGCGGCCGGCAAGGCCGCCGCCGGCGACGAGGGCTGATCCTCCGACAGCGGTGCTCCGGGCCCGTCCCCCCGTCCGGGGGTGCGGGCCCGGGTCTGTGCAGGGATCGTCACAGGGCGGTGATGAGGGGGAACCGGAACCCCGTTCATCTCAATCGGGCAAAGCCCGGACCGCTACGCTGACCGTATGACGAGCGAGGAGCAGCCCACCCCCAGCGCCGCCCCGGCCGCCAGCGCCACCGGTCCCGACCTGCCCGAGGTCGCGCCCGCCGGAACCCCCGTGGACCGGGCCCGGGCGCTGTTGCGGACCAGGTCCTACCGGCGCCTGTGGACCACCCAGCTGATCGGCGGCACCGCCGACCGGCTGGGGCTGCTGGTGCTGCTCGCGCTCACCGTGATCGCCGCCGCCCAGGCGGGCCGGCTCGGCGACCTGCCGCGCAGCCTCGCCTTCGCCACCGCGGCCGTCCTGGCCGTCCGGGTGGCGGCCACCGGGCTGGTCGGCGTGGCGTTGCTGGAGCCGGTGCACCAGCTGGTCGCCGGGAAGCTCGACCGGCGCTGGACGCTGTTCGGCGCGGACGCGCTGCGCGCCCTGCTGATCGGTGTCGCCCCCTGGTGGACGGTCTGGCTGGGCTCCGGACCGAAGCCCTCCGGCGCGGCCACCTACGTGCTGCTCGCCACGGTGTTCCTCACCGGTGCCGCCGAGCGGGTCTGGGGCATCGCCGAGGCCGCGGCCGTCCCCGGCCTGCTGCCGCCGGCCAACCCGTACGCGCCCGCGGCCGAGCAGCGGCCGGCCGCCGCCAACCTGGACACCGTCCGGAGCATCGACCGGTTCACCGGCTGGATCACCGTGGCGCTCGGCGCCGTCGGCCTGGTCGGCTTCACCCTGGCCAACAACGTCGGCGCGGCGCTGGGCTCGGACTGGCTGCGCGCCCACCAGCTGACCTTCGCGGCGCTCGGCGCGGCCGGCCTGTTCGCCGCCGCGGCCGTCCGCGGCTACCTCCAGCAGCTGCCCGGCGGTCCGGTGGCCGTCGCCCCGCACTCGCCGCTGACCGGCCTGCGCGCCCCGACCGACGCGACCCCCGGCCCCGCCCTGCGCAAGGGCCGCACCGGAAGCGCCCCGTACTTCACCTTCGCGGTCGCGGCCGGCTTCGCCTCGATGGCGGGCGTCGCCGCGCTGGCGCTGCTCACCGCCGCCGAGCACCGGGCCGGACCGATCGGCTACGGCCTGATCGTGCTCGCCGCGGTCGGTGCCCCCGCGTTCGGCGCCGGGCTCACCCGGGCCGTCCTGCCCTCGCTCTCCCGCCGCCGACTGCTCGGGCTGGCGCTGCTCACGGAGGGCGTCGCGCTGATCCTGGCCGGGCTGGTGCTGGACTTCGTGCTGGTCCTGCTGCTCACCGTGCTGGCCGGGCTGGCCGCCGGGATCGTCATCTCGGCCGGGCGCACCCTGCTCGCCCAGGAGGTCGAGGAGGCCCGGCTGCCCAAGGTCACCGAGCACCTGCACGCGGTGCTGCGGGCCGTGGTCGCCGCCGCGCTGGTCGCCGTCCCGCTGATCGCCGCGGCCTACGGGGACGTCGAGTACGGCACCGTCGAGCCGGGTTCCTTCACCTTCATCCACGGCGGAGCAGCCCTCGCCGTCGCCACCTCGGGGCTGCTCATCCTGGTGCTCGCCGCCGTCGTCCTGCTGCGCACCGACGACCGGCGCGGCACCGTGCCGTTCGCCCGGGACCTGGTGGACGCGGTCCGTGGCGGCAGCGGCCCGGTGCCCCACCGGGGCGCGGGCACCGGCTTCTTCATCGCCCTGGAGGGTGGCGACGGCGCCGGCAAGTCCACCCAGGCCCAGGCGCTCGCCGAGTGGATCCGCGGCAAGGGGCACGAGGTCGTGCTCACCCGCGAGCCCGGCGGCAGCCCGGTCGGCCAGCGGCTGCGCGGGCTCGTCCTGGACGTCGGCAACACCGGCCTGTCGCACCGTGCCGAGGCGCTGATCTACGCCGCCGACCGGGCCGAGCACGTCGAGAACGTCATCCGCCCGGCCCTCGCCCGCGGCGCCGTGGTGATCACCGACCGGTACATGGACTCCTCGATCGCCTACCAGGGCGCCGGGCGCGACCTGGCCGCCACCGAGGTCGCCCGGATCTCCCGCTGGGCGACCGGCGGGCTGCTGCCCGACCTGACCGTGGTGCTGGACGTCGACCCGACCAAGGCCCGGGAGCGCTTCACCGAGGCGCTGGACCGGCTGGAGTCCGAGCCCACCGAGTTCCACCAGCGGGTCCGGTCCGGCTTCCTCGCCCTCGCGGCCGCCGACCCGGCGCGCTACCTGATCGTGGACGGCAGCCAGGCCCCCGGCTTCGTCACCACCGCCATCCGGCACCGGCTCGACCGCGAGCTGCCGCTCTCCGAGCAGGAGAAGGCCGCCCGCGCTGAGCAGGAGCGGCTGGCGAAGGAGGAGGCCGAGCGGCGCGCCGCCGAGGAGGCCCGAAAGAAGGCCGAGGAGGAGGCCGCCGAGCGCAAGCGCCAGGAGGTGCTGGCGCAGCTGCGCGCCGAGCAGGCCGAGAAGGAGCGGCTGGCCAAGGAGGAGGCCGAGCGGGTCGCCGCCGAGGCCCGGCGCAAGGCCGAGGAGGAGGCCCGCCGCCGCGCGGAGGAGGAAGCGCGCCGCCGCGCCGAGGAGGAGGCCCGTCGGCGGGCCGAGGAAGAGGCTCGGCTGGCCGCCGAGGCCGCCGAGCGCCGGCGGATCGCCGCCGAGGCGGCCGCCCAGGCGGAGCTGCAGCGGCAGCGGGAGCTGGCGCGCGAGGAACAGCGGCGCCGGGCGGAGGAGGCGCTCCAGCGGGCCGAGGAGGCCCGGCTGGCGCAGGCCGCGGCGCTGGCGGCGGCCGCCGCGGCGGCGGAGACGGCTTCGGACCGGGCGGCTGCGGGCTCGGGGGCCGGTGCGGTCTCTGCGGCCGGTGCGGGTTCGGGCCCTGCGGCCGGGGATGCGGTCACGACTGAGCTGCGGGCGGTCCCGGAGGCTCCGCAGGGCGCGGTGGACGGCATCGGAGACGAGGCGACGCGGGAGCTGACGCTGCGCGACCGGCAGGCCGCGGTCCGGGCGGCGGAGGCCGCCGACGCGACCGCCCGGCTGCCCCGGGTTCCGGCGGCGGACGAGACGGCGGTGCTGCCGAGGGTTCCGGCAGCGGACGAGACGGCGGTGCTGCCCAAGGTGCCTGCCGTGGACGAGACCGCGGTGCTGCCGCGGGTCGAGCCGGGGCGCCCGGGGGAGCGGGCGGACAGCACCCGCGAGCTGCCGGTGGTGGACGGTAGGTCCGCCGTGGAGCCGCTGGCCGCCCCGCCCGCGGTCGACCCGCAGTCCACGGCCGAGCGGCCCCGGCCCGAGTGGGCCGAGGAGACCCCGATGGACGACCTGCCGAGCCTGACCGACACCCTGCTCGGCTCGCGCGACGAATGGGCACGCTGGGAGCAGGGCGGCGGCGACCAGGGCGAGCCGGGCCGGCGTGACGGGGACGACCGGCACGGCGGGGACGACCGCGGTGAGGGCGGCGGCAAGGGCAAGGGCCGTCGCTGGGGTCGTCGGGGCTGAACCGGCACCGACGACGGACAGGCGGACGGGCGGACGGGCGGCATCGTCGGGGCACTGGTCCCAGGGGCGCCGCCCGTCGCCGTACTGCCGTACTGCCGTACTGCCGTGCTGCCGGCCGGGTGGCCAGGCGGCCACGTCGCTCCGGGGCTCCGTGACTGCGCAGGCCCCGTGGTCGCGCCATCTGGTCGCGCGGCTCGTGGCCGCGCAGCCCCGTGACCCGGACGGAGCAGGGGCTGTCGGAGCGGAGACGTATGCTCGACGACGGGGAATCGGCGCCGGGAGCGCTGCCGTACGGATCTTGGGAGCAGCAGTGGCCGTCTGGGACGACCTGGTGGGCCAGGATCGGGTGGTCGACCAGCTGACCGCCGCGGCCCGGGCGGCCGGGGCGACTGTCGAAGCCGGCCGCGGCGCCGCTCCGGCCCAGGGCGGGAACGCCTCCCTGATGACCCACGCCTGGCTGTTCACCGGCCCGCCCGGGGCCGGGCAGGTCACCGCGGCGCGCGCCTTCGCAGCCGCCCTTCAGTGCACCAGCCCCGACCTCGCGCTCGGCGGCACGCCCGGCTGCGGGTTCTGCGACGGCTGCCACACCGTGCTGGCCGGCAGCCACGCCGACGTCAAGTACGTGCGGACCGACGGCCTGTCCATCGGCGTCGGCGACATGCGCGACCTGGTGCTGCGCGCCTCCAGCTACCCGACCGGCGGCCGCTGGTCGGTGATCCTGGTGGACGCTGCCCACCGGCTCACCGAGGCCGCCGCCAACGCGCTGCTCAAGGGCGTGGAGGAGCCCTCCCCGCGCACCGTCTGGCTGCTCTGCGCCCCTTCCGTCCAGGACGTGCTGCCGACCATCCGTTCGCGCTGCCGCCTGCTGGTGCTGCGCACCCCCGCCGCCGACGCGGTCGCCGACATGCTGGTACGCCGTGACGGTGTCGACCCGGAGACCGCCCGGCTGGCCGCGCTCGCGGGGCAGGGCGACATCGAGCGCGCGCGCCGCCTCGCCGTCGACGAGCAGGCCCGCACCCGCCGCGCCGAGGTGCTGCGGATCCCGCTGGAGGTCGCCGACATCGGAGGCTGCCTGACCGCCGCCCAGCGTCTGGTCGACACCGCCAAGGCCGACGCCGAGGCGCTCGCCGAGACCCAGGACGCCAAGGAGACCGGCGACCTGAAGGCCGCCTACGGCGCCGCCGAGGGCGGCAAGGCCCCGCGCGGCATGGCCGGGGCGGTCAAGGAGCTGGAGAAGCGGCAGAAGAGCCGAGCCACCCGCACTCGCCGGGAGACCCTCGGGGTCGCGCTGCTCGACCTGCTCGGCTTCTACCGGGACGTGCTGGCGATCCAGCTCGGCTCCACCGGCGTGCTCGCCAACGAGGACCAGCGGCAGGCCCTGAACCGGGTCGCCCAGGCCGGGCCGGCGGAGGGCACGCTGCGTCGGATCGAGGCGGTGCTCGCCTGCCGCACGGCGCTGGACCGCAACGTGGACCCGCTGCTCGCGGTCGAGGCGATGACGGTGGCGCTGCGGGCGGGCTGAGGCTGCCCTCCTGGAGGCGTCCGCGGGCTCTTCCCCCGCCGCTCGCCCCCTTCCCCCGCCGCTCCGGTTTCCCGTGCCGCTCCGGTTTCCCGTGCCGCTCCGGTTTCCCGTGCCGCTCCGGTTCCCCGCGTCGTTCGCCCTCCCCGCGCCACCCGCCCTCCCGCGTAGCCCGCCCTTCCCGAGCCGCTTCGGCTCCCCGGGGTAGGCCTCCCGGAGTCGGCCCGGCGTCCCACCTTCGAGTGAACAGGCGATACTCGCCGGGCACACCCGCGTGTGACGGCGCACCCGTTGTGCACGCTGGGGGCCGACTGTGCCCCGGCCGTGTCCGGGCCTCCCCGTCCGGGAGGGCCCGCCGCCGGAGCGGTCGCCTCCCGTACGGCACCGGGTTCGGTCCGGCGTCGGCCCTCCTCCCGAGGTGGTGCGTTCCGTGGTTCGTCCGCTCCTCGTCATCCCCCTGTTGGCCGCCGCCCTCGGCGGGATCTGGCTGGCGCGCGGCGCGCTCCAGCGCTGGCGCGACCTGCGGGCCGCCGAGACCTACGAGCTGGCCGGCGACCGGTTGCCGATGCTGGTGCGGGCGGGCGGGGCGATGATCTGCGGGGTGTGCGTCACCGCGCTGACGTTGCTCACCGCGCTCGGGGCGTTCGGCGGTCTGAGCAGGAACCGGACGGGGGCGGACCAGGCGCAGTCCGCCGTGGACGCGGCCGGGGCGGGCGCCTGGCCCGGGTCGGCCCCGGGTGCGGCGGTCCGGCAGCAGGCGGCGCCGCCCACGGCCCCCGTCGGGGACGTCGCGACGCCGGCCGCGAGCGCGGCACCCGCCGCAGGGACAGCCGCGGCCAGCCGCTTCGACAGCGTCGGGCGCCCGGGCGGCGGCGAGCTGCTCCAGTCCGCCGTGCTCGGGCCCGACGGGAAGCCGCGCAACGTCCGGGTCTGGCTGCCGCCGCAGTACGCCAAGGAGCCGAACGCGCGCTTCCCCGTCGTGGTGATGCACGCCGCCACCCCGAGCAAGACCGCCGACGCGGAGGTGCCGGACGTCTTCGAGGGCGTCAGCGCCGCCCTGCAGGCCGGCCGCGCCCGGCCGTTCATCCTGGTCGCGCCCGAGGCCCCGAACGGCACCGCGCACCCCTGCGAGCTGGTCGCCGCCGCCCCGGCCGCCGTCGCCGACGACGCGACGCTGCGGGCCACCGTCGCGGCCTCCTTCCGCACCCTCCAGCCCGGCCCGGCCTCCTGGGGCGTCCTCGGGGTCGACGGCGGCGCGCCCTGCGCGGCCGCGGCCGGGCTGGCCAGGCCGGATCTCTACGGTGCGGCCGCCGCGGTCTCCGGCCGCTACGACGCCGCCTCGCTCGCCCAGGCCGGTGCCGAAGCCCCGGCGGGCAGCTCGGCCAAGCTGCTGCTGGCCGCCGCCAAGGGCGACGCCGCCGGGTTGGAGGCGGCCCGCAAGCTCCAGAGCGCGCTCAAGGCCGGGCCGGGCCCGGCGGCCAAGGCCGAGGTGCGGGTCTCGGACAACGTGCAGGACTACACCCCCGACCGGGAGCGGCTGAGGCTGGTCCGGCAGGCGGCGCAGTTCCTGGCCGAGGCGCTGGCCAAGGCGTCCTGAGCGCCGACTGCGCGGGCGTTACGCTGCCCGGTACCCGGGGCGGGTACCGGGCAGCGACGTTTCCCGGTTCGTACTTTGCTCGGTTTCCCGGAGTGGTGGAGAGGAAGCGGATGAGGGCCGTCGGGCGGGCGCGGGCGCTTGTAAGAGTGCGGTTGCGGGCGTGGTTGCGGTTGCGGGCGCGGTTGCGGCTACGGGCGCGAGGCCGGGTTCCGGTCCGGGCGCGAGTGCTCGCGGCGGCGGTGCTCGCGCTGGGGCCGGTCGCCGTCTCGGCGGGCGGGTGCAGCGGGCCGACCACCGCGTCCGGGGGCCCCGACACGTCCGACTCCACCGTCTCCACCGGACCCGGCGCCCCCTCCGCCGCCACCCCGCTGGAGCCGCTGCCCGCCGCCGTACCGGCCGCGCTCGCGCCCTATTACGCGCAGCAGCCGACCTGGCAGCCGTGCGACGGCGGGTTCGAGTGCACCACCTTCCGGGTGCCGATGGACTACGACCGCCCCGGCGACGGCGACCTCACCCTCTCGGCCGCCCGCGCGACCGCCGAGACGAGCGGTTCGGCCGACCCCCGCCTCGGTTCGCTGCTGCTCAACCCGGGCGGCCCCGGCGGGTCGGCGATCGAGTACCTGGAGGCCGTCGCCAGGACGTACGACCGCGCGGTGCACGCCCACTATGACCTGGTCGGCCTCGACCCGCGGGGGGTGGGCCGCAGCAACCCCGTCAGTTGCCTGAGCGGTGACCGGATGGACGCCTTCACCGCCGCCGACCTGGCTCCCGGGAACCAGCGGGCGGTCGACGCGCTGGTCGCCGCCGACAAGGAGTTCGCCGAGGGCTGCCGCAAGCAGGCCGGACCCGCACTCGGTCACCTCAGCACCGTCGAGTCGGCCCGCGACATGGACGTGCTGCGCGCCCTGCTCGGCGACGAGCGGCTGAACTTCGTCGGCAAGTCGTACGGCACCTTCCTCGGTGCCACCTACGCCGGGCTGTTCCCGAGCCGGGTCGGACGGGTGGTGCTGGACGGCGCGATGGACCCGGCGCTCGACTCGGTCACCGGCAACCGCACCCAGGCCGGCGGCTTCGAGACCGCCTGGGCCGCCTTCGCCAAGGACTGCGCCAAGCGGGAGGACTGCCCGCTCGGCCGCACCGAGCAGCAGGCCGGCGACCAGCTCACCGCCCTGCTCGCGGCCATCCACGCCGACCCGCTGCCCAGCACCGACCACGGACGCCGGCTCACCGGGTCCCAGGCCACCACCGGCGTCGTCCAGGCCATGTACGCCGAGTTCCTGTGGTCCCAGCTGCGCACCGCGCTCACCGACGCCGAGGCGGGCGACGGCACCGGGCTGCTGAAGCTCTCCGACGCCTACTACGGGCGCGCGGCGGACGGCTCCTACCCCAACCTGATGTCCGCCAACACGGCGGTGAACTGCCTCGACCTGCCCGCTCCGTTCGGTTCACCGGAGGACGTCCGGCGAGCCCTGCCGGACTTCGAGCGGGCCTCGCCGCACTTCGGGCGCGACATGGCCTGGATGGCGCTGACCTGCGCCTACTGGCCGGTCCGGGCCACCGGCGCGGCGCACACCATCCGGGCCGCCGGCGCCGCCCCGATCGTCGTCGTCGGCACCACCCGCGACCCGGCCACCCCGTACGACTGGGCCCGGTCGCTGGCCGGGCAGCTGGAGTCCGGTCGGCTGCTCACCTACGACGGCGACGGCCACACCGCCTACGGGCAGCGCAGCGCCTGCGTGGACGGCGCGGTCAACCGCTTCCTGCTCACCGGGGAGGCGCCGGAGCAGGGCAAGCGCTGCGACTCCTAGCCGTGCTCGCCTGCCGCTGTGCTCGCCTGCCGCTGTGCTCGCTGCCCTGCTCGTCGTGCCGCCGCCGGTCAGGCGGAGGAGACCGCCAGCTTCGCGGCGAAGCCCGCGAACAGCACGGCGACACCGCTGGTCAGGGTCGCGGACAGGCGCCTGCGGCGGCGGAAGGCGGTGGCGAGGGTGGTGCCGGCGAAGATCAGCAGCGAGAGGTAGAGCAGGCTGAAGGTCTGCAGGATGCCGCCGAGCAGAACGAAGGAGAGCACGGGTCGCCCGTAGGACGGGTCGACGAACTGGGTGAAGAACGACAGCAGGAAGAGGATCGCCTTCGGGTTGAGCAGGCTGATCACCAGCGCCCGCCGGAACGGCCGCTCACCCGCCTCCGGTGCCGCCTCGGCCGCCGGATCGGCCTCCGCCCGGCGCTCGCGCCAGAGCTGCCGGGCGGCCCGCAGCATCCCGAACCCGATCCACAGCAGATAGGCGGCCCCGCCGAACTTGACCACCGCGAACACCGCCGGGTTGGCCTTCAGCAGCGAGGCGGCACCCAGCGAGGTCAGGCTGATCAGCGTGAGGTCGCCGACGAACACGCCCGCCGCGGCCCGGTACCCGGTCCGGATGCCCTTGCGGGCGGCGACCGACAGCACGTACAGCGAGTTGGGGCCGGGCAGCAGGATGATGACGAGGGCGCCGAGGACGTACGTCGCCAGGTCGTTGACACCGAACACGGTGCGCTCCGGAAGTGGGGGAGGGTGACAGGGGCCGCTCATCGTAACGTCGTACCGGCGTTCGATTGAAGCGACAACCATCCGCCCCTCACCCACCCCCGACCACCCCCGCCCGCCCCCCGACCACCCCGGCTACGGATCACCAGCGAACCTGTGTAGACTGACCCGCGTTGCCACCACACGTGGCAACGGTGCCGCCTTAGCTCAGTTGGCCAGAGCAACGCACTCGTAATGCGTAGGTCGCGGGTTCGAATCCCGCAGGCGGCTCAGTTGGTGGAAGGCCCGGTCAGGTTTCTGACCGGGCCTTTTGCGTTGCTTGGACGGCGGGCCGGGCTGCTAGTGGTCGAGGTAGGTGGCGGAGGGGGCGTGGAACGGCGCGGCGCCCGCTCCGGGGAGGGGCGGGCGCCGTGCGGGCGGGGGTGGGGGTCAGCCGAGGCGGGCGAAGCCCTTGGCGTTGCGGCGGGCGAGGCCGCGGGAGACGAGCAGGGGGTCCCAGTCCGGGCCGCGGTCGGGCAGCTTGGCCGGGTCGCCGAGGACGGCGCCGGCTGCCACCTCGGGCAGCAGCCGGCGGCCGAGGATCTGTCCGGCGGCGGCCATTCCGCCGGTGGCGACCGCGCTCAGGCCGCTGCCGAAGCGGATGCTCTGGCCGACCACGTAGAGGCCCTCGACGTCGGTGCGCACGTCCGGCCGCTGGCTGACGTTGCCCCAGCGGGCCATGCCGTACGGGGTGCCGCCGGTGCCGCGGATGTAGCGCTCCTGGCTGAGCGGGGTGGCCGCCTCCAGGTGGGTGACGCGGTCCCGGAAGGGGCCGATCACCTTCTCGGCGGTCGTCACCATCAGTTCGGTGAACTGCCGCTTGCGGGCCTGGTAGGCGGCGTCGCGGCGGTAGGGTTCGCCGTCGACCGGGCCGCCCCGGACGCCCCAGAAGTCGTAGCCGGGCGGGCAGAGGGTCATCAGCTGGAAGTTGCTGTGGCCGGGCGGGCAGACCGCGGCCGCGCCCGGGTCCTTGTGGGAGGCGAAGGAGAACAGCAGCTGGGGGATCGAGTCCACCATGCCGTCGCGTTCCCAGTCCTCGACCATCGCCGCGTAGGCGGCCTCCATGTCGTCGCTGCCGTGCCACCAGATGTTGGCGTTGGGCAGGCCGGGCAGTTCGGTGTCGAGTGCGACGTACACCGCGACCAGGCCGCCGCGCATGGTGGCGGCGCGGGTCCGGGCGACCAACTCGGCGGGGAAGGCCTCCTCGCCGCCGCACAGGTCGAGCACGGTGCGGCGGTAGTCGGCGTTGGAGATCACCAGGGGGGCGGATATCCGGGCGCCGTCGGCGAGTTCGACACCGGTGGCACGGCCCCGGTCGATCAGGATGCGGCGCACCTCGCAGCGGGTGCGCAGCTCGCCGCCGTAGGACTCCAGGGCCTCGACGAAGGCGGCCACCAGGGTCTGTCCTCCGCCCTCCGGGTAGTAGGCGCCGCGCATGTAGTGGTCGAGCATGGCGGCGTGCTCGGCGAAGGTGATGCCGTCCGGCATGGTGCCGTAGTTGCCGGCCTGGGCGGCGACCAGGGTGCGGGCCTTCGCCGAGAGCCCGCAGTGGTCCAGGGCCTCGGCCAGGGACCGGTTCCGGCGGGCCCACCGCATGGTGTCCGGGAACTCGCGGAACAGCTCGACCATGTGGTGGCCGACCAGGCTCTCCCGGGTGGCACCGGACACCGTCTGGGCTATGTGGACGAAGCGGTCGACCCCCTCGGTCTCCTCCGGCAGCGCCGCGCGGAGCCGGTCGCGGTAGGCCTCCCAGCCGGCCGGCACGTCCAGCGTGGCGGTGGGGGTGATGATCCGGTCGAAGCCCTGCTCGTCCATCGGACGGAAGGCCACCCGGTCGCGGACGCCGAGGCCGGACAGGATGGCCGGGAGGATGCCGTTCGGCCCGCAGTCGCCGATGTAGTGGGTGCCCACGTCGAACTCGTACTTGCGCCGGCGCCGGAAGACGTGGGCGTTGCCCCCGGCCACGTCGTGCTGTTCGAGGACGAGCACCCTGCGCCCGTCGGCGGCCAGGTAGGCCGCGCTGACCAGTCCGCCGAGGCCGCTGCCGACCACGATCGCGTCGTAGTGGTCCCCGCCGGCTCTGGCCGCCGGACCTTGCACTTCCCGCATTTCCGCCCCCACTCGTCTGCCCATCGGAAGGTGCCGCCGCCGTGGACGTGGATCTCGAAGGCCGGCCCGTCGATGTGCGTCGCCCGATCGGACGGCAGGGAGGAGACCGGATCAGCCACCTCTCGGGCTTGCCGACCCGGTCGAGCGCAACGTCCCCCGCATCCGTTCCAGCGCGGCCCCGGGCAGGTCGCCGACCGTGTCGGTGGCGATCGGACCCGGGGCGACCACGTTGGCTCGCACGCCGCGCGGGCCGCACTCCTCGGTCGGGGACCCGGTGAATCCGATGATCCCCGCTTGAAACACGGCATAGTCGGCGCGGGCGACGTTACCGCAAATCCCTGACGGTGACGACGGGTTGACGATCAGTCCGCTGCTGTGCTCGTCGGACGGCCGGTGGCAGGACGGGAGCCGGCGGGCGCGGCCGTGCCGTCACCGCCGCAGGACGGTCCCGCCGTCGATGACCCAGAGACTGGCCGGGACCGCACCGCATGTGACGACCTCGGAGTGCAGGACGGGGTCGGTCCGGCTCCAGCCGACCCGGCGCTGGTGCTGCTCGTCGGTCGGGTAGAAGGTGAGGCCGGCCTCGGGGTGGTGGCCCTCGTCGTAGAGGCGCGGCTTTCCTCCGAGCGGGGTGAGCACGACCTTCGAGATGGGCCCGGTCACGGTGATGGCGCCGTTCCCGTCGACGGTCAGGCAGTCGACGTCGAACTCGGCCCGGACGGTGCCGGAGGTCTCGAAGACGTGCTGCACCACCACGTGCCCTTGGGCGCGGCCGTTGACCGTGCGGGCGCTGACCTGCGCGGTGAGCCGCTCGCCCGGGGTGGGGCCCGGTCCGTGGTCGCTGAGCAGGGTCCAGCTGTGCAGCGTGAGGTGCGTGGCGGGGCGCTGGGACGGTGCGGGCGCTGCCGAGGCGTTGCCCGCGGTCCCGGCGGCCAGGGCCACGGCCGCGGTGGTGAGCGCGACGGCGGCGGTGAGCTTGTGCATGGTCAATCCTCCACGAGGAGAAGGGAGTCGGCCGATTGGCCGGCTGCCTCAAAACTCCCAGCCCACCCCCGGTCGCGGCCTCCGCCACGGGGACGGACCGGCTCCCCCCGGCGGGGGAACCGTCCATCCTCCGTCCGGCGCACCGAGTGGCGTGTCACCGGGCGGCGTGTCACCGGGCGGGGTTTCACCGGGCGGCGTGGCGTATCGCGTCCAGGGCGAGGGCGGCGGCGGCGAGCGCGGCGGCCAGGCCCGCGACCGCCGGCGGGGCCGGGGCGCGATCCCCGGAGACGCCGAGGAAGTCCAGCCCGGAGACGTGGTTGATCATCCCGTACCAGAGCAGCGGGTAGACGGTCTGGAACAGCCGGGGGCCGCGGGTGAGGCCACCGCAGAGCAGCGCCAGGGCGGGGATCAGCAGGGCACCCGCGAGTGCGCCGGCCGCCGCCCGGGCCTGCCCGGCGCCGACCAGTCGCAGAGCGGGGACGGCCGCCACCGCCAGTGCCGGGACGATCCCGGCGAGCAGACCGGCCAGACCCCGGCGCAGCGGGGACGGGCAGGCGTCGAGCAGCTGGTCGATGCTGCCTCCGTCGGCCCGGTGGCCCATCCGGGACCAGAGCGCCAGCGGCCAGAGCATCGCGAACGGCAGCACCGCGTGGCTCGGTCCGTCCGGGGCCACGGCCGCCGCCGCCATCGCGAGCACGACCACCCCGGCCCACCAGAGTCGCTGCCCCCGCACCAGGATCCGCAGCTCCCCGAGCAGCGCGTCGTACCCGATCCGCCCCTGGCGGGGAGCGGTCAGCCGGGTCGGGTCCAGGGCGAAGCCCGCCGGGCCGGCCGAGGACGCCGCCGCGCCCCCGGCCGGACCGTCCGAGCCGGTCGGGTCGGTCGAGCCGGTCGGCCGGGCCGCCCCGAAGGACCCGAAGGGCCTGAGCGACCCGAGCGGCCCGGCGTCCGGGTGGGCCTGGGGCCCGTCGAAGCGCCGGAACCACAGCGCCCCGAGCAGCGCGGTTCCCACCGCCGCACCGGCCAGCAGCACCCCCGTAGCCGCCGGTCCGGACGCCTCGCCCAGCCCGAGGCCGGGCCAGTCGAAGGTGCCGAGCACCCGGTTGTCCGCCGTCAGGCCGACGCCGAACTCCACCCCGTCGACCGGTCGCCCGCCGGCCGTGAGCACCTGCCGGATCGAGGTCGTGATCCGCTGCATGCCCAGCAGGTCCGGCCCGCCGCCGGCCTGCGCGCCCAGCACGAGGACCAGCCAGACCGCGAACCAGACCGCCGCCCCCAGCCCGCCGCGCAGCCCGGGCACCGTGTCGAACAGCACCGCGCACCCGGCCACCGCCGCCAGCAGCGGCAGCGTGATCAGGACGTACGGCAGCAGCAGCCGTACCGCGTCCACCCGGTCGGAGTCGCCCTTGATCAGTTGCACCGCGAGCGCCGTCCCCGCCAGTGCGAGCAGCATCGAGCCGAACAGCAGCAGGTGGCTGACGAACTTGCCCGCCAGATAACCGATCCGGCTCAGCGGGGTGGCTGCGAGGAGCCGGCCGACGCCGCTCCGCTCGTCCCGCCCGATGGTGCCCCGCGCGATCCCGAAGCCCGCCAGCGAGAGCCAGACCGCGCCGCCGAGCGCCGTCACCGTCCCCACGTAGCCGCTGGTGTAGCGGCCGTGCAGGTCCGTCACCTGGAAGACCTCCCAGCGGGAGTCGCCCACCGGCGCGGCCAGCAGCCCGAGCGCGAGCGTGCCGAGCAGCACGACCAGGTAGCCGGGCCGCCGTCGGCGCTCCCGGAAGTCGGCCAGGGCCAGGGCCCCGATGCGCGTCACCATGCGGCCACCTGCTCCACCGCGGCCTGGTCTGCGGTGAGGAGCAGGTACGCGTCCTCCAGCCGGGGCGGCACCGGCCGCGCCTCGGCGGCGGGCGCGTGCCGGGACAGCACCCGCGCCCGGACGCCCTGCGGGGTGCGGGTGGTGCCGCCGAGGAGGAACCGCGAGCGCAGCGGCGGGAGTCGGTCGGCCGGGACGGTCAGCTCCCAGACCGCGCCCTCGGCGCTGCGCAGCAGTTCGTCCGCGCTCCCGTGGTGCAGCAGCCGCCCGGCGCCCATCACCGCGATCCGGTCGGCGGTGGCCGACACGTCCGGGACGATGTGGGTGGAGAGCACGACGATCCGGTCGGCGCCGAGCCCGCTCAGCAGACTGCCGAAGCGCAGCCGCTCCTCGGGATCGAGCCCGACCGTCGGCTCGTCGACGATCAACAGCGCCGGGTCGTTGAGCAACGCCTGGGCGATGCCGACGCGTTGGCGCATCCCACCGGACATCGCGCCCAGCCGCTGCCCGGCCGCGTCCGAGAGGTTGACCAGTTCGAGCAACTCCTCGATCCGGGTTCGGGCGGAGCGCCGCCGCAGCCCCTTGGCGGCGGCCAGGTAGGCGAGGAACTCGTGGGCGGTGAGCTGCGGGTAGACGCCGAAGTCCTGCGGCAGGTAGCCGACGGCACGGCGCAGCGGCCCGGGCCGGCGGGCGATGTCCACCCCCTCCCACAGCACCCGCCCCGAGGTGGGCCGAGTGACCGTGGCCAGGATGCGCATCAGGCTCGACTTGCCCGCGCCGTTGGCACCGAGCAGGCCGAGCACGCCGGGCCGGAGCGTCAGCGTGAAGGAGTCCACGGCGCGCTTCCCGCCGCGGTACTCCTTGGTGAGGTCGAGGATCTGGAGTTCGGTCACGTCCGAAATGCTTCCGTCCGGGCCGCGTCCGCACATCTGCCGTTCGGCAGATATCCGAGGGCTTCCGGCACGGAAAACGCCGGAGGGGTGGGCCTTTCGGCACACCCCTCCGGTCATCTGATCCGATGTCGGGCCCGATCGACCCTTCAGCCCTCGTCAGCCCTCGTCAGTCCGTGTCAGTCCTCGTCGCCGAAGTCGCCCGCGAGGTCGCTCCCGGCGTCGCTCCCGTCAGGAGTGCCGCTGAGCGCGTACCCCTGGCGGCGCGCCTCGTAGCAGGCCACCGTCGCGGCCGCCGAGACGTTCAGCGAGCCGACCCGGCCCAGCTGCGGCACGAACACCACCTGGTCGCAGAGCGCCAGCGCCTCGGGCGTGATCCCGCGGTCCTCGTGCCCGAGCACGAAGGCCACCGCCGGGGTCAGCTCGGCGGCGAACATCGGCACCGCCTCGTCCGCCAGCTCCAGTCCGACCACCTTGAAGCCGTCCGCCTTCGCGGCCGCGACCGCCTCGGCGACCGTCGGGAAGTGCTCCACCTTCAGGTACTTGTCGGTGCCCATGGCGGCCTTCTGCGCACCGGACGAGCGCACCGACGGGGTGTCCCCGGTCAGGTACAGCTTCTCGGCGCCCATCGCCGCCCCGGTCCGGACCACCGAGCCGACGTTGAACGGCGACTGCAGGTTCTCCAGGATCATCGCGAGCCGGAACTCGTTGCTGCGCCGCCACGAGCGGTGCAGTCGCTTCAGTTCGGTCCCGCGCAGCTGCTTCACGACGTCGTTCCCCGTCCACTCTCCGAGCCCTCGCCCTCAACCGGGCGGGGCCGCGCTTCCAGAATCCGGAACCCGTTGACCGACGTGACCCGGGAGGTCGGGTAGCCCTGCTCGTTGAGCCACTTCTGCAGCGAGTCCGAGCCCAGGTGCTTCTGCACCACGAGGAACGCCGAGCCGTCCGGGGTCAACCGGCCGAGCCAGCGGGTCAGCAGGCGGCGCAGTTCGGCCTTGCCGATCCGGATCGGCGGGTTGGAGTAGATGGTGGCGAACCGGAGGTCCTCGGGGACGTCGTCCGGCAGCGCGGCCTGGACGTTGCCCAGCCGCAGTGCCTCGGCGTTCAGCCGGACCAGTTCCAGCGCGCGCTCGTTGACGTCCACCGCCCACACCGGCAGCCGCCTGCGCCTGGTCGCCCAGGTCAGCGCGATCGGGCCGTAGCCGCAGCCGACGTCCAGGATCGGGCCGCGCACCCGCGGCTGCGGGGCGTGCTCCAGCAGGATCCGGGTGCCCGGGTCGAGCCGACCGTGCGAGAACACCCCGGTGTCGGTGGTCAGTTCGAGGGTCAGGTCCGGCAGCGAGACCGTGATCGGCCGGCGCTCGCTGGCGACCTCGGGTGCACTGGAGAAGTAGTGCGAGCCGGACATCTTTTCCCCGTCGTCGGTATGGGCTTCGGGGCCACCGGGTGGGTGTGGGTAAGCCCTGGGTACGGCACCGATCGTACCCCCGGTGGCCTGCGGCGCGTTCCGCCCGGCCCCGCGGTGCGGGCCCGCCGGGGCCTGGCCCCGGACCCCGGGGACCGAGCGGACCGGATGGACGGGATGGACGGGACGGACGGGACGGACGGGAGGGACCGGGCGCACCGGGCGGACCGGGCGGACCGGACGGACCGGACGGACCGAAGGAACCGGACACCGGGGACCACCGGGCCGGTCCCGGCGGACCGCGGCTGCCGCGGCTAGCGGGTGCCCGGAGCCTTGCGGGTGGCGATGTTGATCCGGTTCCAGGTGTTGATGGTGAAGCACACCGAGATCAGCTGAGCCAGCTCCGCCTCCGCGAAGTGCTCGGCGGCCCGGGCGTACACCGCGTCCGAGACCCCGTCGCCGATCCGCACGATCTCCTCGGCCAGCGCGAGCGCGGCCCGCTCGCGCTCGCTGTACACCCCGGCCGGGGCCTCGTGCCAGACCGGCAGCAGGTAGATCCGCTCGTCGGACTCGCCGGCCTTGCGGGCGTCCCTGGCGTGCATGTCCAGGCAGTACGCGCAGTTGTTCAGCTGCGAGGTGCGCATCTGCACCAGCTCGACCAGCGCCGGGTCCAGGCCCTCGCGGGCGGCGGCGTCCAGGGCGATCATCGCGCGGAACACCTTGGGGACGGTGCGGGCGTAGTCGAGGCGGGCGGGGGCGGTGGTGGTCTCGTTCGTCGTCATGGCTACGACTCTAGGAGCGGAATGCACCCGTGCCATGGGTCATTCAGCGACGGGATTCATGGGTCAATTCCGATCCCGGCGGCACGGCCGGGACAACACGCCGGAGCGGCCCCGGCGCGTCGCGTCCGCGCGCCCGGCGACGGATACTGCCAGTACGCCATCCGGGCCCTGGGAGTTGCCGACAGTGAGGACGGACACCATGCCGCAGGACCACGAGGAGTACCTGATCGACGAGGCCGTCGAGACCGTCGAGCCCGACGAGGAGGAGATCACCAGCGACGAGTACGACGAGGTCGCCGAGCGCCGGGCCCTCGGCGCGGACCCGGCCACCGACGTCGCGGACGCCGCCGAGCAGAACCGGGTCGTCCAGCTCGACGAGGACGACTACCGCGAGTAGGCCGCCCGCACCGCGGCTCCCGCAGCGCCCCCGCCCCTTACAGCACCCGCCCCCGACAACCACGGCGCCTTGCAGCTACAGCTACCGCTGTAGCCGCAGCTACAGCGCTTTGCGGCGCTGCAGCCAGGTCATCGCCGCCCAGCCCGGCAGCACCGGCAGGATCAGCGTCAGCAGCCGGAACAGCACCACCGCCGCCGTGGCACCGCCCTGTTCCATCGACGCGGTCTGCTGCATCAGGCCGATCAACGCCATGTCGGCCGTGCCGGCCCCACCCGGGGTCGGCGCGGCGTTGCCCGCCGCGTTTCCCACCAGGAACACCACCGCCACCGAGGCGAAGGACGGCTCCTTGCCGATCGCCAGGGCGCAGCAGTACAGGCAGGCGATCAGGCAGAGCGACACCAGCAGTTGCCCGGCCACTCCCACCGCCAGCCGCCCGGGGTTGCGCAGCAGGTCCAGCAGCCGCGGCAGCACCTCCGCCGTCAACGGCCGCAGGCGTGCTGCCAGCCAGCGCCGGGCCGGCGGAATGGCCGACACCACCGCGAGCAGCACCGCGGCCACCACCAGACCGGCGACCACGGCGGGCAGCGCCTCCAGCTCCGAACCGCCCGGCTGCGCGTCCACCAGGTAGACGAAGGCGCCCAGTTGCAGCAGGTGCAGCACCAGTCCGATCAACTGCCCCACGCCGACGCTGGACAGGGCCTTCGCGGTCGGGATGTTCGCCTGCTGCAACAGCCGGGTGTTCAGCGCGATCCCGCCGACACCACCGGGCGACACCAGTTTCACGAACGCCCCGGCCACCTGCGCCAGCACCGCGTTGCGGAAGTTCAGCCGCTCCGGCACGAACCCGACGAATCCCATCGCGGCGGCCACGTGGCTCAGCCCCGCCGCCGACACCGCCAGTGCCAGCCACCACGGATCGGCGTCCGCCAGGGCCGCGATCGGGTTGTCCTCCGTCGCGAAGAACTGCGGGATCAGCAGCCACCCGGCCACCACTCCGCCCACCACGGCCAGCAGCGTCCGCGGCCGCAACCGCTCCAGCCGCACGGGCCGCCCGATCACCTCCGGGCGACCGCGCAGCACCTCCGCCCGGATCTCCTCCAGCAACCCGCCGGTCGGGTCGGTCTCACCGGTGGCCCGGTCCCGCTCCTGCCCCGCGGGGGCGACGGCGGCCGTGCCGGACCGGCCGCCGTGCGGGCCGTGCGGCCGGTGGCCGGCGGCGCTCCCGGGCGCTGGTCGGCGTCGGCCTGACTCGGCCCAGGCTCCGTCCCTGGGGGCGGGGACGGGCGCCGCCGCCGGTCGGACGCCCCCGAGCCGTCGGGGTGGCGTAGCGGCGGGCCCGGTGCCCGTCGCCTCGGTCGGAGCCGGAGCCGGAGCCGGAGCCGTCGCCTCGGTCGGAGCCGGGGCCTCGGTCGGAGCCGGAGCCTCGGGTGACGGTGCGGCGGACGACCCGGTGGGGACGGCGGCGCTGCCCGGGCCGCCGTCCCCACCCGCGGTCGTCCCGGCAACCGCGGCACCGGACCCGTCGGCCGATCCGCCGAACGGCGCGGGGTCGGCGCTGCCGCCGTGCCCCGGCCGCCCCTCGGCCAGTGGCACGGCCGGTACGGGTTCCGACGTCCCGACCTCACGGGTGAGCAGGAGCGGAGCCGTGTGCCGCCCGGTCGGGTCCGCACCGCCGGGCGCCTCCGCCGGGCCACCCTCCAGCATCTGCGGGCCCGCGTCCGCCGCCTTCTGGCCCTGACCACGCTTGAGCGACTGGCGGGTGGTGCGGGCGAGGGCTATCGGCTGGAGCAGGGGCAGGGCGGCGCCCAGGGGATCGGGGCCGAGGACGGCGGTGGCCGTGCGGACGGAGCGGGCGGCGCCGGCGCGCAGGGCGAGGGTGGTGAGGAGCTGGACGACGTCGCAGCGCAGGACGAGTTCGCTCGCCGCGATGTCGCCGTCGGCGAAGTCGACCAGATGGACCGCGCCGCCGTCGTCGACCAGCAGGGAGGACGGGACGAGGGCGCGGTGGGCGATCTCCCGGCGCTGGAGCAGGGCGAGCTGGCCCCAGGCGTCGGTGAGGAGTTCGTCGGTGATCTCCGCGTCGTCGAGCTGGTCCAGGGTGCGCCCGGCCAGGTGTTCGTACGCGATCAGGGCGGTGTCGTGGCCGAGGCCCGCGGTGGCGGCGATCCGGCGGGTGCGCACTCCGGCGGCGAGGGCCGCGTACGTGACCAGGGCCTCGTGCTCCAGCCCGGTGCGCGGTGAGCGCAGGGCGCGAGGGTGGGGGGCGGTGCGCAGCCGCAGGCGGCGCCAGGCGCGTCGGACGGCCGCGGCGGTGACGGCCTGCCGGTCGAGGAGCTGGACGTCGAGGTCGGGCTGGTCCTCGGCCTGCCGGATCAGGTAGCGGTCCGGTCCGGCGGGGAGGGCCTCGACGGGCCGCAGTCCGCTGTCCCGCAGGGCGCGCAGCACTTCCCCCGGCCTCGGCCGCGGGTCCGGGGTGCCGACGGCGTAGAGGGTGCCGTGGGCGCCGGTCCAGCCGATCAGCAGGCCGAGCAGCAGCGCGGTGGGGGTGGCGTACCCGCCGGCCAGTCCGGCGAGGCCCGAGAGGGCGAGGACGGACCAGGGCAGGCGCCGGTCGCGGCTACCGGAGGCGGTCATGAAGGCGAGGACGGGCGCGAGGTAGCCGTAGACCGGTTCGGTGTGCCCGAGGACTTCGCCGGGCAGCCGCTGGGTGAGGGCGGTGAGCAGCGAGGTCGGGGCGATGTCGTCGGCCCACAGGTCCAGGGCGAGGGTCGCGCCGTACGCGGTGACGGCGGCGAGCAGGCCGTCGGAGACCTGCTGGAGGGCGCGCCGCCGGTCCGGACCGAGCAGGCGGCGGACGGCGAGCCCGACCGGCAGCAGCAGGACGGCGGCGGTGGTGAGCCCGCCCGCCAGGCTCGCCAGCGGTCGCGGCACCAGTGCGGCGGCCTGGGCGACGTCGGCGGCGAAGCCCCCGGTGGTGGCCCGGGCGTAGTCGGCGAGCAACAGGGTGAGCGCGATCGCGAGCAGACCGGTGAGCAGCCGGATCGGGGCGACGGGCTGCCGGATCCGGCCGGTGTCGGACAGCGGCCGGGCCCGCCGCCGCTCGCCGCCCGGCCGCCCGGATATGCCTCCGCCGGCACCTCTGTCGGCACCTCCGCCGGTACCCCTGTCGGCACCTCCGGTACCCCGGCCGGTATTCCCGCTGCTGCTCTCCGGCCGTCCGGCCGGGCCGGTGCTGCCGCCCCCGCCGGTGTCGCCGTTCGTTCTCCCCGTCACGATCGCCACGGGTGGCATGCTCCCATGCCACTCGTGGGCCCGGAGCAGGATCCAGGGGCCGTCCGTCACGCCTGCCGGGTCGGCAGCACCACCTGGTGGCGCAGGTTGACGTGCCGGGGGCGGCTGACGGTGTAGGCGATGAGGTCCGCGACGTCCTCCGCGGCGAGCGCCGGGATGGCCGCGAACATGCCGCCGAGCTGCTCCCGCAGGGCGGGGTTGTCGATGTGGCCGCCGAGCTCGGTGTCGGTCAGGCCGGGCTCGACAGCGCTGACCCGCACGTCGCGCGGGCCGAGTTCGGTGCGCAGGGCGGCGGACAGCTGGGTGAGGGCGGCCTTGGTGGCGCCGTACACGGCGTAGTCGGGGAAGACCACGTGGGAGGCGATGGAGGAGACGTTGACCAGGTCGGCGGTGCGGCCCTCGGCGGCGGCCGCGGTGAGGTCGGCGGTGAAGGCGCGGACGATCCGCAGGGCACCGGTGAGGTTGGTGTCCACCATCCGGGTCCACTCGTCGATCCGGCCCTCGGCGAGCGGGTTGGGCAGCATCACCCCGGCGTTGTTGACCACCAGGTCGGCGGGGCCGTAAGCGTCGTGGACGGCCGCGGCGGCCGAGTCGACGGAGTCCTGGTCGGTGATGTCCGCGGTGACGGCGAGGGCCTGCCCGCCGGCCCCGGAGATCTCGGCGGCGAGCGCCTCGATCCGGTCGGTGCGGCGGGCGAGCAGGGCGACCCGGGCGCCGTTGGCGGCGAGCAGCCGGGCGGTGGCGGCGCCCATGCCGCTGGCGGCTCCGGTGACGACGGCGGTGCGGGTGGCGAGGGCGGGGTAGCTCATCGGGGACTCCTGGATCGGGTCGGCGGGCTGACGTCGACCACTCTGCGCCGGTGCCGCGCGCCCACCCAGGGCCACGTCCTTCCCGGGAACCCGGTACCCGGGAACCGCTCACCCGGGAAGTCCTTTCCTGGGAAAGGCAGTACCACCCTCCACCGCCCGCCCGGAGCTACCCTGCCTGGCATGGAGAACACCCTGGGGGACTTCCTCCGCTCGCGCCGGGCCCGGATCCAGCCGGAGGAGGTGGGCCTGCCCGCCCACGGCCGCCGCCGGGTGCAGGGCCTGCGCCGGGAGGAGGTGGCGCAGCTCGCCGGGGTGAGCGTGGACTACTACATCCGGCTGGAGCAGGGCCGCGGCGGCAGCGCCTCGGACGCGGTGCTGGACGCGGTGGCCCGGGTGCTGAGGCTGGACGAGGTGGAGTCGGCGCACCTGCGCTCGCTGAACCGCCCGCCGAAGGCCCCGGCCGGCCGGGCCCGGGGAGACCGGCGGATCCGCCCGGGGACCCGGCTGCTGCTGGACCTGATGACCGGGGTACCGGCCTTCGTGCTGGGACGCCGGATGGACGTCCTGGCCTGGAACGCCCTGGGCGACGCGGTGAACGGTTTCTCCGGCCGCGCGGGCGCCACCGCGGGCTCGCCCCCCAACCAGGCCCGGGACGCCTTCCTCGACCCCGCCGCCCGTGAGTTCTACCCCCAGTGGGACGCCGTCGCCGCGGAGACCGTCGCCCAGCTGCGCCGGGACGCCGGACTGCACCCCGACGACCCGGCCCTGGGCGCCCTGGTGGGCGAACTGTCGCTGCGCAGCGAGGAGTTCCGCCGACTCTGGGCGGATCACCTGGTGCGGGAGAAGACCGGCGGCGTGAAGCTGCTCCGGCACCCGCTGGTCGGCGAGCTGGAGTTCGGTTACGAGACCCTGACCGTCAACGGCTCGCCGGACCAGGTGCTGGTCGTCTACACCGCCCCGCCGGACTCTCCCACCGCCCAGAAGCTGGCCCTACTGGCCAGTTGGGCGGCCTCGGACGCCGCGTCCGCCGCACCGTCCGCCGCACCTCCCGCCACACCGCCGGCCCCGGGCGCGTCCTGAAGCGGCGCTCCGGCCCGGGCCGTCATAGCCTTCGAACATGAGCGCCTGCGAAGACCTCGCCGTGGCACCCCGGGAGATCGACCCCCTCCCGCCCACCGACGGCTGCGCCGACTGCCTGGCCCAGGGCCGCCGGGACTGGGTGCACCTGCGGATCTGCCTGGACTGCGGCCACATCGGCTGCTGTGACTTCTCGCCGCAGCGGCACGCCACCGCGCACTTCCACGACACCTCTCACCCGGTGATCCGCTCGTACGAGCCGGGGGAGGACTGGCGCTGGTGTTTCGTCCACGAGGTCATGGGCTGAGCGCACGCCCCGCCCCGGGACAGACACCGGCTTCCGCGATGTCACCGGGCGTCGCGGTGAAACCGGCCTCCGCAGCGACGCCGGCCTCCGCAGCGACGCCGGCTCGCAACCCGGGTAAAATCCCGACATAACGCCCATGCGGCCCCTCCGGTCGGCACCCGCCCGGCCGCGGCCGCCGAAGGGAGGTCGAGGATGACCAAGCACACAGCGGGCAGCAGTGCCAAGTTCCGCCAGGGAGCCCAGGACCTGCTGGATCGCCGGAGCATGGCGAGCACGCCCAGCCGGCTCGGACCGAAGCCGCGGGCCGGCCTGGTGACCACCGACTCCGGGCGAAGGGACGGCGCCTTCCGCCACATGGGCCGCGATGTCACGTCCTCGGGGGCGCACTCCGCACCACCGGTCCAGGGGGAGCTCAAGGGGCACCGGCACCGCGGTGCGGAGAAGCACTCCGCCCACTGACCGGCGGCCCCCAGGGGCGGACGCCGCCGGCCCGGCGTCCGCCCCTGACGTGGGCTCAGGGGCCTTGCGCGGCAGGCACCGGGGATGTCGGTGGCGTGCGCTACCGTCGTCCCGTTCACCAGCACGCGGCAGCACGACGGGGGCGCACGCACCATGACCGATGTGATCACGGAGGAGCCGGTCGAGCTCCAGCTGGAGCGGTACCGCACCGAACTCACCGGCTACTGCTACCGGATGCTGGGCTCGGTCTTCGAGGCCGAGGACGCGGTGCAGGAGACCATGGTCCGCGCCTGGCGCGGCCACAAGGGCTTCGAGGGGCGGGCCGCGCTGCGTTCCTGGCTGTACCGGATAGCCACCAACGTCTGCCTGGACGCGCTGAACGGCCGCAAGGGCCGCGCCCGTCCCATGGACCTCGCCGGGCCGGTCACGGTGGCCACCGCGAGCGACACCCAGCTGCCCGAGGTGACGTGGATCGGTCCCGCGCCGGACGGCCGGGTGCTCCCCGAGACGGGGGACCCGGCCGAGGTGGCCGCCCAGCGCGAGTCGGTGAAGCTGGCCTTCGTCGCCGTGCTGCAGCGCCTCGCGCCCCGGCAGCGGGCGGTGCTGATCCTGCGCGAGGTGCTCGGCTGGAAGGCCGCCGAGGTGGCCGAGCTGCTCGGCGTCACCGTCGCGTCGGTCAACAGCGCGCTGCAACGGGCGCGTTCGGTGCTGGCCGCGGACGCCTCGGCCGCCCGCCCGGCACCCGCGCTGGACGACGCCCACCGGGCGCTGCTGGACCGCTACGTGCGCGCCTTCGAGGCGTACGACATGGACGGCCTGGCCGTGCTGCTGCACGAGGACGTCACGCTCAACATGCCGCCGTTCTCGATGTGGCTGCAGGGCCAGGAGGAGATCCGGGCGTGGATGCTGGGCCCGGGGCAGGGCTGCCGGGGCTCCCGGCTGCTCCCGGTGACGGCCAACGGCGGGCCGGCCCTGGCCCAGTACCGGCCGAGTCCGGCCGGCGGGCACGAGCCGTGGGCGCTGATCGTGCCGGAGGTGTCACAGGGCCGGATCACCGGGCTCACCAACTTCCTGGACACCGACGTGCTCTTCCCGCTGTTCGGCCTCCCGGACCGGCTCCCCGCCGAGTAGGGCGGCCCAGGCCGGTTCCCCGGCGTCCAGCGGATCGTCCGCTCCCGGCAGCAGCGCCGCGAGCCCGCTGAACGCGAGCAGTTCCCGCAGCGGGCCGCTCGCGTTCAGCAGCACCACGCCCACCCGGTGCCGCCCGGCGGCCAGCCGCAGTCGGGCGAGCGCGTCGACGACGGCCAGGTCGGGGGCGGTCAGCGCGCCCAGGTCACAGGTCAGTACGGCTTCGGCCGCGATGGTCTCCATGCGGATTGGACCGTCGCGCGGGCGCCGACTCATCGGTCCGGTCCCACGGCGGTGGCAGAGTGGGGACGACCGAACCGCCCTGCCCCTGGAGGAAACCGTGACGGCTGAGCCCTTGAGATCCCGCGAGGAGTGGCTGGCGTCCCTGCCCCGGATCTACGCGGCGGCGGGCTGCCTGTTGCGCGACGAGTCCGGCCGGATCCTGATCGTCAAGGCCGGGTACCGCGAGCACTGGCAGTTCCCGGGCGGCACGATCGACCTCGGCGAGGGGCCGGTCGAGTGCGCCGTACGGGAGTTGGAGGAGGAGACCGGCATCGTCAAGGAGGCCGGTGACCTGCTGGCCATCTCCTGGACCCACGCCTCGGCCGAACTCGACCACCCGGCCCAGCACTTCATGTTCGACTTCGGCACCGTCCCGGACGGCACCCCGGTGACCGTGCCGGCCGGCGAGCTGGACACCCACCGCTGGGCCCCGCCGGAGGAGGCGCTGGAGCTGCTCGGTCCGGCCCGTTCCGCCCGGCTGCGGGCGGCGCTGGAGGCGGCCGTCGACGGCCGGGTCCGGATCGTCACCACCCACGTCTCCGGCTTCTGATCGGACGCGCAAGCGCCGTGCCCGGGGCGGGAGTTCGCCCCGGGCACGGCCGGCCGACGGGTGGCTCACCGCTGCTGCTCGGACTCCGCGTCCCGGGCGGCGACGATGGCGGCGATGGCCTCCGCGGTGAAGGTCTCCACCTCGGACTTGTCCACCTTCAGTCCGGTGAGCACGCCCTCGCCGTTCTCGAACTCCAGCAGAGCGAGCAGGATGTGCTCGGTGCCGACGTAGTTGTGGCCGAGCTTGAGCGCCTCGCGGAAGGTCAGCTCGATCACCTTCTTGCCCTGTGCGTCGTACGGGATCAGCGCGGGGATCGTCTGCTCGACGGCGGCCGGCAGGGCGGCGGTGGCAGCCGTCCGGACGGCCTCCGGGGTGACGCCCTGGGCGGCGAGCGCCTTGAGGCCGATGCCTTCGGGCTCGGCGAGCAGGCCGAGCAGGATGTGTACGGGGGTGATCTCGGGGTTGCTCGCCTTCCTGGCCTCCTCCTGCGAGGCCACGATGACCTTGCGGGCCCGGGGGGTGAACCGGGAGAAGCCCTGGCTGGGGTCGAGGTCGGCCGTGGTGCCCGGGCCCTTGGGGACGAAGCGCTTCTGGGCGGCCTGCTTGCTGACGCCCATGCTGCGGCCGATGTCGGTCCAGGAGGCGCCGGAGCGGCGGGCCTGGTCCACGAAGTGGCCGATCAGGTGGTCGGCGAGATCGCCGAGGTGGTCGGCGGCGATGACCGCGTCGGAGAGCTGGTCGAGCGCGTCCGTGTGGACCTTCTTGATCGCGGCGATCAGGTCGTCGAGGCGCAGCGGAGTCGTGCTGGGAACAACGGGATTCTCCATGCGTCAACCGTAGGTTGTCGATCCGAGGATCGTCAATCATCAGTTGACGATTACCTGTAGGTAGCTTGTTTTCGCGCTTTCTCGAACGCCCCCACCGGTCCCGAGCCCCGCCGCCTTGGGCCCTGTGGGCCCTGAGTCCCCGAAGTCCGACGCCCTACGCGCCGGGCAGCAGCCGCTCCCGAACGGCAGCGATCCGGGCCGGCGTGACCCCTGCCGCGAGCAGGTAGTCCACCGGGTCGAGCCCTTCGAGGGTGGCCTCCAGGGCGGCCTCGGCGGTCGTCCCGGCCTCGGCCAGCACCGTGTCGATCCGGCGGTACGGGTCCGGCAGGCCGAGCATCCCGTACAGCGGTCGGACGTTGGGGCCGCTGAGCAGGTAGTCCTCGGCGATCGCGCCCCGGTCGACCCCGGCCAGGGCGAGCACCAGCAGGGCGGCCAGGCCGGTGCGGTCGCGGCCGGCGCCGCAGTGCACCACCAGTCCGCCGGGCCGGGCGTCGGCGATGGCGGTGACCAGTGCGGCGGCGGCGTGCGGGCAGTGCTCCAGGTAGGGACGGAAGACCAGCGGGGTGCCGTCCAGTCGGCCGTGGGCCTGCCACCAGGCGGGGCCGGCCAGTTCGTCCAGCGGGACGCGGACCAGCTCGACGTCCTCGGGGAGCGGGAGGAGCGGCTTGTACTCCTCGGCGTTGCGCAGGTCGACCACGGTGCGGACGCCGTGGTCGAGGAGGGCGTCCCAGCCCTCGTGGGTGAGGCGGTCCAGGTTGTCCGCCCGGACTATCGCGCCACGGGCGGTCGGACGGCCGGAGGCGGTGGGCAATCCGCCCAGGTCGCGGACGTTCAGGCAGCCGTCCCAGACGAGGGTGCGGTCCTCGGTGGTGGTCAGCGCGTCGGTCCGCATGGTGGGGCTCCCCGTTTCCTCGATCGGGGGTCCGTTACCCCCTCGTTATAAGGACTCCCGGGAAACCCCGATGGTTCCTGACTGTCCGAACGGTCGTAACCGGCAGTTCGGACAGCGGTCGGAGCGGGCCTCAGGCGGCGGTGGGGGCCTCGGCCTCGGCCTCGACGAGCTTCTCGATCGGCTCGACCGCGATCTGGCCGAGCAGCGAGCCGCCCACGATCGCACCGATCAGGAACACGGTGGACAGCCAGGCCATGGTCGAGACCGGCAGGGTGAAGGCGCCGACCACCCGGGCAGCGCACTCGGTCAGCAGGGCGGTGCCCCAGATGCCGGCGAACGCCCGCTCGTGGCGCCGGAAGGCCCGCGAGGCGGCCGCCCGGCCCTCGACCAGCCGCTGCCAGGCGGCGGCGCGGTCCCGGTTGCCCTTGGTGACGAAGGGCATCAGCATCGGGGTCATCACCGGCCGGCCGATGAGTGCCGAGGCCAGGATCGCCAGCGCCACGCTGCCGCTCAGCAGGCCGTCCTTGGCGATCATCATCCGGGCGTCGCCGCTGACGAAGGTGAGCGCCAGGCCCGCCAGGTTGACCACCAGCATCAGCGAGGCCCACAGGTTGAGCTTGCGCTCGCGCAGCAGGCCGAGGACGGTCCGGCCGGCCGAGAAGGCGCTGCTCCAGGCCAGCGCGGCGAACTCGCTCAGGCCGCAGGCGGAGTGCAGCAGGTAGTACCCGGCGAGCGGGGCGACCACGTCGAGGACGAGCGGGCGGAGGCCGGAGACCAGCGGGTTGGGCGCCCCGGCGTCCTGAGCGACAGCGGCGGTGGCGGCGGTGACGGTCTGGCTGCTCATGGTGGGTTCCTCCCCCGACTGGTGACGGCGGGCCGCTGCCCGCGTCGTGCCTCCAGTCTTTCCGGCCGACCCTCCGTCAGAGCAGTGCCGTCCGTTGCGGGATCCGCATGACAGTTGTCACTGCGCGGCCCGTGACACGCCCGCTGACCTGCGGGGGAGCGGTGGGTGTCCCTACCGGTGGGGGTACTCGCCGGTCCCGGCCCGCCGGACCTCGGAGCCCGGACCGGTGCGGCGGTCGGCGCCGGGCCCGCGGGCGAACGCCCCCCGGTCGGAGCCGGGGCGCCCGACCGGGCCGAGCAGCATCCGGTGGGGGTCGTCGGTCAGGCCGAAGGTCCGCTGCCGCTCCCCGAGGCCCAGGCCGCGCAGGGCGGAGCGCGGTCCCTTCGCGTGGAGTTCGGGGCAGTGGTCGTCGCTGGTCGTGCGGTCCTCCCAGCCCCGGGCGGCCATACGGGCGCGGCGGGCCGTCCACGATTTCGGCCGAAACGATTCGCCTACCGACAACCCCGGCGGGGAGGGCATCCGGGGCCACGGGCGGGCGACAGCCGTCGGCGGGATCTTCGCGCCGACCGCTCCGGTCCTTCGACCGGAGCCGACGTGTTCGCCCGGATGGCGCATGATGTGGCGGGTGCAGAGTGCAGAACGCCCCGGAGCGGGCACCGGCAGCCCCCTCGGCCGGTCCGGACCAGTACCACCGGGCGGGGGCCCTGTTCCCACCGACCTGACCGAGGCGGTCCGCGCCGCCCAGGAGGGGGACGAACAGGCGTTCCGGCTGCTGTTCCGGACCGTTCAGCCGGGCCTGCTGCGCTACCTGAGAGTGCTGGTCGGCGGACGGCCGGAGGACGTGCAGGACGCCGAGGACATCGCCTCCGAGACCTGGCTGCAGATCGCCCGCGACCTGCGCGGCTTCTCCGGCGACGGGGACGGCTTCCGCGGCTGGGCCGCCACCATCGCCCGCAACCGCGCGATGGACCACCTGCGTGCCCGGCGCCGCCGCCCGGTCGCCGACCTGCCGTTCGAGTACCTGGTCGAGCTGGCAGCCGGGGACGACACCGCACGCGCCGCGCTCACCACGGTCGGCACCGCCGACGCACTGGCGCTGATCTCCCGGCTGCCGCGGGACCAGGCCGAGGCGGTACTGCTCAGAGTGGTCATGGAGCTGGACGCCGAGAGCGCCGCCCGGGTGCTCGGCAAGCGGGCCGGCACCGTCCGGATGGCCGCCCACCGGGGTCTGCGGCGGCTGGCCAAGCTGCTGGAGCAGCCCTTCGCCGCCGACGCCGGGATCCCGGCCGCCAGGAAGGTCACCGAGGAGGCCGCCGGAGAACCCGCGAAAAAAAGTTCTCCGCAGGGTGTGACAGAACGCCGGGCCGCGACGCTGAAGGACATGAGATGAGCACCAACCGATCCCGTCGGATCGACCGTGATGCCGCCGAGCAGCTGCTCGGCGGTGCCGTGGGCGGCCCGTCGGCCGGGCAGGACGCCTCGCTCACCGGACCGGACGGTCCCGGGCAGGTCGCCCGGGTACTGGCCGCGGCCGCCGCCCCGGCGACGTCCGCGGAACTGGCCGGGGAGGAGGCGGCACTGGCCGCGTTCCGGGAGGCGAGTCTCACGCCCGAACCCGTAGTGACCCCCGTCCGGAGACGATCGATGGCAACCGCCGCGCTGGCCAGGGCCTTCAGCACGAAGGCCGCTGCCGCCGTGCTCGGCGCCACCGCGCTGTGCGGGGTCGCGGTCGCCGCCGGCACCGGGAACCTGCCCGCCCTCGGCGGCGGCCCGACCGAGCCGGAGCACGCGGTGGCCGCGTCGGGCAGCCCCACCGAGTCCACGCACGGCACCACCGGCAAGTCCGGCACCGCCTCCCCGAGCGGATCCGCGAGGCCGAGCGCCGGCGCCCAGGCCGACCCGCCGCGCGGCCTCGCCCCGTCCGCCTCCGCTACACCCGGCGCGTCCTCGCCCGGCACCCGCGGCGCCCACCCCAGCCCGCCCGCCGCACTGGTCCCGCTCTGCCAGAGCTTCACGGACCGTACGAACAAGGGCGAGCGCCCCGGCCAGCTGACCGCTGACCCGCTCTTCGGCCCGCTGGTCGCGGCGGCCGGCGGAGCGGAGGAAGTGCCGGACTTCTGCTCGGTCGCCCCCGGCCACTCCACCGGCGACCACCCGAGCACCCCCGCCCAGCCGAGCCCGTCCGGCCACAAGGGCAACTCGAACGGCAACGCCAACGGCAACACCAACGACGAGGACAACAACGGCGGCAACGGCGCCAAGCCCGGCAAGGGCGGCGTGACCGTCCCCACCCCACCGACCCTCCCCACCCCGCCGGACGCCCGTCCGAGCAGAACCGGCCCCTCCGAGGACGAGCAATCGGCCCGGAGATGACCCCCAGAACTCCGGGTGGGCGGCGAGCGACTCCCCCCGGGCTCGCCGCCCATCCGGACCGCACCACCCCGCAGTAACCGCAGGACGCACAACCACCCGAACCCCGGGTGGCCGGTCGGCTCCCCCGTGCCCGCCGTCCACCCGGCCGGCCCCGGCCGGACCGGCAGGCGCTCACCCCGGACGCGCCCCGGCCCGGCCGGCCCGGAACGTGCGGCCCGCCCGCCCGCAGTCAGGGCGGGCCGCACCCCGATCCGGCGGTCGGGGGACCGCTGCCCGGTCCCCCGGCCGCCCACCCCCCTTTCACGGCCGCGGGCAACGCCCCGCGCGCCAATACCCCTCCCCCTCCCCCCTCCCCCCTCTGTGGGCGCGCGGGCAACG
>NZ_JBIWPL010000005.1:283071-531789 GCF_044768255.1 Kitasatospora sp. NPDC101157 | reverse complement strand
ACACCCACCCACCCCCGGAACCGCCCCCGGCGTCACCCACCCTCCCGAAAGCCCCCCCAACAGCACCCCCCACCCCCCACCACCCCCTTTGCCTCCCTGCAAGGGAAAGCGCAGGGTGGGTACGGAGGAGGCCCCCCATGACCACCCTTGAGGAACAGATCGACATAGCCGCCCCCGCCCTGGCCGCCTGGGAGCAACTCCACCGGGTGCACGAGTACCCCCAGTTCGTCGAGGGCGTCCGCACCGCCCACCCGCACGGCCGCAACCTCGCCCACCTCGGCGTCCAGGTCGGCACGACGGAGCGGTCGGTGGACACCGAGATCACCGACCGCGGCCGGGGCCGGGTGATGGCCTGGCGGACGCTGGACTCCGTCCACCTCCGGGGTGCCTTCGCCCTGCTGCCGCTCGACGCCGGGCACACCCGGCTGCAGATCCGGGTGGAGTACGACCCCGAGGCGCTGCACCGCGCGTTCGGCGGCCCGCGCGGCTTCGCCCAGGCCGGGGCGATCGAACGCGCGGTGCGCGGCGACCTCGAACACTTCCGAGAGCTGGTCGAAGCCCGGGTGAGCGCCGCCGACGGCCACCCGGCCACCACCCCCCAGGACCCGTAAGAACGGCATAAGCCCAGCTCAGCAAGGGTGGTGAGGCTGTTCACAGCCTCCCGCCGACCAGACCGTTCCGCTGTCGACCTGTGGCACACTCGGGACCCATGGACATCGGCCCGGTCACCAGGACGCTCCGCGCGGCGGTCTTCGCCGCGCTGGTCGTGCTGCTCGCCGGGCTCGGCCAGGTGCTGGTCACCGGCCGCTCGCTGCCGGTCGGCACGATGGGTCTGGCCTCCGCCGGCGTCTTCGTCCTGGCCTTCGCCCTGGCCGGCCGCGAACGCGGCTACCCGGCGGTCGCGGCGGCCTTCCTGCCGCTGCAACTGGGCGTCAGCGCCCTGTTCGACGTGGCCCAACGTTCCTGCCCCTCCCTTCCGGCCGACGCCGGGCACGGCTTCCAGCCGCTGCTGTGCGGCGGCGGTTCGCTCGGCGGGTTCCTGCTCGGCCACGGCGTGTCCGAGCAGGCCGGCGTCCTGCTGCTCCTGCTGCTGCACACGGTGATCGCGCTGGCCGGGGCGTTCTGGCTGCGCCGCGCGGACGCCGCGCTGGCCGGCCTCGGCCGGGCCCTGGTGGTGCTGGGCGAGTTCCTGCGGCGCCACCTGCCGGCCGCCGCCCGTTGGCTGCGGCTGCTCTTCCCGCCCGGCCCGGCCCGCCCGGTGGTCCGGGTGCCGTTCCCCCGGGCCAGCCGCTCGCTGGTCCCGGCCGAGGACGCGGTCGTCCGTCCGGCCGTCCGGCGCGGTCCGCCGGTGTTCGCCCTGGCCGTCTGAGCCCGAGCCGTTCCCGCCCCTGTCCCCAGGGCCCTGGCCCCCTCCCTCAGCGGTCGTCTCTCTCCCACGCGCCGACCGATCCCGGTCCCGGTCCCGATCCCGATCCCGGTCCCGGTCGCGCCGCCCTTCCGCACGCCCGAGAGCACAGGACGAAACCATGAGCAACACCCGCAGGACCGACCCGAAGACCAATGCCACCGAGCGCATGCGCGCCGCCCGCGCCCAGGCCGAGCGCTCCGACCGGATCCGCCGCCGGGTGGTGGTCGGTGCCGCCTCCGCCGCCGTGCTGGCCCTCGCGGCCGGGGTGGCCTTCGCCGTCGGCGGCTCCTCCGGCTCCTCCTCGGACTCCGCCGCCGGCGGCCCGCTGGTCGCGCCCGCCAACACCACCGGTCCCGACGGCACGGTGATCACCTACGGCAAGGCCGACGCCCCGCACACCCTGGAAATCTACGAGGACTTCCGCTGCCCGTTCTGCGAGCAGCTGGAGACCACGACGGGGAAGACCGTTCAGCAGCTCGCCGACAACGGCACCTACAAAATCGAGTACCACCTGGCGACGTTCCTGGACAAGAACCTCGGCGGCAAGGGCTCGCGCACCGCGCTGGCCGCCGCCGGTGCGGCGCTGAACGAGGGGGTGGACAAGTTCAAGGCCTTCCACGACGTGCTGTACGCCAACCAGCCCGACGAGCGCAGCGACGCCTTCGGCGACGTCAACCACATCCTCGACCTGGCCGGCCAGGTGCCCGGGCTGAAGACCGACGGCTTCGTCAAGGCCGTCCAGGACGGCACCTACGCGCCGTGGGCGGCGAAGGTGAACGAGGAGTTCAACAAGAGCGACGTCACCGGCACCCCGACCGTCAAGCTCGACGGCAGGAAGCTGAACGTGCTCACCAACGGCAAGGCCGCCTCGCACGAGGAGTTCACCGCGATGGTCAAGCAGGTGACCGGGTGACGACCGCCGCCCCCGACGCGCGAACCCCCGACGCGCGAACCCCCACCGCGCGGACCTTCGGCGCGAGCCGTCCCCTTGCCTGGCTTCTGCTGATCGGCGGCGCGGTCGGACTGTTCGCCTCGGCAGTCCTCACCCTGGACAAGATCCGTCTGCTGGAGGACCCGTCGTACGTCCCCAGCTGCAACATCAACCCCATCATCAGCTGCGGTTCGATCATGCGCAGCGACCAGGCCTCGGCCTTCGGGTTCCCCAACTCGCTGATCGGCCTGGTCGCCTTCGGGGTGGTGATCGCGGTCGGCGCCGGGCTGCTCGCCGGGGCCGCGTACCGGCGCTGGTTCTGGCTCGGGCTGCAGGCCGGGACGGTCTTCGGGATCGGCTTCGTGACCTGGCTGATGTACCAGACGCTGTACCGGATCGGCGCGCTCTGCCCGTACTGCATGGTGGTGTGGGCCGCGATGATCCCGCTGTTCTGGTACACGACCCTGCACAACCTGCGCTCCGGCGTGATCCCGGTCGGCCCGAGGGGGCGGCTGGTGGTGCGGGAGGCCGCGCGCTACCACTGGGTCGTCCCGGCGCTGTGGTACGCCGTGATCGCGCTGCTGGTGCTCAACCGGTTCTGGTACTACTGGAGCACCCTGATCTGATCCCGTCCGCCGTCCGCTCCCGGCGAGGGGGCGGACGGCGCAGGCGGTGGCCTCTCCCTCAGCGGCGGCGAACCTGCGCCGCCCGGGACCGGGATGCTACTTCGGCAGCCCGGTGAGCTCGGTGAAGGCCGCCGTGCCCGAGTAGCCGATCAGGAAGCCCACCAGCACTCCGCCCCAGAAGTCCTCGACCGTGACGAAGGAGGGCGCCTCCGACTTCCGCGCGGCGAAGACGATCGCCGCGCCGCTGAGGATCACGGCCAGCACGAGCGAACCGATGGTCGCCCCGAGGTGCTGCTCGACCAGCGCGCCCAGGCTCCGTGCCTCCTGGAGCGAGCGGGCGGTGCTGCCGACCAGTCCCCCGGCCACCCCGCCGGTCATCACGTTCCACAGGGCGGCCTTGAGCGGGACGGTCAGGGCGGTGGTGTTGGCGAAGACCCTCCGGCGCTCCGGTCCGGGCGGCGGCGCGACCTCCTGTCGCGGGGTCAGCCCGTAGATCACGGTGAACTGGAGGCGGTAGCTCGCGGGCACGAAGAACGGGCTGCGCCCGGTGCCCAGGCGGATGGTCCAGACGTCGGTGGACCCGGGTTCCAGCGCCGTCCCCCGGGGGAGCGAACCGATCAGCGGTACCCGCTCCTCGGCCTTCCGGTCCAGGTGCACGGTCAGGGTCGTCCGGTCGTAGGCGTGGACGTTGGTCCGCGCGGCCCGCCCGTACAGGACCACCGTCGAGTTGCCGTAGGCATGGAGGTTGAGCTGGTCGTCGGCACCGTCGAGGCGTGCCTGGTCACGGGCGATCGCCTGGTCCAGGGCGGCGATCTCGTCCTCGATCTCCTGCCGTTCCCCGGGCGGCAGCACCGGCAAGAGGCGCTCCACCAGCCGCCGCCTGCGGTTCCGGCCTTCCGTGACGGCGGCCGTCAACCGTTCGACCTCGTCCTGCGGGAGGGCGGGCTCCGACGGCTTGTCGGGCCGTTCGGGCGCCCGCCACTCCAGCTGGGTCGGCAGGCTCAGTTCGACTGCGTCGATCCACACGGGGACCGAGAAGGGGTTCTTGACGTGCAGGTAGACCGTGAAGTCCGTGCCCGAGTACACCTGCGGGACGGAGAGGTCGACCGAGAGGTCCAGCAGACCGAACTGGGCCGGGTGCTCCGGCGGCGGGGTGCTCACCCGGACAGGCTAGTCAGGCCGGCCCGTCCGGGTCCCGGATTCGGCCGGTCCTCAGCCCTCGTCCGGTCCTCAGCCCTCGGCCGGCTCGAAGGCGTACCGCTCGACCTCGGCGAGGAGTTCGGCCCGCCGCCGCTCGTCGATGAAGGACGCCCGGAAGGAGTTGGCGGCCAGTCGCCGCAGGGTCTCCGGGTCGAGGGCCAGGGCCTGCCGGACGGCGCGGAAGTTGTCCTCGACGTAGCCGCCGAAGTAGGCCGGGTCGTCGGAGTTGACGGTGACCAGCAGCCCGGCGTCCAGCATCTCGCGCAGCGGGTGGTCGGCGAGGGTGTCGATGCAGCGCAGGCGGACGTTGGAGAGCGGGCAGAGGGTGAGCGGGATCTGCTCGCGGACCAGGCGGGCCACGAGTTCGCCGTCCTCCAGGCAGCGCAGCCCGTGGTCGATCCGCTCGACGCCCAGGACGTCCAGCGCCTCGGTGATGTACGAGGCCGGGCCTTCCTCGCCCGCGTGGGCGACCCGGCGCAGCCCGGCCTCGGCGGCCCGGCGGTAGACCTCGCGGAACTTCGCGGGCGGGTTGCCGACCTCGGCCGAGTCCAGGCCGATGCCCGAGATCCGGTCGAAGTACGGGCGGGCGGCCTCGAAGGTCTCCAGTGCGGAGTCGGCGGACTCGTCGCGCAGGAAGCACATGATCAGCTGGGTGCTGATGCCGTACCGCTCCTCGCTGCCGGCCAGCGCCCGGGTCAGTCCGTCCACCACCACGCCGAGCGGCACTCCCCGGGCGGTGTGCGCCTGCGGGTCGAAGAAGATCTCCGCGTGCCGCACGCCCTGCTCGGCCGCCCGGGCCAGGTAGGCGTCCGCGAGGTCGGCGAAGTCCTGCTCGGTGCGCAGCACGGCCATCAGCGCGTAGTAGAGGTCCAGGAAGGACTGGAGGTCGCTGAAGGAGTACGCCTTCCGCAGTTCCCCGGTGTCGGCGTAGGGCAGCGCGACGGAGTTGCGGGCGGCGAGGGCGAAGGCGAGCTCGGGTTCGAGGGTGCCTTCGATGTGCAGGTGGAGTTCGGCCTTGGGAAGCGGCATGTGCGATCCGTCCGTGCTGTTGGGGGGTGAATCTGAAGGTACGGAAGGATTCATCCTAGGATCTTCCCGTTCTCTGGGGCGCCGTGGGCAGTTCCCGGAGGGTGCGCAGCGGCGAGAACAGCGGCAGGGTCCCGGTCAGCGTCAGCAGTCCGGTCATCACCCACATCGTCGCCCGCAGACCGATCAGTTCGCCCAGCGCCCCGCCGGTCAGCGCGCCGAGCGGGATGGTGGCGTGGACGGCGAACATCGAGCCGGCCGTCACCCGGGTGAGCAGCTCGGGCGGGGTGTAGGACTGCCGGAAGCTGCCGACCACGATGTTGCAGAGCACCACTGCCGCGACCACCGCCAGCGAGCCGATCACGTACAGCACCGTTCCGGCGCCCGGCCCGGCCAGCGGCATCAGCAGCCCGAGCGGGGTGCCGGTGAGCAGCACGATCCGCGTCCCGCGGGCCGTCCCGAGCCGCCGGCACAGCGGGCGGGCCGCCAGCGAGCCGAGCACGCCGCCGACCGCGGCCGCGGCGGCGAGGACACCGACCCAGCCGGGGGCTGTCCCGGCCGACCGGACCAGGAACAGCGGCAGGATCGACTGGTAGCCCGTCAGCGCGAAGTTGGCGGCGGCGCCGAAGCACAGGAAGGCGCGCAGGTACGGGTCGCGCAGCAGGAAGGACAGCCCCTCCCGGACCTGTCCGAGCAGGTCCGCCTGCTCGGGGGCCGCCGGCTCCGACCGGGCGCGGATCCCCAGCAGGGTGCCGGCCGCGACCAGGAAGCTCACCGCGTCCACGAGCAATCCGCCGGTCGCGCCGACGAGTTGGACGATCAGCCCGGCGAGCCCGCGCCCGGCGACGTCGGCCGCCGAGCTGCTGCCGGTCAGCTTGGCGTTGCCCTCGATCAGGTCCTCCGGCGCCACCAGTTCGGGCAGGTAGACCTGGTCGGCGGCGTCGAAGAACACCGAGCAGACGCCGCTGAGGAAGGCCACGGCCACCAGCTGCGTCATGCTGAGCACGTTCAACCAGCCGGCCACCGGCACGCTCGCGAACAGGCCGGCGGAGCCGAGGTTGCAGCCGATCATCACGGTCCGCCGGGGCACCCGGCCGACCCACACCCCGGCCGGCAGGCCGAACAGCAGCCAGGGCAGCCAGATCGCACCGGTCAGCAGGCCGGCGGCGAGCGGACCGGCGTCCAGGGCGAGCACGGCGACCAGCGGCAGCGCGACGGTGGTGACGCTGCTGCCCAGCCGGCTGACGGTCTGCCCGGCCCACAGCAGCCGGAAGTCGCGTTGGGCGAACAGGCCCCAGCGGGACGGTACTTCGGGGCTCCCGGACGGCGGGGCGAGGGTGGCCGTCACGGCTTGGCCGGGACGCTGTGGGCGAACGCGAGGACGGTCTCGCGGTCCCGGCCGTCCTCGGGCACCGGCCGGTTCGCCCACTTCTGGATCACCTCGTGGAGGTCCGCGGCCAGCTCCCGGGCCTCCTCCGGGGTGAGCCGCAGCCAGGTCTGGGTGGCCACCGAGCAGCCGTCCCGCCAGTCCGGCCCGTACCCGCCGCGCCGTGCGGCCCATTCCCGGACCAGCTCGACCTGGCGCTCCAGCAGGATCGAGCCGGCCGCTTCGGCGACGGCCTCGGTGACCGGGTCGCCGTCGAAGTCGGCCCTGGTCCAGCTGAGTTCGCGGTCGGCCAGCCGCCACCAGCGCTCGCGCCGGTCCCGGGCGAGTTCGGCCGCCTCCTCGATCAGTCCGCTCTCGGCCAGCACCCTGAGGTGGTGGCTGACGTTGCCGACCGCCTGCCCGGTGCGTTCGGCCAGTTTCCCGACCGTGGCCGGCCCGTCGACCTTGAGCAGGTCGATCAGCCGGCGGCGCAGCGGGTGGGTGAGGGCGGCGAGCACCCGGGAGTCCTGGATCTCCCGGGTGCCGCGCGGGTGGTGGGTGGTCGAGGGCGCGCGGCCCGTCGTGTCGTCCATGCCGGGAGGATATCCACAAGAACTCTTGTACGACACTCCTTTTACAACATCTCTTGTGCACTGCGGTCCGATCGAACGGGTGTACCGGCACCGGACACCGGGCACCCGGTAGGAGGGGGATTCCGCCGAGTTCGCCGAGGAGGGACCGAGATGCGGCACGCCAACGACCCGCACATCCGACCCGAGGGCATCTCCCCGCACGCTCTGGGCAACGACACCCTGCTGCACGAGCTGGAACAGCTGCACCGCACGCGCCACGAGACCTTCCTGTACGGCTCGGAGGAGGCGCTCAACCGGCACACGCTGCGCACCGGGGAGCTGGAGGCCGAGTACCTGCACCGCTTCCCGGGCCGCCAGGTCACCGCGGCCCGGACCAGGGCCGGAGCCCGGGCCCGGGAGGCGGCGGCGCGGGTGGAGTCGCTGCCGGAGTAGCCCGCGGGGCACCGGAGCGGCCGCCGGGGCCGACGAACACCCACCGCCCGACGCACACCGCGGCCCGACGCAGACCGCGGCCCGGCGGGACACGCCGGGCGGCGGTGGCGTGTCCGGGGGCGGGGCGTCGGGGAGGGTGTGAGGACAGACGCACCGGACCCGAACACCACTGGGAGCCCGCATGCCCATCGCCAGTGTCAACCCCGCGACCGGCGAGACCGTCCAGACCTTCGAACCGCTCGACGAGGCCGGGATCGAGCAGCGACTGGCCCGCGCCGAGGCCGCCTTCCACGGCTACCGCAGCACCCCCTTCACCGTCCGCGCAGAACTGATGCACCGGGCGGCCGACCTGCTGGACCAGGACCAGGAGGCCGTCGCCCGGACCATGACCGAGGAGATGGGCAAGCCGCTCGCCGCCTCCCGCGCCGAGGCCGCCAAGTGCGCGAAGTCGATGCGCTGGTACGCCGACAACGCCGAGGCGCTGCTCGCCGACGAGCACCCGGCCCAGGCCGACGTGGCCGACAGCGGGGCCGCCCGGGCGTACGTGCGCTACCGCCCGCTCGGCCCGGTGCTCGCCGTGATGCCGTGGAACTTCCCCTTCTGGCAGGTGATCCGCTTCGCCGCACCGGCCCTGATGGCGGGCAACGTGGGCCTGCTCAAGCACGCCTCCAACGTGCCGCGCACCGCGCTCGCCATCGAGGAGCTGTTCCGGCGGGCAGGCTTCCCGGAGGGCTGCTTCCAGACCCTGCTGATCGGCTCGGGCGCGGTCGACGGCGTGATCCGGGACCGCCGGGTCGCCGCCGTGACCCTGACCGGCAGCGAGCCGGCCGGCCGGGCGGTGGCGGCCACCGCGGCCGACGAGGTGAAGAAGGCCGTGCTGGAGCTGGGCGGCAGCGACCCGTACGTGGTCCTGCCGAGCGCCGACCTGGAGGCCGCCGTGAACACCGCGGTACGGGCCCGGGTGCAGAACAACGGCCAGTCCTGCATCGCCGCCAAGCGCTTCATCGTGCACACCGACGTCTACGACCGCTTCACCGCCGCCTTCACCGAGGCGATGCGGGCCCTGCGGATCGGTGACCCGATGGACGAGGACACCGACGTCGGCCCGCTGGCCAGCCGCCAGGGCCGGGACGATCTGGAGGAGCTGGTCGAGGACGCCCGCACCCACGGCGCCCGGGTCGAGTGCGGCGGCAACCGCCCGATGGGCTGGGACACCGGCTGGTTCTACGAGCCGACCGTCCTGACCGGTGTCACCCCGGCGATGCGGATCCACCAGGAGGAGACCTTCGGCCCGGTGGCCACCGTCTACCGGGTCGCCGACCTGGACGAGGCGGTGGCGCTCGCCAACGACACCCCGTTCGGGCTCAGCTCCAACGTCTGGACCACCGACCCGGACGAGCAGGAGCGCTTCGTCCGCGACATCCAGGCCGGCGGGGTGTTCTTCAATGGCATGACCGCCTCCCACCCGGCGCTGCCCTTCGGCGGCGTCAAGCGCTCGGGCTTCGGGCGGGAGCTGTCCGGCCACGGCATCCGGGAGTTCTGCAACGTCACCACGGTGTGGATCGGCTGAGCCCTCCCGGACGCGCCGTACCGCCCGGCCGGGTCAGGAGGCAGCCGTCCGGTGCCTGCCCCGGCCGGGCGTCGCCCAGCGGGCGATCATGCCCACCAGCGCGATGAAGGTCAGGAACCAGAAGAAGGCCATCAGGCCGAGCATCGGGTCCCACCCGGTCTGGACGGCGACCATGCACAGGCCGATCGAGAGCGCGACCATGAACGTCACCACGGTCGGGCTGAGGCTGAGCAGCCAGTGCCAGACCCGGTGCCCCCGGCTCGGGTTCCGCGGGGCGTCGGGACCGGTGTCGGATTCCTTGTAGGTGAGCAGGTCCATCGGGATCGCCTCCAGTGCTGGAGAGGGGACAGTCCGGCCCGCGCGGTCAGGAGGCCCTGCGCGGAGCCGCGGACTTGCGGGTGGTGGTCTTCTTCGCCGGGGCGGCCTTCTTGGCGGCGGCGCTCTTCCCGGCCGCGGTGCTCTTCGTCGCGGTCCTGCCGGTCGCGGTCTTCGCAGTCGTGTCCGCCGCGGCCGCGGTCTTCGCGGTCGTGCCCTTCGCGGCCGCGGTCCGCTTCGCCGCCGCACGCTTGCCGGGCTGCGGCCCCTCCTCCTCGGCGCCCGGTCCCCGGTGGCCCCCCTTGGCCTGCTTCAGGCTGCTGCGCAGCGCCTCCATCAGGTCGATCACGTTGTCCGGCGCCGCGCCGGCCTCCTCCTCGTGCGGGACCTCGACGCCTTCCAGCCGGGCGGTGATCACCTGCTGGAGAGCCCGCTGGTAGTCGTCGTGCAGCTGGGAGAGGTCGAAGTCCTCGGAGAGGGTGTCCATCAGCGAGCGCGCCATCTTGAGCTCCTGCGGCCGCACCGTGACGTTCTCCTCGGGCGCGATCCCGGCCGCCGGGCGGACCTCGTCGGGCCAGATGCAGGTCTGCAGCACCAGCGTCCCGTCGTGCACCCTGAGCACCGCGGGCGACTCCCGGGTGCGCAGCGCGATCTTGGTGACGGCGATCTGCCCGGACTCGACCAGGGCGTCGCGCAGCAGGGCGTACGGCTTGGCGGCGGCCTTGTCGGCGACGCCGACGTAGTAGGCCTTGGAGAACATCAGCGGGTCGATCTCGGTCGCGTCCACGAAGGCCAGCACGTCGATGATCTTCTTGCTGGGCAGGGGCAGGTCGGCGAGGTCCTCGTCGCTGAGCGTGACCGTCCGGCCGTCGGGCGACTCGTAGCCCTTGGCGATCTCGGCGTACGGGACCTCCTTCTCCTCCCGCTCGCAGTACCGCTTCATCCGCACCCGCCCGCCGTCCTTGGCGTGCACCTGGTGCAGCGGGACGTCGTGCTCCTGGGTCGCGGAGTAGAGATGGACGGGGATGCTGACCAGCCCGAAGCTGATCGTCCCCTTCCAGGTGGTCTGCATGGAGTGGCTCCGAGAACATCAGAAGTGCCCCGAGACTCCCACTGTGCCCGGGTTTGCCACGATCGGCCACAGATCGGCCACAGCTCGGCCCCCGCGGGCCGACGAGAACCCCGGAACCAATGACGGTGCATCAGATCTGAGGTTTCCATGCCACCTCTCCACCCACCCTGACCTGGGCTTTTGTGTTCGGTAAGCGAACAGTTATCAAAGCTTTGTTCCGATACTCGGGCGTAGAAGTTAGGTTGCACCGCAATGCGCGGATCTGTCCCCCACCCTGCGGCACGACGAGCCGAGGGTCATGCCGCGCCGGAAAGGCAGAGGACACCCTCCATGAGTGCGGACACCACCAAGCAGGCGGCGGGCGCCACCCAGGCCCCCCACCAGCTCGGCCCCGTCGGACACGGTGGCGACGGCCACCTGAAGGCCGGGCTCAAGAACCGCCACCTGTCGATGATCGCCATCGGCGGTGTGATCGGCGCCGGCCTGTTCGTCGGCTCCGGCGCGGGCATCGCGTCCACCGGCCCCGGCATCCTGCTCTCCTACACCCTGGCCGGCGTGCTGGTGGTGCTGGTGATGCGGATGCTGGGCGAGATGGCCGCGGCCGACCCGCAGAGCGGCTCGTTCTCGGCGTACGCGGACCGCGCGCTGGGCCGCTGGGCCGGCTTCACCATCGGCTGGCTCTACTGGTTCTTCTGGGTCGTGGTGCTCGCGGTCGAGGCCACCGCCGGCGCCAAGATCCTCAACAACTGGGTGCCGGGCGTACCCCAGTGGGGCTGGGCGCTGATAGTGATGGGCGTCCTGACCGCCACCAACCTGTTCTCGGTCGCCTCCTACGGCGAGTTCGAGTTCTGGTTCGCCGGTATCAAGGTGGTCGCGATCGCCGCGTTCCTGGTGATCGGCACCCTCGCCGCCTTCGGCCTGATGCCCGGCACCCACGCGGTCGGCACCACCAACCTCACCGGTCAGGGCGGTTTCCTGCCGCACGGGGTGGGCGCCGTGTTCACCGGCATGCTCACCGTGGTCTTCGCCTTCATGGGCAGCGAGATCGTGACCCTGGCGGCCGGCGAGTCCGAGGACCCGGAGAAGGCGGTCAGCAAGGCCACCAACAGCGTCATCTGGCGCATCGGGATCTTCTACCTCGGCTCGATCCTGCTCGTGGTCACCCTGCTGCCCTGGAACTCCCCCGAGGTCAAGGCCAGCCCGTACGTGGCCGTGCTGGACCACGTGGGCATCCCGCACGCCGGCCAGGTGATGGACGTGATCGTGCTGACGGCCGTGCTGTCCTGCCTCAACTCCGGGATGTACACGGCCTCCCGGATGGCCTTCTCGCTCGGCCGGCGCGGCGACGCCCCGAAGGCCTTCGCGACCGTGACCTCGCGCGGCGTGCCGCGGGTGGCCATCCTCTCCTCGGTGGTGTTCGGCTTCGTCGCCGTCTTCTTCAACTACACCTCGCCGAAGACCGTGTTCGCCTTCCTGCTGAACTCCTCCGGGGCCGTCGCGCTGTTCGTCTGGCTGGTCATCTGCGCCACCCAGCTGCGGATGCGCAAGATCATCGAGCGCGAGATGCCCGAGCGGCACACCGTCCGGATGTGGCTGTACCCCTATCTCACCTGGGTCGCCATCGGCATGATCGGCTTCGTGATGGTCTACATGTTCACGGACGACGACGGACGCCAGCAGATGTACCTGTCGCTGGCCGCCGCGGCGATCGTGCTCGCCGCCTCGGCCGTGGTGAGCCGGCGGCGGAAGGCGGCGGTGGCGGCGAAGTCCTGATCCGCCCGCGCCGCGCTTGAACGCCGGGCCCGGGAGCCGTTGCGGAGGCTCCCGGGCCCGGTGCCGTTTCCCGGCCGCCACCGCGCCCCCGTGCGCGTCCACCGCGCCGTCCCCGGCGGCGGCCACCGGACGGTCACGCTGCGTCGATGTCGGCGCCGCCCGCGTGTGAGCCCGCCCACAGGGGGTTTCGCATCTACGGCCCTGGATAGTGGACACGGTCGGGGCACCGGCGGAACGACCCCGGCCGCCGATCCCGGGCGGCCCACGCGTCCGCCGTACCCGCCCTGAAGAACGCAGGCCATCGCCGCTTCCGGCCCCAGCTTCCGCCGACGCGGGCCGCCCGCGACCCCCAGGTGTCCAAAACGGACAAACATCCCCAAACTCACCGACCAGCCCGGTCCCGCCCGCCCCACACCCACTACGGGGCGTAGTAGCGAACGCCTTTGCCACCCGTCTCCGGCCCTGCCAAGAATGGCCCGTCGCCAGGCAGCGCCGGCCGGCCGAGTCCGCCGTGCGCAGCCCGCCCGCCCCGCCTTCACCGCCGGGGCGCCACGGCCGTCCCGGGCGGCCGCGCGGGCCCCGCTCACCCGGAGCCCACGCGATGCCCGCCCAGTGCTCCGGCACGGCCCCCGACGGAAAAGGATTGTCCGCTCCATGCAGCTCAGCCATGCCCGCCGCAACTCCCTGATTACCGGCGTCGCCACCCTGGTGGTCGCGAGCGCCGCCACTGCCGCTCTCGCCATCCCGCAGGCCGGGGGCTCCACCGAGGCCGCCGCCCCGGTGGCCGCCGTCTCGGTGGACGGCAAGCCGGTCGGCGACCAGGGCCGGGCCGACGCCGCTGCCGCTGCCGAGAAGGCCGCCCAGGACGCCAAGGCGGCCCAGGACGCCAAGGACGCCCAGGACGCGCAGGCGAAGGCCCAGGCCGACGCCGCCGCCCAGGCCCAGGCCGAGGCCGACGCGAAGGCCCAGGCGGATGCCAAGGCCCAGGCCGACGCGGCCGCCTCCCGCTCCCAGCAGCGCCAGAACCTGAACAGCTACTCCGGCACCCCGCAGCAGATCGCCGCGCAGATCGTGCCGGCCGGCCAGCTGCAGTGTTTCAGCAACATCGTGTTCCGCGAGAGCAGCTGGAACCCGCTGGCCGTCAACGCCTCCTCCGGCGCCTACGGCCTGGTCCAGGCCCTGCCCGGCTCCAAGATGGCCTCGGCCGGCGCCGACTGGCGCACCAACCCGGCCACCCAGATCAAGTGGGGCCTGGACTACATGAACAGCCGCTACGGCAGCCCCTGCGGCGCCTGGTCGTTCTGGCAGGCCCACCACTGGTACTGAGCCGACCCGGCACTCCGTACACGCCCCAGGCCCGCGACGCACACCGCGTCGCGGGCCTCGCGGCGTCGCCGGTCGGCGTGTGCACGTCCAGAAGGCGACGTGAAGATATGGCGCACGCTCGTACGATTTGGCACTGATTGCCCTGAGTTACACACCGTCAGGCCTTTGCCACGGTTCGCCCGCCCTCTTACGCTCCGGCGTCATGCCCTCACCCCTGATCAGCGTCGTGCTCCCCGCCTACGACCAGCACGGACAGCTCGCCGACTGCCTGGACTCGCTGCTCGCCCAGTCCCTGGCGAACGTCGAGGTGATCGTGGTCGCCGACCGCTCCCCCGAGACCGCGGGCGGGCTCGCGGACGCGTTCGCGGCCCGGCACCCGCAGGTGTCGGTGCTGCACCTGAACGCGGCGGTCGGGGTCGGAGTGAGCCGGAACGCGGGTGCGGCGCGGGCCTCGGGCGACTACCTGCTGTTCCTGGACGCCGACCACCTGCTCCCCCGGGACGCCCTCCAGGCGCTCGCCGACCGGCTCCAGCAGACCGGCCCGGTCGATGTCCTGCTGTTCGGCCACTCCCGCCGCCACAACGACCGCGACTGGCCGGGCGGCGCCGAGGCCCTGCTCGCCGAGGCCGGCCCGGAGCCCTTCGCCCCCTTCGACCGCCCCGCGCTCTTCGGCGCCCCGCCGCTGGTCTGGGACCGGCTGATCCGCCGCGGCCACTGGGAGGACCTGGGGCTCGCCTTCCCCGACGGCCGGTACGAGGAGATTCCGGTCGTCCACGCCGCGCTGCTCGGTGCCCGCAAGGCCGCCGTGCTGGCCCGCGAGTGCGTCCAGCTGCGCCGCCGGGAGACCGTCCACCCGGCCGGCGGCCCCGGCAGCAGCGTCTTCGACCTGTTCGACCAGTACGAGCGCAGCTTCGCCCTGCTGGAGGACCAGCCGCACCTGTACGCGGTGCGCGACGCCCTGTTCATCCGGATGATCCGGCACTACCTGTTCGTCTTCGACCTCGCCGGCTGCGTCGCCCGCGCCGAACGCCCGCAGTTCTTCCACCGGGCCGCCGAGCACCACCGCCGCTTCGTGCCCCCGGGCCACCGCAAGCCGGGCGGCCGCCTGGGCATCAAGTTCACCCTGCTGGCGGGCGGTGCCTACCCGGCCTTCGAGGTCGCCAAGCTCTCGCACATCGCCCGCGGCACCATCACCGGTCGCAAGTAGCGCGGGTCGGTGGCGGGGGTCGCACATGGGCGGGGCCGCCGTCCGCGGCCGGCGCGGCGGCGACCCGCCGCACGGAGACGTTCCAGGACGGCGCGCCGTCCGCCGGAAGGGCAGCGGCTCGCCGATCGGCAGGTGGGCCAGGTAGGCGTCGGCGCCGGCCGGGTCCGCGGGTTCGTTGATCAAGAGTGGCGGGACCGTCACCTGCCACCCCGTCGGCGGTACCCCCGTCGTGCCCGGTTCCCGGACGGCGCCCCGGCTGCGATCATCGGCGGAGCCGTTGCCGCACCCGCCCGGGAGGTCCCTGGTGAGCCGTCCGTCCGCCGCCCCCGGGGCCGAGCTGGCCCGTGAGCTGGCCGCCGTGCTGCGCGGGGAGGTCCGCTTCGGCGCGGCCGAGCGCACGGTCTACAGCCACGACGCCTCCAACTACCGGCAGTTGCCGCTCGGTGTGGTCAAGCCCGCCGACCTGGACGACGTCCGCACCGCGCTGGCGCTGTGCCGCCGTTACGGGGTGCCGGTGGTGGCGCGCGGCGCCGGGACGAGCGTCGGCGGGCAGGCGATCGGCCCCGGCGCGGTGGTGCTGGACTTCCGCCGGCACCTCGGAGCGGTGCTGGAGGTCGATCCGCAGGCCCGCACCGCCCGCGTCCAGCCCGGCACCGTGCTGGACGACCTCCAGCGCGCCGCCAGGCCGTACGGGCTGCGCTTCGGCCCGGACCCGTCCACCCACAGCCGCTGCACGATCGGCGGCATGATCGGCAACGACTCCTGCGGCGCCCACTCGCTCGTCTGGGGCCGCACCGCCGACAACGTGGAGCGGCTGGAACTGCTGCTCGCGGACGGCACCGAGCTGACCGTGGGCGGGCGGCTGACCGGCGCCGAGCGCGCGGCGCTCCGGGAGGCGCCCGGCCGGGCCGGCCAACTCCACACCGAGCTGCAGGAGTTCACCGACCGCAACCTCGCCGTCATCCGCCAGGGCATGCCCCGGCTGCCGCGCCGCACCTCCGGCTACCCGCTGGACGCGCTGTTGCCCGAGCACGGCCACGACCTGGCCCGGGCGCTCACCGGCACCGAGGGCACCTGCGCGCTGCTGCTGGGCGCCACCGTCCGGCTGGTCGACAACCCTCCCGCCCGCGCCCTGGTGGTGGCCGGCTACCCCGACGAGGGCGCCGCCGCCGACGCCGTCCCGGCGCTGCTGCCGTACGGTCCGCTGACCGCCGAGGGCATGGCGGCCGACCTGATCGCCGCACTGCTGGCCGCCGGACCGCGCCCGCCCGCGCTGGACCGGCTGCCCGCGGGCGAGTGCTGGCTGTTCCTGGAGACCGGCGGCGCCACCCCCTTGGAGGCCTACCAGGCCGCCCGCCGACTGGCCGACGCGGTGCGCCGCGAGCACTCGGCCGCCGTCGCCCTGGTCACCGACCCGGTCGAGCAGCGCCAGCTGTGGGCCGTCCGGGAGGCGGGCGCCGGGATCGTCACCCGGCTGCCCGGAGGCGGCGAGGCCTGGCCCGGCTGGGAGGACTCCGCCGTCCCGCCCGAGCGGCTCGGCGCCTACCTGCGGGACCTGCGCGCCCTGCTCCGCCGGCACGGGCTGCGCGGCGTGCCGTACGGGCACTTCGGCGACGGCTGCGTACACCTGCGGATCGACTTCCCGCTGGAGCGGCCCCGAGGCGCCCGGGTCTTCCGGGAGTTCCTGGAGCAGGCCGCCGACCTGGTGGTCTCCCACGGCGGTTCGCTCTCCGGTGAGCACGGGGACGGGCAGGCCCGCGCCGAGCTGCTCACGCGCATGTATCCGCCCGAGGTCATGCGGCTGTTCGGCGAGTTCAAGCGGATCTGGGATCCGGAGAACCTGCTCAACCCGGGCGCCCTGGTGGACCCGCGGCCGCTCGACGCCGACCTGCGCTTCGTCACCTCCCCGCGCCGCCTGCCGCTGGCCCTGCCGTACGAGCAGGACGGCGGCAGCCTGACCAAGGCGGTGCACCGCTGCGTCGGCGTCGCCAAGTGCGTGGACCCGACCACCGGGGTGATGTGCCCGAGCTACATGGCGACCGGCGAGGAGCGGCACTCCACCAGAGGCCGGGCCCGGCTGCTCGCCGAGATGCTGCGCGGGGACACCATCCCGGACGGCTGGCGCTCGGAGGAGGTGCGGGAGGCGCTGGACCTCTGCCTGAGCTGCAAGGGCTGCGCGAGCGACTGCCCGGTGCACGTCGACATGGCGACCTACAAGACCGAGTTCCTGCACCAGCACTACCGCCGCCGGCCCCGCCCGCTGTCGCACTACTCGATGGGCCGGCTGCCGCTGTGGCTGCGGGCGGTCGCGCTCGCTCCGGGGGCCGCCAACTCGCTGGTCCGCTCCCCGGCCGGCGCGCTGCTCAAGCGGCTCGGCGGGATCGACCGGCGCCGGGTGCTGCCGGTCTTCCCGCCCGAGACCTTCACCCGCTGGTACCGGCGGCACCGCGCCGCCCACCCTGCCCCGGCGGGCGCGCGCCCGGTGCTGCTGTGGCCGGACACCTTCTCCAACCACCTCCAGCCGAACGTGCTCCGCTCGGCCGTCGAGGTGCTGGAGCACCTGGGCTTCGACGTCCGGCTTCCGGAAGGACCGGTGTGCTGCGGCCTCACCTGGTACTCCACCGGTCAACTCGGCGCTGCCCGCAGGGTGTTGCGGCGCAGCCTGGGCGCGCTGGCGGCCGCCGGGGTGCCGGCCGGCACCCCCGTGGTCGGTCTGGACCCCAGCTGCACCGCCACCCTGCGCGAGGACCTGCCCCGTCTGCTCGGCGCGGACGGCCGCCCGCTCTCCGAGCGGACCCGCACCTTCGCCGAGTTCATCGACGAGCACGCCCCGGACGCCCCGCTCCCGCAGGTCCGGCTGGACGCCGTCACCCAGACCCACTGCCACCAGCACGCGGTCCTCGGCAGCGCGGCCGACCGCCGGATCGAGGCCCGACTGGGCCTGCACAACCGGGTGCTGGACTCCGGCTGCTGCGGACTGGCGGGCAACTTCGGCTTCGAGCGGGGCCACTTCGAGGTGTCCGAGGCGATCGCCGAGCGGGTGCTGCTGCCCGAGGTCCGGGCGGCCGGCCCCGATACGGTGGTCCTGGCGGACGGCTTCAGCTGCCGCACCCAGATCGCCCAACTCGCGGACGGGCGACGGGCCCTGCACCTGGCGGAACTGATCGCCCGGGAGCTGCGTGCCGCCGACCGGCCGACCGACTGACCGACCGTGCTGCCCGGGCCACCCTGGCTACCGGTGCTCGGCGAGGAAGGCCCCGGCGTGCGCCGCGGCCTCCTCCCGGGTGGGGTGGCCGGCCGCCGACCGGCCGGTCTCGCCGTCCGTGCCGGTGGCCGTCCAGCGCCAGCCGCCCGAGGCCTCGTCGCGGACCAACTCGGCGGTCCCGCCGTACGACTGCTCGCCGAGACCCTGCCGCTGGACGCCGAGCGCCGGGAGAAGTCCGCGCTCTGGCTCTCCTTCGTCACCGCCGCCCGCACCCGGCCCGAACTGCGACCACGCGCCGCGGAGTTGCAGGCCGGCCTGGACGAGCTGGTCCGGCGCGTCCTGGTCGAGGCGGACCGCTCCGGCGCCCTCGCGCCCGGCCTCGACCTCGACCTGGAGACCCGCCGCCTCTCCGCCCTGCTGGACGGCCTCACCCTCCAGGCCGTCCAGCACCCCGACCTGGTCGGGCCGGACGAGCTGCACGCCGTGCTCCGCCGCCACCTGGACACCCTGGCCGCCTCCTGACACCGCGCCAACGCGCCCGGCACAATGGCGTGATGACCCTCACCCCCGCCGAGGCGGACAAGCTCCTCGCCGACAACTTCGCCCCCTGGGTTCAGGCACTCGGGCTGACCACCGTCGGGACCGGCGAGCGGCACGCCGTGCTGCGACTGCCCTGGTCCGACCAACTCGCCCGCGAAGGCGGCGGGTTGTCCGGTCAGGCACTGATGGCCGCCGCCGACACCGCCTGCGTGGTCGCGCTCTCGGCCGCCCGGGGCGGATTCGCGCCGATGACCACCGTCCAGCAGTCCAGCAGCTTCCAGCGCGCGGTCAGCGGCCGGGACGTCCTGGTCCACGCCGTGGTCACCAAGCTCGGGCGCCGGATCGCCTTCCTCGACGTGACCCTCACCGCCGAGGGCGCCGAGGAGCCGGCCGCCCGGGCCACCTCGGTCTACGCGCTGGGCTGACGTGCGGGTGCGACCGGCCCGCGGGCAGCGGGCCCGGTCGCACCCGGGCATCCGGCTCGATCAGCCCTGCAGCGCCTCCTTCTTCGGCGGCTCCTCCGCGCACACCGCCGCCACGAACTCGGCGAGCCGCGCCTGCGGCAGCCCGCGCGCGATGTCCGCCTCGCTGATCATTCCGACCAGCTTGTGCTCCGGGTGGTTGATCACCGGCAGCCGGCGGACCTGGTACTGCTCCATCACGCGCAGCACCTGCTCGCAGTCCTCGTCCGCCTCCACCGTCATCGGCCGCCCGAGCGCCAGATCGCCCGCCGTCACCTGTGCCGGGTCATGCCCCTCCGCGACGCAGCGCAGCACGATGTCGCGGTCGGTCACGATCCCCAGCAGCTTGTCGTTCTCCCCGCAGATGGGCAGCGCGCCCACGTGCCGTTCCCGCATGATCCGGGCGGCGGCCGCGAGCGTCTCGTGCTCGCGGATGCACTCCGCGCCCTGGTGCATGATGTCGCCGGCTCTGGTCATGGTCCGCCTCCTGACCTCGCTCCCTCTCGTCCATCGTGGTCCGGGCCGGTGCCGCACGCCACCGGGCGCCCGTCAGGGCATCGCCCCCGGCTCCGCGGGCTCGCCCGGCCCCCCGTTCCCGTCCGCCTGCGCGCGACCGCCCTCCAGGTCCTTGCCCTCCAACGGCGAGCGGGCCAACAGATCCTCCAACGGCGGGATTTCGTGCTTGGGCTGCTCCCGGTCGAGGTCCGGCTCCGGCACCTCGCCGCTCTCCACCGCCTGCTCCGCGGACTTCGCCGCGGCCGCCACCGCGGCGGCCGCCAGCAGGTCCCGCTGCTGGGACTCCGTCGCACTGTCCAGGAACCGCAGCAACTCCACCGGGAACGGCAGCACCAGCGTCGAGTTCTTCTCCGCCGCCACCTCCACCACGGTCTGCAGCAGCCGCAGCTGCAGCGCCGCGGGGGTCGCGCTCATCACCGCCGCCGCCTCCGACAGGCGCTCCGAGGCCTGGTACTCGCCGTCCGCCGTGATGATCCGCGCCCGCCGCTCCCGCTCGGCCTCCGCCTGCCGCGCGATCGAGCGCTTCATCGACTCCGGCAGGGCGACATCCTTGATCTCCACCCGGTCGATCTGGATGCCCCAGCCCAGCGCCGGGCTGTCGATCATCAACTCCAGGCCCTGGTTGATCGGTTCGCGGTTGGCCAGCAGGTCGTCCAGTTCGCTCTTGCCGATGATCGACCGCAGCGAGGTCTGCGCGACCTGGGAGATCGCGAAGTTGTAGTCCTGCACGTTGACCGTCGCCTTCACCGGGTCCTGCACCTGGAAGTAGACCACCGCGTCCACCCGCACGGTCACGTTGTCCCGGGTGATGCCCTCCTGCGCCGGGATCGGCATCGTCACGATCTGCACGTTCACCCGGCGCAGCCGGTCCGCGATCGGCATCAGCGCGACCAGCCCCGGCTCCCGGACCTCCTCGCGCACCCGCCCGAAACGGAACACCACGCCCTTCTGGAACTGCTGGACCACCCGGATGCTCAGCCCCGCCCAGACCACCCCCAGCCCGACCAGCCCCCCGAGCGCCCCCAGCACCGCATCGACGATCATCGCGGCCTCCTCGCGGCCTCCGCGCACACCCTCGCCTCCGGCGACCGGTGACCGGTGACCGGACCGGCCGGGGCCGTCGGAGCAACTGATTCCACGCTACGCCTGCCCGTCGGCGATCGGACCGGACGGGCTGCGCCGCCTAGGATCGGGACCATGCAGCTGGTCCCCGCCGACGACCCGAACCATCCCCGTCACCCCGCCGAGGCCGCCGCCCGCGCCACCGGAGTCGCCGAACTCGACCGCGTCGTCACCGGCTGCCGGGCCTGCCCGCGGCTGGTCGAATGGCGCGAGGAGGCCGCCCGCACCAAGCGCCGCGCCTACCAGGACTGGGACTACTGGGCCCGTCCCATCCCCGGCTTCGGCCCGCCCGAGGCCCCGCTCGTCATGGTGGGCCTCGCCCCCGCCGCCCACGGCGGCAACCGCACCGGCCGGATCTTCACCGGCGACCCCTCCGGCGACCTCCTGTACGCGGCCCTCTACGAACTCGGACTCGCCAACCGCCCGCACTCCGTCCGCCACGGCGACGGCCTGGAGCTGTACGGCGTCCGGATCACCGACCCGGTCCGCTGCGCCCCGCCCGACAACAAGCCCAGCACCGCCGAACGCGACACCTGCCGCCCCTGGATCGCCCGCGAGATGGAGCTGCTGCGCCCCACCGTGCGCACGGTCATCGCCCTCGGCGGCTTCGCCTGGCAGGCGATGCTGCCGGTGATCGCCGACGCCGGCTGGGTGGTCCCGCGCCCCCGCCCCGCCTTCGGCCACGCCGCCCTGGCCACCTTCCCGGCCCGCGACGGCGGCCCCGACCTGCGGCTCTACGGCTGCTACCACGTGAGTCCGCGCAACACGAACACCGGCCGGCTCACCACCACGATGCTCCGCGACCTGCTCCGCGAGGCGGCCCTCTCGGCGGGGCTCAGGCCCCGTTAGCGCCCAGCGCCTCGGTCCCACCGTCGGACGGCCGCGATGCCGCCGGTCCCCCAGCCCTCGGCGGGAGTGCCCCCCTGGGGGACACGGGCGCACCTCGCAGCCCGGTCACCGGCGCTCCCGGTCACGGGCGCTCCCGGTCACCGGCCTGCGACGCACACGCCGCGGCGCCGCGTGCCGTTTCGACGGGATCCGCCGGACAGGCCCAGCCGAACCGGGTCAACTTCCGCTTCGCCGCGTGCGCCCACACCTCCGGCAGTCGCCCCCGGGCCTCCTGGGCCGTCGCCAGCTGGCCCGCGTAGAGCACCCCGTAGGCGAAGGGCTCGCCGTCCTCGGCGGCTCGGTCGGCCAGGGCCGCAGCGGCGACCACCGCGTCCTGGTGTTCGCCCAGCAGTTCCTGGACGGCCTTCATCCGCTCCACGTAGCGCTCCGCCACCGGGCCGACGGCGGAGGCGGCCGTCTCTCCGGCGTAGCGGGCGCGTTTTGCGGCCTTGCGGGCCTCGTGCAGGGCACGGTCGCGGTGCCCGGGACCGGCGGCGAGGGCGGTGCGGACGCGGCGGGCCGTCCGGCGCTGCTCGCGGGCGGCGATGCGGGCGAGTTCGGGGGCGGCGGCGCGGGCGGCCCGGGGGCGCAGCGGCGGGTCGGCGAGCAGGGCGGCCAGAGCCGCGGCGAGGGAGCGGCGGCGGGGGCTGTCGAGGGCGGCGACCACCTCGGGCCGGACCCGGCGGTACTCGGCCCGGCCCCACTGTTCCAGGGCCTCCGCGACCCGTTCCGGTTCGCAGGCGGCGGGCAGCTCGCGGGCCCGGGCGGCCAGCCGTTCGGCCAGCACCTCGCGGTCCCGGGCGCGGCCCAGCGCGGCGCCCAGCCAGCGCAGGTCGGCGACCAGGGCGTCAGTGGCGCCGGGGGCGAGGAGGCGACGGAAGGTCCGCAGGGCGCTGCGCAGCCGCCGGCAGGCGACCCGCATCCGGTGGACCGCGTCGGCTTCGTCCGCTCGGACGGCGTCGTCCAGTCCGGCGAGCACCACCGCCTGGGCCTCGATGCGGTCCAGCAGCACCTGTCCGACCGTGGTGTCGGGCCTCGCCATGCGTGTGCACCCCCTCGCCGGGATGTCTTCCAGGCTAGTCGCGCGGGCCGTCCTGTCGACCGCTCGGTGGCCTGAGGAGGCATCACCCGGACGCCGTATGCGTACGCGCTCTCGTGTCCGCCGTAAGGGGCATGGCATACTCCGGAGCGTGATGACCTCCACCCATGCGACCAGGGCCCTGCGGGCCGCGGTGTTCACCGCGCTCGCCGTGCCGATGGCCGCTCTGGGCCAGGTCGTCATCACCGGTCGCCCGCTGCCGTTGTCGCTGGTGGCCACGGCGAGTGCCGTGGTGTTCCTGGTCGCGGCCGTGCCGGCCGGCGGGGAGCGACGGCTGCTGCACATCTCCGGGGTGATGGTGCCGGTCGAGCTGCTGCTCAACACCACCTTCAACCTGGGGCAGACCGGCTGTGGGCCGGTGCTGTCCGAGCACGTCTCCGCGCGCGGGGTGAACCTGCTGGTCTGCGGCGGCGGTTCGGTGGACGGCTCGCTGCTGGGGGCCCCGCTGGGCCACGCCGGACAGTTGGCGCCCGCCGCGACCCAGCTGCTGCTCCTGCTGGTGCACCTGGTGATCGCGCTGGCGGCCTCCGCCTGGTTGCGGCTGGGCGACTCCGCGCTGACCGGCCTGGCCCGGGCGCTGCGCGCGCTGCGCCAGTCGGTGGCCCGCCCGCTTCGGGCGCTGCTCGTCCTGCTGGTCCCCGCTCCGGTGCGCCCGGTGCTGCGGGTGCCGCTGCCGGTGTCGGACCACGAGCGGCCGCGCCGCGAGGACGTGGTGCTGAGCCCGGCTCCCCGGCGTGGTCCGCCGGTCCTCGCGCCTGCCTGCTGAGCGCGTACCCCGCTCCCGTGCCCACGGTTCCGTGCGCACGTCTCCTTGGAGCACGGTCCCGTACGCCCCAGGCAGTGCGCCCAACTCCCGCGTCACTTGTCCCCGCCGCACCCGGCTGTGCGGCCACCCGCGCGCACCCGCGCGCCGCGTACAGGAGTTGACTTCCCCATGGCTCAGAACCCCACCAAGCGCGAGGCCAAGCGCATCAGCGCCCGCGAGCGCATCCAGGAGGCGCAGCGCCGCGAGCAGCAGGCCGCCAAGCGCCGTCAGCGGATCGTCGTCTCGGTCTCCGCCGTCGTCGTGCTCGCCCTGGCGGGCGGTGTGGCGCTCGCGATCAACACCGGTTCGAAGAAGGACGACCCGGCCGCCGCGGCCGCCTCCGCGGCCCCGCTGGTCGTGCCGGCCAACGCCACCGGTCCGGACGGCACGGTGATCACCTACGGCAAGGCCGACGCCCCGCACACCATGGAGGTGTACGAGGACTTCCGCTGCCCGGTCTGCAAGCACTTCGAGGCGGCGAACGGCCAGACGGTCAAGGAGCTGACCCAGGACGGCCGGATCAAGGTGGAGTTCCATCTGGCCGCCTTCCTGGACAAGAACCTCGGCGGCAAGGGCTCGCGCACCGCCCTCGCCGCGGCCGGAGCCGCGCTGAACGAGGGCGTGGACAAGTTCAAGGCGTTCCACGACGTGCTGTACGCCAACCAGCCGGACGAGCGCGAGGACGGTTTCGGCGACGTTAACCACCTGCTGGACCTGGCGGGCCAGGTGCCGGGGCTGAAGACGGACGCCTTCGTGAAGGCGGTCACCGACCGGACGTACGCGCCGTGGGCGGCGAAGGTGGCCGACGCGTTCAACAACAGCCAGGTGACCGGCACCCCGACGGTCAAGGTGGACGGCAAGCCGATCAACCTGTTCACGGGCAACGCCGCGGCGTCCCCCGAGCAGTTCACCGCCCAGGTCAAGCAGGCCGCCGGCCTCCAGTAGGCCGCACCGCCCCGCGCTGCACCGCACGGCACCACCGGTCCGGCCGAACTCCCGGCCGGACCGGCCCCTCCCAGCCAGCCCCGGAGTGTGCTGTCATGACCGCGACCACCGTGCCTCTCTCCCGCCCCGCCCCCGACGCCGCCGGCCCCGGCCCGATCGGCGCGAGCCGGGCTCTCGCCCTGCTGCTGTTCCTCGGCGGACTGGTCGGCCTCACCGCCTCGGCCGTGCTGACCTTCGACAAGCTCCGCATCCTGGAGAACCCGTCGTACGTCCCCAGCTGCAACATCAATCCGATCATCAGCTGCGGTTCGGTGATGCGCACCGAGGAGGCCGCGGTGTTCGGCTTCCCGAACTCGCTGCTCGGCCTGGCCGCCTTCGGCGCGCTGGCGGCGATCGGCGCGGGACTGCTGGCCGGTGCCGCCTACCGGCGCTGGTTCTGGCTGGGCCTGCAGGCCGGGACCACCCTGGGCATCGTGTTCACCCACTGGCTGATCGACCAGTCGCTGTACGGCATCGGCGCGCTGTGCCCGTACTGCATGGTGGTGTGGGCGACGACGGTGGTGCTGTTCTGGTACATCACGCTGCACAACCTGCGCACCGGCGTGGTCCCGGTCGGGCCGCGGACGGAGACGGTCGTCCGGGAGGCGGCGCGCTACCACTGGGCGCTGCCGGTGCTGTGGGCGGCCGTGATCGCCCTGCTGGTGCTCAACCGGTTCTGGTACTACTGGAGCACCCTGGTCTGACCCCCCGGGTTCACCCCACGTACCCCGCCGAGTGCAGCAGCGTGGCCGCGCCGGTGCGCCGGGCCTCCAGGGCCCCGGTGAGCCGGCCCGCCGCACAGGGGTGCAGCAGGGCGGCCGCCCGGGCCGGGGTGAAGTAGCCGTGGTCGGCGATCTCCTCCGCCTGGAGCCGGACCACCGCGCCCGGCTCGACCACGCCGCCGTCGAACATGAAGTGCACGGCCGGGTGGGCGTGTCGGCCCTGGTCGGGGATCGCCTCGCGCCACTCCACCACCAGCAACCGCAGGTCCCGCGCCACCAGCCCGGTCTCCTCCCACAGTTCCCGGGCCGCGCACTCGGCGGGCCCCTCCCCCGGGTCCATCCCGCCGCCGGGGAACTGCCACTGGTCGAGGTAACTGGCCTTCAGCAGCAGGACCTTGCCGTCCCGGTCGGTGAGGAGCACGCTGCAGCCGATGTAGGCGCGCACCATCCGGGAGAGCCACTCCTCCTCCGAGAGCTCCCAGGTGTCCGTCATCGCGCCTCCTCCGCCGGCCGTCCTCCGTCGCGGCCACCCTGCCCCGACCGCCGCTGCGCGAAAGGCGGTTCGTACCTAATCCACCCGATCGGGTTGCGCGCTCGTCTCACCCGAAGACGGCCCGCCGGAAGGCGTTGCGCAGGTCGGTGAGGGACTGGGTGATCCGGCTGTGGTGCACCTGGTTGGTGAGCAGCAGGGCCCAGCGGCCGAGCCGGCGGGAGACCCAGATGCCGGTACCGGTGAAGCCGTAGTGGACGAAGGTGCCCTCGGCGGGACCGGTGCCCGGGGCGTACAGCCAGGACAGGCCGCGGGCGGGAGCGAGGCCGCCGGTCTGTTCGCGCAGCGATTCGGTGATCCACGGTTCGCCCCAGGGGAGTCGGGGCGGCGGGGCGAGCAGGGCGGTGAGGAAGCGGGCGAGGTCGGGGGCGGTGGAGAAGGCCCCGGCGTTGCCGGAGACGCCGCCGAGCAACCGGGCGGAGGGGTCGTGCACCACGCCGCGCAGGTGGGCGCCGGCCGACGGGTCGTACTCGGTGGGCGCGGTGCGGGCGGTGTCCGCGGCGTCGAGCGGCCCGTAGCGGGTGTCGGCCATGCCCAGCGGCCGCCAGGCCCAGCGGGCGGCGAGTTCGTCCAGTGGGGCGCCGCCGAGGTCCTCGACCAGGTAGGTGAGCAGTACGGCGGCGCGGTCGGTGTACTCGACGGCGGTCCCCGGCGCGCGGTGCAGCGGGGCCGCGATCACCCCGGCCCGGATCGCCGCCGGTGCCCGCCCGTAGAGCTGCTCGAAGCGGGTGTACGGGAGCAGACCGGCGGTGTGGGCGAGGAGTTGACGGGCCGTCACCGCACCGGCCGGCCGCCCGGCGGTGGGCGGCCACCAGCGGCCGAGCGGTTCGTCCAGCGGCAGCCGCCCGGCCCGCCACAGCACCCCGGCGCAGGGCCAGAGCGCCACGATCTTGGTGAGGCTGGCGAGGTCGTACAGCGTGTCCGGCCCGGCGGCGAGCCGCGCGTACGGGCCCTGCCCGAGCGCGCCGTGGCCACCGCCGCCGAGCGTGCCCCCGGCGTCGCCGACGGCCCAGACGGCGCCGGCCCCGAGAGTGCGCACACCCTCGCGGACCAGTCGGTCCAGCTGGCCGCCGGGCGCGGCGAGGGCGGGAAGCCGTTCGGTGTCGGGCGGTTGGTGGCTCACCACCGGTGTCTACCCGGCGCGCGCACCGCCCAGACCCGTCGGCACCCCCGCCGCCGGCACCCCCGCCGTCGACGCCCGACCGCGACCGCGACCGTTCAGACCGCCGCCGCGAGCTCCTTGCCCATGCAGATGCTCTGCGGGTGGTCCTTGTAGATGCCGAACTTGCGGATCGCCTCGTAGCCCTCGGAGCCGTACAGCGCGATCGCCTCGGGCTGCTCGGTGCCGGTCTCCAGGATGAAGCGGGTGCGCCCGGCCTCGACGGCGGTCTCCTCCAGCCGGCGCAGCATCGCCCGGGCCAGGCCCCGCCCGCGGGCGTCCGGTATCACGAACATCCGCTTCAGCTCGGCGTCCCCGTCGCGCAGCCCGTCCGGGCCGGCCTGCTTGGCCCGCCAGCCGCCGCAGGCGACCGGGCGGCCGTCCAGGTACGCGATCATGAACAGACCGGCCGGCACCTCGAAGTCCTCGGGGTGCATCACCGTCTCGTCCGGGTCCCCGTAGCGGCGGACGTACTCCTGCTGCACCTCCGCCGACAGGGCCTGTGCGTCGGGGTGGGCGTACCCGGTGATGCGGAACTCGACGGCGCCGGTGACCTCGGTGGCGGTGACCACGGTGCCGGTGACCTCGGTGGCGGTGACCACGGTGCCGGTGACCTCGGTGGCGGTGCTCTCCATGGTGGAAGAGCCTACGGCTTCGGCTCAGCGGCCCTCGAACCGGGCCAGCAGCTCGGTCCTGCCGAACATCGCGGCGGCGTCGACGGCGGACGGGACGCCGGCCCTGGGGTCGGCGCCGCCGGCCAGCAGGGCGTCGACGACCTCCGCCCCGCCCTTGAAGACGGCCCCGGCCAGCGGGGTCTGACCCTTGTCGTTGGCGCGGTTCGGGTCGGCACCGCGCTGGAGCAGGGCTTCGACGGTGGCCGCGTGGCCGTGGTAGGCGGCGAGCATGACCAGGGTGTCGCCGCTGCCGTTGGTGAGGTCCGCGGAGACGCCCGCGTCGACGGCGGTGGTCAGGGTGGCGGTGTCGCCGGCCCGGGCGGCGTCGAACAGCTTCCCGGCGAGCGCGATCACCTCGGCGTCGGGGGCATCGGTCATGGCGGACTGCCTTTCCAGGGGTCTGGCGGGGTTCGTGCGTACCGCACCGTAGCGGTCGGCGGCGGACCGGGCCACCCGGCGTCCGGATTCCGGATCACGGCCGCGCCGGCCCGGAACCCGGTACGACGGACGGCCGAACGGATCGCGCGGCCGTTCGAGCGAACTTCCGGGACCCCCCGGAAACTTCCCACCCGCCGGCCGGGAATGCGTCGGCACCGATTCCTCGTGACATCCGCGCGACAACCGCCCCCACCCGGGCCGGTTCGCATGCCGCCGTCCGGCTTCCCGGCGGAACCACACGGCGAAACCACCCATTTGCGCCGTTCCATCATCTATTACTTTTTGTCACGATAAGTGCACTTTACGTAACACTGTCCCCGTCCCCCTCCCCGAGGAGCAGAAGTGATCCTCTCGATTTCCGGCATCGTCCTGTTCGGCACCATCGCCTTCCTGTTCTTCCGCAGGGACGGACTAAAGGTCTCCCACGCCATCGTCTGCGCCCTCTTCGGCTTCTACGTCGCCGGTTCCTCGATCGCCCCGAGCATCACCGCGGGCGGCGCCAGCCTGGCGAGCCTGCTCGGCGGCATCCGGTTCTAGGCGCGCCGCCACTCCCCCACCGGCCCGGGCGCGGATCCCACCGCCCCGGGCCCCGTCGTACCACGAGCAGTCCCCCCTCACCCCAGCCCGTCCCACCCGTCCCACTCGACCGGGGAGTCACGGAATGCCGCTCCACCGCCACCTCGTCAAGGGCCGCGAGTTCGCCCGCACCGCCGGGGACCACGCCACCGACATGTTCGCCCCGCTCGCCGTGATCGGCCGCGGGCTGCGCCACCACGCCGGCTGGGCCAAGGACCGCTGGCAGGCCACCCCGAAGGAACGCCGCGGCCCGACGCTGTTCCTGTCCGCCGCGATGCTGATCGGGATCTACCTGCTGCCGCACGGCCTGCTGTTCGCACTGATCGCCCTGATGGCCAGCGCCGCCTGGGCCGGCCGGGCCCCCAAGGCGGCCCCCGCCCCGCCCGCGCCCGACGTGGCCGACATCAAGCTCGGCGCCCTCTACTCGGCCCTCACCCCGTACCTGTGCGGGCCCGAGGACGCCAACCCGCTGTACCACTTCGAGGGCTCCTACAAGAAGGCCTTCGGCTCGTGGGAGTTCGACGCCGAGGGCCGGCTGTCCCGGCTGGAGCTGAGCTACCCCGCCTACTTCACCGACACCGAGCCCGCCGCCCGGGCCCGGATCGAGCAGGTCGTCCAGGGCAAGGCCGGGCGGGCCCGGGAGTACCGCTTCGACTGGGACGAGGAGTCCAACCGGCTGCGGATCACCGCGCTCGCCCCGCTGCCCACCGACGTCGTCGCCCAGCGCTTCGTGGCCGCCCCCGGCGAGATCGTGCTCGGCTTCACCGACGAGGACGGGACCGCCCGCACCATCCCGGTCGCCCAGGGCGGCGTCGTCACCCAGCAGCCCCCGGTGGTCTGGCGCACCGGCCCGCGCTCCTCCGAGCCCCACCTGCTCGCCCTCGGCGTCGCCGGCTACGGCACCTCCAGCCTGATCCGCTCGATCGCGCTCCAGGCCCTGCCGTACGGCGACCTGGTGGTGATCGACGGCGCCGGCACCGGGGAGCACGCCTGCCTGGTCAACCGGCCCGGCGTGCACACCGTGGAGACCAGCCTGCACGGCGCGCTGGCCGCGCTGAACTGGGCGGCCCAGGAGACCGAGCGCCGGCTCGCCGCGCTGAACGCCTCCCGGCACACCGGCGCCAGCCTGCCCGAGGACGTCACCCGGCCGCTGTGGCTGCTGCTGGACCACCCGACCGAGCTGGGCGAACTCGCCCGCGCCGAGGGCCGCCCCGACCCGCAGGACCTGCTGGAGCTCCCGCTGCGGCACGGCCGGGCCGCCCGGGTCACCGTGGTGATCGCCGACGACGTCGAGGCCCGGGACCGGATCACCCCGACCGTCCTCGCCACCACCCGGGCCCGGGTACTGCTCGGCCCGGCCGGCTCCGAGGAGGGCCGGGCCGCGCTCGGCGCCCCGCTGGACATCGTGCCCGCCGCGCACGCCCCGGTCGGCCGCGGCTACGCCCGGATCGGCAACGGTGCCCCCGTCCGGCTCCAGGTGCCGGCCACCGTCGACCCGCTCGACGACGAGGCCCCGGCCCAGCTGCGGGACGCCGTGATCGCCCTGCTGCCGCACCGCGACAGCAGGACCGAGGCGGCCCCCGCCGCGCCGCCCCGCCCGGACCGCCCGCCGGTGGTCCGGGCGGACGGCACCGCGCCGTCGCACCACCAGGTCGACCTCGGCAAGGCCGAGCCGATGATCCGTTCCCGACCGATCTCCTGATCCCGCGGGAAGCGGGGTCGGCGGGCGGCGCCGAACGGCCGCCCGGTACGCTCGTCACAGAAAGTCCCCACGATCACCAGATGTGAAATAGGTGACACCCGGGGTGATATCCCCGGCCAGATGTGACAAATCGGGCGCTGGTGGGTACAAACAGGGGCGGCACGACAGACGACGCATGTCCCGGGACGGGAATCTTCGTCGGAAGCCGAGCGTTGACCGAACGACGAAGAACAGCGACCACTAGTCCTGTGGGCCATAAGCCCGGGAGGCACGATTCATGAGCGAGCGAGCTCTCCGCGGCACGCGACTCGGGGCCACTAGCTACGAGACCGACCGTGGTATCGATCTGGCTCCCCGCCAGACCGTCGAGTACGCATGTCAGAACGGACACCGATTCGAGGTTCCTTTCTCGGTCGAAGCGGAGATCCCCCCGGTGTGGGAATGCCGCTTCTGTGGCCAGGAGGCGGCACTTCTCGACGGTGACGAGCCGGAGGAGAAGAAGGTCAAGCCCACGCGCACCCATTGGGACATGCTGATGGAGCGCCGGACGCGCGAGGAGCTGGAGGAGGTGCTGGCCGAGCGGCTGGCCGTGCTCCGCTCCGGTGGGATGAACCTCGCGGTGCACCCGCGGGACACCCGCAAGAGCGCCTGACAACACCTCGCTCCCGCCGCGTGCGGGAGGACGCGAAAAGGGACCCTGGTCACCAGGGTCCCTTTCGCGTTGTCAGCCGTTGATCGGCGGGCGGTAGGTGGTGTCCGGGCCCTGCGGGCCGCGCGGGCCGGTCTCCGGGTCGACCACCTCGCCCTGGATCACCTTCCCGTCCGGGCGGTGGATGCGCAGCTGCTCCTGCAGCCGCACCGCGTCCGCGAAGGGGGCGGCGCCCACCGGCGAGGTGCTGCGGATCGCCTTGTCCGCGACCTTGCGGCCGACGGCCCGCCACAGCGCCCGGGTCGGCGGGAACAGCAGGGTCAGGGCGACCAGGTCGGACAGGAAGCCGGGGACGATCAGCAGCAGCCCGGCCAGGACGGTCATGGTGGTGCCGGTCTGCGGTTGCTCGGACCGGGGGTCCTTGCTCTGCTCGATCGCCGCCGACAGCGCCTTCAGTCCGGCCCGCTTGATCAGCGAGCCACCGATCACCCCGCCGGCGATGAGCAGCAGCAGGACGGCGAAACCGCCCAGCCACGAGCCCACCAGGACCAGCAGCCAGATCTCCAGCACCAGCCAGGCGGTGATCAGCAGCGGCAGCACCCGGCGGAGCCTGCTGCGCGGGACCGGACGGGTGGGCGTAGCTTGCTGGGTCACGGTACGAATCCACTCCAAGCGGTGCTCTGCGCGCCGCACGGGAGGTCCGGGCCGGCTACGGCACCACCTGGTTCAACGATCCCCCGGCGGCCGGTGTTCCGACCGCCGGCTTCCGGCGACGGCCGACCAGGAGGGCGGCACCGCAGGCCAGCAGGCCGCCGATGGCCAGCGTCCACTCCGGGAGGGCGCCGACCCGGTCGGCCACCGTGGTGCCGTCGCGCAGCGGGACGGTGGCGGACAGCTCGGCCGGGGTCAGCTCCGCGGTGCGCTGCTCGACGGTGCCGTCCGGGGCGATCACCGCGCTGATGCCGCTGGTGGCGGCGATCAGGACGGCCCGGCCGTGCTCGACCGCGCGCAGCCGGCTCATCGCGAGCTGCTGCTCGGGCTGGCCGGTCTTGGCGTAGGTCGCGTTGTTGGTCTGGACCACCAGGACGCGGGCGCCGCTGTCCACGGTGTCGCGGACGATCTCGTCGTAGGCCACCTCGAAGCAGATCACGTCGCCGATCTTCGCCGGGCCGAGCTGCATCACGCCGTTGTGGTCGCCGGGGTAGAAGTCCCGGGCGACCCGCTGGAGGCGGGTGATCACCTTCATCAGCTCGGCACGGAACGGCACGTACTCGCCGAACGGGACGGGGTGCTGCTTGGTGTAGGAGGCGCCCGGGCCGGTGACCGGGTCCCAGACGATGCCCTCGTTCTGGACGTGCTGGGCGTCCGGGCCGTCCACCAGGGTGCCGACCAGGGTGGGCACGCCGACGGCCTTGACCGCCTCGTCGATGCGCTGCCGGGCCAGCGGGTCGCTGAACGGGTCGAGGTCGGAGGAGTTCTCCGGCCAGATCACCACGTCGGGGCGCGGCCGCTTGCCGGCCTGGATGTCGGCGGCGAGGCGCTCGGTGGCCGAGGCGTGGTTGTTGAGGACCATCATCGGGCGGCCGAGGAAGTCCATGCCCGGGTTCGGCACGTTGCCCTGGACGATGGCGACCTTGACGGTGTCGTTCGCGGCGGTGGGCACCGGGACGAGGTAGCCGACCAGCAGGGCGGCCACCGCGCCGAGCACCGCCGGCGCGGCCGCCCGAAGGCCGGACCCACGGGCCCGGCCCGGCCCGCGCAGGCGCAGCGCCGCCCAGGCCAGCAGGGTGCCGGAGAGCGCGACGGCGAAGGTCACCAGGGGCGCGCCGCCGATCGCCGCGAGCGGCGTGTACGGGGTGGCGGTGTTGGCGAAGGCGAGGCGGCCCCAGGGGAAGCCGCCGAGCGGCAGCCGGTCGCGCGCCCACTCCTGGGTGACCCACAGGGCGGCGGCCCACAGCGGCCGGCCGGGCAGCCGGGAGGTGAGGGCCAGTGCGCCGCCGAGCAGGGCCAGGAACAGCGCCTCGATGACGGACAGACCGACCGTGGCGTCCCAGCCGACCACCCGCAGCCAGCTGAGCAGCATCAGGAAGAACGGGAAACCGAAGGCGAAGCCCGTCCAGGCGCCCTGGCGGAAGGTGCGGTCGCGGGTGAGCAGCGAGAGCGCGGCGACGCCGAGCAGCGACAGCGGCCACAGGTCGTACGGCGGGAAGGCGAGCGCGAGCAGCAGACCTGCCAGCGCGGCCAGGCCGGTGCGCGGCAGCCCGGCGCGGACCTTGGCGAGGGTGCGGGCGCCGCGACCGGCCTTCGGGGCCGGGTCCTGTGGCTCGGGAGCGGTCCCGGACCGCTCCTGGGTGACGGGAATGGCCACCGGCGCACCATCTTCCTGGGGCTTGCTGTTCGGACGCTGTGCGAAGAAGGTACCCCGGAACGTCGGGGAGGCGTGAGGTGAGGGTGGTAAGGAGGGGGCCGGGGGTCAGCGCTCGGCGTAGACGAAGCGCCCCAGCGGCCAGTGGTCGGTGAGCCAGGCGGAGACGGCGCGGTACAGCGGGGCGTCCAGCTCGGCGCGGTCGGCGCGGACCCAGGAGCTGACCGACACGACGGCCGGGTCCTCGCGGTCCGGGTAGATGTAGACGCAGCCGATCACCTCGGCGCCGTCCGGCTCCAGGACGGTGTAGGTGAAGCCCCGGCGGGCCTCGAAATCGGCGGCGTGGCGGCGCAGGTCGGCGAGGTTGCGCTCCGGGGGCATGCCGTCGGCGGGCGGCCAGCCGCGGCCGGACCAGCCGGGGGTGGCGCGGATGTGCGTGATACTGCCCGTCCAGGCGGCGTGGTCGGAGGCGTTGCGCTGCTCGCCCAGGGGCTCCAGGCGGAACTCCGGGGCGAGCAGCTCGCGCGGGACGGTGAAGTCGGCGGGTACCAGTTCGGTCATGGTGAGCAACCTACGAGGCGCCGACCGGCCCGCTCATCCGGTTTATCGCTGGTGCACGGTGCGGCCGCGGACCACCGTGCGCAGGCAGACCGGCAGTTCGCGGCCCGGGGTGAGGTCCGGCAGGCCGGGGGTGCCGGAGCGCGGGTCGGTGGACCAGCCGGCCACCCGGGAGTCGGGGGCCTGGACGACCAGTTCGTCGGCGGCCCAGATCGCGTAGTTGGCGACCGCGCCGGGGACCAGCACGCCGTCCTGGTCGCGGCCGATCGCCCGCCAGCCGCCGCGGGTGTGGGCGGTGAAGGCGGCGCGGACGGAGATCCGGTGCTCCAGGGTCCGGTGGAAGGCGGCGGCGCGGACGGTGCCCCAGGGGTCGAGCGGGGTGACCGGGGCGTCCGAGCCGAAGGCCAGCGGGACGCCGGCCCGCAGCAGAGCCGCGTACGGGTTGAGGCCGGCGGCCCGCTCGGCGCCCAGGCGCTGGACGTACATGCCCTCCGGGCCGCCCCAGGCGGCGTCGAAGGCGGGCTGGACGGAGGCCGTGAGGCCGAGCTCGGCGAAGGCGGCGATGGCCTTGTCGTCGAGCGCCTCGGCGTGCTCGACCCGGTGGCGCAGCGCCCTGACCCGGTCGGCTCCCACCCGCTCGCCGGCGGCCCGCACGCCCTCGATCACGGCGGCCACGGCGGCGTCGCCGATGGCGTGGAAGCCGGCCTGCAGGCCGGCCCCGGTGCAGTCGGCGACGTGGTCGGCGACCTGCTCGGCGGTCAGGTAGGCGGTGCCGGTGTGCTCGGCGTCGGTGTAGGGGGCGTGCAGGCAGGCCGTGCGCGAGCCGAGCGCGCCGTCCACGAAGAGGTCGCCGCCGGCGCCCACCGCACCGAGCCTGCGGGCGGTCTCGATGCCGCCCAACTCGCCCCAGTAGCCGAAGACTTCCGGTCCGTCACCTTCGGCGGCCAGGGCCAGCAGGGCGGTCAGGTCCGCCTCGGAGGAGATCTCCGGACCGGCGCACTCGTGCAGCGCGCCGATGCCGAGTTCGGCGGCGCGGGTCAGGGTGGCGCGCTGGGCCTGCCGGCGCTGCTCGGGGGTGAGGTGGGCGAGGGCGGTCCGCCGGACGGCGTGGTGGGCGTCCTTGGTGAGCGGGCCCTCGGCGTCGTGGCCGGGGCGCCCGGCCAGGCCCTCGGTGAGGGTGCGCAGCGCGGTGGTGGCGAGCGCGGAGTGCACATCGGTGCGGGAGAGGTAGAGGGCGGCGCCGCGGGCGGCCTCGTCGAGTTCGGCGAGCGTGGGCGGGCGGCCCTCGGGCCAGCCGGTCTCGTCCCAGCCGTGGCCGATCAGCACCCCGCCGGGCTCCTCCCCCTCGACGAAGGCGGTGACGGCGGCCAGGGCGGCGGCCAGCGAGGGACTGCCGGTGAGGTCGAGACCGGTGAGCGCCAGGCCCGTGGCGGTGGCGTGCACGTGGGCGTCGACGAAGGCGGGGGTGACCAGCGCGCCGTCCAGCTCGACGATCTCGTCGGCGGTGCCGGTGTACGCCTCGGCGGCGCCGTCGCTGCCGACCCAGGCGATGTGCCCGCCCTCCACGAGCATCGCGGTGGCGAAGGGGTCGGCGGGGCTGTAGACGGCGCCGCCGCGCAGCAGGACGGTCCGGGAGGTGCGTTCGGTCATGCCGCTAAGTCTGCACCCCTCCCGTTCCTGGTCAGAGCTTCGGGGGTCGCGCCTCGTAGGGAGTGGAGAGGACGACGGTGGTGCGGGTGGACACTCCGGCGGCGCTGCGGATGCGGGCGAGCAGGTCCTCCAGGTCGCCGGGGGCTCCGACCCGCACCTTGAGGATGTAGTTCTCGTCACCGGCGACGCTGTGACAGGCCTCGATCTCGGGCAGGCCGGCCAGCCTGTCCGGGGTGTCGTCGGGGGCACTGGGGTCGAAGGGCTTGACCGAGATGAACGCGGTCAGCGCCAGGTCGACGGCGTCGGGGTCGATGATCGCGGTGTAGCCGCGGATCACCCCGCGCTGTTCGAGGCGGCGCACCCGCTGGTGCACCGCCGAGGTGGACAGGCCGGTGGCCTTGCCCAGGTCCGTGTAGCTCATCCGGCCGTCCTCCAGGAGCAGCTGGACGATGCGTTGGTCGAGATCCTCCACAGTGCGCAAACCTACCGGGTCGGGGGCACGGGGGGCGCACGGTGGTGGCACACAGTCGGATTGCAGGTGTCACGCGGGCAATTGCCGGGTGAATGTGGCGGGGGGTGTGGCCAAGGACACACCCGGTGCATCGCGGTGCACAACTCCGCAGGATTATGAGCCCGGGCGGCAGGGAAGTGCTGGTTGTGGCCCTGAGCGACCACGCCGGGCCCGATCCTAGGGGGATCCTCATGCCTGCTACTGACCAGCGCGTGCTGGCCGCCGACGAGACCGACGATATGACCGGCCGCGACGACCTCGGGGTCGATCACGCGGTCGATCACGCGCCGGGTACCGACCCCGGCGAGGCCGAGAACTGGGACATCTTCCGGGTCCACTGCCCGGAGTGCCGTCGCCCGATCGCCCTGGTGGCGGACGAGGAGCGGCTGCCGCAGCACGCGCTGCTGCCCACCTCCTGGAACCCCTTCGCCCCCGCCGTCTGCCCCGGTTCGGGCGCGCCGACCGACGACCTGGCCGAGGTGGAGACCCCCGAGGACGCCGAACCGTCCGGCTTCGACGCGCTGTTCAAGCTGCCGAGCGGGCTCGACTGGCGCACCCAGCCGTTCTCGCACGCGCTGGTGCACCGCCCGGTGCGCAGCGCGGCCGCCGCCACCACCGTCGCCGTCCAGGCCAAGGCCGTGCGGACCGCCCCCGCGGCCGCGCCGCTGGCCACCATCCCGGAGCAGCGCCGGCGCCTGGCGCGCCGCTGACTCCCGTTCTCCGCAAGCCGGTTGACGCTACGTGGAACCGCCTTCGGCCGTCACTCCGCACCCTGGAGTGACGGCCGGAGGCCGCATCGGGGAAGGGCTCAGCCCTGCGTGAGGTGGCGGCCGATCACCAGGCGCTGGATCTGGTTGGTGCCCTCGACGATCTGCAGCACCTTGGCCTCGCGCATGTACCGCTCGGCCGGGAAGTCCTGGGTGTAGCCGTAGCCGCCGAGCACCTGGACGGCGTCGGTGGTCACCCGCATCACCGTGTCGGTGCAGAACAGCTTGGCCATCGCCGCCTCCTTGGAGAACGGCCGGCCCGCGTCCCGCAGCCGCGCGGCGGCGAGGTAGAGCGAGCGCCCGGCCTCGATCTGGGTGGCCATGTCGGCGAGCATGAAGGACAGGCCCTGGAACTCGGCGATCGGGCGGCCGAACTGGCGCCGGGTGCGCGCGTAGTCGACCGCGAGGTCGAGCGCGGCCTGGGCGACGCCTATCGCGCAGGCGGCGATGCCGAGGCGGCCGGAGTCCAGCGCGGCCAGCGCGATCTGGAAGCCCTGGCCCTCCTCACCGATCAGCCGCTCGCGGGCGACCCGGGCGCCGTCGAAGTGCAGCTGGGCGGTCGGCGAGGACCGCATGCCCATCTTGTGCTCCGGCGGCGCGGCCGACAGGCCCTGCTGGGTACCGGGGACGAGCAGGCAGCTGATGCCCTTGGCGCCCTCGGCGCCGGTGCGCACCAGGGCGCTGTAGAAGTCGGCCTGGCCTCCGTGGGTGATCCACGCCTTGGTGCCGTTGACGACGTACTCCTCGCCGTCCAGGTCGGCGCGGGTGCGCAGGGCGGCCGCGTCCGAGCCGGACTGCGGCTCGGAGAGGCAGTAGGCGCCGAGCTGCTCGCCGGAGAGCATGCCGGGCAGCCACTTCTCGCGCTGCTCCTCGCTGCCGAAGGTGGCCAGCGCGTGGCAGGACAGGGTGTGCACACTGACGCCGAGGCCCACGGCCAGCCAGCCGGACGCGAGCTCCTCCAGGACCTGGAGGTACACCTCGTAGGGCTGCTCGCCGCCGCCGTACTTCTCGTCGTACGGCAGGGACAGCAAACCGGCCTCGCCGAGGGTGCGGAAGGTTTCCCGGGGGAAGCGGCCGGCGGCCTCGTCCTCCGCCGCGCGCGGCTGGAGCTCGCGCTGGACCAGGTCCCGGGTGAGGCTCAGCAGTTCGCGGGCCTCCTCGCTGGGCAGCTGGCGCTCCACGGCTTTCACGGGGGAGGGGGTCATGGCGGGGGTCGCCTCCTCGATCGGGCGCCGGCCCGGGGTGGCGGGTCCGGCGCGGGTGTGGCAGGTCGGCCCGACCGGCACCGGGTTGCGGTGAACGGCCGTTCACAGGCGTGGCGAAGGCGAGTATGCCCGAAAGCCGCGCCGCCGTCACGACCAGCACAGATGAACTGTCCGCAGTGGTGGGCTACGGCACCGTAGGGTTGACGTTGTGGCTGTATCCGGAACCGTTCCCACCCGTCGCCCGTCCGCTCCCGGACCGGACGGGCTCCACGCGCTCGACGCGCTCGACGTGCTCGCCGCCGAGCTGCGCGCACTGCCGCCGTCCTGCGGGCCGGTGCGGCTGGTCGCGGTGGACGGGCACGCCGGCTCCGGCAAGACGACCTTCGCCGGGCGGCTGGCGGCGGCACTCGGCGGGGCGCCGGTGGTGCACCTGGACGACCTGGCCACCCACACCGAGCTCTTCGAATGGACCGGGCGGCTGCGGGAGCAGGTGCTGGAGCCGCTGGCGGCCGGCCGGGACGCCGAACACCGGGTCTACGACTGGACGCTGAGCCGTTTCGAGGGCACCGCGCCGGTGCCGCTCGCCCCGGTGGTGCTGGTGGAGGGCGTCGGCGCGGGGCGCCGGGAGGTGCGGCCGTGGCTGGCCCGGGTGATCTGGATGGAGCTGGAGGCCGCTGCGGCCCGGCGGCGCGGCGAGGAACGGGACGGGCCGGAACTCGCCGGGTTCTGGGCCCGCTGGGCCCGCGCGGAGGCGGCGCACTTCGCCGCCGACCCGAGCCGGCCGTTCGCGGCGACGCGGGTCGACGGAGTGACCGGGCGGATCCTGCCGGGCACCGTCGGTGAAACTTCAACTAGCCCCTTGACCTGCGACATCACCAGGATTTAGGTTCTCCTCAGCCGCCGGAACCCACCGTTCCGGCGCCTCGGACCCGGCGTCCCCGGCTTGTTCCCCCGTGAGCCGGGGGCGCCGTCCGGTCCGCTCCCCCACCCCTGCCGGTCAGCGGTTTTTCGGCCATTCGCCTGCTCAACCACCGTACGCACAATCGCATTTGACCCTGCACGGCACCCTTCCGGATCAGCCCCGCGCCGGTACGATTCCGGTAGGCGCACATGCGCCCCGGGGGCTTCCGACCACCGGCCCTGCGCGCTGCGATCCGCCGGCCGGGCCCCGGGCCACACCGCGGGGGGCGTGAGTGACGACGGTGGACAGTTCCGACAGCACGGCGGGCCGCCCGGACCGGCTCGCCGACCGGGCCTGGCTGCGTGCCATGGACGCCTACACGGCGGGCGCCTACACCCGGGCCGAGGAGGAGTTCCGGGCGGCCGTCCGGCTGGACCCGGGCATGGCCGACGCCTGGCTCGGGCTGCACGCGCTGCGCAGCGACACCTCGGCGGCCCTGCTGGCCATGTACCGCAACCAGAAGCGCTTCGGCGAACAGCGGCGGCTTCACCGGCGCCCGCTCAGCTCCTGGTACTGGCTGGGCTGGTGGGTGCAGCCTGTACTGGAGGACGCCCGCGACCTCGCGCTGGCGCACGCCTCGCACTGGCTGGACGGCCGCCACCTGGCCGAGCTCGACCGGGCGCTGGAGCAGTGCCCGGCGCCCAGCGAGGACCCGTCCGCCCAGTTCCTGTACGCCTGCCGGTCCTACCTGCTCAAGGACTGGGAGCAGTTGATCCGGGACACCGACCGGCTCCTGGACGACCCGCTGCTGGGCATCGAGGCCGGACTGTTCGCCGGCATGGCCCGGGTGCGGCTGGACATGTGCGCCCAGGCGCAGGGCCCGTTGGCCGCCTCGCTGGCGCGCTGCCGCTCCGAGCAGCCCCAGCGCAAGGAACTGCGGTACTGGCTGGCCCGGGCGTACGAGGGGGCCGGGCGCAGCGCCGCGGCGCTGCCGCTGTACCGGGCGGTGCACCGGGCGGATCCGGCGTTCATGGACACCTCGGCCCGGCTGGCGGCGATCTCGGCGGAGGACGCGCTCGCGGACGGACTGCTGGCGGGCGGGCGCCCGGGCGGGCCGGAGGCGCTGGGGCCGGACCTCACGGGGCCGGACGTGGTGGGACTGGACGGCGGAGGGCTGGACGGCGCCGGGTCGAGCGGCGCCGGGTCGAGCGGCGAGCAGGGGTACCAGGACGACACCGGCTACGCCGAGGGGCCGCTCTACGACACCGAGTTCGGCACCGGGACCGCCCCCGTCGGCGGCGGGGCCTCGGTGGACGCCACCCTGGTCGACGGCCCGCTCACCGGGCCCGGACCGGACGCCGCGGCCCCGGTGGACGGCGCGCCGCAGGCCGCCGGCGAGCGCTCCGGCTCGGGCGTCCCGGTCGTGCCCGCAGCCGCCCTGCCGCTGCCGGTGCGCGGGGCGGCGCAGCCCCGCACCGCTCCCCCGCCGGCACCGCGACCCGCGGGCGACGAACGGGAGTTGGACGCGGCGCTGGCTGAGCTCTCGCTGATGGTGGGCCTGGAGCCGGTCAAGCGCCAAGTGCGGGCGCTGTCCGCCCAGTTGAAAATGTCGGGACTGCGCGCCGAGCAGGGGCTGCCGGTCCAGCCGCCGAAGCGGCACTTCGTCTTCTCCGGCCCCTCCGGCACCGGCAAGACCACCGTGGCGCGGATCCTCGGCCGGGTCTTCCACGCCCTCGGCCTGCTCTCCGGCGACCACCTGGTGGAAGCCCAACGAGCCGATCTGGTGGGCGAGTTCCTCGGCCAGACCGCGGTCAAGGCGAACGAGCTGATCGACTCCGCGCTGGACGGCGTGCTGTTCATCGACGAGGCGTACAGCCTCTCCAACTCCGGCTACACCAAGGGCGACGCCTACGGCGACGAGGCGCTCCAGGTGCTGCTGAAGCGGGCCGAGGACAACCGGGACCGGCTGGTGGTGATCCTGGCCGGCTATCCCGAGGGGATGAACCGGCTGCTCGCCACCAACCCGGGCCTCAACTCCCGCTTCACCACCAGGGTCGACTTCCCCAGCTACCGGCCGAACGAGCTGACCGCGATCGGCGCGGCGCTGGCCGGCCGGGACGGCGACGGCTGGGACGAGGACGCGGCCGAGGAACTGGCCAGCATCTGCACCCACGTGGTGCGCGAGGGCTGGATCGACGAGCTGGGCAACGGCCGGTTCATCCGCACCCTGTACGAGAAGTCCTGCGCCTACCGGGACCTGCGGCTGTCACTGCTGCGCGAGCCGCCGGGCCGGGAGGACCTGGCGACCCTGCGGCTGCCGGACGTGGTACAGGCGTACGGGGAGCTGATCGACGGCCGGGGCTGACGTCAACTCCCCCGCTCGCGTCACTCCTTGAGCAGCTCCGCCTCCCGCTCGGGGTCGAGCCCGACGGTCGGCCGGTCTTCCCGCTGGGGGGCGTCGCCGCCGATCGAGCGCAGCCAGGCCCAGGTGTCCTCGACCGTCTCGGCGACCGGACGGCAACGAAGCCCCGCGTCGACGGCGCGGGCGACCGAGCAACCGTGCACGGAGTCGTACAGCTCGCCCGGCGGCAGCCAGACCGGCAGCTCCGTCCACGGCTGCACCCCCGCCGCCACGATCCGCTCGGGGTCGGTCCAGCGCAGCTCGGCAGCCGAGCCGGTGGCCCGGACGCAGGCCTCCAGCAGCCCGCCCATGGTGGTGTGGCCGGCCGGGCTGACCACGTTGTACGGGCCGCCCAGCCGGGCCGCCACGGCGTCCAGGGTCCAGGCGGCGAGGTCGCGGCCGTCGATGTACTGCAGCGGCAGGTCGCGCGGGCCGGGGGCGAGCACCGGCCCGCCGCGGGCGATCCGGTTCAGCCACCAGGGCAGCCGGCCGATGTTCTCGTACGGGCCGAGGATCAGCCCGGCGCGGACCAGCAGGGCGCTCCCGCCGTACTCGTCCTCCAGGGCCAGTTCGGCACCGCGCTTGGCCTCGGCGTAGGGCACCTCGCCGGTGAGGTCCGGGGAGGCGGGCACCACGGGGGCCTCCTCGTCCGCCCCGGGGCGCAGCGGGTCGTCGTACACCGACCGGCTGGAGACGTACGCGTAGTGGCCGACCCGGCCGTTCAGCCGCCGGGCGCTGTCGCGCACCGCCGCCGGGGCCCAGGACCAGGTGTCCACCACCGCGTCCCACTCCCCCGTGCCGAGCACCGCGAGGCCGTCCTCGGCGGTGCGGTCGCCCAGCAGCACCCGCACGCCCTCGGGGGCGGGCTGCGTGCCGCGGTTGAGGGCCGTCACCTCCCAGCCCCTGGCGAGCGCCTCCTCGGCGACGGCCCGTCCGACGAACTTCGTTCCACCCAGCAGCAGCAGTCTCATGCCGGCCACCCTCCTCCGGGGGTGGCCGGCACGGGAACCGTTGCCTGCTGTGGGCAGAATCGCCGTCGGCGAAACGACGGCGAAACGACGGCGAACGTCAGCGCACGACCGCACACGACCGCGCACGACCGCGGACGTCAGCGCACGGCGCCGTGTGCCGGCGGACCGGGGTGTCAGACCGTCCGGTGGTCCGGGTCGTGCATCTCGCCGACCAGTTCCTCCAGGACGTCCTCCAGCATGACCGCGCCGATCGTGCGGCCGTCCTGGTCCAGCACGGAGGCCAGGTGGCAGGCGGCCCGGCGCATCGCGCCGAGGGCGTCGTCCAGCGGCAGGCTGCCGCGCAGCACCGTGATCGGCCGCCACAGCCGGGCCGGGACGGGCGCCGACCGGTCCTCCAGTTCGAGGATGTCCTTGAGGTGGACGTAGCCCAGGTAGCCGTGGCCGGCCGGGTCGCCGTCGGTGACCGGGAAGCGCGAGAAGCCGGTGCGCAGGGCGAGTTCCTCGACCTCGGCGGCTGTCACCTTCGGGTTGACGGTGACCAGTTGCTCGGGCGGCAGCAGCACGTCGGTGACCGGACGGCGACCCATCTCCAGGGCGTCCTCCAGGCGCTCCTGGCGGTCCTCGTCGAGCAGACCGGCGTCCCTGGAGTCGACCAGCAGGTACATCAGCTGCTCGGTGGTGAACACCGACTCGACCTCGTCCTTGGCCTCGACCCGGAAGAGCCTCAGCACGCCGTTGGCGAAGGCGTTGAGCAGCCGGATCACCGGGGCGAGCCAGCGGGCCAGCCGGTCCAGCGGCGGGCCGAGCCAGAGCGCGGCCCGCTCCGGGCCGGCCATGGCCATGTTCTTCGGCACCATCTCGCCCATCACCATGTGCAGGAACACCACGAGGGCGAGCGAGATCCCGTACGAGAGCGGGTGCATCAGGCCGGACGGGACACCGATCGCATGGAACGGGCCCTCCAACAGGGCGGCGATGGTGGGCTCGGCGAGCGCACCGAGACCCAGCGAGCAGACGGTGATGCCGAGTTGGGCGGCGGCCAGCATCGCGGAGACGTTGGACAGCGCGTGCAGCACGGTGCGCGCACGCTTGTGCCCGGCCTCGGCGAGCGGCTCGATCTGGCTGCGGCGCACCGAGACGACGGCGAACTCGGCGCCGACGAAGAAGGCGTTGCCGAGCAGGAGCAGCAGGGCGACGGCGAGTTGCAGGACGGTCATCGGACGTCCTCCCCGTCCGCGCCGAACAGGCCGGGCACGCTGGTGCGCTCCACCCGGACCTGGCTGGTGCGGTGCCGGTCGACGCCGGTGACGGTGAGCCGCCACCCGGGCAACTCGGCCTGCTCGCCCACCTCGGGGAGCTTGCCGAGCAGGTCGGCGACCAGGCCGGCCAGGGTCTCGTACGGGCCGTCCGGGGCGTTCAGGCCGATCGCCTCCAGCCGGTCGAGCCGGGCGCGGCCGTCCGCCACCCAGGCGGGCAGGCCGTCGACGGCCGGCAGCGGGAGCAGGTCGGGGTGGTCGTCCGGGTCGTGCTCGTCCTGCACCTCACCGACGATCTCCTCGACGATGTCCTCGACGGTGACGACGCCGGCCGTGCCGCCGTACTCGTCGACCACGATGGCCATCGGCTGGAGGCGGCGCAGCTGGTCGAGCAGCCGCTCGGCGGGCAGGGTCTCGGGCACCAGCAGCGGTGGCGAGGCCAGTTCGGCGACCCGCACCCGGCCGCGCCGGGCGGCCGGGACGGCGAGGGCGTCCTTGAGCGTCACGATGCCGGTGACCTCGTCCACGGTGTCGGCGTAGACCGGGAACCGGGACAGGCCGGTGGCCCGGGTCAGGTTGATGACGTCGGAGGCGGTGGCGTCGCGCTGGAGGGCGGAGACGTCGATCCGCGGGGTCATCACCGACTCCGCGGTGAGGTCGCCGAGGCCGAGGGTGCGGACGAACAGGGTCGCCGACTCCTCGTCTATCGCACCGGCCTTGGCCGAGTGCCGGGCCAGCGAGACCAGCTCGGCCGGGGTGCGGGCGTGCTCCAGCTCCTCCTGCGGCTCGACGCCGAAGGCCCGTACCGTGCGGTCGGCGGCGCCGTTCAGGAAGCTGATCAGCGGGCGGCAGACGAAGGAGAAGGCCATGTGCGGGGCGGCGACCGCGCGGGCCACCTGGAGCGGGCGGGAGATCGCCCAGTTCTTCGGGACCAGCTCGCCGATCACCATCTGGACGACGGTGGCCAGCACCATGCCGACCACCACGGCGACGCCGCGGGCGGCCGACTCGGGCACCCCGATGCCCGCCATCACGGGCTGGAGCAGGGTCGACAGGGCCGGTTCGGCGAGCATGCCGACCACCAGCGAGGTGACGGTGATGCCCAGCTGGGCGCCGGAGAGTTCGAAGGAGAGGTGCCGCAGGGCCCGGGAGACGCGGGCGGACTTGGCGTCCCCCGCTTCGGCGGACCGTTCCACCGCGCCGCGGTCGGCGGTCACGAAGGCGAACTCGGCAGCCACGAAGAGGCCGTTGGCGAGGATCAGGAGAACGGCTGCGAACAACAGCAGCCAGGCGGTGATCACAGTGCCGCCTGCCTTCCGGGGGTCGGAAGCGAGGCGGCCCAGGTACTACCGGACGGATCGTCCATCGAGGGGGTGTGTCACTCCTCAGGTCGCTCGAAGCGCGAATCGGTTCGAGTGGGGTCGTTTTCGGGCAGGGCTGAAGTTTTGCCCCGCTTTTACCAGCGTAGACCATACCGGCGCGGTGCTAGGAAGCGTGTTCGGACCCGCCGGGGCGCGGGCCGCGTGGGCCCGCGCCGTCAGAGCCGTCAGACCTGGGCGTGGTGCTCGACCAGGTCGCGCAGCGCGCGGGCGTCCGCGATCGCCTGGGCCTTGCCGACGCCGGACTGGATGCCCACCGCGGCGAGCGAGGTGCCGTCGGCGAGGTCGAGGGTGGCCCACGGGTCGCCCTGGCGGAAGTTGACCCGGACGATCTCGGCCCAGGCCAGTCGGCGGCTGCGGACGAAGTTGACCACCGTCACGCCCTCCGCGTCGGCGCTCACCCGCGGGCGGGCCAGCATCAGGCCCACGCCGGCGAACAGCAGCCCGCTGGCGATCATCATGATCCGGTCGTTGAGCTGCCAGCTCGCCGGGAGCAGCATCGCCAGCACGACGAACAGCACCACCAGCAGGGCGCAGACCGGCAGCAGCACCACGCGGGTGCGACGGGGTGCCCAGGTGACGGGGAACTCGACGGGCGGCGTGGACACGTGGGGTCTCCGGTGGTGGTTCTGGGCCCGGTGGCTCCGGGGGTTCGCGACAGCACGAGGGCGGGGACGCCGGTCGGCGTCCCCGCCCATTGAACCGTTCTTTACCCGCGAACGTGCGAGCAGGTCCCGCGGACAGCGCGTGTCCGCGGCTCGTGCGAGCGGGTCAGAGGCGGCAGGCGTGGATGTTGGTGACCAGGATCGCCCGGGCGCCGATGCCCCACAGGTCGTCCATGATCTGCTGGGCCTCCTTGCGGAGCACCATCGAGCGGACGGCCACCCAGCCCTCGGTGTGCAGCGGGGAGACGGTCGGCGACTCCAGGCCGGGGGTGAGCGCGACGGCGGCGCTGACCTTCTCGGCGCGGATGTCGTAGTCCATCAGCACGTAGCGGCGGGCCACCAGCACGCCCTGCAGGCGGCGCAGGAACTGCTCGACCCGGGCGTCCTCGCCGGCGCCCTTGGGGCGGATGACCACGGCGTCCGAGATCAGGATCGGCTCGCCGAAGACCTCCAGGCCGGCGTTGCGCAGGCTGGTGCCGGTCTCCACCACGTCGGCGATCACGTCGGCGACGCCCAGCTGCACGGCGGTCTCGACCGCCCCGTCCAGCTTGGTGACCGTCGCCTTGACGCCGTGGTCGGCGAGGTGCTGCTCGACCAGGCCGGTGTAGGAGGTCGCGATGCGCAGGCCCTCCAGGCCCGTCACGTCCTTGACGTCCACGCCCTCGGGGCGGGCGAAGCGGAAGGTCGACCCGGCGAAGCCGAGGGCGAGCACCTCCTCCGCGTTGGAGTGCGAGTCCAGCAGCAGGTCGCGGCCGGTGATGCCGACGTCGAGGCGGCCGGAGCCGACGTAGACGGCGATGTCCCGCGGGCGGAGGAAGAAGAACTCGACCTCGTTGTTCGGGTCGACCAGCACCAGCTCCTTGGGGTCCTTCCGCTGGCGGTAGCCGGCCTCATGGAGCATCTCCGCCGCGGGACCCGAGAGAGAACCCTTGTTGGGGACGGCGATGCGCAGCATGGGAGGTTGCTTCCTTACCTGTTGGGAGGGGTGTCTGCGGGGAGCTCGGGCGTACTGGGTGTTCTAGAGGTACTTGTAGACGTCGTCCAGCGTCAGCCCGCGGGCGATCATCATCACCTGAAGGTGGTAGAGGAGCTGCGAGATCTCCTCCGCCGTCTGCTCGTCCGACTGGAACTCGGCGGCCATCCAGACCTCGGCGGCCTCCTCGACGACCTTCTTGCCGATCGAATGGACGCCCTGCTGGACGAGCTGGGCGGTGCGGGAGGACGAGGGGTCGCCGGTGGCGGCCTTCTGCTGGAGCTCGGCGAAGAGCTCCTCGAATGTCTTCGAAGCCATGATGGGACTCACCATACGGCGTGCGGGCGGACGGGCGGTAAACGGTCCCGGACCGTGGACGGTCGGCTGGACGTCCACGGTCCGGGACCGGTCACCGGGGCGCTCAGCGCAGGTCGCGGAGAGTCACCGCGGTGGCGACGGCGGCGGTGACGGCCTCGTGGCCCTTGTCCTCGGCGGAGCCCGGCAGACCGGCGCGGTCGAGCGCCTGCTCCTCGTTGTCGCAGGTCAGCACGCCGAAGCCGACCGGGACGCCGGTGTCAACGCTGACCTGGGTGAGGCCGGCGGTGGCCGCCTGGCAGACGTAGTCGAAGTGCGGGGTGCCGCCGCGGATCACCACGCCGAGGGCGACGACGGCGTCGTAGCCGCGGTCGGCGAGGCGCTTGGCGGCGACCGGCAGTTCGAAGGTGCCGGGCACGCGCAGGACGGTCGGCTCCGCGACGCCCAGCTCCTTGAGCGCGCGGTGGGCGCCGTCCAGCAGGCCGTTCATCACCTGGTCGTGCCACTGGGCGGCGATGACCGCGACCTTGAGGTCGGCGGCGCCGTCGATGGTCAGCTCGGGGGCTCCGTGGCCGCTCATGTCGGTGTTCCGTTCTGTCTGTCTGTCGGTCGGTCTGTCGGTCTGTCGGTCGGGTCGGTGGCCGGTGGCCGGAGGGGCGGGTCTGCGGGCAGCGGCAGCGGCGGGGGCGGGGTGCGTCAGGAGCCGAGGCCGGGCAGGTCGTGGCCCATCCGGTCGCGCTTGGTGCGCAGGTAGCGCAGGTTGTGCTCGCCCGGCTCGATCTCGACCGCTTCGCGCCCCTTGACCTTGAGGCCGTGGTCGGTGAGCGCGGTCAGCTTCTGCGGGTTGTTGGTCAGCAGCGTCAGCGAGCGCACGCCCAGGTCCGCCAGCATCTGCGCCGCGATGCTGTAGTCGCGGGCGTCGGCGGGCAGGCCGAGGTCCAGGTTGGCGTCGACGGTGTCGCGGCCCTGTTCCTGGAGCTCGTACGCGCGCAGCTTGTGCGCCAGGCCGATCCCCCGGCCCTCGTGGCCGCGCAGGTAGAGCACCACGCCGCGGCCGACCCCGGCGACCCGCTGGAGCGAAGCCTCCAACTGGGGGCCGCAGTCGCAGCGCAGCGAGCCGAAGACGTCGCCGGTCAGGCACTCGGAGTGGACCCGCACCAGGACGTCCTCACCGTCCGGCAGCCGCCCGTCCGGCCCGAGGCCGCCGGCCACCAGCGCGATGTGCTCGACGCCGTCGATGGTGCCCTGGTAGCCGACGGCGGTGAACTCGCCGTGCACGGTGGGCAGGGCGGTGACGGCGGCCCGGTCCACGTGCAGCTCGGTGCGCCGGCGGTAGGCGATCAGGTCCTCGATGGAGATGATCGCCAGGCCGTGCTCACGGGCGAAGGCGACCAGCTCGGGCAGCCGGGCCATGGTGCCGTCGTCGTTGACCACCTCGGCGATCGCCCCGGCCGGCGCCAGCCCGGCGAGCCGGGCCAGGTCCACGGCGGCCTCGGTGTGCCCGGGGCGGACCAGCACGCCGCCCTCGACGGCGCGCAGCGGGAAGACGTGCCCGGGGCGGGTGAGGTCGCCGGGCTCGGTGCCGGGCGAGGAGAGCAGCCGTACGGTGCGGGCGCGGTCGGCGGCGGAGATGCCGGTGTCCACGCCCTCGCGGGCGTCCACCGAAACCGTGTAGGCGGTGCCCTTGCGGTCCTCGTTGACCTGGGTCATCGGCGGCAGCTTGAGCCGGTCCAGCTCCGCGCCCGTCATCGGGGCGCAGATCACGCCGGAGCTGTAGCGGATGGTGAAGGCCATCAGCTCGGGCGTCGCGGCCGAGGCGGCGAAGACGAGGTCGCCCTCGTTCTCGCGGTCCTCGTCGTCGACCACGACCACCGCGCGGCCGAGCGCGATGTCGGCGATCGCCCGCTCTACCGGGTCGAGGACGAGCTCGTCGCCGGTGCTGCCGGGGTGGGTCTGGTTCTCGGTCATGCCGTGGCTCCCTGCGGGACGTTGGCGGACGTGGCTCGCGGCTCACGGGTGCTCAGCCACCAGGAGCGCAGGCCGAGCAGCACCAGGACGAAGTAGACGGAGTAGGTGAGACCGGAGAAGGTGTAGCCGCTGTTGAAGGCGAACGGGACGCCGACCGCGTCGACCGCTATCCAGGCGAACCAGAACTCCAGCCAGCCGCGCGCCTGGGCGACCATCGCGGCGAGCGTGCCGACGAAGATGTAGGCGTCCGACCAGGGGCTCCAGGACAGGCTGGGGTAGGCGGTGAACAGCATCGCCAGGCCGACCGTGCCGACCGCGGTGCCGGCCACCAGGGCGGCCCGCTCGGACCAGCCGGCGAACCGCACGGCGATCGTCCCGGTGTCGCGGCGGCCGCGGCGCCACTGCGCCCAGCCCCAGGCGGCGGTGACGATGACGATCAGCTGCTTGCCGATCAGGCCGGGGACGTGGCCGCCGAGGTAGGCGGCGATCAGCACGACGCCGGAGAGGAGCTGGACCGGCCAGCTCCAGACCGAGCGGCGCCAGCCGAGCGCCAGGCCGCCGAAGCCGAGCAGGTTGCCGATCATGTCGGCCCACTTCACGTGTTCGCCGAGGACGGTGAACGCCTCGCCGCTGAGCCAGCTCACTTGGATTCCCCCGTGGTGGTCGTGGTGGTGCGGTCCGTGCCCGGCAGGTCCTGCGGATTCTGCGGGTTCTCCGCGTTCTCCGGGTCGTACGGGTGCTGCGGTTGGGGCAGGTTGGGGAGGGTGCGCGATTCGAGCAGCCGCTCCACGTACTTGGCGAGCACGTCCACTTCGAGGTTGACGCTCTCGCCGAGGGCCTTGGCGCCGAGCGTGGTGAGCGCGAGGGTCGCCGGGATGAGGCTGACGGTGAAGCTGTCCCGGGCCGCTTCCACCACGGTGAGGCTGACGCCGTCGACCGTGATCGAGCCCTTCTCCACGAGGTAGCGGGAGATGGACTCCGGCAGCGAGAAGCGCAGCACCTCCCAGCGCAGGTTGCCGTCCGCGTCGCGCTCGCCCGGCTCGCGGCTCAACAGCCGCCCGGTGGCGTCGACGTGGCCCTGGACCAGGTGGCCGCCGAGCCGGGCTCCGAGCGCCATCGCGCGCTCCAGGTTGACCGGGGAGCCGGGCTTCAGCTCGCCCAGGCTGGAGCGGTGCAGCGTTTCGGCCATCACGTCGGCGCTGAACTCGCCGGTCTCAGCAGCCAGTTGTTCGGCGCTGTCGACGACGGTCAGGCAGACGCCGTTGACCGCGATGGAGTCCCCGTGGCGCGCGCCGTCACGAACGACCGGACCACGCAGGCGGATTCGCGAGGAGTCGCCGATCTCCTCGATCGACACGACCTCGCCGAGCTCTTCGATGATGCCGGTGAACACCCGGGTCTCCTCGCGCTTGGGGCGCGGACTCCGGGGCGGCAGAGGGAGATGACACGGACGGGCACCGGTGCACAGGCCCGTGCACGACCCGTCGCCGGGGGTGCCGGAGCCGCCGGGAGATCGCTCACCCGGCCCGGGAGACACTGCTCCCGCCGTTCACCTGACCGTGGCCCGGTCCGGTGTCGTGATGGACGCCGATGGACCACGGGTACTGCTCTTCGTCCGCCCGCGCACGCCTCCCATCCGGACTTTAACCGTCGGTCCAGGAATTTCACCTGGTCAACCGGCCGCTGGCTGCGGACGGGTCGCGGACTGTAACCGCCGGTTCGGATTTTCACCGACCCCGGAGTGCGCTGAACGTCACTGCTGTTGACCACATTGTGCCACGCGGGACCCAAGCCGAGGGAGAGTGTTCCGCTGTGGCCTGTTTCACGGTCCTGCGGGGAATGCGGGCGGGTGGGTGGCGGGCGGCGCCGGTGTGCTGTCCGGCGCACCCTCCGGGGAAGCGGTGCAGCGGGTCGACCACCGGGCCGGGCACCCGGCGGGCGAGATCCACTCGGTGCCGCTCTCGGTGTGAGGGACCGACCGGTTCGGATTCAGAGGACGGCGGGTGCGGTGACCGGCATGAAGTGGGTGACCTCCGGCGGGTGCATCAGGTAGTGCAGTTCGCCCTCCGACCAGACCGGCCGGATCCGCCACATCGGCCCTGCGTAACCACGCAGGGCCTCCTCGTCGCGCCAGCGACTGACCACGAGCACCCGGTGCAGTCCGCCCTCGGTCACCGAGCGCAGCAGTTCACCGCCGAGGCAGCCGTCCGTCCTCCCGAGCTGCGGCAGCACCTGGCTGGCCAGATGTGTGCAGAACTCCTCGATGCGATCGGCCGTGACCTGCCCGGCCCAGATTCTGACGATCACGGCCACCACCTCCGGCTGGCTGGAGTCCCTGGCCCCATTATCAGCGGAAAATCGCTGGTGGGGAGGGGTGGAGCGGTGCTTTCACGGAGAGTGGTGGATCCCGGGTGGGCGGGGGCGCCGCGGGCGCGGGACGGCGTCCGCCCCCACGGTGGTGGCGGGACCGCGAACCCGGGCCGGCGGTGCGGCGAACGGCCTCGGCTAGATTCCCCGCATGACCCTCACGCCGGACACCATCGCATCGTCAACCACCGCTCCGGGCACCCCGAACGGCCTGTTCGCCGCCCTCAGCGCGGGCGCCCTCACCGACCCGGCGCAGCTGCGCGAGGTCTACGAGCAGCCGGGCGAGCACGCCCGCCGCAAGCAGGTCGACCGCCTCCACGAGGTCGCCCAGCGGCTCATCGCCTGCTCCTCGCTGGTGTTCGTCGCCAGCTCCGACGCCGCCGGGCGTTGCGACGTCTCCCCGCGCGGCGGGCCGGCCGGGCTGGTCTCGGTGCTCGACGAGTACACCCTGGCCATTCCGGACGCCACCGGCAACAAGCGGTTGGACACCCTGCACAACATCCTGGAGAACGGCCGGGTCGGGCTGCTCTTCGTCGTACCCGGCCGGGACACCACGCTGCGGGTCAACGGCCGCGCCTGCGTCTCCACCGACCCGGAGCTGCTGCGGCAGCTGACCGCCGTCGGCAAGCCGCCGCGCAGCGCGATCGTGGTGGCCGTGGAGGAGGTGTACGCGCACTGCCCGAAGTCGCTGCTGCGGAGTTCGGCGTGGAAGCCGGAGAACTGGCTGGCCGTGAACGCGCAGCCGAGTTCGGCCGAGGTCACGCTGTCGCACCTGCGGGACGACTCGCTGACCGTCGAGATGATCGAGCAGACGGAGCGGGAGGCGCTGCTGTACCGGTACGAGTAGGGCCGCGCCTTCGGGCGCGGTGCAGTGCTTCTGCACCGGCGGCGCGCCGCTGCCGCCGGACTGCCCGGCCGCCGGGCCGGGTGGGCCGGCGCCGGAACGGGTGGGCCGGCGGCGGAACGGGGGCCGGCGGCGGTCCGGGGGCCGGCGGCGGTCCGGGGGGCCAGCGGCGGTCCGGGGGGCCGGCGGCGGGGGCCTGCGGTTCGGGGCGCGCCGGGGGCACCTCCCGGCTCGGGCGGCCGACCGGGTGACGGCGGGCGCGGGCCGGGTTCGCGGGGGTGCCGGGAACTCCGCCGGTGGTTTGAATGGGCGGATGGACTGCGTCTTCTGTGCGGTGGTGGCGGGTGAGGAACCCGCGCACCGGGTGCTGGACGACGGGACGGTGGTGGCCTTCCTGGACCGCCGGCCGCTCTTCCCCGGCCATGTGCTCGTCGTGCCGCGTGCCCACCACCGAACTCTGGCGGACCTGCCCGTCGAGGAGGTCGGACCGTTCTTCCTGCGGGTGCAGCGGGTGGCGGCGGCGGTCGAGCAGGGGCTGGGCGCGGCGGGGAGCTTCGTGGCGGCGAACAACCGGATCAGCCAGTCGGTGCCGCACCTGCACGTGCACGTGGTGCCGCGCAATCCGAAGGACGGGCTGCGCGGGTTCTTCTGGCCACGGGGGAAGTACCCGGACGAGGCGGGGGCGGCGGAGATCGCGGCCCGGCTGCGGGCGGCGCTCGGGGAGGCGTAGGCCCCCCGGGGCCCGTCCCGTCCCTCGGAACCGTCTCCCTCGGAACCCCGGCCCCCGGAACCCCGTCCCTCGGAACCCCGCCCCCGGGGCCCCGTCCCCCGCGTCCTTGACGCACATCCCTTCGAAGGCACTTCCGTCTGACCTCTTGACAGGTATAGACCACTCCGGTTGAGTCGGTGCCGGCCCCGTACCGGCCCGGGCCCCGGTCGGCCGTCCCCCACGACGTGCCCCCGTACGGTGCCCGGCTCCCCCGCCCGACCAGGTCCCTGTCCCGACGACGTGCGGCCCCCACCGCACAAGGGGTGATGACGTGTCAACCAAACGCCTGCTCGCGCTGCTGTCCGCCGTGGCCACGGCGCTCGCGCTCGCGGTGCTCCTCCCGGCCTCCGCCAGCGCCGCCGCCTGCGGCACCGCGTGGAGCTCCACCGCCGTGTACACCGGCGGCGCCGCCGTCTCGTACAACGGGCACAACTGGACGGCCAAGTGGTGGACCCAGAACGAGCCGCCGAGCACCGGCGGCTCCGGGGTCTGGGCCGACCAGGGCCCCTGCGGCGGCCCCACGGGTCCCGGCCCGACCCCCACACCGACTCCGACGTCCGACCGGGGCGGATTCCCGGTCAGCCAGGCGCAGTTCGACCGGATGTTCCCGAACCGGAACCCCTTCTACACCTACCAGGGCCTGCTGGACGCGACCGCCGCGTACCCCGGCTTCGCCGCCACCGGCAGCGACACCGTACGCCGGCAGGAGGCCGCGGCCTTCCTCGCCAACGTCAGCCACGAGACCGGCGGTCTGGTCTACGTGGTCGAGCAGAACACCTCCAACTACCCGCACTACTGCGACGCTTCGCAGCCGTACGGGTGCCCGGCCGGGCAGGCCGCGTACTACGGGCGCGGACCGATCCAGCTCAGCTGGAACTTCAACTACAAGGCGGCGGGCGACGCACTCGGCCTGGACCTGCTGAACCACCCGGACCTGGTGCAGACCGATCCGGCGGTGGCCTGGAAGACCGGCCTCTGGTACTGGAACACCCAGAACGGCCCCGGCACCATGACCTCGCACGACGCGATGGTCAACGGGCGGGGCTTCGGTGAGACGATCCGCAGCATCAACGGCGCGCTGGAGTGCAACGGCAACAACACCGCGCAGATGCAGCACCGGATCAGCCTGTACCAGGAGTTCGTGCAGATCCTCGGCACGGTGCCCGGGGGCAACCTGAGCTGCTGACGGCGGGTCGGCGGGCCCGTCCGTCGGCGGGCCCGCCGTTGCTGCTGTGCTACTTCTCCGGATGGAGGGGTCCGTACTTCGTGAGGCGCGACCGGGCGGAGCGCGGCGTACACCCGTGGGAGCATCCGGAGCGATCGAAATCATTTTCCGGGCGGACGACTTCGCAGGTCGTGGCCACCTAGGCTCAGGCGCATGAACGAACTCGCCCGCCTCGTGGAGCAGACCGCCGACCGGCTCGCGGGCCGGCACGTCGGTGTGGTGGTCGCCGGGCTGGCCGGTGGCGCCGTGGAGATCCACGGCGCCGGGCGGACGGGGCCCGGCGGCGGGGTGCCCGGGGCGCGCACGCTCTTCGACATCGGCTCCGTCACCAAGGTGTTCACCTCGCTCGTGCTGGCCCGGCTGACGCTCGACGGGGCGGTGCGGCTCGACGAGCCGCTCGCCGAGGTGCTCCCGGGCCGGGCGGCCGTCCCGGTCCGGGGCGGACAGCCGATCACGCTCCGGCACCTCGCCACCCACACGTCGGGGCTCCCCCGGCTGCCCCGGGGCATGATGGTGCGTGCACTCCTCCAGCCCAACCGGCCCGATCCCTACGCCCACTGCACCGCCGAGCGAATACTCTCCGGCCTCGCCCGCACCCGACTGCACTCCGCGCCCGGGCGCAGCTTCCGCTACTCCAACCTCGGCGCCGGGCTGCTCGGGATGGCCCTCGCCCACCGGGCCGGAAAAGGGTACGAGGAGCTGGTGACGCGTGAGGTCTGCGCGCCGCTGGGGCTGGCCGACACCTGCCTGCAGCCGGGCGCGGAACGCTCCGAACGGCTGGCGCACGGCCACGCGCCGGGCGGGCGGCCGGTGCCCTCCTGGGACCTGGCCGCGCTTCCCGGCATGGGCGGGCTGCGCTCGACCGCGGCCGACCTCACACTGCTCCTGCGGGCGCAGTTGGCCGCCGAGCGCGAGCCCGACGCGCCGCTGGCGCCCGCGATCCTGTTCACCCGGGAGACCAGGCACCGGGTCAACCCGTTCGCCTGGACGCACCTCGGCTGGCTCGGCCACCGGCTGCACGCCCAGCAGGGCAGGCACCTCCAGCTGTGGCACAACGGAGGGACGGGTGGATCCAGTTCCTTCGTCGCCTTCGACCCGGAGCAGCAGGTGGGGGTGGTGGTGCTGGCCAACACCCGGCGGTCGGTGGACCCGGCGGGCACGGCGCTGCTGCGGAGGCTGCAGACCGGGTTCGGCGCGGCGAGACGCTGACGGGCGCTGGCGCTGCGGCTGCCGTCGCGATCGCCGTCGCCGTCGACGGGGGTGAGCTGGGGGCGGGCGATGTGGTGGTGGCCTGCGGGCTCGTCCCGCAAGGCGCGAGTGCCGCGCTGATCGCAGCCGAACGGTCGCTCCCGCGCGAGCGATGGACGAGTTCGAGGCCGGTTCGCGGGCGGTTCGCCACAGACCGTGTGCGAGGCGGGCGGCCTGGCCAACGCGAGGGTCCTGGAAGCGATCCGCTGACCGCATCCACCCCCTAGGGGCCGCCAAGGGCCCGTCCCGCAGGGGAACGGTACGCCGCTGAACCGACGTCAGTTCCCTTGCTGCGAAATACCGTCGGACACATGACCCGACACACGAGCCGACTTCGCACCACTGCGGCCGCCGCAGCACTGCTGCTCGCGCTGCCCCTCTCCGTCGCCGTGGCCGCCCCGGCCCTGGCCGCGCCCGCCACCCCGGCCGCCACCCCGCCCACCTCCACCGCTGGTGCGTCCGCCACCGCGCCGAGCGCGCTCCACGTCGAACTCCCGCGCCCGACCGGGCCGGACGCGGTCGGGCAGGAGGTCCTGCACCTGGTCGACCAGGACCGTCCGGACCCGTGGGTTCCCTCGGCCGGGCCGCGTCAGCTGATGGTCACGATGTACTACCCCGCCCATGCCGGAACCGGCAGCCCGGCCCCGTACATGACCGCTCCGGCCGCCCGGATGCTGCTGGACCACGAGCTCCCGGGCAACACCATCCCGACCGAGCTGGTGACCGACGCCCGGACCTGGTCCCGCACGAACGCCCGCCCGCAGGGTGGCCACTACCCGCTGGTGGTCCTGTCCCCCGGCTTCACCATGCCGCGCACCTCGCTCACCAGCCTCGCCGAGGACCTGGGCAGCCGGGGGTACGTGGTCGCGCTGGTCGACCACACCTACGAGAACACCGGGACCACCTTCCCGGACGGGCAGACGCTGCCCTGCGTGATGTGCGGCCGGCTCAGGGACAAGGAGGCCTGGAAGACCCTGGAGGAAAGCCGGGCCAACGACGTCTCCTTCGTCATCGACCAGCTCACCCAGCGCCCCCAGCCGGCCTGGCGCTATGCCCGCATGATCGACCGCGACCGGATCGGCATGGCCGGGCACTCGGCCGGCGGCGCGGCCACCGTCCCCGCGCTGCTGACCGACGACCGGATCAGGGCCGGAGCGGATCTGGACGGCACCATGCCCTACCTGGTGCCCGAATCCGGCGTCGGCGGCAAGCCGTACCTGATGATGGGCCACTCGCTGCCCGGCGGCAACGAGGACGGCAGCTGGACCACGAGCTGGCCCCGACTCGACGGCTGGAAGCGCTGGCTGACCCTCGACGGCTCCGACCACGGCAGCTTCACCGACTTCCCGTTGTTCTACGACGCGCTCGGCGTGTCCCAGAGCCCGGGCACCACCGTGTCGGGCCGGCGCGCCGTCGAGCTCACCCGGCAGTACGTCGGCGCCTTCTTCGACCTCCAGCTGAAGGACATCGACCAGCCGCTGTTCGACGGGCCGACCGCCGCCAACCCGGAGGTCCGGTTCCACTCCTGACCCGCTGCACCCGCGAGGCCGTCGGCAATCCGCCGGCGGCCTCGTCGGTGTGCCCGCCCCCTCTCGGTGCTCGTCAGGCGGCAGCCGCGGTGCTCGCCAGGCCGCAGCCGCGGTGCCCGCTACGCCGCCGCCGAGGCGATCGGTTCGAGCAGCAGGTGGGAGCGGACCAGGGCTCGGGAGACGGGGTCGTCGCGGTGCCCGCCGGTACGGGCCGGGTTGGGGCGCATGACGACCTCGGCCGGGGGTACGGGCCCGCCGCCGCACTCGGGACAGGCGCCGATGAGGTCCAGGTCGGTGCCGCAACGGGCGTGCGCGAACAGGTGGTGCGGGCCGCCGTCGGTGGCGTGCCGGCCACCCCAGCGGCTCAACTGGTAGAGCGGCCCCCAGAGTTCGAGGCCGGTCTCGGTGAGCAGGTAGCCGTGCCGCAGCGGCGCCTGCTGGTACGGCTCCTTGCGCAGGACCCCGGCTGCGACCAGCGCGTTGAGGCGGGCGGTGAGGACGGCGCGCGGGATGCCGAGGTGGGCGAGGAAGTCGTTGAAGCGCTGTACGCCGTAGAACGCGTCGCGGACGATCAGCAGGCTCCAGCGCTCGCCGACCACCTCCAGGGCGCGGGCCAGTGCGCACTCCTGCAGTTCGTAGTCGGTTCCCAGCGCCATGCGGGCCAGCGTAGTCCACCCACGGGGTGGGTTCAATGAACAGACTGGCAGTGGTAGCGTGCCACCAGAGACGGTTCATTGAACAGACCCATCGCCCAGTCCCCGGAGGGAACACCCATGTCCCCCGCACCACCCGGCTCCGCCCTCGCCACCGGGGCCGTCCGGCCCGCCGCCACCCTGGCCGTCACGGCCGCCGCGACCGCCCTGACCACCGTCGCCTACACCGCTCCCACCGCCTCGCTCGCCGCCACCGCCCAGGCCGCCCACCTCGGCGCCTCCGGCCGCACCTGGATCCTCACCGGCACCCTGGTCGGCATCTCGGCACTCCTCCTCACCACCGGCAGCTCCGCCGACGACCACGGCCGCAAACGGGTCTTCACCTTCGGCGTGCTGCTGTTCGCCGCCGCCGAGGCGCTCGCCGCCCTCGCCCCCGGCGGAGCCGTCTACCTGGCCGCCCGGGTGCTGCTCGGCGTCGCCTCGGCCGCCGTCCTGGCTCCGGCGCTCGGCCTGATCAGCCACGCCCACCCCGCCGGACCGGACCGCATCCGGGCCCTCGGCACCTGGGGCGCGGCCGTCGGCCTCGGCATCGCGGTCGGACCGGTCTACGGTGCGCTCGTCCAGCAGTGGGCCGGCTGGCGCGCGGTCAGTGGCGGGCTCGCCGTCGTCTCGGCCGCCGTGGCCGCCTGCGCCGCCGCCTGGCTCACCGAGTCCCGGGCGGACCGGCCCCGCGCGCTCGACCCGTACGGCGTCCTGACCCTCACCACCGGAACCGCCCTGCTCATCGCCGGTCTCGCCGAGGGCCGCAGCGGCTGGGGACGGCCCGTGGTGGTCGTTCTCCTGGCGGGCGGGGTGCTGCTGCTCGCGGCGTTCGCCCTGGTCGAGGCGAAGGTGCGCGAACCGATGCTCGACCTCGCCCTGTTCCGCGACCCCGGGTTCATCGCCGCGACCGGCGGTGCCCTGTTCACCGGGCTCTCGCTGGTCGGCTTCATGAGCTACCTGCCCACCCTGCTCCAGGGTGTGCTCGGCCTCTCCGGTCTGGCCGCGGGCGGAGTACTGGCCATCTGGTCGGGCCTGTCCGTGCTCTCCGCCCTCCAGGCCCGACGGCTGGCCACCCATGTCTCGGCCACTACGCAGGTCGCCCTCGGCCTACTGATCTGCGGACTCGGCGAGGGCGGGCTCTACGGACTCACCCCCGACGCCAGCTGGCTGCGGCTCACCCCCGGCCTGGCGGTCGCCGGCATCGGCAGCGGCGTCCTCAACGCGGCCCTCGCCCGGCTCGCGGTCAGCAGCGTCCCCGCCCACCGGGCCGCCATGGGCTCCGGCGCCAACAACACCTCCCGCTACATCGGCTCGGCCCTGGGCGTGGCCGTCACGGTCGCCGTCGCCGGCTCCGCCCGACCCACCACCTCCGGCCCCGAAGCCGCCGCCCACGCCCTGGCCACCGGCACCGACCGCGCCGTCCTGGTCGCCGCCGCCCTCTGCCTCATCGGCGCCGCCCTGACCCTCACCACCCGCACCCCCGAACCCCGCCCCCAGCCCACGCCCCCCGTCCCCGAACACGCCACCACCCAATGACCCCGCGCGGAAGTCGGCCCCGCCGACTTCCGCGCGAGCCACCCCCCCACTCCGGGGGCCACACTCCCGAAACGCGGCCCGCCCCCGGCTCGCACGCAAAAGTCGCCCGCGTCGACTTCCGGCGCGTGGTACCCCGCGCACCACGGAACGCGGCTCCGCCGGCCGTAGCGCTGGCGCTTGAGGAGCTTGAAAGTTACGCGGAATCTGTCCGGGTGATCATGTCTCCCCGGTGCAACTACGGACTTGGGAGATGGCTTGACGGCACGACGGTGCTGACAGAGAAGTGGCCGGTGCCGGGTCGGCACGAGCAGGCGGCGGTGTGGCTGCCGATCTGGACTGATCTGGGGCGGGCGCCGAGGACGATCGACACCTACGCCTGCGGACCGGCCGAGTACCTGGTGACGTGCGAGCGGGAGGACATCGGTCCGGTCATCGCGAACCGCGCCCACATTGCCATCCAAGTAAGGGAGTTGACGTCACGGCCGCGCCATCGGGGTTCGAACGTGGTGGCGATCGACTCGAAGTCGGGGCCGGCGCCGCTGTCCCTCCTGGGCCCCTGGGTCACCCTGGGTCACCCTGGCCATGCTGGCCCACGCGTTCCTCACCGTCGTCCGCGCCCACGAACACGCACACCACCCCGCACCGGACGACCTGATCCCGCTGACCCGCAACGAGATCCGGCACCTGTTCATCAGTGCCGCTGTCCGAACCGATCACGGCCCGGCCCACCGGCTCCGCCGGTCCGCTTGGCGGCACCACCACCGCTACTTGGGGGACATGACCTCATAGAGGTTTCCGGCGTCATCGGTGAAGTACAGGCCACGAGCACACAACGGGTGGTCTGTCCGGCCGTTGTCGGGCTCGCTGGGATCGTTGCCATAGGGCACCCCGGCAGCGTTGAGCCGGGCGAGGATCTCATCGAAGGACGACGGGTCCACGTCGAAGGCCAGGTGGTGGCCGACCGGATTCTCGACGGACATGAAGTCCAGCGTCAGGGAATCGTTGACCTGCACCGGCGCGAAATGCCTGTCTGCGCCTCGATAGTCCAGTCCCATGACGGAGGCGAAGAGGCGCGCTGCTGCCTCGTTGTCGACGGCTGGAACGATGGTGTGGTTCAGCGTGATGGACATGCTCTGTCTCTCAGATCTCGACTGGCTGGGACAGGACGCCGTGCAGGAAGACGTCGACGAGGTCGCGCACTCCCAACTGCGGCGCCGGATCCGTCGGGTCGCCTCCGGTTGGCGGCCTGTCGGCCCCGACGAACAGGAGACCTAGGAAGATCAATGCTGCCTGCTCGGGAGGCAACCGCAGCGACTCCCGCTCAGGCTCGAAGAGTTCGGCCAGCGCCTCTCGAACGAGCAGGGAACCGGCCGCACGATCAGGCGGGGCCCCTGCGTTGCCGGGACGGCCACTTCGTCCCCGCCCGCCCGTCGCATGAAGCGCCCCGACCACCGCGCCGACCCGGTCCAGGTGGGCGTGCAGCGCCGAGGCGGCCTCGGTCAGCCGGTCGGCGAGCGGCTGGTCCGTAGATACCAGGGTGAGTGCGTCGAGGGCGGGGGCAGGACTGAGCGCCTCGGTCACGCACGCGTCCAGGAGTTCCTCCTTGTCCGCGAAGACGCGGAAGATGGTGCCCTCCCCGATCCCTGCGGCCCGGGCGACCTGGCGTGTCGTCACCGCGCTGCCGTGCTCGATCACGAGGGGAAGCGCGGCACGGACGATCATCTCCCGGCGGCTGTCGGCGTCCATCGCCGGTGCTCTTCGCCGACTGGGTGCGGTCGTCATGGAGCAAGTATCGGAGTGAGTGCTCACTCCGGTCAAGGAATCGTTGCCACGAAGCGTCAACTCTGATCGATCACGTGCCGAACACCTGAAGATCACGATCTACAGCTGGAGCAGAACCCGTGCGCCCCCGGTCGACGCAGGAAGTCGAACCCACCGACTTCCTACTCATGGCAAAGGCCGGCGCAACACGGAAAGCCGCCCGGCCCCTTTCCCAGCCCGGGGCCGACGCGCACGAGCGACAACTCCGGGCCCAACATCGGCGCGCGGATGACAAGCCGAGCGGGCATGCTCCTCATGCTCCAGTGAATCCCCATGGGAAGTCGAACCTGCTGGCCCGGCCCGGGGCCGACGCGGCACGGGCGATGGCTCCTGGGCACCGTCAGCGTGAGCGTGCGCCCGGCGCTTCCAGCAAGCCCACGCGCAGGAAGTCGGATCCACCGACTTCGTGTGCGTCGGCTCGGGGGCCGTGCGGTCTGCCCAACGTGCGACGGTCACCGCTCACCACGAGTAGCGGGGTGACGCCGTGGTAACGGATCGTGAGGGTGCGGTGGGCCACGATGAGCGGGGCATGGGGGCTGCGTGCGAGGATGGCAGGGCTGGTGGGAACGGGCTCCCGGGTGGTTGGGCGGTTCTCTGGCCATGGTGAACGACGACGGACAGCGCCGGGGGGATCCTCAGCAGGACGCCCTGCTGATGCTGCCGATCGCCACGGCGCTGATCGCGGCCGACGGGCGGATCCTGCACTGGAGCGGCGACGCGGAGGCACTGCTCGGTTACCGCGCGGACGAGGCCGTGGGCGTGAAGGCGGCCAAGCTGCTGACCTCGGACGAGCGGCGGCCCGAGGTACTGGAGCTGTTCGGGGAGATCCTGGCGGGCCGGGAGTGGTCGGGTGTGTTCCCGGTGCGACACCGGGACGGCCACCTGGTGAACCTGGAGTTCCGCACTCATCCGGTTCAGGGGCCCGACGGCGCGCCGCTGGTGCTGGCGGTGGCTTCCGAGGTGACGACGCTGCGGCGGATCCAGGCGGATCTGGCCGTGCTGGACGGTTTCTTCACCCAGTCCCCGGTGGGCATGGCCGTGTTCGACACCGAGCTGCGCTTCATCCGGCTGAACGAGGCGTTGGCCCGGGCCAACGGCCTGGCCGCCGCGGCGCACCTGGGCCACCGGCTGACCGAGGTGCTGCCGGGCATCAACGCCGCGGAGTGCGAGACGGTGATGCGGCAGGTGCTGGCGAGCGGCCTGCCGGTGGTGGACTTCCTTTCGCACGGCCGCACCCCGGGGAATCCGCAGCGCGACGGCGCCTGGTCCGCCTCGTACTTCCGGCTGGCGGACCAGGGCGGACGGGTGCTCGGAGTGAGCGCGACCATCATCGACGTCACGCAGCGCTACCGCGCGGACGCCCGGGCCGCCCAGGCGCAGGAGCGGCTGTCGCTGCTGGTGGACGCGACCGCCTCGATCGGCACCACGCTGGACCTGCGACAGACCGCCCGCGAGCTGGCCGACGCGATGGTGCCCAGGGTCTCGGACATCAGCGGCGTGTTCGCCCTGGAGGCGCTGATCGCGGGGCGCAACGTCGAGCCGCCCGCCCCCGACGCCCCGCAGCTGGTGCGCCGTCTGGCGCTGGCGACGTCCGACCCGCTGTACCCGGCCGACGCCCTGCCGGTGGACTCGGTGCACGAGCTGCCGCCGGACTCCCCGTACGCCCGGGCGATGGTCACCGGGAGGACGGTGGTGGTGCCGTCCTGGGAGCTGTCACCGCTGGCCGACGGCCTCAGCGAGAGCCGCCGCCAGGCGTTCCTCGGCGACCGGCCGCGTTCGGTGCGGATCACGCCGCTGGTGGCGCGCGGCACCACGCTCGGCATGGTGGTGTACTCGCGGCGCGGCGAGCGGGAGTCCTTCGCCGAGGCCGACATCACGCTCGGTGACGAGCTGGCCTCGCGTGCGGCGGTCGCGATCGACAACGCCCGGCTGTACCTGCGCCAGCACCAGACGGTGCTGGCCCGGCAGCAGGCGCTGCGCGAGGCGAAGGCCGCGCAGGAGCGGCTGGCGCTGGTGAACGCCGCGTCGGCCCGGATCGGCACCACGCTCGATCTCGACCGCACGGCGCAGGAGTTGGCCGAGGTGGCGACGCCCCGGTTGGCCGACACCGTGGTGGTGGAGGTGCTGGACGAACTGGTCCGGGGCGAGCGCGAGGTGCGGCCCTCGGCGGACGGTTCGGCGCTGCTGCGGCGGATGGCGTTCCACTCGGTGCGCGGCTCGACCCTGGCGCCGATCGACCGGCTGGGCGGGGTGCACCGATTCCTGCCCGGTTCGCCGTACGCGTGGAGCCTGGCGCACCGCAAGCCGGTGCTGGTGCCCCGGATGGACGAGGACGGCATGGCCTGGTTCGCCGAGGACCCGGTGCGCACCGCCGCCGTACGGGAGCAGAACGTGCAATCGATCATGGTCGTGCCGCTGATCGCGCGCGGCAATCCGGTCGGCGTCGCGGGCTTCTACCGGACGCTCGTGGAACGCCCGTACGACGACGAGGACCTCGCGCTGGCCGGGGAGTTGGCCGTGCGGGCGGCGGTGTCGATCGACAACGCGCTGCTGTTCACCCGCGAGCGCGACGCGGCCGCCGCCCGGCAGCGGGCCCTGGACGAGGCCTGGGCCGCCCAGCAGCGGCTGGGTCTGCTGAACGAGGCCAGCAACCGCATCGGTACCACCCTCGATCTGCACCGCACCGCACGGGAGTTGGTGGACGTGGTGATCCCGCGCTTCGCCGACTTCGTCACGGTGGACCTGCGCGACGCGGTGCTCGGCGGCGAGGAGCCCGGCCCGGTGCCGAAGGACGGGTCGGTGCTGATGCGGGCGGTGGCGGTCGGCGAGACGGCGCCGGACGGCAGCATGACGGCGGCGGCCGACCAGGTGGGCGAGACCTCGCAGTCGGCCGAGGTGTACGCGCAGAGCCTGCGCACCCGGCGGTCGATCCTGGTCTCCGCGGTGACCGAGGAGGACCTGCGGCGGATCGTCGCCTACCCCGACCGGGTGCAGCCGGGGCTGGCCGCCGGGGTGCACTCGTACCTGATGGTGCCGCTGGTGGCGCGCGGACTCGTGCTGGGCGGTGCGGAGTTCGTCCGTACCCACAACCCGGTGCCGTTCGGCCCGGCGGACCGTTCGCTGGCCGAGGAGCTGGGCGCGCGCACCGCGCTGGCGATCGACAACGCCCGGCTCTACCGCCGCGAGCGGGACACCGCGCTCACCCTCCAACGCAGCCTGCTCCCGCAGGAGATCCACCGCACCATCGGCCTGGAGCTCGCCTACCGCTACCTGCCCAGCAGCGTGGTCAGCGAGGTCGGCGGCGACTGGTTCGACGTGGTGCCGCTCTCCTCCGGACGGGTCGCGCTGATCGTCGGCGACGTGATGGGCCACGGCATCCGGGCCGCCGCCACCATGGGCCAACTCCGCACCGTGGCAAGGACGTTGATTACCCTGGAGCTCAACCCCGCGCGGGTGCTGCACCGGCTGGACGAGGCCACCGCGGCGCTCGGCGAGGGGCAGTTCGCCACCTGCGTCTGCGTGGTCTACGACCCGGCCGACCGCAACTGCACCGCGGCCTGCGCCGGCCACCTGCCGCCCGTGGTCGCCGACACCGGGGGCAACGCCCGTCTCGTCGACCTGCCGCCCGGCGCGCCACTGGGGGTGGGCGGAGTCCCGTTCGAGAGCGTCGAGTTCACCCTTCCCGAGCAGGCCATCCTGACCCTCTACACCGACGGCCTGGTCGAGCGCCGGGGCCGCGACCTCGACGAGGGCCTGCGGCTGCTCTGCCGAACGGTCGCCGACCGGAGCCGCTCGCTGGAACAGACCTGCGACGCCGTGCTGACCCGGCTCACCGGGCGCAATGCCGAGGACGACATCGCCGTCATCATGGCGCAGGTCCGCCCGGAGGGCGCCGACCGGATCGCCTCCCTGCCGCTCACCGGCGACCACGCGATGGTCGCCCACTCGCGCCGCTTCACCCGCGAGACGCTCGCCGCCTGGGGCCTGACCGCGCTCACCGACTGGGCCGAGCTGCTCACCAGCGAGCTGATCACCAACGCCCTGGTGCACGCCGGATCCCCCACCCAGCTACGGCTGTTCTGCGACCGGGTGCTCACCGTGGAGGTCGCCGACCGGGAGAGCGGGACGCCCCGGATCCGCCACGCCCACAACGAGGACGAGGGCGGCCGCGGCATCCACCTGGTCAACGAACTGGCGCACCGCTGGGGCAGCCGCCGGACCGCCGACGGCAAGGTGGTCTGGTTCGAGCTGGAGCTGCCTCCGGGGTACCCGACTGCATGAACAACCGACCGTTGTCGGCGCGGTCCAGGAGTTGTTGGTCGGCGGTACGGCCGCTGGGCTTTGCTGGTGCCACGGCGGGAGAGTCCCGACCGGACGGACCGGAGGAGCCCCTCATGCAGCAGACCGACGCCCGCACCGTCGTCACCGAGTACGTCACCCGCCTCGCCGCGGGCGAACGGGACGCCGCCATCGCCCTGTTCGCCGAGGACGCCACCTGGACCTACCCGGGCAGCCTCGAACTCTCCCGCACCTGGCGCGGCAAGCAGGAGATCTTCGGCGACTTCCTCGGCCAGGTCGGCACCCTCTTCGCCGCCGACGGCCTGCCGACCCTCACCCTCACCCATGTCCTCGCCGACGGCCCGCAGGCGGTGGCCGAGTGGACCGCCGTCGGCAAGGCCGCCAACGGCGCCGTGTACGAGAACCACTGCCTGGGCGTGTTCACCGTGGAGAACGGCCTGATCACCGCCGTCCGCGAGTACCTGGACACCCACCACGTGGCGCAGACCCTGCTGGCCGGAACGGCCTGAACACCCCCGACCGGCCCGAACGGCCCGAACGGCGTTCCGCCGGGCCGGTACCGTGCTCGCCGCCACGGACGACGACCGCAGCGCCACCGTGGCGGTGGACCGCCCGTCCTGGTGAACCGCTGGGCGAGCCGGCCGGTTCCGGCGGCGGCCTCACTGCCGCCCCCGCCACCGGCTGATCTGCTCAGTCCGGCAGCAGCAGGTTGACGTCGCCGAACTCATGCCACAGGTACCGCTGTCGGACGGCCTCCCGGTAGCAGGCCGCCAGCAGTGGGCGGCCCGCGACGGCGGCCAGCATCAGCAGGTGGGAGGCGCGCGGCTCGTGCCAGCCGGTGAGCAGCCCGTCCACCGCGCGCACCCCGCGCTCCGGGGTGATGACCAGCTCCGTCCAGCCGTCGGCCTCCTGGAGCGTGCCGTCCGGTCTCACGGCCGACTCCAGGGCGCGCACCACGGTGGTCCCGACGGCGATCACCCGTCCTCCCCCGGCCCGGACGTGGCCGACCAGCCGGGCGGTGGCGGCGGGGACGTGGAAGCGCTCGGCGTACGGGGCCTCGTGCGCCTCCGGCGAGGCCACCCCGGTGTGCAGGGTGACGGGAGCGACGAGGACGCCCCGACCGGCCAGCCGGGCCACCACCGCCGGTGTGAACGGACGCGCCGCGCTGGGCATTTCGCTGCTACCCGGCACGCTCGCGAAGACCGTCTGATAGGCCTCGATCGGCCAGTCGCGGTCCACGTAGCCGTACCGGATCGCCCGCCCGTGCTGCCGAAGATACGGCAACAGGCCTGCGGGCAGGGTGAGTTCGGCGTACCAGAGGCGGCCGGTGAAGGGCTGCACCAGCTCGGCCGCGCCGTCGGCCGGCAGGGCGACGCGCAGGCCCGGCCGGGCCGGGGACTCCTGCGGCGGGTAGTAGGCAGCCGCCGCTCCCGGTACCGGCCGGCGCAACTCGACCAGGTGGGCGCCCTGTTGGTCCGGCTGCGCGGAGGAGAGGTGCAACGCGACCGGGCTGCCGTCGGGCAACCGACCCGGCAGGGCGGCCGGAAGGGTGGCCGAGTTGTTGACCACCAGGAGGTCCCCCGGGCGCAGCGCTACGGGCAGTTCGGTGAAGCGGCGGTGTTCCACGGCGCCGGAGGTACGGCGGCCGACCAGCATCCGGACACCGTCGCGGCTGCCGCCGCGCGCCTCCACCGGTGCGCGGGCGGAGAGTTCGGGCGGGACGGTGACGTCGAGACCCAGCTCGGTCAGGGCCGTCATCGGCCACCCCGGTCAGCCACCGTCGCCTGTTCGGCCACCGTCGCCGGGTCGGCGGCCGAAGCCCGGTCGGCGGTAGGGACCGCCGCCAGGTCCTCGGCGCGGTAGCGACCGGAGGGCGTACGGTCGCGCAGCAGACCGAGCAGAACGGGCGCGACCTGCGCGGGCAGCGGCTCGCCGGAGATGTCCTCCCCCGGGCTGGCCTCCTGCAGCATCCGGGTGCGCATGCTGCCCGGGTCGACCGCCCAGACCCTCAACTCCTCCTCCTCCCTGGCGAGTACGGCGGTGGCCAGGTCGAGCGCGGCCTTGCTGGCGCCGTATCCGCCCCAACCGAGGTAGGGCTCCACGGCGGCGTCCGAGCTGATGTTGAGGACGGCACCCGAGTGGGCGCGCAGTTGCGGCAGGACGAGCTGGGTGAGGGCGATCGGGGCGAGGGCGTTGACCTCGAAGAGCTCCAGGAGGTCCGGCAGCGGGAAGTCGGCCAGCCGGGGCAGCGGTTCGGCGCCGGGGCCGGTGGCGCCGTTGAGCGAACCGGCGTTGTTGACCAGCAGGCTCGCGCCGCCGAGGCCTTCGGCGGCCCCGGCCAGACGGGCCCGGTGGTCGTCGTCGACGATCGAGCCCGGGAGGGCGACGACCTTGGTGACGGCGGCCAAGGCCACCTCGGCCTCGGCGAGTTGGGCCTCACCGCGGGCGGTGATCACCAGCTGCCAGCCCTGGGCGGCGAGGGCGTGCGCGAGAGCCAGTCCGAGGCCGCGGGAGGCTCCCGTGACCAGCGCGACGGGGGAAGCGACGGGGGCGGGGGTGGAGTCCGGTGCTACGTTCATGGCCCAACGATCGCGCCGCCGGGCCGGGCCGCGGATCGGCCTCCGGAACCGGGACCGGATCCTCCGTTGGCCCTAGACCGACAGCCGGACCCAGGACCGGGCCTGCGTCCGGCCTGAGCCTTGCCCGCACGGACCGTGGGGCCCCGCACGAGGCCCCACACCGGCCCCGCACGGACCGGCCGCCGGCTAGGAACCGGCCTCCCAGCCGGACGGGTCGGTCCAGGCCGCGAGGGTGCGGCGGGTCTCGAAGCGGCGCTCCCGTCCGGTCAGCGGATCGGTGAACTCGACCGCGGAGGCGAGCAGTTGGAGTGGCCGGCGGAAGTCGTCCGGGGCCGGTTCGGGCAGCACCACCGGGTACACCGGGTCCCCGAGGATCGGCAGTCCGAGGCCGCTCATGTGCAGCCGCAGCTGGTGGGTGCGCCCGGTCAGGGGCCGCAGCCGGTAGCGGCCGAGGCCATCGCGGCACTCCAGCAGGTCGATCCGGCTCTCGCTGTTCGGCGGCTCGTCGACCTCCCGGGCGGCGATCACCCCGCGCTCCTTGACGATGTGGCTGCGCACGGTGCGCGGCAGGCTCAGCTCCGGGTCGTACGGGGCGATCGCCTGGTACTCCTTGCGCACCTCGCGGTCCCGGAACATCGTCTGGTAGGCGCCGCGGTCCTCGGGTCGGACCACGAACATGGCCAGGCCGGCGGTGAGCCGGTCGAGCCGGTGCGCGGGGCTGAGCGCGGGCAGGTCGAGGGAGTGCCGCAACCGGGAGAGCGCCGTCTCGGTGACGTGCCGGCCGCGCGGGGTGGTGGCCAGGAAGTGCGGCTTGTCGACCACCACCAGGTGCTCGTCGCGGTGCACCACCACCAGCTCGAAGGGGACCGGCGCCTCCGCCGGGAGGTCCCGGTAGAACCACAGGTGCGCGCCGGGGCGAAACGGTTCGTCGAAGGCGATCGGGCCCTGTTCGCCGACGATCTCGCCCCCGCGCAGCGCCGACTCGACCCGCGCGGCCGCCACCGCGGGCAGCCGCTCCAGCAGGTGGTCCCGCACGGTCGGCCAGTCGCCCACCAGGGGCAGTCGCAGGTGCACCGGGTCCACGCCGTGGCGCTGCGGGAGGGGGGAGGCCGGGCGGCGGCTCTTGCGTCTCATCTCCCGGCCCAGCCTAGTGCTCGCCCCCGCACGGCCTGTGCCGAGGTACCGGCACCCTCGGCGCACCCGGCGCACCCGGGGTGGTACGGCGCCGGGACCCCGGCGCACCGGGGCGCCGAGGTGCTGACCCGGGGCGGGACGGGGAAAGTGGTTCGAAGGCCCTCGGGCCCCTGGAACCGCTGCGACCCGATGGAGGAGAACGCGTGAGCGCCGACGGCCCGGACGGCCTCCCGCCGCTGTACCTGCCACGGCGGACCCGGCTGCTGCTGTACGGCGCGCTCCTGCTGCTGGTCGCCGCCGTGGTGGCCGCCCTGGCCATCGGCCCGGGGACGACCCTGTCGCCGCTGCTCGCGGTGGCCCCGGTGCTCTCCGCGGCCGCCACCCGCAGGCCCCGGGTGCCGCTGACGGTGGGTGCCGTGGCGCTGCTGGCCGTCAGTGCGCTGGAGTCGACCAACACCGAGCTGCCCTCCTCGGTGCGGATCAGCGTGCCCGTCACCGTCCTGGCCGCGACCCTGGCCAGCTCCGCCAGCGTGGTGCTGGTGGCGTCCCGCGAGCGGCAGCTGTACCAGGTCCGGACGGTCGCCGAGGCGGCGCAGCGGGCCCTGCTGCGGCCGCCCGCCGAGCGGATCGGGCCGCTGCGGCTGGCCGTGCGGTACGTCGCGGCGGCGGCCGAGGCGCGGATCGGCGGGGACCTGTACGCGGTGGTGGAGACCCGCTTCGGGGTGCGGATCCTGCTCGGGGACGTGCAGGGCCACGGGCTCCCGGCGGTGGAGACGGCGGCGGACGTGCTGGGGGTGTTCCGGGAGGCGGCCCGCACCGAGCCCGATCCCGGGCGGCTCGCGGAGCGGCTGGACGCGGCGCTCACGGCGCGGCCGGGCGACGGGCGGTTCGCCACCGCCCTGCTGCTGGACGTCCCGGACGGCCGGGAGCCGGTGCGGGTGGTGAACTGCGGCCATCCTCCGCCGCTGCTGCGCCGGGCCGGGCGGGTCGGCGAGCTGGCGCCGGCCGTCCCGGCGCCGCCGCTGGGCCTGCGCGAGCTGACCGGGGAGGACTACTCGACGAGCCGGTTCGAGCCGAGCCCGGGCGACCTGCTGCTGCTCCACACCGACGGGGTGTCGGAGGCCCGGGACGCCGACGGCCGCTTCTACCCGCTGGCGGAGCGCCTGCCCGGCCTGCACGGCGGCGGACCGGCGGACCTGCTGGACGCCGTGCTGGCGGACGTCCGGGGCTGGGTGGGCGACGCCGGCCTGGCGGACGACGCGGCCCTGCTGGCACTGCGCTGGGACCACTGAGCCGGGCGGGTCCTCGTCGTCGCCTCGTGCACCGTCCCGCTGTCAGTGGCGTGTGCAAGGCTTCACGCACGGTCGACGAGGTGCCGACCGTGCGTGCGGACCGGCGGGAGGAGCGTGTCATGGGTGCGGTGGCGAGCGGGTCGTTCGAGCTGACGGCGTTCGAGCCGGTGGAGACGGAGGAGCGCGAGGGCGCCTCCTTCGGGCGGGTCAGGATCGCCAAGACCTTCACCGGCGGGCTGAGCGGGCGCAGCGAGGTGCGGATGCTGTCCGTCGGCGACGCGTCGGGCGGCCCCGCCTCGTACGTCGCGGTGGAACACGTGACGGGCGAACTGGACGGGCGGGCCGGCTCGTTCGTGCTCCAGCACGCGGCCTGGGACACCACCGGGGTGACGATACGCGTGGTGCCGGGCACGGGGGCGGGCGAGCTGGCCGGGATCACCGGTGAGTTCCGGCTGGCCGTCGACGGGTCCGGCACCCACACCTACGTGCTGGAGTACGAGCTGGGCTGACGCCCACCCCCGTGGCCGGTGGCTCACGGGACCGGCTGGGTCGCCTCCAGGCGCTGGATGGCGGTCCGGACGGCCGTCGTGAAGCTCCAGAAGAGCGGCAGGGTGTTGGCTTCCGCGTCGGCCCGGGTGCGCACCCCCGGGGCGAACATCGCGGTCCGCAGTTCGGCGGTCAGCTCCAGCTGGGCGCCCATGCCGAGCAGACTTCGGTTGCAGATGTTCTCCGGGTCGGTGCCGGCGAGCTCCTGCTCGCGGGGGACGTCCACGGCCCGGATGCCCGCTGCGGCGAACTCCTCCGTCAGGTACCGGCGGAGGCCGGAGTTCAGGCCGCCGACCAGCACCGCCCGGGCACCGTTCTCCAGCCCGGCGGTGGCGGTGGTGCAGCCGTGCAGCGACAGCACGTTGAGGCTGTCGGAGCACATCGCGCGGACCACGGTGTCGTCGCAGTGGTTCGAGGTGACGTGCAGCTCGCGGTTGCCGGAGGAGCGAAGGCCCTCGAACATCCAGTAGTCGTGCACCGGCCCGGCGGCCGGGGTCGGGGCGAGGCCGACGAGGTGGTGGCCCGCGACGGCCAGGCACAGTTCCGAGGTGCCGACCTCGATGCCGCCGCCGTGCGGGGCGATGACGGTGGTGCGGACGGAGGCCGCACGGTCCTGCGGACTCCGGTCGTCGATCCGGTGTCGGCGGTAGCGGCGGCCGTAGTCCACGCCCTCGACCAGGCTCGGGTCGGCGTACAGGGCCGTGTTGGAGGGATAGCGGTCGGCGGCCATCAGGGCACGGCGGTCGGTCACGATCGGAACCATGGCAGGAGGTGGGGTTGTACGGGACGTTTTACGGGACGTTTTACGGGACGTTTTACGGGACGTTTTACGGGACGGTGTACGAGCCAGGGCCGGGAGCAGCGGAGCGGCGGCGGGGTCACGTCCGGGTTCGCGCCGCTGCGGAGCGGCATCGGCCTGATCGTGTGACACCGGCTCGACGGACGCGCGCCGCGCCGACAGGCCTGTCTCCACGCTGCCACGATGATGCGATCAGCGCACGATCTGTCTCGGAGGGTGGAGCATGCCCGGTACAGCGGCGGCCGGAACGGTGACGGCCCGAACGGTGACTGGCCCTGCGGCGACGGCCCGGACACCGGGGACGGTCGAGGAAGTGGTCGGCCGGCTGCGGGAGATCGCGGCGGCCCTGCCCCTCGCCGACGGGGTGGCGGTCTTCAACCGGCTCTACCTCACCGTCACCGAGGCGGTCCGCGACCGGCTCGCCGTCGGCTACTTCGCCGATCCGCCGGCGATGGCCGAGCTGGACGCGGTGTTCGCCGGACGGTACCTGCTGGCCGTGGCCGCCGACGCGGCCGGGCAGGAGCCGCCCGCCTGCTGGCGACCGCTGTTCGCGCTGCGCGCCCACCCTGGGGTGCACCCGCTGCAGTTCGCGTTGGCCGGGATGAACGCCCACATCCAGCACGACCTGCCGCTCGCGGTCGTGGACCTCTGCCGTCGCCGGGGCTGCGAGCCCGCCGATGTCGAGCAGGACTACCACCGGATCAACGGGGTGCTGGCCGAGGTGGAGTCGGTGGTCCGGGAACAGCTGCTGCCTGAGCCCGAGCTGCTGGACCGCGCCGAGCCGCTGACCCACCTGCTGGGGGCCTGGTCGGTCGAGGCCGCCCGGGAGGGAGCCTGGTCCGCCGTCCAGGCACTCTGGGAGCTGCGCCGGCTCCCGGCCGCCACCCGGGCCTTCACGGCGGCGCTGGACGGCTCCGTCGGTCTGCTCGGCCACGCCCTGCTACTGCCGCTGGTGCCGTACGACGGCCGTGACGAGCAGGACCGGCAGGACGCGCAGGACGCACAGCACGGACGTACCGAGCAGCACGGGCGAAGCGACGACACCCCCGCCGCGCCCGACGCCCCTGAGACCCCCGACGCCCCTGGGACCCCCGACACCCCCGACAGGCCGACGGCCGCCCGGCTCCCCGAATCGAGGAACCGGACGGCCGTCTGAACGGGCGCGGGCGATCAGGCCCAGCTGGAGTGCAGCGGCTTGCCCTCGGCGTAGCCCGCCGCGCTCTGGATGCCCACGATCGCCTTCTCGTGGAACTCCTCCAGGCTGCTGGCGCCCGCATAGGTGCAGGAGCTGCGCACGCCGGCCACGATCGAGTCGATCAGGTCCTCCACGCCCGGGCGGGTCGGGTCGAGGAACATCCGGGAGTGCGAGATGCCCTCCTCGAACAGCGCCTTGCGGGCCCGGTCGTACGAGGAGTCCTGGGCGGTGCGGTTGCTGACGGCGCGGGCCGAGGCCATGCCGAAGCTCTCCTTGTACTGGCGGCCGTCGGCGGCGGTCTGCAGGTCGCCCGGGGACTCGTAGGTCCCGGCGAACCAGGAGCCGATCATCACGTTGGAGGCACCGGCGGCCAGCGCCATGGCGACGTCGCGCGGGTGGCGCACGCCGCCGTCGGCCCAGACGTGCTTGCCGAGCCGGCGGGCCTCGGCGGCGCACTCCAGGACGGCGGAGAACTGCGGGCGGCCGACGCCGGTCATCATCCGGGTGGTGCACATCGCGCCCGGCCCGACACCGACCTTGAGGATGTCGGCACCCGCCTCGACCAGGTCGCGGACACCGGCGGCGGAGACCACGTTGCCGGCCACGATCGGGATCTGCGGGTCCAGGCCGCGCACCGCCTGCAGCGCGCTGATCATGCTCTCCTGGTGCCCGTGCGCGGTGTCGACGACCAGCACGTCCGCGCCGGCCTCGATCAGCGCCTTGGCCTTGCCCGCGACGTCGCCGTTGATGCCGACGGTGGCGGCGATCCGCAGCTTGCCGTTCGCGTCCACGGCCGGGGTGTACAGGGTGGCGCGCAGCGCGCCCTTGCGGGTGAGGAGGCCGACCAGCTTGCCCTCGCCGTCGACGACCGGGGCGAGCTTGCGGTGGGCCTCGGTGAGCTTGTCGAAGGCCGTGCGCGGGTCGATGTCCTCGTCCAGCACCAGCAGGTCGCGGGACATGATGTCGGCGAGGCTGGTGAAGCGGTCGACGCCCTGGCAGTCGGACTCGGAGACCACGCCGACCGGCTTGCCGTCCTCCACCACCACGAGGGCGCCGTGGGCGCGCTTGGGCAGCAGCGAGAGCGCCTCGGCCACGGTGGCGCCGGGGGTCAGGGTGATCGCGGTGTCGACCACCAGGTGGCGGCCCTTGACCCAGGAGATGACGTCGGCGATGACCTCGGTCGGGATGTCCTGCGGGATGGCGACCAGGCCGCCGCGGCGGGCGACGGTCTCGGCCATCCGGCGACCGGCGATGGCGGTCATGTTGGCGACGACCAGCGGGATGGTGGTGCCGGTGCCGTCGTTCGAGGAGAGGTCGACGCCCTGCCGGGAGCCCACGGCGGAACGGCTGGGGACCATGAAGACGTCGTCGTACGTCAGGTCGTACGAGGGCTTGAGGTCGTTCAGGAAACGCATGAATGGGCTCTCTGGCTGGGAGAAATTACACCTCGGGTGCGGGTGCGGCAGGGCCGCCGGGGCGCACTCGGGCGCCCTGCACCCAGCATTCGATTCTCCGTGAGGGCGGGGCCAAAAGCCAGTTCGAGGAGCATTGCTGGGGGTGTGCACAAACCATGATCAGTGCTCCGCGCGTAGACATGGACGATCCTCCAAACGCCCTCACCCCCGCCCGCCCCTGCGCTTCCCCGTCCGTCCCCCACGTCGGCCTTTCGCCCGGGCCCGGGCGGCTCCCGTAGCATTCACGCGGTAAAGGCGAGGCGACTGGGAAAGCGGCAGTGGGCGTGAGCATCGAGCAGACGGACATCGAGCAGGCTCTAGGCGAGGAGGAGATCGACTACGGTCCCGGCCTCGACCCCGAGCGGCTGCGGCTCTGCCTGGAGGTGCTCGCGGAGCTCGACGAGCTCCACGTCGACCACCCGGACGCGATCACCGTCCGCAAGGCCGTCGGCGGCATATTCCGGACCCTGAAGCAGCGACGCCGCCAGGAGACCCGGGCCCGCAAGACGGCCAACGACCGCGAGGTCACCGCTCGCACCGCCACCGGCGCTCCGACCCGGATCGACGACGAGACGGCCGGCGCCTTCGGCCTCACCACCGTCACCACGAGCGAGATCGCCGGCATCCTGGAGCGGCCGCGCTCCTGCTACATCTGCAAGACCCGCTACGTCGAGGTCGACGCCTTCTACCACAACCTGTGCCAGAAGTGCGCCGCCCTCAACCGCTCCCGCCGGGACGCCCGGGCCGACCTCACCGGCAAGCGCGCCCTGCTGACCGGCGGCCGGGCCAAGATCGGGATGTACATCGCGCTGATGCTGCTGCGCGACGGCGCCCACACCACCATCACCACCCGCTTCCCCAACGACGCGATCCGCCGCTTCAAGGCGATGCCGGACAGCGCCCAGTGGATCCACCGCCTCAAGATCGTCGGCATCGACCTGCGCGACCCGGCCCAGGTGATGGCCCTGGCGGACGAGGTCGCCGCGGACGGCCCGCTGGACATCCTGATCAACAACGCCGCGCAGACCGTCCGCCGCCCGCCGGAGTCCTACCGCGAGCTGGTCAACGCCGAGTCCGCCCCGCTGCCGGCCGGCGAGCTGCCCCAGGCCACCACGATCGGCCGCTTCAACAGCGGCAGTGTCGACCTGCCCGCGCTCCCCCACCAGGCGAGCGGCGGCGAGCAGCGGCTGGCCGCCGAGGACGTCACCTCGCTCGCCCTGGTCACCGGCTCCGCCACCCCGGCCCGGATCGAGGCCGGCACCGCGATCGACGCCGGCGGCCTGGTGCCCGACCTCGCGCCCACCAACAGCTGGGTGCAGACCGTGAGCGAGGTCGGCCCGGTCGAGCTGCTGGAGGTCCAACTCTGCAACTCCACCGCGCCCTTCATCCTGATCAGCCGGCTGCGCCCGGCGATGGCGGCGTCCGCGTCGCGCCGCAAGTACGTGGTCAACGTCTCCGCGATGGAGGGCGTGTTCCAGCGCGGCTACAAGGGCGCCGGCCACCCCCACACCAACATGGCCAAGGCCGCGCTCAACATGCTGACCCGCACCAGCGCGCAGGAGATGTTCGAGTCCGACGGCATCCTGATGACCGCCGTCGACACCGGCTGGATCACCGACGAGCGGCCGCACCCGGACAAGATGCGCCTGGCCGACGAGGGCTTCCACGCCCCGCTCGACCTGGTCGACGGCGCGGCCCGGGTGTACGACCCGATCGTGCGCGGCGAGGCGGGCGAGGACCTGTACGGCTGCTTCCTCAAGGACTACGAGCGCGGCAACTGGTGACCCCCTGAAGGAGATGACGGCGAAGTGACCACCGTACCGATGCTCGGCGCCGGGATCATCGTGCCCACCGGGGACGGCCGGGTGCTGATCGGCCGCCGCACCACGGCCGGCGAGTCGCCGACCTGGAGCCTGCCCGGTGGCAAGGTCGACCCGGGCGAGTCCTTCGAGCGGACCGCGGCCCGTGAACTCGCCGAGGAGACCGGGATCGTGCTGCCCGCCGAGGCGATGCGGGTGCTCGCCGTGCACCTGGACCACGAGCTCGGCCGGCCCCGGCTGACCGCCGCCGTGCTGGCGCCGCCGAGCCTGGCCGAGGCGGTGGTCACCGAGCCGCACGCCTGCGCCGGCTGGGAGCGCTTCCCGGTGGACGCCCTCCCGGAGCCGATGTTCTACCCGTCCGCCCTGGTCCTCGGCAGCTGGCTGCCGGGGCTGGACGGCGTACGGCGGGACGGGACGCACGGCTACCCCGTCGCCCGCTGATCCGCGGGCGACGGGGGCGCGGAGTCCCGGGGTCGCGGGGTCCCGGGGTCACCGAGTCCCGGGGTCGCTGGGTCACGGAGTCACGGGGTCGCGTAGTCCCGGGGTCACGGAGCCACCAACTCCGTTACGCGGCTCAGCCGTTGCGGGCCGACTCCGGCCCGGTGATCCGCCCCAGCAGCGGCAGGGTCGAGGCGATGATCCCGAGCGAGGCGGCCAGTCCGAAGCCGACCAGCCCGAAGTACGTCAGGCCGGGCGACACCAGGTCGTAGCTCATCTGCGACTTGAGGAACATCGCCGCCGCGGCGAAGCCCGCCCCGATCGCGAGCGCCGACACCGCCAGCAGCGGCAGCGCGCTCTCCAGTCCGGCCACCCTGCGCAGCAGCCGCAGCGGCGCGCCGGTCAGCCGCAGCATCGCGAACGGCCGTCGGCGGTCGGACAGTCCGGCCACCACGCTCACCGCGAGGCTGCACCCGGCGATCGGCAGGGTGGTCAGCAGCACCACGTTCGCCAGCTGCCGCCAGCTCCGGAGCTTCTTCTGCCCCTCGGAGGCCCAGTCCTCGGCCAGGCGCGGCTCGTAGGTGGGGAGTTCCTTCATGAACAGGGTCCGCAGCTGTTCCTTGGCCGCCTCGGAGCCGTCGGTGGTCGCGTAGAGCATCCGCACCGGGAGCTCGGCCACCTCGGCCGCGGAGATCGCGGCGGCCGGCCACTCGTGCCCGCTGCTGTCCGTCAGGTCGACCAGCCGGTAGGGGTCGACCGCCGCGACGGCGGCTCCGGGCGCGCAGTGGCCGACCACGGGGATCTGCGCGAGTTCCGCGCAGATGACCAGGCTGGGCACCACCCGCCGCTCGCCCTGCTGGAACGCTCCGATCCGGGCCAGGTTGTCGTGGATCAGGGCGATCCCCTGGAAGCCGGGGACGGCCCGGGCCTGGGCCGGCACCCGGTCGGGCACGGAGGGCAGCGCGACCGCGTCCTCCTTGTTGCCGAAGGGGACGTCCACGATCGCCTTGCGCACCTCGGGAGCGCCGTTCAGCATGCTCTGGTTGGCGTTGATGGTGCCCATGATGGCCAGGGTTCCGGTGGCCACGAACAGCGCCAGCACCAGACCGGAGACCGAGCGGAAGCCCGCCCTCGGATCGTCCGAGAGTCGGCGCATCGCGATCAGCGAGGCCGGCCGGCCGGTCCGCCGGGCCACCGCCTGGGCGGCCGCCATGGTGAGCCACGGACCGGCGGTCATCAGGCCGAGCATCACCAGCACGAAGCCGGTCAGGTACGCCGCGGACTGCCCGTTGGTGGTCGCCGGTCTGCTGCCGACGAAGTAGCCGAGCTCGGCGAGGCCGGCGACCAGCGGGATCAGTCGCCAGGGGCTCGGCGGCTTCGGGGTCACCCGGCGGGAGACCCCGAGCGGCGAGATGGTGACCCGGCGCAGGGCGAACCTGGCGGCGAGCGCCGCCGCCGCCGGCACGCCCAGCACCGTCATCGCGACCTGTGGCAGGGTCAGGCTCAGGTCGGAGGCGAAGAATCGCTCGCCGGTGAACGGCACGTCCGCCACCACCGGTTTCAGCGCGAGGTACAGGCCGAAGCCGACCACCGTACCGATCACCGCGGCCACGGTGGACTCCACCGCCGACATCACCGACACCTGCCCCGGCGTCGCGCCGACCAGGCGCATCGCGGCGTAGCGCTGCTCCCTGGTGGCGGCGGACAGCCGGGTCGCGGTGCCGATGAAGATCAGCACCGGGAAGATCAGCGCGGCGGCCACCACGGTGAGCACCAGGACCATCCGGTCCCCGTGCACGCCCGCGCCGTAGCAGGAGCTCTCGCAGTCGGCGGGCAGCGCGGTGGCGATGCCGGTGACGGCGGTGGCCCGCGGCAGCGCCTTGACCTCGTCCACGGTCCTCCCGACGACCACGGCCAGGCTGTCCGGGGAGGGCAGCCCGTCGCTGCCGAGGGTCCCGGCCAGTCGCCCCGGGAAGCGGTCCCCGAGCTCGACGGCAGGGGTGTCGCGCAGCAGCTTCTCCAGCGCGGGCGAGGCGTAGTACTCGCCGGGCGCGGGCAGTCGGCTCAGGCCGGGCACCACGGGCGAGCTGGACCCGGTCGGGGCGAGGTCGGCCCGGAACACGGTCTTCCCGCGGTAGTAGTCCACCCGGGCGCCCCACCAGAGCGGATCCGCCGAGGTGGCCGCCGTCGCGCCCTGGACGCCCGTGTTCATCCAGACCTGCCGCTCGTTGGCGCGGTCGATCGCGTTCATGCCGGCGAAGGTGGACAGCAGCAGTCCGACCCCGATCGCGACCGCCGCCGCGATCATCAGCAGCCGGGCCACGGCCTCCCGGCCGCCGCTGAAGGCCAGTCGGAGCGAGAAGGGGATCACGGGGCCACCGATCCGGCGGAGAGCGTACGGGCCCGGCCGTCGCGGACGATCGCCTCGCGGTCGGCGTAGGCGGCGACCCTCGGCTCGTGGGTGACCAGGATGACGGTGGTGCCCTGCTCCCTGGCCGCGGTGACCATCAGTTCCATCACCTGCTCGCCGGTCAGCGAGTCCAGCGCACCGGTCGGCTCGTCGGCGAACAGCACCTGCGGACGGGCCACCAGACCGCGGGCGAGCGCCACGCGTTGGGCCTGGCCGCCGGACAGCTCACCGGAGCGGCGGTTCTCCATGCCGTCCAGGCCGAGCCGGCCGAACCAGGGACGGGCCTGGGCCAGCGCGGCGCCGCGGCGCACGCCGTTCAGCAGCAGCGGCAGCGCGACGTTCTCCTCCGCCGTCAACTCCGGTACCAACTGGCCGAACTGGAAGACGAAGCCGAACTGGTCCCGGCGCAGGGCGCTGCGCCGGGCCTCGCTCATGCTGTCCAGGCGCTGCCCGTTGAACAGCACCTCACCCGCGTCCGGCACGAGGATGCCCGCCAGGCAGTGCAGTAACGTCGACTTGCCCGAGCCGCTGGGGCCCATGATTGCGAGCACCTCGCCCGCTCCGACGGACAGGCTGGCTCCGCGCAGCGCGGGCGTCTCGCCGAAGGCGAGGGCGAGGTCGCGGGCCTCGATCACGGGGGTCATGCGCGCACCTCCGCGGCGAGCGCGTCGAGCCGGGCGACGGTCAGGTCGATCCAGCGCAGGTCGGCCTCCAGGTGGAACAGGCCGTGGTCGGCGAGCAGGACGTCCACCAGCGGTCCGCCGCGGCGCAGTTCGGTGAGTTCGCGCATCCGGCGCAGGTGGGCGGCGCGCTGGGTGTCCAGGTACCGCTCGGCGTCGCGGCCGAGCATCAGGGCCAGCACCACCTTGGTGAACAGCACGGACTGGAGGTTGGGCTCGGGGGCCACCGGGTCCTGGAGCCAGGTCTCGAACTCGGTGGCCCCGGCCTCGGTGATGACGTAGCGCTTGCGCTCCGGCCCGTCGCCGGGCTCGGCCTCACCTGCCACCACCTTGCCGTCGCGGGCCAGCCGGCCGAGGGTCGCGTACACCTGGCCGTACGGGAGGGGCTTGCCCCGGCCGAAGAGGGAGTCGTAGTCGCGCTTGAGGTCGTAGCCGTGGCTCGGCTCCCGCTCCAGCAGCCCGAGGAGGGTCAAAGGAACACTCATGGGGAGGACCATACACCAGGGATATACACCGAGTGTATACCTGGGAAGAACACGGCCCCGACCTGGCGGAACGTCAACTCCTGCTGAGAGGCGGGCAGGAGACGGCCGGACGACCGCCCCCTGCTCCGCACCACCGGCCGGAACCCCCACGGTCCGGCCGGGCCGACACCGCGCCCAGGCACGGGGGCGCGGCCCGGCCCCAGCCTGCCCCGTCCCAGGGCGGCTGCCGAGGGCCGAACGTCCCGGGTGATCGGGTCCGGCGGTACTACGAACGCGCACCACTCTTGTGCGAGGGGGGCGATCGGGTGGAAATTGGGTGACGAAACCCCGTACGCGACCGCGTCCTTGAGGAGAGCTCAGCGTGTCCAGCACATCCCGCCCGGCCAGGCCCGCGTCGCTCCCGCGGCGAACGGGCCGTGGGCTGCGGCGGGCCTTCGGTGCCCGGCACGAACCGTTGGCCCGCCCCGTCGACCGGTCCCGCGCCCGTGCCTGGCTGCTCACCGTCCTCGGCGGCTTCCTCGCCGCCGCCCTCGCCGTCGGCGGCGCGCTGCTGCTGTACCGCTCCACCGCACCACAGGCCGACACCGACCGGACCCGGCTGCACCAGGTCGACGCCGTGGTGACGGCCGCCGAACACGGCGCCGTCAGCGGCAGCCGCTTCTCCGCCGGCTACGGCAACCGGGTCGACGCCGAGGCCTCCTGGACCTATCCCGGGACCACCCCGCACGCCGGCATCGTCCGGGCCCCGCGCGCGGCCACCGCGGGCACCGTCGTCCCCATCTGGGTCGACCCCGCCGGGAACGCCAGCGCGCCCCCGGCCAACCGCGCCGCCCTCGCCGTCTCCGCCGCCTGCACCGGCGTCGGCACCCTCCTCGTCCTGCTCGCCGTCCTCGCCTTCGCCCTGCGGCTGCGCCTGAACGTGCTCGACCGCCGCGCCGAAGACGAGTGGACCGCCGGCTGGGCCCGCCTGGAACCGCTGTGGAGCGGGCGCGCCGGGAACCGCCGGGAGGACTGAGCGGCTCGGCGGGGCCGGGGTCGGCCTTCGCCGCGCCTTCCGGAGGACTGAGCGGCTCGGCGGGGCCGGGGTCGGCTCTCGCCGCGCCGGCAGGACTGACCGCCCAGCGCCTCAGCGCCGGTGCGTCCAGGCCGGGGCCGGGGTGGACCTGGCCGCGAGGTGGGTGAGGGCGCCGACGGCGACCAGCAGGGCGAAGGCCAGGGCCAGGGCGACGGGGACGGAGGCGTGGAGCACGAGGGCTGCGCCCAGGAGTGCGCCCGCGAACATCCAGACGGCCGAGGCCAGTCGGCGCGATCCGGTGAGGTCCGCGGCGAGGGCGGTGATGGTCATCGTGAGCACGGTGGTGGTCAGATCGGGGACCTTGAGCGAGCGGACCACCGCGTTCTGCCCGCCCATGGCGAGGGCGAGCAGCCCGATCAGGGTGTAACGGGCCGTCTCCGAGCTGTGGCCGGCCACGGCCGCCAGGAGGATGCTCACGGCTACGAACACCGACTGTACGGCGACGGCGACGGTCAGCAGGCGCCCCCGGTGGCCGGGCAGGCGCCGGAAGAGGTGGCCGCCGGCCAGGGCGCCGAGCAGGAAGGCGGCGAGGGCGGACAGCGAGGCGGTGGCGGACAGCCCGGGGGCGCCGGCCAGGGCGAAGCCGAGGAACACCACGTTGCCGGTCATGTTGGCGACGAAGACGTGCCCGAGTGACAGGTAGCTGACCGCGTCCACCACCCCGGTGACCACGGTCAGCACCAGCAGCATCGGCACCAGCGGCCCGTGCTCGGGGTCGGGTTTCGGCATCGGGCCTCCCGGAGGGTTCGTGTGACGGTCTTTCCGTTCTGCACCGGCGCCGTCAGGCCAGCGCCGGGTTGCCCGGCTCGTCCGGCTCCTCGTCCAGGTGCCAGTGGAGGTCCCGCACGCCGGGCTCCAGGGACAGCCGGGTGACGACCTGTTCGAGGGCCGGGGCGACCTGGCCGCTGATCGCCACGGTGGCCCGCAGGCTGGTGGCGTCGCCCTGGTCGGTGCGGCGGGCGCGCAGGCCGGTGGGGGCGAGGCCGGAGGCGGTCAGGGCCTGGAGCAGCAGGGCGCGGATGTGGGTCTCGGACTTGCGGTCGCACTCCAGGTGGACGGTGGCCCGGGAGGTGGAGTCCGGGTCGCTGCCGGACTGCGGGGCCCGGTCGAGCAGCCGCCCGGCCGGGCGCAGCACCAGGTGGACGGCGAGCACGGCGAGGGTGCCGAGGACGGCGAGGTCCAGCTTGCCGGAGGCGGCCAGCACCCCGACGGCGGCCGAGCACCACAGGGTGGCGGCGGTGTTGAGGCCGCGCACGCCTGCGCCGTCGCGCAGGATGACGCCACCGCCGAGGAAACCGATGCCGGAGACGACGTAGGAGGCGACCCGGGTGGGGCTGCCGGTGTCGCCGACGGCTTCGCTGTAGAGGACGAACAGGGTGGCCCCGGCGGCGACCAGGGCGTTGGTGCGCAGGCCGGCCATCCGGGCGCGCCACTGGCGCTCGACGCCGATCAGCGCGCCGCAGGCGACGCCGGTGGCGAGCCGGACCAGGAACTCGACGGTGGTCAGGGTGTGCACGACGGCACCTCCTCCGGAGGATCCGCCGGACCCACGGGAGTCGCTGCACTCACGGGAGTCGCGGGGAACGCGGGCAAAGGGAACGGACGGGCGGCGAGCCGCTGCCCACCGCCCGTCCGTACGGGTTGCGACCGGTGGCTCAGTGGTTCAGAGCGGTCTGCACGATCTTGATGATGACCATGACCATCGCGATCAGCAGGTAGGCGCGCAGGGCCCCCATGCCGACCTTGCGGGCGGTGGACATCACCGGACGGCTCAGCGTTTCCAGCGGGGGCATCCGCCAGTCCTCGCGGCCGGTGCGGTCGATCGGGTCCTCCTTGGTGCCCCGGCGGCCGAAGGTGAAGAAGTACCCGGCGACCAGCGCGCCCGCGACCCCGCAGCCGGCCATGATCCACAGGATCGCGCCGGAGCTGATGTCCGGCCAGACCACCGAGGCGGTGAGGATCAGCGAGAGCATCACCAGCACGCCGACCACCGTCGAGGTGAAGGCGTTGGTCCTCGGCCCGTTGACCCACGGGCCGAGCACGGCCCTGTCGTTGCAGAGCAGCAGCAGGAAGACGGTCGCGGAGGGCAGCAGCACCCCGGCGAGCACCTGGACGAACTGGGTGATCAGGCCCTGGGTGTAGCCGTTGGAGAGCAGGGTGATCGCCGCGGCGACCACCACCAGGCCCGCGTACACCGCGTAGAAGCCCTTGGCGCCCTTGACCCCGCGGTGCAGTGAGTGCCTGATGCCGAAGACGTCTCCGATGGCGTAGGCGGTGGACAGCGAGACCGCGAAGGCGCCGATGATCGAGGCGTCCAGCAGGGCGATGGCGAACAGCACGCCCGCCAGGTGTCCGGCCTTGTCCTCGATGCCCTTGGCCACGGCGGCGGTGTCGGAGAACTGGCCGAAGCCGTCGGTGCCCGCGAAGGCCGCCGCCGTGAGGCCGATCAGCGCGGCCGCGCCGACGATGACCACGACGATCCCGATCCACAGGTCGACCTTCTCGTACTTCATGAAACGCGGGGTGATCCGCTTGTCGATCACGTACGACTGCTGGAAGAACAGCTGCCACGGGGCGACGGTGGTGCCGACGATCGAGATGATGACCAGCATCACGGCGGCCAGCTGGCCGGCGCCGCCGGGCATGGTCGGCGTGACGAGGTCGTGGGCCATCTGCGAGGTCCGGGGGTGGACCAGGAAGTAGATCGGGACCAGCAGCAGCGAGCCGACGCACAGCGTGATGGCGACCCGCTCGAAGCGCTGGAAGGAGCCGGTGAAGGCAGAGGCGATGATGATGGCCGCCGCCAGCACCACCGAGACGACCTTCGGCAGTCCGAGGTACCCGGCCGCCATGGTGACGCCGATGAACTCGGTGACCAGGGTGAGGGCGTTGAGCAGGAAGAGGTCGATGACGCTGAACGCGCCCCAGAACCTGCCGAAGCGCTCCAGGATGAGCCGGGCGTGGCCGACGCCGGTGACCGCACCGAGGCGCAGCACCATCTCCTGGTTGACGTACAGCACCGGGACGAGCATCAGCAGGGTCCACAGCAGCTGGGTGCCGTAGTTCTGGCCGGCCTGGCCGTAGGTGGAGAAGGCGCCGGCGTCGTTGTCGCCGACCATCACGATCAGGCCGGGGCCGACGATCGCCAGCAGGGTCTTGAGCCGGGCGGAGAGTCCGCTGCGGGGGGTGGTGTCGTCGAGCCGGATGGTGCCGAGGGCGCCCTTGATGTCGCCGACGTGGGCGTCGTCGAGCACGGCGGACGGGGCGGCGGGAGCGGTGGGGACCGTGGGGACCTTCGGGTCCAGCATCACGTTGGTCATGGCGGAGCCTCCCTGCCCTCTGCCTTGAGAGGGCGACAGGGGGCACGCAGCAGCGATCCTCCCTGCGGGCGCACGCCGTCCGCTCCGTACGGCGACGCTGAGCGGCGGCGGCCGTGCGGGCATGACGAAGCGTCAGGCGGCTTGTGTCCGGGCATGGCAGAGCTCGGGACGAAGCGCCGGGTGAACGCGCAGGGAAGGTTGTTACCGCGTGCCGGAGGTGTTCGAGAGCATGCGGGGGTAGGGGCTACTGTGGCCCGGACTATTGCAGTCCATTTCTCTCGCCTCCTCCCGGTCGGGGGCGCACCGACTGTGCGCCGCGTCGCGACACGGCAAGGAGCACACCGGCCGACGATGGACCGGTACACCCCAACTCGTCAGAGCTTTGGCACTCCACGGCGTGTCCAGCCGGATCGGCCGGAAGCCACTTGGGGTCAACCCTTAACTCGGGAAGACCTGTCCTGAACCTGGGCGTCTCTCGACGTCGTCGGGTCAGTGGCCTGTGTCCGTGAAGACGCCTCACCGAACGAGGTGCCTTTTCAAACCTCGAAAAGCATAGCCCCGCCACGGCCACCGCACGTCACCTTTTCGGCTGATCTTCGACAGCTTTGTAGAACCTTGACCGAACCGGCCCGGCTTGTGCATTCACTGGCGGCATATATAGTTCACCGACATATACAGCTGAACAGCTCACGAGGGGGAACTGTGTCCCACATCGATCCGAGCCGGCCCGCACCCGTCCTGCAGCTGTCCGGGGTCTCCCGGGTGCACGGGCGCGGTGCCGCCGAGGTCCACGCCCTGCGCGGGGTCGACCTGACCGTCCACGCGGGCGAGTTCGTCGCCGTGATGGGGCCGTCCGGCTCCGGGAAGTCGACCCTGCTGACCCTGGCCGGCGGGCTGGACCTGCCCAGCGACGGCCAGGTGCTGGTCGAGGGCGTGGCCCTCGGCGGGCTCGGCCGGGGCCGGCTCGCCGACCTGCGGCGGCGGTCCGTCGGGTACGTCTTCCAGGACTACAACCTGATCCCGGCGCTCACCGCCGCCGAGAACATCGCCCTGCCGCGCGAACTCGACGGCGTCTCCGGCCGCACCGCCCGCCGGGAGGCGCTGGCCGCCCTGGAGGAACTGGGCATCGGCGAGCTCGCCGACCGCTTCCCCGACGACATGTCCGGCGGCCAGCAGCAGCGCGTCGCCATCGCCCGCGCCCTGATCGGCGAGCGCCGGCTCGTCCTCGCCGACGAGCCGACCGGCGCGCTGGACTCGGCCACCGGCGACGCCGTGCTCGCCGTGCTGCGCGCCCGCTGCGACGCCGGGGCGGCCGCCGTGATGGTCACCCACGAGGCCTCGCACGCCGGTTGGGCGGACCGGGTGGTCCACCTGCGGGACGGCGCGATCGCCTCGGAGAGCACCGGGCGCCGCTCCGGCGGCTGCCAGGCCGCCGTCCACCGGCCCAACCACCTGGGCCAGGTGGTCCGGTGAAGTTCGGAGCGTGGAAGGTCGCGCTGCGGCTCGCCCGGCGCGACGCACTGCGGGCCAAGGGGCGCAGCGCCCTGATCCTGGCCATGGTGGCACTGCCCGTCCTCGGAGTCACCGGCGCCGACGTGGTCCACCGCAGCGGTCAACTGACCCCGGCCGAACGGGTCGAGCGGGTGGTGGGCGGCGCGGACGCGCTGGTCACCGCGCTCAGCCCGGGCCAGGGCGTCGAACAGGCCCCGGTCGCCGAGGACGGCGCCTTCGCCGTCCAGCCCCGCCCGGGGCAGCAGCCGACGCCCGAGCAGCTGAAGGCCGCGGGCGCCGACCCGGCCGCCCTGGTCACCTCGCTGCTGCCGCCCGGCAGCACCCTCACCCCCGCCCGGACCGGTCCGGAGACCGGCGCGGGTTCGCCCGAGGGCCTGGTCCGCACCCTGACCGCCGAGGCCGACCTCGGCGACCCGGTCTGGCGCGGCCGGCTGGACCTGGTCAAGGGCCGAGCCCCGGGCGCGCCGCACGAACTGGCCGCCACCCAGGCCTTCCTGGACCACGCCGGGCTCTCGCTGGGCGGCACCACCACCGTCCAGGGGCTGGAAGGGACCACCTTCACCGTCACCGGTGTGGTGGAGCACCCCGGCGAGCTCGGCCGGGTCGAACTCGTCGCCAGGCCCGGCGCGTTGCTCGATCAACTGGCCGCCGCCGCGGAGCCCGGCCGCCCGGCCGCCGAGCGGGCGCGGGGCGAGCACCCGTCCTGGCTGGTGGGCCTGCCCGGCGGGGCCGCCCTCGACTGGGCCACGGTCCAGCGGTTCAACGCCCACGGCTACACCCTCACCGCGCGCTCGGTCGCGCTCGACCCGCCGCCGTACGGGGCCGTCCCCTACTTCCGGGACTCCACCACCTACCGCGACCCGGCCGTCGGCAACAGCACCAGGGTCGTGGTCGCCACCGTCACCGGGATGGCGCTGCTGGAGGTCGCCCTGCTCGCCGGGCCGGCCTTCGCGGTCGGTGCCCGGCGCTCCCGCCGCCAGCTCGCCCTGCTGGGGGCGTCCGGTGGCCGGCGCTCGCACATCGGCGCGGTGGTGCTCGGCGGCGGACTGGTGCTCGGCCTGGCCGGCGCGGCACTCGGCGTGGCCGTCGGCACCGGCCTGGTCGCGGCGCTGCGGCCGGTCATCGAGGAGGTCGGCGGCGCGCGCTTCGGACACTTCGCGCTGCCGGTCGCCGACCTGCTGGCGATCGCCGGGATCGGCCTGCTCACCGCGCTGCTCGCGGCCGCGCTGCCCGCCTGGCAGGCCGCGCGGCGCAGCGTCACCGCCGGGCTCACCGGGCGGGACACCGTCCGGACGCCCAACCGCCCGGTCACCGTGCTCGGCGCGGCGCTGGTCCTCGGCGGCGGCGCGATCGCGGTGTACGGCGCCGGCGCGGTGCAGCACGGCCTGCCCGTGGTGAGCACCTACGACGCCCGTACGCTCACCGTGCTCGGCGGCTCGATCACCGCCGAACTCGGCCTGCTCGCCTGCACCCCGGTGCTGGTCGCCCTGTTCGGCCGGTTCGCCGGACGGCTGCCGCTCGGCCCCCGGCTGGCACTGCGGGACTCCGCCCGCAACCGCTCGCGCACCGCACCGGCCGTCGCCGCGGTGATGGCCGCGGTGGCCGGAGCCGTCGCCATCGGGGTGTACAGCACCAGTACGGACGCCGAGAACCGGCGCGACTACCGGCCGCAGGCCCCGTCCGGCGCCGTCCAGCTGATCAGCCACGACGCCGGACCGAAGGCCGCCCAGCTGCCGGCCGAGGTGGAGAAGCAGCTGACCGGGCTCGGCGGGCGGGCCGACGTCGGCCAGCTGGTCTACCGGTTCTGCGACAACTGCTCCAGCACCGTCGTGCTCAAGGGACCGGCCGAGCCGCGCCGGCTCGCCGACGTGCCGCACGTCGCCACCGGGGACGCCTCCGTGCTGCACAACCTGTTCGACGTCCGTGACCCGGCGGCCGAACGTGCCCTGGCGGCCGGGAAGTTGCTGGTCTTCGACCGCTCGCTGATCGGTGCTGACGGCAAGGCCGTGATGCTGCTGCGCGGGGGCGGCGGTGCGCCGCTGCAGCCCGGGCAGATCCCCGGGCCCGACCTCCGGGAAGTCCCGGTGGACGCGGTGCTGGTCGACGACCCGAACGCGGCCCGCTTCGCCCAGGGGCTGATGCCGACCGGCGCACTGGCCGGGCTGGGCCTCGGCTCGACGCCCCAGGGCTCGGTGTGGCGGCCGGCCACCCCGCCCGACCGCAAGGCGCAGCAGCGGGCCGCGGCCGCCGCCGTCCGGCTGGACCACTACGCCGACCTGACCGTCGAACGCGGCTACCAGCCCAGGAGCGACGCGATCACCCTCGCCCTCACCGGCTTCGCCGGACTGGTCGTGCTCGGCGCGGCCGGGATCGCCACCGGGCTGGCGGCCGCCGACTCCCGGCAGGACCAGGCCACCCTGGCGGCCGTCGGCGCACCGCCGCGGACCCGCCGGACCATGGCGGGCCTGCAGTGCGCGCTGATCGCCCTGCTCGGCGCGGTGCTCGGGGCGGCGAACGGGTTCGTCCCGGCGGTGGGGCTGCTGAAGTCCCGGGCCACCGGCGCCGGTTCGCAGCCGGCGCTGATCACCGCACCCTGGGGGGAACTGCTGCTGGTCGTGCTGGTGCTGCCGGTGGTGGCGGGGCTGCTCGCGGCGCTGTTCACCCGCTCGCGGGTGGCGCTCGGGCGGCGGCTGTCCTGATCACCTGTCCTGATCACCGTTCGAGCACGTCAGGCACTCCTTGGACACCGGGTGATCACCACCGCCCGGACTCCGTGGGCGCCCGTTCCCGTCACCCGGGGGCGGGCGCCCGGCGCGCGCCGTAGCATGGGCCGCGTTCCGGCGGGCGAAGGGCGCCGGCGAACGGTTCGGCGAGGGAGACGAGGGCGGTGCTACGGGGTTTCGGCGATCTCGAAGCCGAGATCATGGACCGGCTCTGGTCCTGGGGCCGTCCGGCCACGGTGCGCGAGGTGGTCGACGACCTCCAGCAGCAGCGGGCGGTCGCGTACACCACCGTCACCACCGTCGCCGACATCCTGCACACCAAGGGCTGGCTGCGCCGGGACAAGGTCGGCCGCGCCTGGGTGTACGAGCCGACCTGCAGCCGGGAGGCGTACACCGCCCAGCTGATGCACCAGGCGCTGGAGACCAGCCCGGACCGGGCCGGCGCGCTGCTGCACTTCGTCGACCGGATGAGCGGGGACGAGGCGTCCGCCCTGCTCGCCGCCCTCGAACAGGTGAAGGCCCGGGACGCCGGGTGACGCTCGCCCTGCTCGGCCTCCACCTGGCCGTGACCGGCGTGCTGCTGCCCCGCCGACTGGCCGGCTCCGCCCGGCTCCAGGCCCGCCCCACGCTCGCCGCGGCCCTGTGGCTGGCGCTGATGGCCTCCTTCACCGTCGCCCTGGTCCTGGCCGGACACCACGCCGTCGAGCCCGCCGCGCACGAGCCGGCCGGGCTGATCGGGCTGCTCCCCCACCTCGAACCGACCGGGCCGGTGCTGCCGCACACCCACGACTGGTGGCTGCCGGCCACGGCCGGGGCGGCGCTCACCGCACCGGTGGCCGCCGTCGGCGTGCGGACCGGGCGGGCCCGGCGGCGGCACCGGGCGGTGCTGGACGTGGTCGCCGTACCGGACCGCCGCTGGGGTGCGCTGGTGCTGGAGCACGCCCACCCGACCGTCTACTGCCTGCCGGGGCGCCGCTCCCGGGTCGTGCTGTCGCGCGGCGCGCTGCGGCTGCTGGACGAGCGGCAGCTGGCCGCGGCCATCGCCCACGAGCACGGGCACATCCGCGGCCGCCACCACCTCTTCCGGCTGCCCGCCGACGCCTTCGCCCTGCTGTTCGGGCCGCTGCCGCTGGCCCGGCTGGGGCGCTCGGAGGTCGCGCTGCTGCTGGAGATGGCGGCGGACGACGCGGCGCTGGCGAAGGTGTCCCGTGGCGAACTGGCCTCGGCGCTCTGCGCGTTGGCCACCTCGGGGGCGACTCCGGGCGGGACGCTCGCGGTCGCCTCCACCGGGGCACTCGCCAGGGTCCGCCGGCTGGCCCGGCCGGGCAGCGGCCGGCGGCGCCGACCGGCGTGGTGGGTCGGGCTGCCGGTGCTGCCCGCCCTGCCGTACCTGCTGGCCTGCGCGCCGCACCCGTGAACCGCGCCCGGTACCGGCGAGCCGGCGGGCGGCCGGCCGACGCCCGGCCGGTGGCGGGCTCCTCCTGACCGGCCTCCGGCCGCCGTAGGGGATCCGACCCGCCGATTACGGCCGGACGGCGCCCATGTAGGGCATCGCGGAGATCGGCAGGACCTCGACGTTCTTGCCGGTGCGCGGAGCGTGGATCATCTTGCCGTCGCCGATGTAGATGCCGACGTGGTGGATGTCGCTGTAGAAGAACACCAGGTCGCCGGGCTGGAGGGCGTCGCGGGAGATGCGCGGGCCGTCGTTCCACTGGTCCTGCGACATCCGGGAGATCTTCACACCGGCCGCCTTGTACGCCTGGCTGGTGAGGCCGGAGCAGTCGAAGCTGTCCGGGCCGCTCTTGCTCCAGCCGTACGGCTTGCCCAGCTGGGCCTGGGCGAACGCGATGATGGCGGCGGCGCGGCCGCCGACGGGCGGGGCCGGGGTGCTCAGGTCCTGGCGGGCCGAGGAGCGGGAGGCGCGGTCGGTGGCGGCCGCCTGCTGGGCCTCGGCCTTGGCCTTGTCGGCGGCCTGCTGGGCGTTGACCTTGGCGCGGTCCTCGGCGCCCAGCTTGTTGAGCATGGCCTGCGCCTCGGACAGCTTGGTCTGGATCTGCTGCTTCTTCGCCGCCAGTTCGGTGCCGACCGAGTCGAGCCGGGCGAGCGTGGCGGTGGCCTCGGCGCGGTCCTGGTCGAGCTTGCGCTGCTCGTCCTGGGCCTGCTTGAGCAGGGACGCCTGGCCGTCGGTGACCTGGTTCTGCACCGCGGCGCGCTCCAGGTAGGCCGCCGGGTCGGAGTCGAGCATCAGCTGGACGGACGGGTCGATGCCGTTGTTGCGGTACTGGTCCGCCGCGACCGCGCCGAGCCGGGTCCGCAGCTCGTTCATCGCCTCCTGGCCGCGGGCGACCTTCTCCTGGATCGTGTTGGCCTCGCCCTGCAGCTTCTGCTGCCTGTCCTGGAAGCCGTTGTACTGCTCGATGGCCTGCTCGGCCTCCTCGTTGAGCTTGTCCACCTGCTCCTTGACGGAGGCGAGGGTCGGGGTCGGCTCGGCGTGGGCGGTGCCCGCGGCGAGCACCGCGCCGCCGGCCATCGCCGTGGTGAGGACCGCCATGCGGGCCCGGCTCGGGGGGCTGGGCTTGCGGCGCTTTCCCATCGCGATGGGCTCCTTCGAGGGGCTTCGGACTGCGTCGGGGACGTCCTGGGGCAGCTCGGGGGGACGTCTTCGGACGGCGTCGGACGGCGTCGGGGGACGGCGAAGGACGGGCGGAGCCGTACGGGGGATGCCGACCCCGCCCGCCTTCTTCGAAGTAACTTAATAGATGAGTGGCCGGGTTCCGCAATCCCCTGTCCGCAACCCCCTTGACCCCGCGATGGACAGTCGGTGGGCAGTCGGCGCGACACCCCTCTTGACACTCCACGGCGGAAGGAGTGCAAAAGGTTCGCCAAAGCGAGAACAAGCTCACACGCGCCGCCCCTCCTGCGGGCATGCGAACGGGCGCTAACCTGCGCACATGAAGGTCCCGCCCGAAAGGCTCCCCCTCGCCGCCGAGTTCCCGGCCGCGCACCGTGAGCAGTGGCAGCAGCTCGTCGAGGGTGTGCTGCGCAAGTCCGGTGCCCGGCCCGAGGACGGCGCCGCCGCCGAGCAGGCGCTCACCACCGCGCTCCCGGACGGGCTGCGCGCCCGTCCGCTGTACACCGCCGAGGACACCTCGGCCGAGCCCGGATTCCCCGGCTTCCCGCCGTTCGTCCGCGCCGGCCGCCCGCAGGGCTCCGCGGCCTCCGGGTGGGACGTACGCCAGCGGCACGCCGACCCGGACCGCCGGCGCACCAACGAGGCCGTGCTGGCCGACCTGGAGCACGGAGTCGGCTCGCTCTGGCTGGAGCTGGGCGGCACCGGCCTGCCGGTCGACGCCCTGCCCGAGGCGCTCACCGGGGTGTACCTGGACCTGGCCGCCGTCGCGCTCGACGCCGGCGCCGAATTCACCGACGCCGCCGAGCAGTTGTTCAAGCTGTACGAGGAGCGCGAGGTCTCCCCCGGCTCCGCCGCCGGCAACCTCGGCGCCGACCCGCTCGGTCTCCAGGCCCGCACCGGCGAGGCGGACCGCACTGGGGCGCTGCTCGCCGAGGCCACTGCGCTCGCCGCCCGCTGCGCCGAGGGCTACCCGAACGTCCGGGCACTCACCGTCGACGCCCTGCCGTACCACGAGGCCGGCGCCTCCCCCGCCCAGGAGCTGGGCTGTGCGCTCGCCACCGGCGTCGCCTACCTGCGCGCGCTGACCGCCGCCGGACTGTCCGTGGACGCCGCGCTCGGCCAGCTGGAGTTCCGCTTCGCGGCGGACGCCGACCAGTTCCTGACCATCGCCAAGTTCCGCGCCGCCCGCCGCCTGTGGGCCCGGGTCGCCGAGGTGTCCGGCGCCTGCGCCGAGGCCTCGGCGCAGCGTCAGCACGCCGTCACCTCCACGGTGATGATGACCGCCCGCGACCCGTGGGTGAACATGCTGCGCACCACCGTGGCCTGCCTCGCCGCCGGGGTCGGCGGCGCCGACGCCGTCACCGTGCTGCCCTTCGACAGCGCGCTCGGCCTGCCCGACGCCTTCGCCCGCCGGATCGCCCGCAACACCCAGTCGATCCTGCTGGAGGAGTCCCACCTGGCCCGGGTGATCGACCCGGCGGGCGGCTCCTGGTACGTCGAGCAGCTGGGCGAGGAGCTGGCGCGGGCCGCCTGGGCCTGGTTCCAGGAGATCGAGCGGGCCGGCGGCCAGCAGGCCGCCCTCGGCTCCGGCCTGGTCGGCGAGCGGATCGCCGCGACCTGGGCGGAGCGCTCCACGAAGCTCGCCGAGCGGCGCGAACCGGTCACCGGCGTCAGCGAGTTCCCCCACCTGGACGAGCAGCCGCTGGTCCGCGAACCGGCACCGGCGGCGCCGGGCGGCGGTCTGCCGCGGGTGCGCCGCGCCGAGGCCTACGAGGCGCTGCGGGACCGCTCGGACGCCTTCCTGGCGGAGCACGGCCATCGCCCGAAGCTGTTCCTGGCCTCGGTCGGCACCGCCGCCGCGCACACCGCGCGCACCACCTTCGCGGCCAACCTCTTCCAGGCCGGCGGCATCGCCACCGTCGCCGCCGAGGGCGTCGACCCGGCCGCGTTCGCGTCGGCCTTCGCCGAGTCCGGCGCCACCGTCGCCTGCCTCTGCTCCAGCGACGCCCTGTACGGCGAGCACGCCGCGGCGGTCGCCGGCGCCCTGAAGGCGGCCGGCGCCCAGCGGGTGCTGCTGGCCGGGCGGCTCGGCGAACTGCCCGCCGGAGTGGACGAGTTCATCTACGCGGGCGGGGACGCGATCGCCGTCCTGACCTCCCTGCTGGACCAGATCGGAGTTGCTCGATGATCCCCGACTTCACCGGAATCGAGCTGGACGGCGGCACCGCCGCAGGCGACACCGCGGTCTCCGATGCCCAGTGGCAGGCCGCCTGGCGCCGGGCCACCGGCAAGGACGTCGACGAGCTGGTCTGGGAAACCCCCGAGGGCATCGGCGTCAAGCCGCTGTACACCGCCGCCGACCTGGCCGGACTGGACTTCCTGGAGACCTACCCCGGCATCGCCCCGTACCTGCGCGGGCCGTACCCGACCATGTACGTCAACCAGCCGTGGACCGTCCGCCAGTACGCGGGCTTCTCCACCGCCGAGGAGTCCAACGCCTTCTACCGCCGCAACCTGGCCGCCGGTCAGAAGGGCCTCTCGGTCGCCTTCGACCTGCCGACCCACCGCGGCTACGACAGCGACCACCCGCGCGTCACCGGCGACGTCGGCATGGCGGGCGTCGCCATCGACTCGATCTACGACATGCGCCAGCTGTTCGACGGCATCCCGCTCGACAGGATGTCGGTGTCGATGACCATGAACGGCGCGGTGCTGCCCGTCCTGGCGCTGTACATCGTCGCGGCCGAGGAGCAGGGCGTACCGCCGGAGAAGCTCGCGGGGACCATCCAGAACGACATCCTCAAGGAGTTCATGGTCCGCAACACGTACATCTACCCGCCGCAGCCGTCGATGCGGATCATCTCGGACATCTTCGCGTACACCTCGCAGAAGATGCCGCGGTACAACTCGATCTCCATCTCCGGCTACCACATCCAGGAGGCCGGGGCCACGGCCGACCTGGAGCTGGCCTACACCCTGGCCGACGGGGTGGAGTACCTGCGCGCGGGCCTGGACGTGGGGCTGGACGTGGACGCCTTCGCGCCGCGGCTGTCGTTCTTCTGGGCGATCGGCATGAACTTCTTCATGGAGGTCGCCAAGCTGCGCGCGGCCCGGCTGCTGTGGGCCAAGCTGGTCAGGCAGTTCGACCCGAAGAACGCCAAGTCCCTTTCGCTGCGCACCCATTCGCAGACCTCGGGCTGGTCGCTGACCGCCCAGGACGTCTTCAACAACGTCACGCGGACCTGCGTCGAGGCGATGGCCGCCACCCAGGGCCACACCCAGTCGCTGCACACCAACGCCCTCGACGAGGCGCTGGCGCTGCCCACCGACTTCTCCGCCCGCATCGCCCGCAACACCCAGCTGCTGCTGCAGCAGGAGTCCGGCACCTGCCGGGTGATCGACCCGTGGGGCGGCTCGGCGTACGTCGAGAAGCTGACCCACGACCTCGCCGCCAGGGCCTGGCAGCACATCCAGGAGGTCGAGGCGGCCGGCGGCATGGCCAAGGCCATCGACGCGGGCATCCCGAAGATGCGCGTCGAGGAGGCCGCCGCCCGCACCCAGGCGCGGATCGACTCCGGCCGCCAGCCGGTGATCGGCGTCAACAAGTACCGGGTCGAGAGCGACGAGCAGATCGACGTCCTCAAGGTCGACAACTCCGCGGTGCGCGCCCGGCAGATCGAGAAGCTCCGGCGGCTCCGGGAGGAGCGCGACGAGGCCGTGACCCAGGACGCGCTGCGCGCGCTCACGGCGGCCGCCGAGGCCGGCCCGCAGCGCGGTGGCTCGCTGGACGGCAACCTGCTGCACCTGGCCGTCAACGCGGCCCGGGCCAAGGCCACCGTCGGCGAGATCTCGGACGCCCTGGAGAAGGTGTACGGCCGCCACTCCGGCCAGATCCGTACCATCTCCGGTGTGTACCGAGACGAAGCGGGCCCGTCGGCTCCCCTCCAGCGCACCCGTGACCTGGTCGAGCGGTTCGAGCAGGCCGAGGGCCGCCGTCCGCGCATCCTGGTCGCCAAGATGGGCCAGGACGGCCACGACCGCGGCCAGAAGGTGATCGCCACCGCGTTCGCGGACCTGGGCTTCACGGTCGACGTCGGCCCGCTGTTCCAGACCCCGGCCGAGGTCGCCCGCCAGGCCGTCGAGGCCGACGTGCACATCGTGGGTGTCTCGTCGCTGGCCGCCGGTCACCTGACGCTGGTGCCCGCGCTGCGCGCCGAGCTCGCCGAGGCGGGGCGCGAGGACATCACCATCGTGGTCGGCGGGGTCATCCCCCCGCAGGACTTCGACGCGCTGTACGAGGCGGGCGCGGCGGCCGTGTTCGGCCCGGGCACGGTGATCCCGGACGCGGCGTACGACCTGCTGACGGCACTGGCGGCCGACCTCGGCCACGAGCTGTGATCGCCTGATCGTATGCCTCCGCGGACGATCGACCTCGACAGCTACGTGACGGGTGTCCTCGACGGCTCGCGTGCCTGGATCGCGCGCGCCGTCACCCTCGTCGAATCCACCCGGCCCGACCACCGCGCGCTCGCGCAACAGCTGCTGCAACGGCTGCTGCCGCACGCGGGCGGGGCTGTCCGGGTGGGCATCACGGGGGTGCCCGGGGTCGGCAAGTCGACCTTCATCGACTCCTTCGGGACGATGCTGACCGGGCTGGGCCACCGGGTCGCGGTGCTCGCCGTCGACCCCACCTCCAGCCGGACGGGCGGGTCCATCCTGGGCGACAAGACCCGGATGGAGCGGCTGGCGGTGGATCCCGCCGCCTTCGTCCGGCCGTCGCCGACCTCCGGGACCCTCGGCGGGGTCGCCAAGGCCACCCGGGAGTCGATGGTGGTCATGGAGGCGGCCGGGTACGACGTGGTGCTCATCGAGACGGTGGGCGTCGGGCAGTCCGAGACGGCGGTGGCGGGCATGGTGGACACCTTCCTGCTGCTCAGCCTGGCCCGGACCGGGGACCAGCTGCAGGGCATCAAGAAGGGCGTGCTGGAGCTGGCGGACGTCATCGCCGTCAACAAGGCGGACGGGCCGCACGAGCGCGACGCTCGCGCCGCTGCCCGCGAACTGGCCGGTGCCCTGCGGCTGTTGCAGGCACCGGACGCGGCGTGGACGCCGCCGGTGCTCACCTGCAGCGGGCTCGACGGGGCCGGGCTGGACGTGCTGTGGGAACGGTTGCAGCAGCACAGGAAGGTGCTGGACGCCACGGGCGCGCTGGCGGCCAAGCGGCGGGAGCAGCAGGTCGAGTGGACGTGGTCGATGGTCCACGACCAGCTGTACGCGCGGCTGCACGAACACCCGGAGGTGCGGCGGCTCGCCCCGGCGCTGGAGACCGAGGTGCGCGCGGGTACGCTGCCGGCGGGGCTGGCCGCGCAGCGGATCCTGGACGGCTTCTTCGGTACCGGTTGAGGGAGTTGGGGACCATCGCCACCATCGTCGAGGACATCGCCGTTGCGGCCGACGCGGATGCGGTGTGGGACGCGGTCAGGGACGTCGGCGCCGTCCATCGGCGCCTCATCCCGGGGTACGTCCTCGACACGAGGGTTGACGGCGACGTCCGCTACCTGACCATGCCCGGTGGGGCGGTGATCCGGGAGCTGATCGTCAGCATCGACGACGGGCTGCGACGGCTCGCGTACTCGGCGGTCGAGGGCTTCGAGCTGCCGTTGACCCACCACCACGCCTCGTTCCAGGCCGTCCCCGAGGGGCCTGGTCGCTGCCGCCTGGTGTGGACCACCGACGTGCTCCCGCACGAGATGGCCGAACAGGTCCGCCTGCGGGTGGTACGGGGTGCCCAGGTCATGAAGCAGACCCTGGAACCGGCCTGACGGTCACGCCCGGCGACGAACCCCGCCACCACCGCCGCCGAGAACAGTACCCACCACAGGAGGCGCGCCGTGGTGGCCACTACGCCGCTCCCGATAGACCTCGGCGCGACCGGCGCCGAACCGCTGCTCCAACTGCTTGAGCACGCCTTCCGGGTCGCGCACGACCGCCTTGAGTTCCGCCTCGATCGCCATTCCGTTCCCTTCGTCGGACCACGCGCCCAGCGTGGTCGAGGCCGCTCACCGGTGGTGGCTGGACAACGACCGGACCGGGCCGGAGCGGTTGGGTCTCACCGTTGCGGCCGGGGGGCATACTGCCTGGCTGGACCATCCGTCGAACTCCTGGCCCTTGCGGTAGCCGGCCGACGGGGGCGATCAGCCGCGGCGGCGGATCCGCAGGGCGAGGGCCGGGCACTGGTTCACTGCTCGGCGGGCGCCGTGTTCCTGCCAGGCGGCGACCGCCATGACGGTGGACACCGGGTAGCCGTGCGGGCCGAGCCGGATCAGGTCCGGGGCGAGCACGGCGCACAGGCCGTGGCCCGCGCAGCGGGACCAGTCGACTTCCAGCGTGGTCTCGTTCCGGCGCGGGAGGGGCAGCGCCCCGTTCACCGGGCGGCCGCAGCCGGCTCCGGAGGTGTGCAGGGCGACGTCCTCGGCGAACACGTCGAGCGCGGACAGGACGAACCGGGCCGTGCCGTCCGGGTGTGAGCAGGCGCCACCGCCCTGGGTCGTGGTGACGGCGCGGCGGGCGGTTTCCAGGGCGTCCAGGGCGGCGGACCCGCCGCCGGCGGCCGCCAGCGCGGCGAGGGCGTCGGCGGCGGCCGGCAGGCCGCGCTTGCAGGGGCCGCACTGGCCGGCCGACTCCGCCGCCAGCCAGGCGGCGATCCGGGCGATCTCGCCGAGCGGGCAGACCTCGGCGGGGAGCACCGCGATCGCGCCCGCGCCGAGCGTGCCGCCGACGGCTGCGAGTCCGGCGTTGGACAGCGGCGCTTCCACCGCCCTGCGCGGGTCCAGCCAGGCACCGTGGTAGCCGCCCACCAGCACGCCGGCACCCGGTGCGACACCGCAGGCCTCCAGCACCGTTCCGAGCCGGATCCCGGCCGGGACCTCGACCACCAGCTGATCGGCGCCGGTCCGGTTGACCGTCAGCAGAACGGTCCCGGGCTCGTGGATGCCGACGGAGGCGTAGGCGTCCGGTCCGATCCGGGCCGCGACGGCGAGCTGCGCCCAGGTCTCGGCGTTGGCCAACAGGGTCGGACGGCGGCGCACTCCCCCGTCTCCGCCGTCGGCCGCGCGGGCCTTCACGGTCGGCGGCAGGACGGGCTGGCCGTTGATGCCCCGGATCAGGGCGCCGGACTCTCCGGAGACGAAGCGTTCGGGCAGGCACACGGTCCGGGCCGGGCACGGGAGGTCGGTCCGCTCCGCGAGGGCGGCGGGGATCGAGACCTCGCCGGGGCCGCCCGCGGCGACGCCGATCACCAGTTCCTCGGCCCCGAGGGCGGCCGCGGCGAGGCGGGCGCCGTCGATGACGAGGTGCGGCGCGCGGGAGAGCAGCATCCGGTCCTTGGCGCTGGGCGGTTCGCCCTCGGCGCCGTTCACCACGACGACCGGCGGGGTGCCGGTGCGGTCGGCGGCGGCCAGGGTGGCCCGTGTCTTGCGGGCGAACGGGAAGCCGGCGCCGCCGCGGCCGCGCAGTTCGATGCGGTCGGCCACGGCCATCAGGGCGTCCCGGTCGAGGTGGGGCAGCCGCCCGTGGACGTCGGTGTGGGCAGCCAGATCGAGCCGCCGTCGGTGGTCGAGACCGGCGGTCAGCAGGGCCGGACCCAGCCGGTGCACCTGAGGCAGGTCGAGGGCGGCGCTCACTGGGCACCCCCCGGCCGGGCGAAACCGGACAACGGGGGCCCGGGCGGCCCCACCGTTCGGGCGGCCTGCCCGGGCCGGCGGGCCGCCTTCCCCGCGTGCCGGGCCTTCCCGAGCGGTGCCGGGACGGACAGGTGGGCGAGAGCGGCGAAGGGCTGGGTGGCGGGCCGGTGCGCCTTCACCGCGCGTCGGTGTCGGGCGCCGGTCCGGCGACGGCCGGCGAAGGCCAGGGCGCGGACCAGGAGGGCGAGTGCCACGACGGCCGCGCACAGCCCGTAGCTCCACACCACCCAGGCGTGTGCCGGTCGGCCCGCGGCCAGCCCGTGGGCCAGGGCGATCGGCCAGCAGGCGTACGCCGTCGCGTGCAGGACGCGCCACAGCCACGGACGGCGGCTGCCGGCGAACCTCCCGCGTACCGCGCCGGTCGCGGCGACCAGCACGAGCAGATCGGCGGCGATGGTGCCCAGGCCGACCGCGAACGTCGCGCCGCCGCTGAACGGGAGCACCGCGGTCTGTGGCGCGGCGTGGCGCTCCATGACCTTGACGGCGATGTGCGTGGCCAGGAAGCCCAGCGCCGCGACGGCGGTCGCCCGGTGCACGGACTGCACGGCCACGCGCAGCCGGGGAGTCAGCACCAGCCGGTCGGTGGCGACGAGCCCGCCGACGACGGCGCCGGTCAGCGTGAGGAGGGTGAAGACGCCGGCGAAGTAGTCCAGGAAGCCCGTCACCCGGCCGACCGCCGCGGCCGCCGGAGCTCCCACGGCCGGAAGGTGGCCGCCGACCGTGAGCACGGCCGCGCCGATCCCGGCCGACGCACAGCACATCAGCACGGTCACCGCCGTGGGGGGCACGGACCGCCGGGTGCGGCGGAGCGGTGTGCGGCGGTGCTTGAATCGCGGGCCAAGGGATGTCACGGGGTACCTCTGAACGTCGGCCCCCCGAGTTCTGCTGGTTGTCATACGGGTGCCCGTATTGTTAGCGGGCGATCGAATCCGTGACAAGCCTCGAACTACGGCGCCGAGTAGTACCGGCAGGTCCACCCGGAGGGCGTTCGGGCGGCTGAGAGGGCGGGATCACTTCCACGACCGGCCGTAGTGGAGACGGGGACCGCCGTGACCCGGCTCACGCTCCCGGGCCCGGTGGGAGGCGTCGGCCCGGCACACCGTGCCGCCGCGGAGCGGGACCAGGACGAGGCGGCCGAGGCCCGGGCGGGACCGAACGAGCGGGCCTCCTGCTCCACTCCGGCCCGGGCGCCCGGACTCCGCCCGACCCGACGGGCCATCGCGCTGGCCGCAGCCGGAGCCGCGGCTCAGCGGCGGCGAGGTGCTTCCGGCTTCAGCGGGTCGCCCCCTCGGGGATGCGGAGGTCGGTGGGGTGGGTGGCGGCGGCGGTGAGGAGGGCGCGGAGGGCGTGGGCGGCGACGGAGGCCGGGAGGGAGGGCTTGGAGCCGTCGAGGGCCTGTTCGGGGAGGGCGGGTATGTGAACGAACCCGCCGCGGACGGTGGGGAGTTCGGTGGCGATCAGGTGCATCAGGGCGTAGAAGACGTGGTTGCAGACAAAGGTCCCTGCGCTGTTCGACACGGAGGCGGGGACGCCCGCCTCCCGGACGGCGGCCACGCACGCCTTGACGGGCAAGGTCGAGAAGTACGCCGCGGGGCCGTCCGGCACGATGGGTTGGTCGACCGGCTGCCGGCCCGCGTTGTCGAAGGTGCGGGCGTCGTCGACGTTGATGGCGACGCGCTCGACGCAGACGTCCGGCCGGCCGGACCACAGGCCGAGCGAGACCACCACATCCGGGGCGAACTCCCTTACCGCCGTGCGCAGTTCATCGGCAGCCCGGCCGAAGACGCAGCTCAGCCGGGTGGCGGTGATCAGGAGCCCCTCGGGCGGGGTGGCGGCGACGAGGCGGGCGACCTCCCAGGACGGGTTGACGTCGGCGCCGTCGAAGGGTTCGAAGCCGGTGAGCAGGACCCTGGTCACAGGACCGCCTTTCCGAGAGGAGTCAGAACGCGAAGAGTGACATGATGGCGATGTTGCAGACCAACAGTGCGCCTGCGGTGGGCAGTTGGGCCTTGATCGGGCCGTACTGGTCCTTGAGTTCGAGCAGGGCCGCCGGGACGAGGTTGAAGTTGGCCGCCATCGGGGTGACCAGGGTGCCGCAGAAGCCGGCCAGCATGCCCACCGCCAGGACCACGGCCGGGCTGCCGTGCAACTGGGTGACCAGGACCGGCCAGCCGATGGCGGCGGTCATCACCGGGAAGGCGGCGAAGGCGTTGCCCATGACGATCGTGAACAGGGCCATGCCCAGGCAGTAGACCGCCACCGCCGCGTACTTGCTGCCGTCCGGCAGGAAGTGGGTGGTGAGCTTGCCGACCTGGGTGCCGACGCCGGCGCTCTGGAAGATCGAGCCCAGGACGGCGAGGAGTTGGGGCAGCAGCAGCGCCCAGCCCATCGCCTCCAGCAGGCCGCGGCCGGAGCGCAGGGCGACGGCCGGGTTGCGCTCGCGGGTGAGCAGCAGTCCGAGGCCCAGGGCGACGATCGTGCCGATGCCCAGTCCGAGCAGGGTCTCGCTGCCGGTCTGCAGCAGCACCTGACCGCCGCTGCCGAGGTGCACGCCCTTGAGCAGCGTGCCGCAGGCCAGCGCGATGAGCGGGAGAGCCAGCGCGGGGATGAACAACCGGTTGCCCAGGCGCGCCGCGGAGGCGGCCCGTTGTTCGGGGGCGGCGGCCGTGGGGGTCCCGCGGCCGGTGAAGCCGAAGCCGGCCAGACAGATCATGGCCAGGACGGCGACGCCCAACGGTGCGGCGGGGGCGCTCTTGTCGGCGACCCAGCTGCCGTAGACGAAGCTCGCGCCGAGCAGGCCCCAGAAGGCGGCGCTGCCGTAGCGCCTGGGGTTGCCGCGGTCCACCGCCATCTGGGCGGCCATCGCGATGAAGACGGCTCCGACCAGCCAGTACAGCCACTCGACCTTGATCACTTGCTCGGCTCCTCGATGCGGACGGCGGTGGTGGACGGGCCGACGGCGGCGGAGAGGTCCCGGGCGAGGGTGTGGTCCAGGCGCAGCAGGCGCGCGCCGTGGACGAGGGTGGCGCAGACCGCGGTGGGGATGGCCCACAGCGCGAGCTGCACCGGCTCCAGGTCGGTGTGGTAGGTCGCGTTGACGAAGCCGGTGATCAGGAGGATCGAGCCGACGGCGAGGAAGCAGTCCTCGCCGAAGAACAGGCCGACGTTGTCGGCGCTCGCGGCGAAGGAGCGCAGGCGTTCGCGGGCCTTGTCGGTCAGCGTGCCGTGACGGCGTTCGGCGGCGGCCTCGGCCATCGGTACGACCATGGGCCGCACGGCGGGGGCGGGGCCACCGAGGCCGGTGAGGCCGAAGGCGGCGGTGAGCTGGCGGAGCACCAGGTAGACGGCGAGCACGCGTCCGGCGCTGGCCCTGGCGAGCTTGTTCATCAGGGTGCGGGCCTGTTCCTGCAGGCCGTGGCGCTCCAGCAGGCCGATCACGGGGAGGGTGACGGCGAAGACGGTCACCGAGCGGCTGGAGGCGAAGCCGGTCCCGAAGGCCTCCAGGACCTTCAGCGGGCTCATCCCGCCGAGCAGTCCGGTGAGCACGCCGGCCACGCCGACCACGAGGAGCGGATTTCGCCGGGTGGCGAACCCGGCCACCACGACGAGGATGCCGAGCAGAACGATCATGTTCCTGACCGCCTTTCGAAGGGACCTCCGCCCCGAGCACGGCCGTCCGGGGCACCGTTGGGCGGAGGAGGTCGCGACTGGGTGGGCCGCGACCCTGCGGGGGTTGCCGTGAGGCTAGGGGATTGTGGAACAATCCGACAAGAGTTCAGGAGGTGGAACGTGACCGGGGTTTTCGACGCGCTCGCGGCCGACCGTGGCCGGCTCGAACGCGCCAGCGCCGCCCAACGCGTGGCCGAGGTGCTGCGCGACCACATCACCGAGGGCAGGCTCGCCCCCGGCACCCGACTGTCGGAGGAGGCGCTCGGCGAGGCGCTCACCGTCTCGCGCAACACGCTCCGCGAGGCGTTCCGGCTGCTGGCCGACGAACGGCTGGTCGTGCACGAGCTGAACCGCGGCGTGTTCGTCCGGATCCTCGAACCGGCCGACGTCGCCGACATCTACACCCTGCGCCTCGCCCTGGAGACGGCCGGGGTGCGCGCCCTGCGCAGCGCGGCGCCCGAGCGCCTGGCCGCCCTGCGGGCAGCGCTGGAGCGTGCGGAGGCCGCCGAGGCGGTCGACGACTGGGTCACCGTCGGTACCGCCGACCTGCACTTCCACCAGGCCGTCGCGGGGATCGCGGGAAGCCGCCGGATCGACGAGTGCATGGCCCGGCTGATGGCCGAACTGCGCCTGGCCTTTGCGGCCGTACCCTCCGCCCGGGGGCTCCACGCGCCGTTCCTGCGCCGCAACCAGACGCTCACCGGGCTGCTGGAGTCGGGCGAGATCGACGACGCGGAGGTCGAGCTGACCAGCTATCTGAACGATGCGCGCGCGGTGATCGTCCGCGCGATGACGGACACGGCGCCGGCGAACGGCGCGGCCGTGAACGGCGGCACGGGGGTGCACGGCGCGACGGTCGACGGCTCGATGACGGTCGACGGCTCGATGACGGTCGACGGCTCGATGACGGACGGCGCGAGATGAGACCCGTCGAGCCGTCTCCCGCGACGGTCGTCGACCTCAACGCCGACCTCGGCGAGGGCTTCGGCCGCTGGACGCTCACCGACGACGACGCCCTGCTGTCCGTGGTCACCAGCGCCAACGTCGCTTGCGGCTTCCACGCCGGGGACCCGAGCACCATGCGGCGGGTCTGCGAACTGGCCGCAGCGCGGGGCGTACGGATCGGCGCCCAGGTCTCCTACCGGGACCTCGCCGGGTTCGGGAGGAGGGCCATGGACGTCCCGCCGGACGAGCTCGCGAACGAAGTCGCCTACCAGATCGGCGCGTTGCAGACGTTCGCGCGCGCGGCGGGGGCGCGGGTGGCGTACGTCAAGCCGCACGGCGCGCTGTACAACCGGACGGTGCACGACGAGGAGCAGGCGGAGGCGGTGGTGCGCGGCGTCGGACTGGCCGCACCGGGCCTCCCCGTCCTCGGGCTGCCCGGCTCGCGGCTGCACGAGGCCGCCGGACGGGCCGAACTGCCGGTGGTTGCCGAGGCGTTCGCCGACCGCACCTACACCCCGCAGGGCACGCTCGTCCCCCGCCGCGAGCCCGACGCCGTCGTCCACGACCCCGAGGCCGTCGTCCACCGCTCGGTCGCCATCGCCCGGGACGGCGAGGTCAGCGCGCGCACCGGCGACCGGATCCGGCTGCGGGCCCGCTCGCTGTGCGTGCACGGCGACACCCCGGGCGCTGCGGACCTCGCCCGCCGGGTCCGAACCGCTCTGCTGGCGGCCGGTGTTCGGGTCGAGGCGTTCGCGTGAGCGGCACCGAACACGGCAGGAGACGGACGAGGTGGACGGGATGAACATCCGGGTCCTGCGGGTCGGCCTGGACGCGCTGCTGGTCGAACTCGACGGCGCCGACGAGACGATCGCCTTCCACGCCGAACTCGTGCGCCGCCGCGCGGCCGCCGAACTCCCGCCCGTCACCGAGGTCGTGCCCGCCGAGCGGACCGTGCTGCTCGACGGCGTGGCCGACCCCGAGGCCCTGGCCGCCGAACTGGCGGGGTGGCGCGTGCCGCCGCTGCGGGCGACCAGCGAGGAGACCGTGACCGTCCCGGTGCGCTACGACGGCGCCGATGTCGCGGAGGTCGCCGCGCTGTGGGGCGTCACCGAGGAGGAGGTCGCGCGCATCCACTCGGCGACCGAGTTCCGGGTCGCCTTCAGCGGCTTCGCCCCCGGCTTCGGCTACCTGACCGGTCTGCCCGAGCGCTACCGGGTGCCCCGGCGGGCCGTTCCGCGCCCCGCCGTCCCGGCCGGGTCGATCGCCCTCGCCGGCCCGTACACCGGCGCCTACCCTCGCTCCTCCCCGGGCGGCTGGCAGCTCATCGGGCACACCGACGCCGTGCTGTGGGACCCGTCCCGGGAACCGGCGGCCCTGTTCAGCCCGGGGACCCGGGTCCGGTTCGTGAACGAGGAAGCGTGATCGAGAGCGCATGACCGTCACCGTGACGAACGCAGGCCTGCTGACGACCGTCCAGGACCTCGGCCGGCCCGGCCACGCGCACCTGGGCGTGCCGCGCTCCGGGGCTCTCGACCAGCCCGCCCACCGGCTCGCCAACCGCCTGGTCGGCAACCCCGCGACGGCGGCCACCCTGGAGACCACCGTGCTCGGCTGCGCGGTGCGGGTGGACCACGCGGTGACCGTCGCCGTGGCCGGCGCGCCGTGCGCCGTGCGGGTCGACGGGCGGCCCGCCGCCTGGGCCGCCCCGGTGCGGCTGCCCGCCGGGGCGCTGCTGGAGGTGGGGCCGGCGACCCGGGGAGTGCGCAGCTACGTCGCCTTCGCGGGCGGGATCGCCGCCGCTCCCGTCCTCGGCAGCCGCTCGACGGACCTGCTCTCGGGTCTGGGCCCGGCGCCCCTGACCCCGGGGGACGCGTTGCCGCTCGGCGAGCCGGTCGGCCCGGCGGCCGGGGCGGACGTGGTGCCGGCCCCCGCGCCGCCCGACCCGCTGTTCCTGCCCGTGCTGTTCGGGCCGCGGGACGACTGGTTCACCGCCCGTTCGCTCGCCGTCCTGACCGGCTCCGGCTACCGGGTCTCCCCCACCAGCAACCGGATCGGCCTGCGCCTGGACGGCCCGCCGCTGGAACGCGCCCGCGAGGGCGAACTCCCCAGCGAGGGCATGGTCCTGGGCGCGGTGCAGGTCCCGCCCGACGGCCGTCCGGTGGTGTTCCTCGCCGACCACCCCACCACGGGCGGCTACCCCGTCATCGGCGTCATCCCCGCCACCGCCCTCCCGGCCGTCGCCCAGGCGGCGCCCGGCACGCCGGTCCGCTTCACCCCGGTGGGACGGCGGTGACGCCTCGGCGGTGGACCCCTCGGCTCAGGTGGCTCAGCGGCTCAAGCGGGCTCAGGTGGCTCAGCGGCTCAGGTGCTCAGCGGCGCACGGCGGCGGCGCGGCGGGCGGCGGCCTGGCGGGTGCGGCGGACGGCGCGGTGGAGGCGCTGGACGGCGATGAAGCGGTTCATCGCGTCGGTCAGGGTGAGGCGGTACTTGAGCCGGAGCTGGGCGTTGAGGTCGGCGATCCGCTCGGGCCCGATGGCGTTCAGGAGCCGGCTGACGTGCCGCTGGTAGACCTCCCAGTAATTGCGGTCACCGTCCGGGATCGACCAGAAGAACATCGGGATCTCCTCGACCAGGCAGTTGCGGTCGTAGGCGCCCAGGTACGAGGCGAACTGCGGCTCCGGGCGGGCGAGGAGCCACTCCCGGACGAGTTCCATCGAGCGGACCCGGTCGATCAGGCCACGCGGGTCGGTCTTCTTCTGGGTGATGGAGAGGGCGCCGTCCTCCCGGACCCGCCAGTGGTAGATCGGGTCGGCGAGGACGTCGACCCGCTCGGCGAGGAAGTGGTGGGGGACGCTGACCGGGGCGTCCTCGTACAGGATGCCCTCGGGGTACCGGATGCCCGCGGCGTCGAAGAAGGAGCGCCGGTAGACCTTGTTCCAGGCGGTGCGGTCGGTGACCAGCGCGGGCAGCTCGCTGACGTGGGTGCGCAGCCGGGTCTCGCGGAACGGGCGGCGGTGGGCGTGCGAGGGGCTGAGGCCGGTGGTGCGCAGGCGCATCGCGTTGCCGGTGACGAAGTCGGAGCCGGTCTCGTCGAGCGTGCTGATCATCAGTTGGTAGGCGTGCGGCGGCAGGGTGTCGTCGCTGTCGACGAAGGCCAGGTACTCGGTGCCGGGGGCTAGGTGGCGCCATCCGGTGTTCCGGGCGGCGCCGAGGCCCTTGTTCTCCTGCTGGACGAGCCGGAAGCGACCGTCCCGGGCGGCGTACGCCTTGGCGATGACGGGGCCGTCGTCGGTCGAGCCGTCGTCGACCATGACGCACTCGAAGTCCTCGAAGGTCTGTGCCGCGATCGAGTCCAGGCACTCTCCGAGGTAGCGCTCGACGTTGTAGATCGGGACCACGACGGACAGGCGCGGAGCCATCGAACGACCTTTCGCTCGGGAGCGGGCGGTCCGGTCGGTGGGCCTGGCGGCCGGTCGGCCACCGACCGTCGGTGACCGGCGGTGGTCCGAGCGTAGCGACCGCGCGGCGGTCCCGGGCGAACAACGGGTGGCGGCGAGTCTTCGGTTCGGTGTGACTGCCGTGCCCGGTGACAACGCGCGTCACCAGGCGTCAACGGGTGTCAACGGCCGTGACGGGCCGGAACGGTGGAAAGCGCGGGGACGGCCCCGGACCGCCCGACCGGTCCGGGGCCCCGCGCGATCGGCGCTCAGGCGCCCTTGACGGCGGCGAACCGGGTCGAGACGTCCTGCCAGTTGACGACGTCCCACAGACGGGTGACGTAGTCGGGCCGGACGTTGCGGTACTGCAGGTAGTACGCGTGCTCCCAGGCGTCGAAGGCCAGCAGCGGGGTGGTGTTCTGGCCCACGTTGCCGTGGTGGTCGTAGACCTGCTCGACGATCAGGCGCTGCCCGAGCGGCTCCCAGGAGAGGATGCCCCAACCGGAGCCCTGGACGCCGGTGGTGGCGGTGGTGAGCTGCTTCTTGAAGGCCTCGAAGCTGCCGAAGTGCTCGGTGATGGCGTCGGCCAGCTCGCCCTCGGGGCGGTCGCCGCCCTCCGGGGAGAGGTTCTGCCAGAACAGCGAGTGCAGCACGTGGCCGGACAGGTGGAAGGCGAAGGTCTTCTGCAGCCCGACCAGGCCGCCGAACTGCTCCTTGTCGCGCGCCTCGGCGAGCTGCTCCAGGGTGTCGTTCGCGCCCTTGACGTACGCGGCATGGTGCTTGGAGTGGTGCAGTTCCAGGATCTCGGCGGACATGGCCCGCTCAAGCGCGGAGTAGTCGTACGGCAGGTCGGGAAGCTGGTAGGTGCCCATCAGGACACGGCCCCTTTCGGCGGGTTGAGCGATGACGATCGTGCCGGGACAACACTATTGCGTATGAGTTGCAGAAACGAAGCATGGGCTCCTGCTTATTCCTCACATCCCGTCGGGCACAATGGTCATCTGATCGTGTAATGACCGACAAGGGTGAGTGGGTATGACAGGGGCGGCAGCGGCACCAGGGGCACCGGTGGTGGTGCTGGGCATCGAGTCCTCCTGCGACGAGACCGGCGCGGGACTGGTCAGGGACGGCGTGCTGCTCGGGCAGGCGGTGGCGTCGTCGATGGACGAGCACGCCCGCTACGGAGGGGTGGTGCCGGAGATCGCCGCCCGGGCCCACGTCCACGCGATGGCGCCGGTGGTCCGGGAGGCCCTGGACCGGGCCGGGCTGACCCTGGCAGACGTCGGGGCCGTCGCGGTGACGACCGGTCCGGGGCTGGCCGGGGCCCTGCGGATCGGGGTCGCCGCCGCCAAGGCCTACGCCTTCTCGCTCGGCGTCCCGCTGTACGGGGTGCACCACCTCGCCGGGCACGTCGCCGCCGCGACCCTCGACGGCGGGCCGCTGCCCGACCCGTGCGTCGTGCTGATCGTCTCCGGCGGGCACACCTCGCTGCTGCTGGTCCGCGATCTCGCCCGGGACCCGATCGTCCACCTCGGCGACACCCTGGACGACGCGGCCGGCGAGTGCTTCGACAAGGTCGCCCGGATCCTGGGCCTCCCCTACCCCGGCGGTCCGGCCGTCGACCGCACCGCCCGCACCGGCGACCCGGCGGCGGTACGGCTGCCGCGCCCGCTCACCGGGCCGCACGACGACCCGTACGCCTTCTCCTTTTCCGGCCTCAAGACCGCCGCCGCCCGCTGGGTCGAGTCCCGGTCCGAACCGAACGTCCCGGACGCGGCGGCCGCCCTGCAGGAGGCGATCGCGGACGTGCTGACCCGCAAGGCGGTGCGGGCCTGCACCGACCACGGGATCGACACCCTGGTGGTGGTCGGCGGGGTCGCGGCCAACTCCCGGGTGCGGGCGCTCGCCGAAGAGCGCTGCGCCGCGGCCGGCATCACCCTTCGGGTGCCGCCGCTGCGGCTGTGCACCGACAACGGCGCGATGGTCGCGGCGATCGGGGACCTGCTGGTCCGCGCGGGCGCCGAGCCCGCGCCCGCCGGGCTGTCGGTGGACCCGTCGGCACCGCTGGAGTTCGCGGCGCTCAGTCCGGTTCCGTTTCCGGTTCCCGCCCCGGTGCCGGTGCCGGTGCCGTAGGCCGGACCTGCCGGTTCGTGGGATCAGTGCTGCTTCGGCGGTTCGAGGATCAGGACGGCGGGGGTGGTGGCGGGGGCGGCGAGGCGGAGGAGGCCGTGGCCGATGCCGGCCAGGCCCACCATCAGGGAGGGGCTGTGGGCACCGTGCGGCAGGCCGCAGGTCCAGCCCCGGTCGTCCAGGGCGTCCAGGGCGGCGCGGGCCCGGTGCCGGGTGGCGGTCTGCCAGCGGTCACCGGCGCGGTGGAGGGCTTCCAGGTTGCCGAGGTCGCCGTGGCAGAGCGAGGAGTTGTGGCCGAAGCCGTCCCGGAGGACGGTGTCGAGGGCGGTGTCGCGTTCCGTGAGGAGCAAGTCCCGCTGGTCGGGGAGGAGTTCGGCGAGGGAGGTGCGGGCCAGGGCGATGCCCGAGGCGCCGTGGCACCACAGCGCGGGGTAGGAGGGGGCGCCGTCGTCCTCGCGGACGTCCCGCCAGTTGCCCTCGGTGGCGTCGAACAGGGTGCGCTCGTACTCGACCGCGCTGAGGGCGAGTTGGGGTAGGCGGGGGTCGCCGAGGCGGTGCCCGGCGCGGGCCAGGGCCCAGGCGATGCCCGAGCCGCCGTGGGCGAAGCCGGCCAGGGGGCGGGTCGCGGTCCCGGCGAGGGCGGCGGGCAGCCAGCCGGTGCCGCCCTCGGGGTGCGGGGCGGCGGCCCGGACGAGCCGTTCGGCGCAGGCGGCCAGGGCGTCGGTGACGGCGGGACCGGGGCGGACGGCCTCCCAGGCGAGCAGACCGCCGATGGTGCCGGCGCCTCCGGCGAGCAGGTCGTACTGGGTGTCCTCGGCAACGGTGGCGGTGACACGGTCGAGCACGAGGGCGCCGAGCGCGTCGAGTTCGGGGTCCGGGTGGTGGGCGGCGAACTGGGCGAGCGCGTACAGTACGCCGCCGGTTCCGGACAGGCCGCCGCCGAGCCGGTCGGCACGCCGCCGGATCTGGTGACGGAGCGTCAGTTCGGCCGCGCGGGCGGCATCCCGGTGCGACCGGTCACCGGTGGCCAGGGCCAGCTGATGGAGGAAGAGGGTGATGCCCGCGGTGCCGCTGTACAGGTCCGGGCCGAGTTCGGCGGGGGCCCAGCGGCCGGGCGGTGCCCAGTTGGGACCGGCCCAGGCGAGGTCGGCGCTGCCGCGGTAGGCCTCGCTGAGCAGCTGTTCACCGGCTTCGACGGCCTTGCCGAGAGCGCGGTCGGCCAGGTTGTCCCCCGGTTCGACGGGTGCGCCGGAACGGGCCGTGGCGACCGCCCGGCCGGGTTCGCGCGCCCCGTCCGCGGTGGTCACCGAGAGCCGCAGCAGCTGGAGTTGGCGGGTGAGGTCGTCCTCGCCGAGGGCGTCCGCCTTGGCGAGCGCGAGTTCGAGCGCGGGCCGGTCGGTGACGCCCGGGACCGGTGCGCCGGTGGACGAGCGGGCGTCGACGCTGTCGGGGCGGATGGTGAAGACGGGCACGTCGCCGCGCCACAGGTCGGCGCGCTCGTGTTCGACGAAGGCGAGCGTCTGCTCCTCCCAGCCGACCAGCGCCCAGAGCCGGTCGAGGTGGCGGTCCTGGTCGAGGGCGTCGCGGAGCAGGTCGGGGTGGCAGGCGGTGTTGAGCAGGGTGCGGTACTCGAAGGTGTCGCGGCGCAGCAGCCTCGTCTCGTCGGCCGCGAACGCGCTGATCATCTTGCGGAGTTGGGGCTTGTCGGCGGCGAGCAGCCGGTAGGCCTCGGTGAAGCCGGCCTCCAGCTCCGCCAGGTGGTCGGCCGGTCGCAGCGGACGCCCGGCCGGTACGGGCCGGCTGCCGGGGGCTTCGACGGGCATCCTCCGGTACTCCAGCCGCAGTTCGTCCGTTCCCTGGTTGACCAGGACGGGCACGGGGCGGGGCGGGAGGCCGGCCGGGTCCCACCCGAGGGCGGAGATGTCGGCGCCGCCGTTGCCCTCGTCCCACATGCGCTCGGGGAGCAGGCCGGAGCGCAGCACCGAGTGCCGGGCCTGGTGGCGGGCGAGGCGCTCGGATTCGGACAGGTCCTTGGCGGGCTCGTGGAGGTCGGGGTGGAGGAGGGCCTCCAGGTCGATGAGGACGGGCTGGTCCCGGACGGCGAGCAGGTTCTGGGCATGGCAGTCGACCGCGTCGAGGACGTACATCAGCGCGGCGAGGGCGCCGGCCCGGTGGTAGAAGGCGCGCAACTCGTGTTCGTCCGCCGCTGGTTCGGCGGTGACGTGGGCCACCCAGCCGTAGCCGTCGCCGGCCAGGTGGGCGAGGTCGCGCAGGGGCAGGCGCAGCTGCGGGTTGAGCCACTGCAGGATCTGCTGGAAGTGGGTCTCGGCGCCGAGCGGCCGGGGCTTGTAGACGACTCGGACGCCGTGCTCGAAGCGCAGCGAGCTGACGGTGGCCCCGCCGCGGTGCGGGTCGCCGAGGCCGGTGGCGAGTTCGGTGAGCCGGCCGAGCGGGCGGCCGTCGGCGAAGGTGCGGGCGAGGGCGGGCAGGTCGGTGGCGAGGCGGCCGAACAGGGTGAGGGTGGTGCCGGTCCACTGTTCGGCGAGGGTGGTGAGGCGCAGGGCCAGGACCGGGTACTCGGCGAGGAGGCGGAGCGCCTGTTCGGGTCGGGTGAGCCGGTCGAGGAAGTCGCGGTAGCGCCGCTCGGGGGTGTCGGCGGTCAACTCGCCGCTCAGCCGGGCGACATGGAGTTCGGTGATGACCGTCCGGGTGGCCATCCCGTGAGCCGTGGCGGTGAGCGCGGGCAGGGCGAGGGCGGCCAGCTCCTCGGGGGTCCCGAGGGACGGGGCGTCCAGCGCGGCGAGTCCGGCGCGCAGGCGGTCGCGGGCGGCGGCGAGCAGTGGGGCGACGAGCCGGGCGAACTCGTGCTCCTCGGGGACGTCCAGGGTGCCGGGCCGCTCGAACGCGGCGGCGAGGCGCTCGGCCCACGGGTGGGTGTCCAGCCGGGCGGCGAGTGCGTCGGGGTGCTCGGCGAGGAGGGCGTGGACGGCGTCCGGGTCGAGTCCGTCGGACGCGAGGCGGCGGGCGAACCAGTCGGCCCGGTCGAACGGCGCCTGGGTCCGCCAGCGCTCCAGCTTCCGGGCGGCGCGTTCGCTGCGGTCCTCGTCACCGGTGCCGGCGACCGCCGGGTGGAGTCCTTCCGTCGCCCGGCCCCGGGCGTTCAGCGGGACGGCCCGGGCGGCAGCCCGTAGGAATTCGGACGTGTCGACCACGGGGCGGTGCTGCCTCTCTGGAATGCACGGGTTGCACAGGTTGCACGGGTTGCGCCGGTAACGGGGGTAACGCGGTGACGCGGGTAACGGGGTAACGCGGTGACGCGGGTATCGGTGGTGACACCGAGGGCCCGTCCGGCACGGCCCCCGAACCGGCCGCACGACCGGTTCGGGGCCGACACCGGACCCGGGCTCAGTAGCTGCAGACGCGACCGCAGCTGGACCAGCCGTCACACGTGCTGTTGAGCACCGCGGCGGTGACGTAGAGCTCGTCCGCGAGCTCCCCGGCCGGGTGGACCTGGTGGCCCTGGCCGAGGGTGAGCCGGAAGTCCTCGTCCTTGAGTGCGCGAACCTGCTCAGCCGTGGGCTGCATGCTGCCTCCTCCAAGCGTTCGGGTCTGGCACGGGTGTGCCGGTTCCGGATCTTGGCAGCGCCGCCCGGGGCACACCATAGGCATGCGCACCACCTGCCCTTCTTTCGGCCAGGATCGAAATAGCGCCCGCCCGACCGCGCCGACCCCGTTCTCCCAGGCCGCGTCCGGTGCCGGCCCCCTGCGGCCCGCCGTCCGATCGTTCGGGCGATCCCACACCTGGCCGGAATACGGGTGGTGCGCCCGAGGTGAACCGCGGCGGTGGTTTGAACCGGTCGTTCCTGTGGCAGCAGCTCGCATCCAGGGGTCACGATGGACTCCCCGACCCCCGAACCCCCGACCCCCAAACCCCGGACCCCTGGTGCCGAACCCCCGGCCTCCAACCTCCAAGCGCCAACCCCCAGCCCGATCGGAGTGCGATGAGCGAGCAGCGCAACCTCGTCCTGCTGACCTTCCCCGACACCACCACCTGGCGCTCCGCCTTCGAGGCGGCGCAGCACCTGCCGGGCCTGCACGCGGTCGCGGCCCTGGAGCGCAGCTCCGACGGCGTGCTGGAGGTGCGGGACACCTTCACCCGCGGGGCCGGCGTGGCCACCGTCGGCTCCGGTGTGCTGGGCGGCCTGGTGGGCCTGCTCGGCGGGCCGGTCGGGGTGCTGCTGGGCTTCACGGCGGGCGCCGCGCTGGGCAACGCGGCCGAGGAGCGGTACGCGACGGAGGCCGGCGCCGCGATGATCGTGCTGTCGCCCCGGGTGCCGGACGGCGGGGCGCTGCTCGCCCTCGACGTGCGGGAGTCCTCGCCCGGCCCGGCGGACGGGCTGGCCGCCGAGCACGGGGCGGTGCTCGACCGGATCGACGAGCACACCTTCGCCGAGCAGGTCCGGGCGGCAGAGAAGAAGGCCGAGGGGAAGGCCGAGGGGAAGAAGGCCGAGGAGCGCAGGGAGGGCTGAGGGGCTCAAGCCATCCGGCGGAGCACCGGCACCGCGCCCCGCCGACCTGTTCGCCGTCAGGCCGTGCAGCAGCGGTGTCATCCCTCCGGTGTAGTCGACCGGTGTACGGGCTGCCGCCGATCGCGGGGCTGTCCGGGGCAGGGGCCGACCGCGACAATGTCCCGGTGATCAACCACCCCGCAGTGCGACGGCTGCTGGGCGGCGGAGCGGGCAGCCCGGCTCCCCCGCCCCGGCCGACCCGGCGCGGCCAGGCCTTCGACCTGGCCCTGGCCCTGTTCCTCTCCTACACCTGCGGCCGTTACGCCACCGTCGCGGCCGGTACGCACGGCGCTCACGGCGCTCACGCCACGCCGCCCGGCGCCACCTGGCACGGGCTGTTGCTGCTGGTGCCGCTCGTCCCGCTGCCGCTGGCACTGCGCCGGCGCCACCCGCTGGCGGTGCTGTGGACGGTGCTGCCGGCCGCGCTGCTGGTGCGGGGGCAGCACGAGGACATCGCGTTCTGGGAGGGCGTGGTGGTGATCGTCGCCGCCTACGGCGCGGCCGCGTACGGACGCCACTCGAAGGCCCTGCTGCTGAGCCTGTCGGCCGCCGCCGGCACGCTCGTGGTGCTGTTCGACATGGCCAAGCTGCCGCACTTCCCGAACGGGGTGGTCGCCCTGCTCGTCCTGGTGCCGGTGTTCGCGGTCGCCCACGAACTGCGGATGTGGCGCCGCCGGTTGGAGGAGGAGCGGGAGCGGCTGTCCGCGCTGGAACGCGCGCAGCTGGCCGCGCTGCAGCGCGCGGTGGAGCACGAACGGGCCCGCATCGCCCGGGAGCTGCACGACGTGGTGACCCACAACGTGAGCATGATGACGATCCAGGCCGGAGCCGCCCGCAAGATCCTGGACACCGCCCCCGACAGGGCCCGGGAGGCGATGGTCGCGGTGGAGTCCGGCGGTCGGGCGGCGATGACCGAACTGCGGCAGGTGATGGGCCTGTTGACCATCGACTCGGACACCGGGGAGGACGACCCGGCGGCGAGCGCCGACCTGAGCCCGCTGCCCGGCCTCGGGAGGCTGGACGCCCTGGTCGAGGGCGTCCGCCGGGCCGGGCTGCCGGTGGAGCTGACCGTACGCGGGGAGCGTCGGGCCGTCCCGCCCGGGGTCGAGCTCGCCGCCTACCGGGTCGTCCAGGAGGCGCTGACCAACACCGTCAAGCACGCGGGCGGCGCCGACGCGGAGGTGACCGTCGACTACGCCCCCGACCACCTGCGGGTGGAGGTCACCGACACCGGCGGACGCCCCACCGGTGCGGCCGCCACCGGCAACGGACGCGGCCTGCTCGGGCTGCGCGAACGCCTCGCCGTCTACGGCGGCACCCTGCACGACGGCGCCCGGCCGCACGGCGGTTACCGCGTCACGGCCTCGATACCGCTGGAGAGTCGATGAACGAGCAGCCCCTGCGCGTGGTGGTCGCCGATGACCAGGCACTGGTCAGGATCGGGTTCCGGCTGATCCTGGAGTCCGAGGGGATCGAGGTGGTCGCCGAGGCCGAGGACGGTGAGCAGGCCGTCGCCGCCGTCCGCCGGAGCAGACCGGACGTGGTGCTGATGGACATCCGGATGCCGGGCCTGGACGGGCTGGAGGCCACCCGGAGGATCCTCGCCCGCGGTACGGAGAACCCGCCCCGGATCATCATCCTGACCACCTTCGACCTGGACCACTACGTCTACGCGGCGATGGCCGCCGGGGCGAGCGGCTTCCTGCTCAAGGACGTCACCCCGGAGCACCTGGCCGCCGCCGTCCGGCTGGTCCGCACCGGCGACGCGCTGCTCGCCCCGGCGATCACCCGCCGCCTGGTCGAGCGGTTCGCCCGCCCGGCCGCCCCCGACGCGGCCGCCCCGCACCGGGAGCTGGCCACCCTCACCCCGCGCGAGCTGGAGGTGATGGGGCTGCTCGCCCGCGGCCTGAGCAACGCCGAACTGGCCGCCCGGCTCCAGCTGTCCGAGGCGACGGTGAAGACCCATGTGGCCCGGATCCTGGGCAAGTTGGGGCTGCGGGACCGGGCCCAGGTGGTGGTAGCGGCGTACGAGACCGGGCTGGTCAGCGTGGGAACGCCCGGAACGCCGTAGGCCGTGGAGACGAACGGGAGCCCGGGGGCTGGTCGGCACCCCGGGCTCCCGTTCACCTCACGGAGGTCACACCAGGTCGAAGCGGTCCGCGTTCATGACCTTGACCCAGGCCGCGACGAAGTCCTCCACGAACTTCTCCTTGGCGTCGTCGGCGGCGTACACCTCGGCGACGGCGCGCAGTTCGGAGTTGGAGCCGAAGACCAGGTCGGCCCGGGTGCCGGTCCACTTGACCTGCCCCGAGGCGTCCAGGCCCTCGAAGGTGTGGGCGTCCTCCGAGGTGGACCGCCAACTGGTGCCCAGGTCCAGCAGGTTGACGAAGAAGTCGTTCGTCAGCACGCCCGGGGTCTCGGTGAGCACGCCGTACGAGGACTGCTGGTGGTTGGCGCCCAGCACGCGCAACCCGCCGACCAGGACGGTCATTTCGGGAGCGCTGAGGCCCAGCAGGTTGGCCTTGTCGAGCAGCAGGAACTCGGCCGGAAGCCGGTTCCCCTTGCCGACCCAGTTGCGGAACCCGTCCGCCCTGGGCTCCATCGCGGCGAAGGACTCGGTGTCGGTCAGCTCCTGCGACGCGTCCACCCGGCCGGGCGCGAACGGCACCTCGACGGCCAGACCGCCCGCCCTGGCGGCCTGCTCGATGCCGACGCCGCCGGCCAGCACCACCAGGTCGGCCAGCGAGACCTGCTTGTCGCCCGCCTGGGCGTTGAAGTCCCGCTGCACGCCCTCCAGGGCCCGCAGCACGCCCGCCAGCCGGTCGGGCTCGTTGACCTCCCAGCCGGCCTGCGGCTGGAGCCGGATCCGGCCGCCGTTGGCGCCGCCGCGCTTGTCGCTGTTGCGGTAGGAGGAGGCCGCGGCCCAGGCGGTGGAGACCAGCTCGGAGACCGAGAGGCCGGTCTCGGCGATCCGCCGCTTGAGGTCGGCGACGTCCGCCGCGCCGATCTGCTGGTAGGAGACGGTCGGCAGCGGGTCCTGCCAGAGCAGCTGCTCGCTCGGCACCTCGGGGCCGAGGTAGCGCACGACCGGGCCCATGTCGCGGTGGGTGAGCTTGAACCAGGCGCGGGCGAAGGCGTCGGCGAACTCCGCCGGGTTCTCCAGGAAGCGCCGGGAGATCGGCCCGTACACCGGGTCGAAGCGCAGCGACAGGTCGGTGGTGAGCATGATCGGGACGTGCCGCTTGGTCGGGTCGTGGGCGTCCGGCACGGTGCCCTCGCCGGCGCCGTCCTTCGGCTTCCACTGGTGGGCGCCGGCCGGGCTCTTGGTGAGCTCCCACTCGTAGCCGAACAGCGTCTCGAAGAAGCTGTTGTCCCAGCTGGTCGGGGTGGGGGTCCAGATGCCCTCCAGGCCGCTGGTGATCGCGTCGCCGCCGACGCCGGTGCCGAAGCCGCTCTTCCAGCCGAGGCCCATCTGCTCCATCGGCGCGTCCTCCGGGTCCGGGCCGACGTTGTCCGCCGGGCCGGCGCCGTGGGTCTTGCCGAAGGTGTGGCCGCCGGCGATCAGCGCGACGGTCTCCTCGTCGTTCATCGCCATCCGGTAGAAGGTCTCGCGGATGTCGCGGGCGGCGGCGATCGGGTCCGGGTTGCCGTTGGGGCCCTCGGGGTTGACGTAGATCAGGCCCATCTGGACGGCGGCCAGCGGGCTCTCCAGCTCGCGGTCGCCGGTGTAGCGCTCGTCGCCCAGCCAGGTGGTCTCCGGGCCCCAGTAGACGTCCTCGTCCGGCTCCCACTCGTCGACCCGGCCGCCGCCGAAGCCGAAGGTCTCGAAGCCCATGCCCTCCAGGGCGACGTTGCCGGCCAGCACGATCAGGTCGGCCCAGGAGATGTTGCGCCCGTACTTCTTCTTCACCGGCCAGAGCAGCCGGCGGGCCTTGTCCAGGCTCGCGTTGTCGGGCCAGCTGTTGAGCGGGGCGAAGCGCTGCTGGCCGCCGTCGGCGCCGCCGCGGCCGTCGCTGATCCGGTAGGTGCCGGCACTGTGCCAGGCCATGCGGATGATGAAGGGGCCGTAGTAGCCGAAGTCGGCCGGCCACCAGGGCTGCGAGGTGGAGAGCACCTCCTGGATGTCCCGCTTGACGGCCGGGAGGTCGAGGGCGTTGAACGCCTCGGCGTAGTCGAAGTCCGCGCCGAAGGGGTTGGCCACGGCGGGGTTCTTGGCGAGGATCTTCAGGTTCAGCCGCTCCGGCCACCACTGGCGGTTCCCGCCGCCCTGGGTGGGGTGGAGCGCGCGCCCGTGGTTGACCGGGCAGCCGCCCGCGCTCGCCTCTACGCCGGTTGCATCGTGGTTCTCAGACATGGGAATCCTTCCCTACAAGGCGGATCACGGTGTCTATCTGCTACCTACGGCACCTACTGCTATTGCCCAGGCTAGCGCCGGAGCCGATCCTACGATGGACGGAATCCAAGTCAAGAAAGACACCAAACCCATATCCGGTCGGGAAGCGGACCGCAGCGGATGTCGATTGGTAAACTCCGGTCTTCCCCGTGACCTGAATAGGTGAACCGTATGAGTGACCTGCTGGAGCGGCTGCGCGAGCGCGGCTGGCGCCTCACCTCCCAGCGGCGTGTCGTGGCGGAGGTCCTGGACGGCGAGCACGTGCACCTGACCGCCGACGAGGTGCACGCCCGCGCGGCCGACCGCCTGCCGGAGATCTCGCGCGCGACGGTCTACAACACCCTCGGCGAACTGGTCACCCTCGGCGAGGTCATCGAGGTGTCCACGGACGGGCGCGCCAAGCGCTACGACCCCAACGCCCACCGACCGCACCAGCACCTGGTCTGCACCGGCTGCGGCGCCATCCGCGACGTCCACCCCGTCGGCGATCCGCTCGCCGACCTCCCGGCCGAGCAGCGCTTCGGCTTCGCCGTCTCGGGGGCCGAGGTCACCTACCGGGGGCTCTGCCCGGCCTGCGCGGGCTGACCGCTTCCGGCTTCCGGCTTCCGACTTTTGGCTTCCGGCCTCCGGGGGCGCCGGTGGCCTTCCGGGATTGAACCAGGATGTGTAGTGTCCTGGTTGTGCGCATGGGCGAGGGAGTCGAGTGGGGCCTGCACTGCTGCCTCACGCTGGCCTGGCTGGGCGACGAACACCCCGTGCCGACGGCCCGGCTGGCCGCCTGGTTCGACCTCCCGCCCGCCTATCTGACCAAGCGCCTACAGGCGCTGGTCCGGGCGGGCATCCTCAGCTCCACGCCCGGCGCCCGGGGCGGCTTCCGACTGGGACGGCCGCCCGGGCAGATCACCCTGATGGACGTGGTCGCCGCCATCGAGGGCCCGGAGGAACTGTTCCGCTGCACCGAGATCCGGCAGCGCACCGAGGGCGCGGCGGCCGCCGCTGACGACTTCCGCCGCCCGTGCGGAGTGTCGACCGCGATGCGCCGTGCCGAACTGGCCTGGCGGCGGGAGCTCGCCGGGCGGACCGTCGCCGACCTGATGGCGGAGGCACCGGCCGGGGCGGCGGAGCGCACCCGGCGGACCTACGCGCGTCTGACCGGCTGAAACGAACCCGATCCCTTCCCGGTTTCTTTCCGAGGAGAACCTGGATGTCCGATGTCCTGATTTCCGGCGCCCCACCACGACCGGCCACCACCGGGCTGTCCTCCACCCTCGTCCTCGCGCTGGGCACCTTCGCCGTCGGGACGGACGCCTTCGTGGTGGCCGGCTTCCTGCCGTCGATGGCCGGGGACCTCCACGTCTCCCCGGCCACGGCGGGCCAGTCGGTCACCGTCTTCGCCGCCGCGTACGCCCTGCTCTCCCCCGTCCTGGCCACCCTGCTCGCCCGGCTCCCCCGCCGCACCCTGCTGACCGCCGCGCTCACCACCCTCGGCCTCGCCAACCTCGGCTCGGCACTCGCCCCCTCCATGGCGGTCCTGCTCGCCTCCCGGGTGGTCGCGGCCGTCGGCGCGGCGGCCTACACGCCCAACGCCGGAGCCGTCAGCGCCTCGCTGGTCCGGCCCGAACTGCGGGCCCGCGCCCTGGCCGTGGTGATCGGCGGGCTGACCGCCGCGACGGCGCTCGGCGTACCGCTCGGCAACGCCGCCGGGCACTGGTTCGGCTGGCGCACCGCGCTCGGGGTGGTGGCCGGGCTCTGCCTGCTGGTGGCCCTGGTGCTGCGCACCGTCATGCCGCAACTGCCGGGCAACGCCCGGGTACCGCTGCGCACCCGGCTCGCCGTGCTGCGGCGGCCGGCCGTCCTCGCCGTCCTGCCGCTCACCGTCCTCGGCATGGGCGCGAGTTACACCGCGTACGCGTACAGCGTGCCGGTGCTGGGCGCGGTCGGGGTGCCGGAGCGGTCGGTGCTGTGGATGCTCTTCCTGTACGGGCTGGGCGCGGTCGTCGGCAACCTGGGCGCCGGGTGGGCGACCGACCGCTTCGGCTCGCCGGCGGTCCTGACCGCCGGCTACGCGACCATGGCGGCCGCGCTCGGGGCGCTGGCATGGCTGGCGGCCCTGAACGGGCGAGTCGTTCCGCCGGTCGGGCTGTTGGTGCTCCTCTGGGGCGCGAGCAGCTGGTGCCAGACGCCGGCCCAGCAGCACCGGCTGATCGAAGCCGCCCCGCAGGAAGCCCCGTTGGTGGTGTCGCTCAACTCCTCCGCGATCTACGTCGGGATCGGGCTCGGCACCCTGCTCGGCGGCGCGACGCTCGGCTCCGGGGCCGGCGCGGTGTACGGGCTGGGCGCGGGCCTCGCGGTGCTGGCGCTGGGCTTCCTGCGGTGGACCGCTCGGAGCACCGGCTGACCGGTCGGTGCGGGGTGAGGGCCCGGGAGCCGCCGCGGACCTCCGGGCGGAGGGCCCGCCGGGGTCAAGCGAGTACACCCGCGGCCCCGGGTCCGGGGCACCCGCGGAGCCGCCCTTCAGGGCCGGGGCCCAGCTGCCCCTGCTTCAGGACCGCCCCGCCGGCGCCAGCGGACGCGCAGGTCCTTCAGGCCGTTCTGGAAGTTGGAGACGAGTCGCTGCGGGGGCGGGCCCGGGGCGAGTTCCAGGCCGGGGAGTTCCGTGACGATGCGGCGGAGCAGGGCCGTCAGCTGGATCCTGGCCAGCCGGGCGCCCACGCAGAAGTGCGGGCCGAAGCCGAAGCTGACGTGGTCGTTGGGGCTGCGGGCGAGGTCGAGGCGGTCCGGGGCGGGGAAGACCGCCTCGTCCCGGTTGGCGGAGGCGTGGTAGACCACCACCTTGTCGCCGGCGCGGATCCGCTGCCCGGCGAGTACCACGTCCCGGGCGGCCGTGCGCCGGAACTCCAGCACCGGCGGCCAGAACCGGAGCAACTCCTCCACCGCCGAGCCGATCAGTTCGGGCCGACGGCACAACTCCCGGTACTGGTCGGGGTGCTGGAGGAGGGAGTACAGGGCGCCGGGCAGGCCGTTGCGCAGGGTCTCGTTCCCGGCGACGGCGAACAGGAAGAACATGGTCTCGAACTCGCCGGTGTTCAGGCCCGCTTCCAGCATCCGGGCGACCATGCTGCCCGGCGGGGGCTGTTCGGCGAGCGCGTGGGCGTAACCGAACATGTCGGAGAGGGCGGCGCGGGAGCGCGGGTTGAGCGGGCGGCCGTCGACGGTGGTGAGGGCGCCGGGGCGCCGGGCGAGCGCGGCGCGGCCCAGGTCGGTGAGCCGGGCCGGGTCGGCGGTGCTGGACCGGGCGTGGTCCGGGTCCTGGTAGCCGATCACCCGGTTCGACCAGTCGACCAGCAGCTGCCGGTCCTGGTCGGGCACCCCCAGGATGCGGGCCAGCGTCCGGACCGGCAGGTCGGCGGCGACCGGTACGAAGTCGGCCTCGCCCAAGGGGCGGACAGCGGCGACGAGTTCGGCCGCGCGCCGCTCGATGGCAGCGGTCAGCTCGTGCAGCGCGCGCGGGGTGAAGGCGGCGGCGACGGCCCGGCGCAGCCGGGAGTGGTCGGGCGGGTCCTGGTTGAGCATCATGGTGCGGGCGAAGGCCAGGTCGGCCGGGGTGTCCGGGTCCCGGATCTGGGTGGCGCCGAGGTGCGAGGAGAAGTCCTCCGGGCTGCGCAGCACGTGCTTCACGTCCGGGTGCCGCAGCACCGCCCAGTAGCCGGGCCCGGCCGGCCACTCCCCCACCGCCGGCTCCTCCACCCAGCACACCGGCGCCTGCGCCCGCAGCTCGCGGAACAGCCCGTACGGCACACCCTCCGCGTACGTCTCCGGCCGGAAGATCCGGTTCACCCGCGCCTGGTCGAAGCCCATGGCTGCCGACCGTACGCCGCCGGTCGGCGGCCCGCCAGAACCCGGGACGTCGCGGTTGCAGCGATCGGCGGCCGGAATCCCGTAAGGTCGGCCAATGGCGAAGTACTTCGACGTGCACCCAGAGTCCCCCCAGCCGCGCACCATCGGCACCGTGGCCGACAGCGTGCGGTCCGGGGCGCTCATCGCGTACCCGACCGACTCCTGTTTCGCGCTCGGCTGCCGACTGGACAACCACGAGGGCCTGGAGCGGATCCGCTCGATCCGGCGCCTCGGCGAACGCCACCACTTCACCCTGATGTGCGAGGACTTCGCCCAGCTCGGGCAGTTCGTCCAGCTGGACAACTACGTCTTCCGGGCCGTCAAGGCGGCGACACCGGGCAGCTACACCTTCATCCTGCCCGCCACCAAGGAGGTCCCGCGCCGACTGCTGCACCCGAAGAAGAAGACGGTGGGTGTCAGGATCCCCGACCACGCCGTCACCCGGGCGCTGCTGGCCGAACTCGGTGAGCCGCTGGTGTCCAGTACCCTGATCCTCCCCGGCGAGGACGAGCCGATGACCCAGGGGTGGGAGATCAAGGAGCGGCTGGACCACGTGCTGGACGCGGTGGTGGACTCCGGCGACTGCGGCACCGAACCGACCACGGTCGTCGACTTCTCCGGCGGTGAGGCGGAGATCGTCCGGCGCGGGGCGGGCGACCCGTCGCGCTTCGAGTGAGGGTGGCGGCGCCGGTCTCAGCGGTGGCGGAGGTCCACGAAGGCCCCCGCCAGGCCGCCGAGCGAGACGGCCGGGATGGCCGACGCGTCCCAGGGCTGACCGGCCGCCGTTCCCGAGATCACCACCAGGGCGGCGACGGCGATGCCCGTCGCCCGCGCCGGAGCCGAGCGGGGGACCAGCCGCAGGGGCTTGCCGTTTCGCCGTTGTCGGGCCAGTTTGATGACGAGCAGGAGTACTGCGACCGCGAGCAGCGGCGGCGTCATGCCGTGGGTCATGGCGCCAGGATGTCATGGACGGTGAAGAGTTGTTCGAGTTGGGCGGGGTCGTCGGTCCGGAACACGGCCGTCTCTACGGAGAGTTGGAGGTCAGGGCCGCGCAGCCATTCGGCGAAGGCGCGGTACGGGGCGCTCTGTTCGTCCCAGAAGGCGTTCGAGGGGGCGAGTCCCCCGGCGAGGGCGAACTCGTGCAGCCGCTCCACGGCCGTCGGGGTCGCCAGGCGGGCCCATTCTGCTAGCCGGTCGCCGGTGCCGTCCGGGTCGGCGGCGGCGAGGGCGCAGAGGACGGACTCGGCGTCCCACCACTCCTCGGCGTTGTGGAGGGCGTCCGACCAGAGCGCGGCCAGGAGCCGGCGCAGGTACCCGGCCTCCGGCCAGTCGTACCAGCCGGCCTGGGCGAGCTTGATGCCGACCACTTCCAGGTCGGGGACGGAGAGTTCGCCGGTCAGCACGAGCTGGAGGATGCGCGGGGCGAAGTAGCGGAAGTCGCCGGGCGAGCCGACGGTGTTCAGCGCCGAGGTGGCGTAGCGCGTCAGCTCGTCCGGCCCCAGCCGCTCGCGCGGGGTGCGCAGGAGGGTGTCGATCCCGTCCGGCGGGTGGCAGCACGGGCACGCGTCGATGCCAGTGGGGCGCGGGGCCGTTGCGAAGGCGGCGGGGAGCCCGTGGATGAGGTGCTGCAGTGCGGTGCCGTCCGTGGTGGACGCCATTCGACACGCCCCTCTCAGTGGCTTGCCGACCAGCTGAGCAGCAGGCGCAGGGCGTCGTCGGAGGGGGTGCCTGGCTCGGCGGTGTAGGTGATGAGGGCCTGGTCGGGGTCGTCGGCGGGGCGGAGGGTGTCGTAGCTGAGGTCGAGGAGGCCGGCGACGGGGTGGTGGAAGCGTTTGCGGCCGGAGGTCTTGTCGGCGACCGGGTGTTCAGCCCAGTAGGTGTTGAACTCACGGCTTCCCAGGCAGAGTTGGCCGATCAGTTCGGCGAGGCGGGGGTCGTCGGGGCGGCGGCCGGCCTCCAGGTGGAGGAAGGCGACGTTCTCCCGGGCGCAGGTGGCCCAGTCGGCGAAGAGGTCGCGGGAGGCCGGGTCGAGGAAGGTGATGCGGGCGATGTTGCGGTGTTCGGGCGGGAGGGCCCCGTAGTCGCCGAAGACGGCCGACGCGGCCCGGTTCCAGGCCAGGATGTCCATCCGGTGGCCCATCACCACGGCCGGGACGTGGTCGAGCCGGTCGAGCAGGCGCAGCAGGGAGGGGCGGGGCTGCTGGCGCGCCGCGGGGCGGCGGCGGGTGCGCCCCGCGGGGCGGGCGAGGCGGTGGAGGTGACCGGACTCGTCGGGGGCCAGACGCAGGGCCCGGGCCACGGCGTCCAGGACGGCTTCGGAAGGGTTGCCGACGCGGCCCTGTTCGAGGCGGGTGTAGTAGTCGACGCTGACCCCGGCCAGGTGGGCGAGTTCCTCGCGGCGAAGGCCGGCGACCCGTCGGCGGCCGCCGTAGTCGGGAAGGTCGACGTCCTCGGGCCGGAGCCCGGCCCGGCGGGTGCGGAGGAAGTCGCTGAGGGCGGTGGTCGGGTTCACGGAGACGATTCTGTCCCCCGAACCCGTTTCCGTGCCTGGTCCTGCCAGGGCCAGGCACGGGAACGGGGAACGGGAACGGGGACGGGGGACGGGGGACGGGGGACGGGGGACAGCCTCGGTCTCAGCCCGCGGCCTCGGCCCCGGCGTCAGCCCCGGTCTCGGCCTCAGCCGGTGAGCGACGGGAAGGCGGGGACGAGGCCGCCGTCGATCACGAGGTCCTGCCCGGTGATGTATCCGGAGCGCTCGGAGAGCAGGAAGGCGACGGCCTCCGCGACGTCCTCGGCCCGCCCCAGCCTGCCCAGCGGGACCTGGGCGCGGATCGGCTCGTGGTCGGCCGGGTCGGGGACGGCGGCGTGGAACATCTCGGTCACGACGTAGCCGGGGCTGACCGAGTTGACCCGGATGCCGCGCCCCGCGAGTTCGGCTCCGAGGGTGCGGGCGAGGCTGAGGACACCCGCCTTGCTCGCCGCGTAGGCGGCCGCCCCGGGCAGTCCGCGGTGCGGGGTCCAGGAGGCGTTGAGGACGACGGAACCACCGCCGGCCGCTTCCAGCAGGGGCAGGGCGTACTGGACGGTGAGGAACACGCCCTTGAGGTTGGTGTCGAGGATCCGGGCGAAGTCGGCCTCGCCGACCTCCTGCACCGGCTGGAACCCGGCGACGCCCGCGTTGGCGAAGACGCCGTCGAGCTTGCCGTACCGCTCACGGACGGTGTCGGCGAGGCGGGCGAGGTCGGCGGGCACCGTCACGTCGGCGCGGACGGTGAGCAGGCGCTCCTCGGCAGCGGCGAGGTCCTCGGCGGCACGGAACAGTCGGGCGTCGTCACGCCCGGTGATCACGACCCGGGCGCCGGTGGCGAGGAGGAGGCGGGCGGTGGCGAGACCCATGCCGCTGGTGCCGCCGGTGACGAGGACGGTGGGGTGGGAGGTGGAGTGGGACGTGGAGTTCATGGCCCCACCCTCACGGCGGTCGCCGGGGCGGTACCAGGCCCCGGCCGACCCGGGGTGTGCCAGGACCACCCTCGGGGACGAATCGGGACCGGATCGGGAACAGATCGGATCACCGCCGGGTTGGGCCATGGCGACGAGCTTGCGGCACACCCGAACAGCGAGGGCTTTCCCATGAAGATCGGCATCATCGGTGCGGGCAACATCGGCGGCAACCTGACGCGGCGTCTGACCGCGCTCGGACACGAGGTCTCGGTGGCCAACTCGCGCGGACCGGAGTCGCTGAAGGCGCTGGTCGAGGAGACGGGCGCGAAGGCGGTGACGGCCGCCGAGGCGGCGAAGGACGCGCAGGTCGTGGTGGTGACGGTGCCGCTGAAGAACGTGCCGGACCTGCCCCCGGGGCTGCTGGACGGCGCCGCCGAGGGCGTGGCGGTGATCGACACCGGCAACTACTACCCCCAGGAGCGGGACGGCCGGATCGACGCGATCGAGGACGGCGGGCTGACGGAGAGCCGCTGGACGGAGCAGCACCTCGGCCACCGGGTGGTCAAGGTGTTCAACGGCACCTACGCGCAGGACCTGCTGGAGCGGCCCCGCCCGGCCGGTGACCCGGAGCGGCTGGCCGTCCCGGTCGCCTCCGACGACGAGGCCGCGAAGCGGGTCGTACGGGCGCTGGTCGACGAGTTGGGCTTCGACACCGTGGACGCGGGCGGCATCGACGACTCCTGGCGCCAGCAGCCGGCCACCCCGGTGTACGGGCTGCGCGCCGGGGTCGAGGCCGTGGAGCGGGCGCTCGCGGAGGCGTCCCCGGAGCGCCCGGCGGCCCACCGGGCCTGAGGACCGTCGGACCGGGCCCCGGGCGGCGCGGCCTGCGCGCCGCCGGGCCCCGGTCGGCGAGGGCGGCGAGGGCGGCGCGCCGCCGGGCCCCGGTCAGCGCAGTCGGCGCGCCCCCTCGGCCGGCACGGCGGTGAGGGCGCGCGGCTCTGCGTACCCGGCGGCACGGAAGGCGGCGGTGACGGCCGCGGTGACGCGGTCGGCGGCGGTGGCGTCGACGAGGGCGATGACGGAGCCGCCGAAGCCGCCGCCGGTCATCCGCGCGCCGTAGGCGCCCGCCGCCACGGCGGCTTCGACGGCGAGGTCGGTCTCCGGACAGGAGACCCGGTAGTCGTCACGCAGCGAGGCGTGCCCGGCGGTGAGGACCGGGCCGAGCGCGGTGAGCTCGCCGGCGTCCAGGGCGGCGACGGCGGTCTCGACCCGCGCGTTCTCGGTCACCACGTGTCGCACCAACGGCTGGAGTTCAGCCGGGAGTCGGTCCAGGGCGGCGGGGAGCCCGGAGGGGTCCAGCGAGCGGAGGGCGGACAGCCCGAGCAGGGCCGCGGCCTTCTCGCAGCCGGCCCGCAGGGCCGCGTACGCGCCGTCGCCCAGGTCGTGCTTGACCCGGGTGTCCAGGACCAGCAGCGCCAGGCCCTGGCCCGCGAGGTCGACGGGAACCTGGCGCATCGTCAGGTCGCGGCTGTCCAGGAACAGGGCGGCGCCCGGTCGGCAGCACATCGAGGCCATCTGGTCCATGATCCCGCAGGGCACGCCGACGAAGGCGTTCTCGGCGCGCTGGGCCAGCTGCGCCAATTCCGGCGCCGAAAGGCCCAGCCCGTACAGGTCGTTGTACGCCGCGGCGGTCGCGCACTCCAGCGCGGCGGAGGAGGACAGCCCGGCGCCGCCCGGCACGTCGCTCTCCAACCGGACGTCCGCCCCGCCGACCGCGTGCCCGGCGGCGCGCAGCGCCCAGACCACTCCGGCCGGGTAGGCGGCCCAGCCCGGCACCGAGCCGGGGGCGAGGTCGTCGAGGCGCAGTTCGGTGACCTCCGGGCCGCCCTGCGCGGAGTACAGCCGCAGCAGCCCGTCGTCGCGGCGCCGGATCTGGGCGCGGACGGCCTGCGGCAGGGCGATCGGCAGGACGAACCCCAGGTTGTAGTCGGTGTGTTCGCCGATCAGGTTCACCCGGCCGGGGGCGGCCCACTCCCCCTCGGGTGCGCGGCCGTAGAGCTCGCCGAAGGCGGTTGCGGTGTTCATGAGGCGACCTCCCGCAGCCGACGGGCCGCGTCCTCGGGGTTGACGTCGTTGACGAAGGCGTCCATGCCGGATTCGACCCCGGCCAGGTACTTGAGCTTGTCGGCGGTGCGCCGGATGGTGAACAGTTCCAGGTGCAGCGCGAGTTCGTCCCGCTGGCCGGCGGGCGCCTGGTGCCAGGCGGAGATGTACGGGGTGCGCCCGGCCCCGCCGGGGTCTCCGGGGCCTGCGGATCCACCGGAGCCGCCGGGGCCGGCGAAGAGGCGGTCGAACCGGCGCAGCAACTCCAGGTAGAGGGAGGGGAATTCCTCGCGCTGCGCGCCGTCCAGGCCGGTGAGGTCGGGCACCCGGCGGTGCGGGTAGAGGTGGACCTCGTACGGCCAGCGGGCGGCGAACGGGACGAAGGCGGTCCAGTGCTCCCCTGCGAGGACGACCCGGTCGGGGCGGGCCCGTTCGGCGGCGAGCAGGTCGTCGAAGAGGTTGCGGCCGGTGGCGGCGCGGTGTTCGGCGGCCCGGACGGCCATCCGGGCGGTGCGCGGAGCGGTGAAGGGCAGGGCGTAGATCTGGCCGTGCGGGTGGGCGAGGGTGACGCCGATCTCGGCGCCCCGGTTCTCGAAGCAGTACACCTGCCGCACGCCCGGGAGGGCGGCGAGTTCGGCGGTGCGGTCGGTCCAGGCGTCCAGGACCAGGCGGGCGCGCTCCGGGGTGAGGTCGGCGAAGGAGGCGTCGTGGTCGGCGGTGAAGCAGACCACCTCGCAGCGTCCGGCGCCGGGCCCGCCGGTCCACAGGCCGCCGGCGTCGAGGGCGAGTTCGCCGGGCGGTCCGGCGAGCGAGGGGAAGCGGTTCTCGAAGACGGCCACCTGGTAGTCATCGGCCGGGATCTCGCTGAGCCGGCCGTCCCGGGACGGGCAGAGCGGGCACTCGTCGGCCGGGGGCCGGTAGGTGCGGGCCTGGCGGTGGGCGGCGATGGTGACCCAGTCGCCGGTGGCGGGGTCGAGCCGTACCTGGGAGCCGTGGGACGGCGGGTCGAGCGGGCGCCGGTCGACGGCGTTCCGGTGGACGGCCTTCCCGGCGTCGTAGTAGAGGAGCTGCCGTCCGTCCGCCAGTGTGGTCACGGTGCGGGCGGGAGGAGCGGTCGGGGGCGGGGCAGGGGTCGGAGCCGGGGCAGGGGTCGGGGGCGGGATCGTCCCGGGCATGGCCTTCTTCCTCTGAGTGGTGCCATTCGAGATCAACATGAAGCTACAATTCCGAACATTATCCATCAGGGTTTGGTGTTGGAAAGCGATCGAAGGAGGTCCGATGACCGACAGCGCCCTGCCCCTCGCCGGGCAGCGCCGGATGCTGATCCTGGAGCAGGTCCGCGCCCGCGGCGGGGTGCGGGTGACCGAACTGGTCCGGGACCTCGGCGTGTCCGACATGACGGTCCGCCGCGACCTGGACGCGCTGGCCCGCCGCGGACTGGTCCGGAAGGTCCACGGCGGCGCGGTGCGGATCGAGGCGCCGGCCAGTCGCGAGCCCGGGTTCGAGGCCAAGGCCGGCTGGGAGCAGCCCGCCAAGGAGGCGATCGCCCGCGCGGCGGCCGCGCTGGTGCCGCCGGGATCGGCGGTCGGACTGGCGGGCGGCACGACCACGTACGCGGTCGCCCGGCAGCTGCGCGGGGTCGAGGGCCTGACCGTGGTCACCAACTCGCTCCGGATTGCCGACCTCCTCGAACAGCCCGCCGCGGACGGCACGCCCGCCACCGCGACGGTGATCCGCACCGGGGGCGTCCGGACGCCCTCGGACGCGCTGGTGGGGCCCGTGGCCGACCAGGCGATCCGGTCGCTGCACGTCAACGTGCTGCTCATGGGCTGCCACGGCCTGTCCGCCGAAGCCGGCCTGACCACCCCGAACCTGGCCGAGGCCGAGACCAACCGCGGCTTCATCCGCTCCGCCCGCCGGGTCGTCGTGGTGGCCGACCACACCAAGTGGGACGCGGTCGGGCTGGCCTCCTTCGCGACGCTGGACGAACTGGACGTCCTGGTCACGGACGACGCGCTGGCCGAGGAGCAGCGGGCGGCGGCCGCCCGCCAGGTCGGCGAGCTGATCATCGCACCGGCCGCCGACTGAGAACTGGCTGTCGGCCGAGGACCGGCCGCGGACGAGGGTCGGGCCGCCGTCCGGGATCCGGCCGCCGTCCGAGGCCCGGCCGTCGCCCGGGGCCCGCCGTCCCTACGGACCGGCCGTGCTTCCCCGCACCACCAGCTCCGCGGCCAGCTCCACCCCCGACCGGGGCGGCGCGGCTCCGCGCGCCTGGTCGAGCAGCCGCCCGACCAGCGCGGTGGCGATCGCTCCCAGCGGCAGCCGCACCGAGGTCAGCGCCGGGTGCAGATGGCGGCAGAGCGGCGTGTCGTGGAAGCCGGTGACCGCGATCCCGCGCGGCCCCACCGCCAGTCCTTCGGCCCGCACCGCCTCGTACACGTCCAGCGCCAGCAGGTCGCTGCCCGCCGCGACGGCCGTCGGCGGCTCCGGCCCGCGCAGCAACTCCCGGACGGCCGCCCCCTCCGGACCGGCGGCGGTGACGGCGGCCAGTCCCAGTCGGCGGGCCTCGGTCAGGAAGCCCGCCCGGCGCGCCGCCATCCACGGCAGGTGCTCGGAGGCGCCGAGGTATCCGATCCGCCGGTGGCCGAGCGCCGCGAGGTGGCGGACCACGGCCGCCGTCGCCGCGTCGTTGGCGATGTCCACCCACTGCTGCGGCTGGGCGGACCCGGTCCGCCCGAAGCTGACGAACGGGACGCCGAGCCGGGCGACGTGGTCGATCCGGGCGTCCTCGGCGAGCACGTCCGCCAGCACCAGTCCGTCCACCTGGCGGGCCGCCACCAACTCGTCGATCGCGGCCGTCGGGTCCGCCGTGCCGCGGGCCGGGCGGAACAGCAGCACCCGCCAGCCCTGTTCGCCGGCCGCGTCGACCAGGGCCTCCAGGAAGCCGGCCATCAGCGGATTGGGGTCGTGGGGGTCGTCCGCCGGAGCCAGGTAGCCGATGGTGCGGCGCGCGCCGCTGCGCAGCGAGCGGGCCGACTGGTCGGGCTGGTAGCCGAGTTCGCGGATCGTCGCGGTCACCCGCGCCAGGGTCTCCGGACGGACCCGGTGCGGCGCGTTGAGCGCGTTGGACACGGTCTGCCGGGAGACCCCGGCCGCTCGGGCGACCTCCTCGATGGTGGTGGCGCCACGGCGCGGCCGGTGTGCTCCCTCGGGCGGCATGCGCTCCTCCAGGCGTACGGTCGGGCGTTCGACCAGGTCAGGCGCGGCGCAGCGTCAGCAGCCCGCCGCGCGGCACGGGGACGGGGGCGGCGAGGCCGAGGTCGACCTCGCCCTCGCGGACGATACGCCCCCTGGCGTCCCGCACGGTGGCCACGGCCGTCCCGCTGCCGCCGGTCAGCCGGACGTCCGGGTCGGCGTCGGCGTTGGCCACCAGCAGGGTCCGCCAGCCGTCGCCGGAGGCGTCCACCGGCAGGGCGGCGTAGCGGGCCACCGCGACGGTGTCCCCGCCCAGCGCGGTGACCAGCGGGTACCCGAGGTCCGGGCGGGACGGCCGCAGCTCGCCGAGCTGCAGGGTGTCCAGGTGGGTGCGGAAGACACCGAGCCAGAAGGCGACCGCCTCGCGCTGGGCGGGGCTCTGCGCGGCGAGGTCGACGGAGACCTGCGGCACCGAGAACAGCACGTTGATCAGGTGACAGGCGATCTGCTCCGGCGGCTCGGCCCGGTGCCACATCAGCATGTCGGAGTGGACCGGGACGCGCCCGGCGGCGAGCCGCAGGTCGACGGTCCGCTGCCGGTTCTCCTGCGGGCTGAGCGGACAGTCGGTGGCGCGGATCATGGTGACGTACGGCCACAGGGCCGGGCTGACGTACGGCTGGCGGTACTCGACCATCGCCTCCGGGTCGGCCGCGGTGATCCGCCGGCGGATGGCGGAGAGCAGGCGCTCCACGCCCTCGTCCACGCTCGCGCAGTCCGCCCCGGGGCCGGCGGCCGGCGCCGGCCCGCGGGAGAACCAGTCGACGAAGTCGACCTTGAGACCGTCCATGCCCCATTCCTCGACGGCGCGGGCGAGCCGGTCGGTGAGGAAGTCGCGGACCTCGGGGTAGCGCGGGTCGGCCACGACCGCGCCCAGGTGGGCGGCGTCGGCGAGGGCGTGGTGGCCGAGCTTCCCGAAGGCGGCGCTGTCCCTGCCGATGAACGGCAGTGCGTACCAGAGCAGGTAGCGCACGCCGAGCCCGTTGACCCGGGCGACGTGGGCGGCGGTGTCGGGCAGCGACACCGGCTCCCAGTCGCCGCAGTGGGCGTAGCCGCGGGTGCGGTCGGCGGTCATCCAGCCGTCGTCCACGATGATCACGTCCAGGCCGAGCGCCTTGCCGAGCGCGGCCTGGGCCTCGACGCGCTCGGGCGTGACGTCCTGGTGCATCGAGTACCAGGTCGAGTAGGCGGGCCGACGGGCGGCGTCGGGGATGTCGACGGCGCGGCCGTCACCCCACCAGGCGGCGAGGTCCGCCAGGCAGCGGGCGAAGTGCCGTCCCGAGGTGTCGATCCGTACGGTGAGCTCGCCGTCGGCCTGGGCCCAGAACCGGAACTCGCCGGTCTCCTCGACCACTCCGGCCCCGGCCTGCACGTCGGGGCGCCCGGCGGCGAAGGCGCACAGGGCGACGTCCCCGGTGCCGACCAGCGCGGCGATCGGGGCGCCGGCCGCGAGGCCGGTGCGGCGCGGCGCGCTCCAGGCGGCGGGCAGCCAGCCGGTGCCGCGCGGCTCCGGTGTCCAGAAGGCGGTGGCGTCCACGCAGGGCACCCGCCACTCGATCCGCACCGGGCCGGTGTCGCGCGCGGTCACCTCGACCACTCCGTCCGCGACCGCTTCGGCGGTGGCCGCCCCGCTCGCCGTGAGGCTCGCCCTGAGCCGGGCGCCGAGGTCCGGGCCCGCCGGGTGGAGCGGGCGCAGGCCGCCGACGGCGGCGGGGGCGTGCGGCTCCCAGATGTCGGTCATGCTGCTCAGCCTTTCGTGGCGCCGGCCAGCAGGCCGGAGATGAACTGCCGCTGCAGGACTAGGAAGAGGACCATCATCGGCAGGGTGGACAGCGCGGTGCCGGAGAGGATCGCGCCGTAGTCGGTGGTGGCCTTGTTGCCGTACAGGGTCGCGAGGGCGACCGGCAGGGTGTGCATGTCGGGGCTGCGCAGGGCGATCAGCGGCCAGACGAACTGGTTCCAGGAGCCCAGGAAGAGGAAGATCGAGAGCGCGGCGAGCACCGGCCGCATGACCGGGACCACGACGCTCCACAGCACCCGGAACTCGCCCGCGCCGTCGACCCGCGCGGCGTCCAGGAGTTCGTCCGGCAGGCTGGTCAGCGACTGGCGCATCAGAAAGACGGCGAAGGGCACGCACAGGCCGGGCAGGATGATCGCCTGGTAGGAGTCGAGCAGCCCGAAGCTCGTCATCATCTTGAACAGCGGGACCAGCATGACCTGCTCGGGCACCACGAGGGTGGAGAGCAGCAGTGCGAACAGCAGGGTGCGGCCGCGGAAGCGGAACTTGGCGAAGGCGTAGCCCGCCAGCAGGGCGACGACCAGCGCGCCGACGGTCTGGATCCCGGCCACCAGCAGGGAGTTGCCGACCACCCGGAGCAGGCCGATCCGCTGGTCGAGCCGGTCCAGGTTGTCGCCGAGGCCGCCGCCGGGCAGCAGGTGCGGCGGCCAGTCGAAGATCTCGGTGTCCTTGCGGGTGGTGGAGATCAGCAGCCAGTAGAAGGGGGCGACGGACAGACCGGTCAGGCCCGCGAGGAGGAAGGTCAGCGGCCAGCCACGGAGCTTCTCGGGGTTCATCGGTCCTTCTCCCCCATCAGGCGCATCTGGACCGCGCCGAGCACCGACACCAGCAGCGTGAGCGCGTAGGCGATGGCGGAGGCGTAGCCGAAGTCGAAGTACCGGAAGCCGTTCTGGTACAGGTACATGGAGACGGTCAGGCTCGCGTTGTCCGGGCCGCCGCCGGTCAACACGTACGGCTCGTCGAAGAGTTGGAGCGTGCCGATGGTGGACAGCACGACGGTGAACAGCAGGACCGGGCGCAGCGCGGGCACGGTGACCGCGGTGAAGCGGCGGACCGGTCCGGCGCCGTCGACCATCGCGGCCTCGTACAGCTCCTTCGGGATGCCCTGGAGGCCGGCCAGGTAGATGACGGCGTTGTAGCCGGTGTAGTGCCAGGTGAGCACCAGGACGACGGCCATCCGGGCCCAGAACGGCTGGCCGAGCCAGTCGACGGCGGGCAGGCCGACGGTCTCCAGCAGCCGGTTCACGGCGCCGTCGTCCGTCCTGAGCAGGAAGGCGAAGATCACGCCGGTGGCGACCAGGCCGGTGACGGCGGGCATGAAGACGCCCAGCCGCCAGACGGCCCGCCAGCGCACCAGGGCGGAGTTGATGCCGACGGCCGTCAGCAGGGCGAGCGCCAGCATCAGCGGGACCTGGACGACGAGGATCTCGGCGGTGTTGCGCAGGGCCGTCCAGAACAGCGGATCGTCGAGCAGGCGGCGGTAGTTGGCGAGTCCGGCGGCGCGGGTGGCGTGGCCGGCGCCGGTGGTGAAGGAGAGCAGCAGGGAGTCGACGATCGGGTAGGCCTTGAACACGCCGAAGGTGACCAGGGCCGGGGCGAGCAGCAGGTACGGCAGGGCGGCGCGGCGACGGCGGGCGGCGCGGCCGGTCCGCGCGTCCTTTCCGGCGTCCTTCCCGGCGGGCTTCCCGGCGGGTCCCTCGGCGAGCGCGACGGCCGGGGTGGTGGTGGCCGTCATGCGATCGTTCGTCCGGTCTGCTGGGCGAGCCGCTCGGCGGCGTCCTGGAGGACGGCGGCGGGGTCGCCGGACTTGAGGAAGACCTTGGTCTGGGCGTCGCCGGCGAGCTTGAGGGCGCGGGCGTAGTCGCCGGAGTAGTTGGTCGGGTCGCCGCCGTCGACGGCGAGGTCCGCGAAGGTCTTCAGGACGGCCTGGCCGCCGAAGTACGGGCGGGGCGCGGCGTACACCGGGTCGGCGTAGGCCGCGGTGAGCGCGGGGAAGACGCCGCCGGCGGTGAACATGGCGTTCACCGAGGCCGGGCGGGTGAGCGCGTACTCGACGAACTTCCAGGCGGCGCGACGGCGGGGGCTGGAGGCCGAGACGGCCAGGTGGGTGGAGTTCACCAGGGCGGTGCGCTTGCCGCCGGGGGTGACGGCCGGCGGCTTGGCCAGGCGCCAGTTGCCGCTCTGTCCGGGGAACTTGGCCTCCAGGTAGTGCGCGGCCCAGGCGGGCATCGGGGCGACGGCGAGCTTGCCCGCCTTCATCAGGGTGGCCCAGCCCTGGTCGCCGGGGGCGTCGGCGACCAGCCCGGCCGCGTCCAGGCGCTGGACGATGGACATGGCGCGGACGTCCGGCTCGGAACCGAGGGTGATCCGCCCCTGGAGGTCGAAGTAGAACGCGCCCTGGAGCTGCATCAGGGACTGCAGGAAGTCGAGGTCGGGGTCGGGATTGGCGGCCTTGTTGATGCCGATGAGGGAGATGCCGGGGTTGGCGGCCTTGAAGCGGTCGGCGACGGCGATCAGGTCGTCCCAGGTGGCGAGGGTGGTGGGGTCGATGCCGGCCTTGTCGAAGCAGTCCTGGCGGTAGAAGAAGCCGAGCGGGTTGACCTCCCAGGGCAGTGCGTAGACGTGACCGTCCTTGCCGGTGACGACCGGCCACAGGCCCTTGGCGAAGGCATCCCGGTGGGCGGTCGCGCCGAACTGCGAGAGGTCGGCGAGGCCGCCGGGGAACTTGTCCACGTAGCCGGGCAGGTAGTCGCAGCCGATGTGCAGGACGTCGCCGAGCCCCTGGCCGCCGGCCGCGAGACCGACGGTGATCTTGTCCCAGATGGCCGGGTTGCCGATGTCCTGGACGTCGACCTTGATGCCGGGGTTGTCCTTCTCGAACGCCGGCACGACTCCGCGCAGCGCGGCGGCGGCGGTGGCCCAGGACCAGACGGTGACGGTCCCGGTCTCGGCGTCCCCGCCCGCGCCGCCACCCGGATCGGAGCCGCCGCAGGCCGCGAGGCCGCCGCCGGCGGCCAGGGCGAGCAGACCGGCTCCGGAGGCGCGGAGCAGCTCGCGACGGGAAAGGTGTGACATTGCATTCCTCCTGAGGGGACGGCGCCGGGCGGAGACGGAACACAGGGGACAGTGCACTCGGAGGCCGCAGTTTGAACGTTCAAACCCACAAAACAGCCCACAACCAAACAGGTTCACACGAGCGGGAGCCAGCAAACGCCCGCCCTCCCCACCCCGTCAACCCCTCCACCGCACAACACCCGCCTCCGCACCCGTTCCGTTATCACCGGACGGCGGGCCCGCCCGGCGACACCGGCCCCGCCCCGGCACCGGACAGTCGGGCAGGTGCGTTCCACGGTCTTCCCGAGGAGGCGCGCGAACGGCAGGGTGAGGCCGTGATCCTCTCCTTCGCGCATGACGACCTGCAGGGCTCGGTGGCGGTGACCGTGGAACAGGTGGCCGACCCCACCGCGATCGGCAAGCACCCCTCGGCCGCCGGCTTCCCGAGCTGCACCGCCGTGGTGGACTACCCCGGCGAGGGCTACCGGGCCCTCTTCGGCTGGGTCCAGCTGGTGCGGTCCACGGACAACTCCTCGGCCGGGGCCGGCTTCGACATGGATCCGTTCTGCCTCTTCGAGGACTCCCCGTCGCCGTACGCCTTCTTCGGTGTCAGGCCCACCCTGTTCGACGCGCCGTCCCGCGCGGAACGGGACCCCCTGCACTGGACGGCCCACAGCTACCTCGCCAGGACTCCGCTCGACGACGGCGAGCGGCGGGTCCGCCCGCTGCTCGGGTTCTCCTGGGGGTTCGACATCGACGCGGGCGGCCGCATCGCGCTCCAGCCCGTCCGGGAGTTGTCGGCAGCGGACTGGGACGCGCACCTGCCGTTCCTCGGCGCCTCCCACCCGGGCTGGGCCTTCGACGGATGGAGCTCCTCCCCGAGCGAGGACAGGCCGTAGGTCAGAGGTCGTTCTGAATTTCTGACGAGCCATTGAGGCAGGGCTGGTCCCGCGCCTACACTCGCCCGGCCGTGACCTTGTGTCCCGGAGCCCCCTCGCGTACCCGGTGTCGCACGATCCGGTCCGGGTACCGGCCTTTGTCCCCCAACCCACCCTCGTGGAGGACCACTTGAAGGCTCCAAGCATGCGCCGAATGCTCCTGGCAGGGGTGAGCAGCCTGGCCCTCGCGGCCTCCGGCGCGCTCGCCGTGCCGACGGTCACCAGTGCCGTCGCCGCCGTCGGATACCCGGTGGTGCACCCCGCGGTGGCCGACTACAGCCAGGTGTCGACGGGGACCACTCCCCCCACCCCGGCGCAGTGCGCGTCCGCGGGCCGCCGGTGCTTCAGCCCGCAGGGCATCCGGGCCGCCTACAACCTGGGCCCGCTGTACGCGGACGGCTTCGACGGCAGCGGCCAGACGATCGCGATCTTCGACTCGTACGGCAGCGACACCATGGCGCACGACCTGCACGTCTTCGACCAGGCCTTCGGCGTCAACGCGATGTGCGGCGAGGAGGGCGTGACCTGCCGGCCGGGCATGCCGACCTTCAGCGAACTGCACGTCCAGGGCGACCCGGGCACCACCGCGCCGCCGTCCACCAGCCAGGGCACCGGCCAGGAGAGCAAGGCCGCCTGGGCGCTGGAGGTCGCGCTCGACGTCGAGACCGCGCACGCCATGGCCCCCGGCGCCAACATCCTGCTGGTCAGCACCCCGACCGCCGAGACGCTGGGCGTCCAGGGCATGCCCGCCCTGATGAACGCCGAGCAGTACGTGGTCGACCACCACCTGGCGAACGTGATCTCCCAGTCCTTCGCCTCCGCCGAGGGCGCGTTCGCCAGCAGCCAGTCGATCGAACCGCTGCGGCACGCCTTCAAGTCGGCCGCGCTGAACGGCGTCACGGTGCTCGGCTCCAGCGGTGACAACGGCACGGCCGGCTCCGTGAAGACCCCGGTGAAGTCCGGCGGCTCCACCCTCCCGTACCCGTCCGTGGAGTGGCCCGCCTCCGACCCGCTGGTGACCGCCGTCGGCGGCACCTTCCTGTGCACCGACCCCGGCGCGACCGGCGGCCGGACCACGGACAGCACCGACAACCCGGCCGCCTGCCGGGCCAACGCCGGTGCGGCCGAGGTGGGTTGGAGCGGCTCGGGCGGCGGGTTCAGCCAGGTCTTCGACAAGCCCGCGTACCAGTCGGCGCTGCCCGCCGGCTCCACCGCCATCGGCACCAAGCGTGCCGTCCCGGACGTGGCCCTGCAGGCCTCCCCCGGCACCGGCGCGCTGGTCTACCTGTCCCTGCCGCCGGACGGCGCCTCCGGTCTCAAGTGCGGTAGCACGCCGTGCAGCACGGGCTGGTACGACATCGGCGGAACGTCGCTGTCCTGCCCGCAGTGGGCCGGCCTGGTCTCGATCGCGGACCAGATCAACGGCGGCGGGCTCGGCCAGATCAACCCGGCCCTGTACAAGCTGGCCGCCGACCCGGCCAAGTACGCGGCCGACTTCAACGACGTGACCCTCGGCAACAACACCACGGACCCCACGGTGCCCGGCTACTCGGCCACCACCGGCTGGGACCCGGTCACCGGCCTGGGCACGCCCAACGCGGCGAAGCTGCTGCCCGATCTGGTCGGCGCCGCCCACGCGGGCTGAGCCCGGACCCCTGAGGACGTCGCCCCGCCGAGCCGCTGCCCGGCGGGGCGACGTCGTACCCGGAGGCCGGACCGCGACGGTGGCGGTGCGGCACATGCCGGGGAGACCGAGCGTGGGGGTCCGGTCCATGTCCCCGGCCCGTCCGGGCGCCCCATGCTTCACGGCACGGTCTCCGTCCCCCCACCCATCTTGGAGCCCCGCCATGGACCGACCCGTCCGCAGGCCGCGCAGGCGCAGCCCGATGGCCCGCGCCCTTCTCGCCCTCGTTCTCGGCCTCCCGGTCGCCCTCTTCGCCACCCCGGCCCCGGCCTCAGCCGCCCCCACCGCCACCGCCACGGCCGCCCCCACCGCCACCGCCACCAGCGGCACCTACCAGCAGGTGAGCGACTTCGGCCCGAATCCCGGCAATCTCGCGATGTACACCTACGTCCCGGCCGGCCTGCCGACCGGAGCACCGCTGGTGGTCGCCCTGCACGGCTGCGGCCAGAGCGCGAACGACTACTACGCCGACTCCGGCTGGCCCAAGTACGCGGACGCCTACCGCTTCGCCGTGGTCCTCCCGCAGACCGGTCCGAGCAACAACCCGCTGTCCTGCTTCAGTTGGTTCGACGCGACCAAGGACACCCGCGGCAAGGGCGAGGCCGCGTCCGTCGTGCAGATGGTGAACAGGGCCGAGTCGCTCTACGGCTCCGACCCTCGCCGGGTGTTCGTGACCGGCCTGTCCGCGGGCGGCGGCCTGACCGCCGACCTGCTGGCCGACTACCCCGACGTGTTCGCCGGCGGCGCCGTCGACTCGGGCCTCCCGGCCCAGTGCGCCACCACCCAGGCCGCCGCGTCCGGCTGTCAGAACGGCAGCCAGAACCTCACCCCGGCCCAGTGGGGCGACAAGGTCCGCAGCTCCGATCCGGGCTACGCCGGCCCGTGGCCGCGGGTGGCGATCTGGCAGGGCACCGCCGACTACACCGTCCGGCCGGTCAACGGCACCGAGCTGCGCGACCAGTGGACCGACGTCTGGGGCATCGGCCAGACCCCGTCCGCGACCCGGAGCCTTCCCGGCGGCACCACCCTGACGACGTACGACGACGCCAACGGCAACCCGGCCGTCGAGCTGTACTCCGTCTCCGGCATGGGCCACGGCCTGGCCGTCGCCCCGGGCTCGGGCCCCGACCAGTGCGGCACGGCGGGCGCGTACTTCCTGAACACCATCTGCTCCAGCTACTACACCGCCCAGTTCTGGGGCCTCGCCACTCCGGTGAGCGGCAGCGGGCTCCCGGCGCCGAGCGGGCTCACCGTCACCGGCACCACGGCCGACTCGGTCTCGCTCTCCTGGAACCCCGTCGACGGCGCGGCCTCGTACGAGGTCTACCGGGGCGGCACGAAGGTCAGCTCCGTCACCGGCACCGCCTACACCGACACCGGCCTGACCGCCGGCACCCCGTACGGCTACACCGTCGCCGCCGTCGACTCCTCCGGCACCGTCGGCGCCCGCTCGGCAACGGTCCGGGCCACCACGGCCGGCGGCGGCCCGGCTCCGGCCTGCTACACCACCGACAACTACCACCAGACCCTGGCCGGGCGCGCCCACCAGAACGGCGGCTACACCTACGCCAACGGCTCCGGCCAGAACATGGGCCTGTGGAACCTGCTGACCACCCACACCCTGGAGGAGACCTCCCCCGGCTACTTCGTGATCGCCGACGCGGGCTGCCCGGCGTGAGCGCGTCCCCCGAATGAGACAGCTGCGCGAGAAGTCGGACCGGCCGACTCCTCGCGCAGCCCCGCGCGTCCTCGCGCCGCCCCTCGCGTCCTCCCGGCGTCCCGGCGGCTCGGCGTCAGCGGCCGACTTCGCGCAGGCGGAAGTCCTCCACCGTCTCCCGGCGGATCAGCAGGCGGGCGCGGCCGTCGCGCACCGCCGCCACCGCCGGACGGCCGACCAGGTTGTAGCCCGAGGCCATGGACAGCTGGTAGGCGCCGGCGGCCGGTACGGCCAGCAGGTCGCCGGGGCGCAGGTCGCCGGGCAGCACGGCGTCCCTGACCAGCACGTCCCCGGCCTCGCAGTGGCGGCCGACCACATCGACCCGCGTCGTGCCCGCGTCCGACCGGCGGCCCACCAGCCGCACGCCGTACTCCGACCCGTACAGGGCCGGGCGCGGGTTGTCGCTCATCCCGCCGTCGACGGCGGCGAAGCAGTGGCCGTCGGCGCCGTGCTTGACGGACAGCACCCGGTAGACCGCCACGCCGGCCGGTCCGGCGATCGCGCGGCCGGGCTCGACGATCAGGCGCGGCACTTCCAGGCCCGCCTCGGCGCAGCGCACCGCCAGGCGGTCCGTCACCCGGACGGCGAACTCGGCGAGGTCCAACTCCCGGTCCCCGGGCAGGTAGCGGATCCCGTGCCCGCCGCCGAGGTCCAGCTCGGGCAGGTCGAGGCCGTGCCGCTCGCGCACCTGGGCGAGCAGCCCCACCAGCGCGTCCACCGCCCGCAGGTACGGCTCCAGGTCGGTGATCTGCGAGCCCAAGTGGCAGTGCAGACCGGCCAGTTCGAGCCCGGGCTGGCCGAGCACCCGGGCGATCGCGTCCGCCGCGTCGCCGCCCTCGATCGGGAAGCCGAACTTCTGGCCGCCGACCCCGGTCCGCACCGCCGCGTGGTGCCCGGCGGCGATCCCGGGGACGACCCGGACCAGCACCTTCTGCGGGGTGTCGGCCGCCACCAGCGCCGCCAGCCGGGCGATCTCGGCGGGGCCGTCGATCACGATCCGCCCGACCCGCAGCCGGCGCGCCAGCCGCAGCTCCTCCGGGGACTTGGCGTTGCCGTGCAGCAGGATCCGCTGCGCCGGGAAGCCCGCCGAGACCGCCAGCCAGAGTTCGCCGGAGGAGCAGACGTCCAGGCCGAGCCCCTCCTCCGCGACCCAGTCGGCCATCGCGCTGCACAGGAAGGCCTTGGCCGCGTAGAACACCTCGGCGTGCGGCAGCGCCTGCCGGTAGGCCCGCGCCCGGCTGCGCACCTCGCCCTCGTCCAGCACGTACAGCGGGGTGCCGAACCGCTCGGCCGCCTCGGCCAGCCCCACCCCGCCGACCAGCAGGTCGGCTCCCGGGCCGGGCCGCGCCGAGGACGGCCAGGGACCGCCGAGCGCGTCGGCAGGGGCCGCGACAGGGGCCGCGGCGGGGGCGGCGGCGGGGGCGGCGGCGTCAAAGGGCGCGATGAGCTGGGTCATGGTGGCACTCCTCCGGGTCAGTCTTCGAACTGCATCGCGATGCGGCAGCTCGCCGCACGGCCACGGTCGTGGGCGGGAGCGGAGGCCGGCTCCACGGTCCGTACCGTGGCCTCCGGCCGCTCGGTCGGACGGTGCTCGACGAGCCGGACGACCCGGCGTAGCGGAGGTTCGACGGCGAGGGCGGTGTCGTTCATGACGGGGGTCCCTTCGGACGGTGGGCCGTGCGGCCCGGACTCCTCCAGTGGAAGCCCTCCGCACACCGACCGCACCCGCCATTGACACAGGCCGTACGCCCCGGCTGCCGTCCTTGACGCCCTCCTGACACGCTCCGGAGCGGCCGTTCGTGCCGATCACCCAGGGTGTCAGGGGGCCGTCAAGAAGCGTGTGACCGGCGTCATGGTGGTGTCAGCGCCGGTACGGAGGTGGTGGTTCCGCGGTTCACTGGAGGCATCCGAAGCAAGGAGCACCCGACCGGCAGAACTCGACCGGAGAGAGCTACCGGAGAGACGGAGGCGAACGGCCATGACCGGGACCACCACCGCGAGCATCACCGGGGAGAACAACACAACCGCCCGGGTGATCGTCGGTCTGAGCGGATCACTGAGCAGCCTGGCCGCCCTCTACCACTCCGTCGGCGAGGCGGCCCGGCAGGCGGCCGTGCTGGTGCCCGTCGCCGCCTGGACGCCGAACGACCGGGACGGGCTGCGCCCGCTGTCCGAGCTGGAGCACGCCGCCCGGCGGCGTCTGGACATCGCCTTCGACCAGGCCTACGGCGGCTACCCGACCGGCCTGGTCATCCGCCCGCTGGTGGTGAACTCCGAGCCGGGGCCCGCCCTGGTCGCCGCCGTCACCGGACCGGACGACCTGCTCGTCCTCGGCGCCGCCACCCGGCGCGGCTTCGACCGGCTGCGCGGCACGTCGGTGGCCCGGTACTGCCGGCACCGGGCGGGCTGCCGGGTGGTCGAGGTCTCGCCGTCGGCCCTGCTGACCCGGCTGGAGCTGCCCGCCCGCACGGGGGCACCGCTGCCGCTGCTGGCCCGCTAGGACAGGCCCTGGGCGGAGGTCACGCCGGGTCCGGCAGGTGTGCGCTGAGCCAGCCGAGCGAGGGCGGGATCAGCCGGTCCCAGGTGGTGAAGTTGTGGCCACCGGTGTCCACCGTCGCCTGGGCCACCACCAGCGGCGGCCGGGCCTTCGCCGCGAAGGCGGAGGACGCGGCGTACGTGCCGCCGTCCTGCTTGCTGTCGGCGAGCAGTACGGCGAGCGCGGGCACCGGGAGGTGGGCCAGGCGCCAGTTCAGGTCGGCCTCGTTCCGGCGCTGCTGGCTGCCGCCGAAGAGGTCGCCGGTGGTCACGTCCTCCGCGGCCTTGAAGTAGCCGGAGAGCGAGACCGCGGCCGGGAAGGTGCCCGGGTGCACCATGCCGAGCTTGACGGCGCAGTAGCCGCCGGTGGAGTCGCCCATGACGCCGAGGCTGCCCGCGCCGCCCAGCACCCGGTAGGTGGCGCGCAGGTCGGCGGGCACGTCGGTGGTGAAGTAGCTCTGCGCCTGCGGGCCGTGCGGGACGTCCTCGCACTCGCTGTCCCGGGGCATGCTGGGCGAGGGACGCATCAGGACCAGGACGGTCGGCTTCATCGTGCCCTTGCCCAGCAGGTCGAGTTCGGTGGCCGGGTAGCGCAGCTTGGTGACCAGGTTGGCGGCGTCCCCGGGGAAGCCGGTCATCACCAGGACGGCCGGGAAGTGCCTGCCCTCGTTGCCGGGCTGGAAGTACTGCGGCGGCAGGTAGACGTAACCGTCGGTGCTCAGGCCGGTGGTGGGGCCGGGCAGCCGGACCTTGTCGAGCCGGCCGATCCTGGCCGGGTCCCGGCTGATCGATCCGGCGCCGGTGATCTCGGCGGTGCCGAGCACCTGTACCCCGGGCGGTCCGCCGGTCGGCCCGGGGCTCCCGGGGCTCCCGGGGCTCCCAGAGCTCCCGGGGCTCCCGGGGCTCCCGGGGCTCCCGGGGCTCCCGGGGCTCCCGGGAGCCCGCCCGGCGCCCTGGACGACGCCGACGCCGTGCTCGCGCCCGAGCAGGTCGGACCAGCTGCTGTAGAAGACGAAGTAGTCGTTGACGGCGAGCCCGAGCACCGCGAGCAGCGAGAGCTGGGTGACGGCGATGGTGCCGAGCCGCAGGAACACCGCGGGCCAGCTGCGGACGGCGAGCTTCGGCCAGACCCAGAGCGTGCCGAGCACCGTGAACACCGCGAGCAGCGCCGTCAGCGCCAGCAGCTTGTGACTGGTGAGTCCCATCGGTTCCGGCCTCCCCTACCACTGTGGACCACCGGCCGGGGAAGGGACTCACCTCACTCACGGTAGCCGCCGCCGTTCGGCCAGCGCCTGCCACACCTGGTCGCGCAGGAACGGCGGGTCGGTGAAACGGATGCCGGTGGCGTCGCGCAGCGCGTTGGCGAAGGCGGGGGCGACCGGGTTGAACGGGCTCTCGCTCATCGACTTGGCGCCGAGCGGGCCGATCGCGTCCGACGTGGCGCTGAAGTGCACCTCGGTGCGCGGCACGTCGGCGTACGCCGGGAGCCGGTAGCGGCGGAAGGCGGCGGTGGTGACCTCGCCCCGCTCGTCCAGCAGCACGCGTTCGAACAGTGTCGCGCCGAGCGCCTGGGCGACCCCGCCCTCGACCTGGCCGCGGCACTGCATCGGGTTCATCACCCGCCCGGCGTCGGCGCCGTGGACGCTGCGCAGGATGCGGATCTCCCCCGTGTCGGGGTCGACGGCGATCCGGAACCACTGCGAGTTGAAGGCCACCGAGCGCGGCGAGCCGCCCCAGTGCCCGGCGGCGGAGAGTTCCACCCCGCGCTCGCGCGCGGCCTCGTGGAGTTCCTTCAGCGGGATGCTCCGCCCCTCGCACTCCACCGTCTCCGCGCCGAGCCGCACCAGGGCGCGCGGGCTGCGGGCGTGGTCGGCCGCGAAGGCGGTCAGCCGCTCGGCCAGGGCGTCGGCGGCCCGCAGCACCGCCTTGCCGGCGACCACGGTGCCCGCCGAACCGAAGGCGCCGGTGTCGTGCCGGACCACGTCGGTGTCGGACTGCCGGACGGTGATCCGGTCGACGGTCGTGCCGAGCGCCCCGGCCGCGATCTGCCGGTGCACGGTGGTGGTGCCGTTGCCGAACTCGGCGGTGCCCACGGCCAGGTCGTAGCCGCCGTCGGCGAGCAGGCTGACGGTGGCGTCGGCGAAGTGCCCGCCGGGCGGGCCGGTGGCGATCATCGCCATCGCGAAGCCCTGGCCGACCAGCCAGCCCTCGGGGGCGTCCTCGGAGCTGCGGTCGTCGGCGAGGGCGTCGCGCACCACCTGGAGGCACTGGTCCAGGCCGTAGCTGGCGATGTGCAGGTCCTCCTCCTCGCCGCCGGGGCTGTGCATCGGCTCGCCGGGGCCGATCACGTTCCGCTCCCGGAACTCCAGCGGGTCGACGCCGAGCCGGCGGGCCAGCTCGTCCATCGCGGACTCGACGGCGAAGGTCACCTGCCCGAGCCCGTAGCCCCGGAAGGCGCCGGCCGGGACGGCGTTGGTGTACACCGAGTACGCGTCGACCTTCTTGTGCGGCACCCGGTAGACGCCCATCGACTCTCCGACGCTGTGGAACATCACCGCCGGGCCGTGGTTGCCGTACGCGCCGGTGTTCGCCACCACCCGGAACTGCAGGGCGGTCAGCGTGCCGTCCGCCTTGGCGCCGGCCTTGACGGTGACGGTGAACGGGTGCCGGGTGGTGGCGCCGTGGAACTGCTCGGCCCGGGTGAACTCCAGCTTCACCGGGCGGCGCAGGCGCAGCGCGGCGAGCACCGCGATGTCCTCGGTGAGCATCTCCTGCTTGCCGCCGAAGCCGCCGCCGACCCGGCCGGCCACCACCCGGACCTTCTCCTCCGGCAGGTCGTACAGGGCGCACAGGGCGCGCCGGGTGAGGAAGGGCACCTGGGTGCTGGAGCGGACGACCAGCCGGTCGCCGTCGTCTCCGGACTCCTCGAAGTACACCACGCAGCCGTGGGTCTCCAGGCTGGCGTGCTGGACCCGCTGGGTGCGGAAGGTCTCCTCGTACACCACGTCCGCCTCGGCGAACCCCTGTTCCACGCTGCCGAGTTCGCCGTGCACCTCGCCGCAGACGTTGGACTCCGGGCGGGCGATCCGCGACTGCGGGCCCTTGGGGTGCAGCACGGGCGCGCCGGGGGCCATCGCCTCCTCCGGGTCGAGCACGTACGGGAGTTGCTGGTACTCGACGACGATCCGCCGGCAGCCCTCCTCGGCGGCGGCCTCGCTGTCGGCGACCACGGCGGCGACCCGCTGGCCGACGAAGCGGACCACGTCGTCCAGCACCCGGGTGTCGTCCGGGTCCTCGGTCGGGTGCTCGTGCCGGGCGGAGGAGTAGAGCCGCTCGGGTGCGTCCCGGTGGGTGAGGACGGCGTGCACGCCGGGGACGCGCAGGGCGGCCGTGGTGTCGACGGCGAGTATCCGGGCGTGCGGGTGCGGAGAGCGCAGCAGCTTCATGTGCAGCAGGCCGGGCACGTCCAGGTCGAAGGTGTAGCGGGCGGTGCCGGTGACGACCTGCGGGCCGGCCGGGGCGCCGAGGTTGCGGCCGACGGCGTGGCCGGGGTCGGGCTCCTCGGTGTGGCGCACGCCCCTGATCGCGTCCTCGATCGCCCGGTAGCCGGTGCAGCGGCACAGGTTGCCCTTCAGCGCCCGCGGCAGATCGGCGAGTTGGTCCTCGTCGAGGGCGCCGGCGGTCATCAGGAAGCCGGCCGTGCAGAAGCCGCACTGGAAGCCCTGGGCGTCCAGGAAGCGCTGCTGCACCGGGTGGAGTTCGCCGTCCGGGCCGGCCAGGCCCTCCACCGTGGTGACGGACCGGCCGTCGGCGCGGGCCGCCGGGTAGAGGCAGCTGTGCACCGGGCTGCCGTCGACCTGCACGGTGCAGGCGCCGCAGTCGCCCGCGTCGCAGCCCTTCTTCACGCCGAACCAGCCGCGTTCGCGCAGGTAGGTGCGCAGGCACTGGCCGGGGCGGGGCTCGGCGTCGGTGGGCCTGCCGTTGACGTGCGTCGCGAAGCTCATCGCGCTGCCTCCTGCTCCATGGGGTCCGGGGTGCTCAGTTCGCGGCGGATCTGTTCGGCGAAGCGGAGGGTGAGGTGCCGCCGCCACGCGGGCAGTCCGTGGATGTCGTCGAAGTACTCCTCCGGCCGGATGCCGTCCCGGATCGCTTCCTCGACGGCCGCCGCGTTCGGCTCCGGCGGGAACCAGAACCGGAACGGGCGGACGGTCGAGGCGGTGACGGTGAGGGTGAGCGAGCCGTCCGCCGGGTCCAGGGTGCCGATCAGCAGGGCGGCGGAGCGGCCCAGCCCGTACAGCGAGGCCTGACGGAAGGCGGTACGGCGGGCCAGGGCGCGGGCCGGCAGGGTGATCGAGCGCAGCAGTTCGCCGGGCGCCAGGTCCTTGCGCCCGGCGCCGGTGACGAACTGCGCTACGGGGACGCGGCGTTGCCCGCCGGAGGGCGCGCGCAGCAGGCAGACGCCGTCCAGGGCCGTGGTGAGCGAGATCATCGGACCGGCGGGCAGCGCGTTGCACAGGTTGCCGCCGACGGTGGCCGTGTTCCAGACCTTCCAGGAGGCCAGGAAGGCCCGGCAGCACTGCTCTACCAGCGGCGCGGCCGTCCGGTCGAAGGTCCGGGCGTGGCGGGAGAGCTGGGCGATGGTGCAGGTCGCGGCGATCTCCAGGCCGCCGTCGGGTGTGGGGGCGAGCGGCTCCCAGCCCATCCGGCCGAGGTCGATCAGCCGGCGGATGTGCGGCTGCGGTTCGGAGAAGAGGTACGTCCCTCCGCCGAGCCAGGCGTCGCCGGGCCGCCAGGTGCCGCCGAGGCGGGCGTCCCGTATCTCGGCCACCGTGTTCAGGTCCATGTCGCCCCACCGTCCCCGGCCGGTCTCGTTCGTTCGGTACGGCGATTGAAGCTTCCGGCGGGCGGGCGTCACGAGTGGCTCCGGGCACCATTCGCACCGCCCGGGTGCTGGTTGATCCTCCAGGACGTCCATGGACCCGAACCCTCCGCAGACAAACTTCGACACGGGTGTCGAAGTTGACATGACCGGGTTATGCTGTCGGCGGCCCAAAAGGTGGAATTCGGCCCCCGTTAACAGAACTCCCGCACTCGGTTGAGTTTTTGACGGCTCGTCAACCCTGTGCACGAGCTTTCACCGTCCGGCCCGTCCCAGCGTGCCCCTGTCCGCCCGCCGCCGTTGTACGGAAAGTGAGTCGCCGCGCCCGCCCCCGCCCCCCGGTATCCCCGCCGAGGAAGAGGTTTCCCATGACGACGTCCCGGCTCTTCCCTCGCCCCGGCCGGGCGGCGGTGCTGCTCGCCGCCCTCGGCCTGCTCGTCCTGGAGGAGATCGCCCTCGGCCTCGCCGAGGAGGAGGACCGCCCGGTCATCGGCGGCGCCCTGATCGGCGTCTCCTGTTCCGGACTGCTGGTCGTCGGGGCGGTCCTGCTCAGCAGGTGGCTCGACGCCCGCCGCCCGCTCCCGCTGCCGCCGCCCGGCCCGAACGGGCGGGAGTACAGCGCCCGCGCGCTGGAAGGCTTCCCGATGGAGGCCGTCCGCCCGCTGCTTCTCGCCGAACACGCGCCACAGCTGGGGCAGTTGTACTCGGCCTGGATGCTGGCCAGGGCCGGCCGCCCGGCCGCCTGGATCGCCCGTCGGCTCGACCTCCCGCTCGATGCCGTCCAACTGCTGGTCGACGCCGCCGGTTGAGCGCCGACACCCGGTAGTCGGTGGAACGGCTCCGGCCCCGGAACCGCTACGCGCGGTTCCGGGGCCGGAGTTCGGGTGCCGGGTCAGCTCTCGCGGGCCGAGGCGTCGTCGATCAGGAACGCGGTGCCCGGAGTCGTCCCGGTCTCGTGCGAGACCAGCTTGAGGCCGATGGTGGTCCCCCAGCCGACCTGCCCGATGAACGGGGAGAGGTCCACCGACTGGTACTGGTAGCCACCGGTGGCGTTCTGGCTGGACCAGGTCCGCACCGTGCCGAGCGGCTGACCGGTGTACTGGTCGATCGCCACCAGCGACAGCGTGTCGGGCGCGGCGGCCGAGGTGTTGGTCGACTCGGTGTCGAGCCAGAAGGAGAAGGTCGCCCGCCCGTAGCCCGGGTAGGTGTTCAGGTAGGTGGTGATGGAGTCGTCCGTCCCGGTGTTCTGGCCGAGCCAGGCGTACCAGGAGCCGGAGTGCGGAGCGTGCAGGCTGGACGGGGTGATGATGTTGTACCCCGACGGGCCCCAGGAGTCCGTCATCACCGTGTGGTTGACGTCCGCCGAGCCGTTCTCGAAGCCGGGGTCGATGAGCTGCTCGATCGCACCGCAGCCCGTTCCGCCGCCCGCGCCGACGCTCTCCCAGAAGCCGGTGGACGCCGACCTGCCCGCCGGGTCCGTCGCCGTCACGTTGATCCGCTGGTAGCCGTTGGTCGCGGCCGCCGTGCCGGAGATCACCCCGCTCCTCGCGTCGATCGACAGCCCCTGCGGCAGCCCGGTGGCGCTGTAGCTGAGGGCCGAACCGGTGCTGGAGACGCCCACCGCCGGGATCGACAACGGCTGCCCGGCCTTGTCGGTCCGGTCGCACATCGTGCTCACCGACACCGGCGGGTCGGCCACCACCGGGTCGGAGGCCATGCACAGGTGGTCGGCGTTGGACCACAGGGTCTGCAGCGGGAAGCTGCCCGTCGCCAGGTCCTCGAAGAACAGCCCGCCGTTGGCACCCTTGGGGATCCAGGCGCACTTGTCGCCGATCTCCTGGCCGGTGGCGTCCGTCCAGCCGCCCGGGGTGTTCGGGTCGCTCACCGTCTCCGCGTACTCGTGGCCGCCGATGATGCCGTAGCCGTCCAGCCGGCCCCTCGGGGTGTTCTCACCGAACCAGTTGGTGCCGCAGCCGGCCACGTCCGTCAGGTACGGCATGTTGGTGTAGGCGAGCTGGCCGTACGGCGAGCGCTGGAAGTCGTGCCAGGCGCAGTAGCCCAGTTCCTTCCACTTGTCCGGGTCGGTGCCCTGCGGTGAGTCGATGACGTACTGGACGTTGCGGTTCTGCGCCTCGGTCAGGTTGCCGAAGTGCTTGGCGGCGGCCAGCGCCTCGGCGCCGAGCTGCGGCTCGGTCGCGGCCTGCGGTGCGGGGGCACTGTTGTCCACCCAGACGCCCGCGAGCACACTGCCCTGCCGCGGGTACGGGATGTGCGCGGACCCGGCCGGGCACTGGACGGAACCGGTGGCTATGCCCTCGCAGTACTGGGTCAGGACGGCGCTCCACCCGTCGCCGGAGCTGCCGAGGCCCTTGAAGAAGTCCTGCTGGTAGGGGGCGGCCTGGTCCGGGTCGCCGGTCACCACGGTGTCGCCGGACGCGTTGGTCGACGCGGTGCCCCACTGGGAGCCCCAGAGCACCAGGTAGACCTTGGGTGCGCCGATCACCACGCCGGTCGACTCCTGGCCGCCCTTGTAGGTGACCTGGAGGTCGTACTGGTTCGCGACGTTGCCGTCGCCGTCCTTGCCGCCGGTGCCCGGGTCGGCGCCGTCCACCAGCTGGGGCGTCTTCTTGACACCGCCGTTCGCGGCACCGCCGTTCGCGCCGCCGCCGTTCGCGGTGGCGACCGGGCCGGTCCTGGCCGCCGCGGCCCGGCGCGGGCCGGACTTCTGCGGGGCCGCGGTGGCGCCCTTCGGCGTGCCCGGCTGGACCGCGACGGTCGTCGCCCGCGGCGCGTGGGAGTCGGCCATCGCGGACAGCGGACTGCTGAGCGCGGCGCCGGCCAGGGCCGCGGAGAGCGCCACCAGCGCGGTGCGCGGGGCGCGTCGGCCGGGTGGGGAGGTGCGGGATCGGAATCTGAACACGGGTCGGGTTCCGTCTCTCGTGACATGGGGGAAGGGTGCACGGATTGCGGTACGTGTACGGAGCTGACAGCTCGTCAACCGGATGCGGCGGGGGATGGGAACCGGATCTCGCCCGGACCGCTGTGCAATGCGCCATATGATATTTCACTGACTGGCGCACACAAGCCCCAACCATCCGCGGAGGCACGGATTTTAACTGCGCCTTACCGGAGCCGACCGCACCTTGACCCGACCGGGCCTTGACGCTCCCGCCGCCGTCAGACCCGCCGGCCGGCGTTCGCCTGCGCCACCAGGAACGGCACCAGTCCGCGCTCCGCGAGCGCCGACCGCCAGGCCTCCCGGGCCCGCACCAACTCCCCCGGCCCGTCCGCCTCCCCCTCGGCCGGCCCCTCCCCCCGGGCCGCGGCCCCCAACAGGCCCGCCCCGCCCACCAGCAGCGACACCGCGCCCACCCCGGCCGCCACAAGGCCCGCCTCCACCAGCGCGCGCCCCAGCACCCCCATGTCCTCCGCCAGCCCCAGCAGGTACCCGAGCAACAGGAGCACGACCGCCGCCGCCACCGCGACGATCGGCACGATGACCCCCAGCACGCCCCACCAGCCCGACGCCCGCCCCCGCGCCGGCTCGTCCGCCGGCAGCCGGGCCTCCGCGTCGGCGTCCGCCCGCAGCAGCGCGTACCGCTCGTACTCCGGCGCCGCCGCGGCCAGCACGTACTCCGCGTTCTCCCGCGCCGTCCTCCGCAGCCGCTCCACTCCCCGCAGCTCGTCCCCGACGTCCCGCAGCGCCGCCCGCACCTGCGGGGCCGCCAGCGCCCTGCCCAGCTCCGTCTCGAAGTCGGCCCGGTCCTGCTGCGGCAGTCGAAGCGGCCTGTCCATGCTGTTCCCCCGTCGTGCCGTCCACTTGTTCTACAGAACTGTAGAACACGCGGCAGGACGGAAACAGCCCTGCTCATCCGTGGAGTCGCGGAAGGACGCGGCGGCCCGGCCGGGTGGCCGGGCCGCTCGCTTCAGCGCCGCCGGAGCCAGACCGTCCAGGTCAGGGCCGAGCACAGCAGGTAGGCCGCCAGGAAGGCCAGGTAGGCGGTGTCGCCGTTGTGGCTGGCCTGGAAGGACTGACGGAAGGCCAGGTTCACCAGGACGCCGCCGAAGGCACCGATCGCGCCCGCCAGGCCGATCAGGGCCGACGTCCGGCGGCGGGAGTCGGCCTCGGTGGCCGCCGGGTCGGCCCCGGCGGCGATCGCCCGCTGGGCGACGGCCCGGTAGTGGGCGGGGATCATCTTGTAGGTGGAGCCGTTGCCGAGACCGCTGAGCACGAAGAGCGAGACGAACCCGCCGAGGAACAGCGGCAGCGAACCCGCCCGGGAGGCCGTCAGCACCACCGCGGTACCGGCGCCCATGGCGGCGAAGGTCGCCAGCGTCACCTTGGCACCGCCGTACCGGTCGGCGAGCCGGCCGCCCACCGGTCGCAGCAGGGAGCCGAGCAGCGGGCCGAGGAAGGTGAGGGCCGCGGCCTTGACCGGGGTGTCGAAGCGGTCGTGGAACTGCACCTGCAGCACCTGCCCGAAGGCGAAGCCGAAGCCGATGAAGGAGCCGAAGGTGCCGATGTAGAGGGTGGACACGGCCCAGCCGTACGGGTCGCGGGCGACCTCGCGCAGCGCCCCGCCCTCGCCGCTGGAAGCCACCGGAAGGTTGTCCATCCGCCACCAGGCCCCGGCCGCGGCGAGCAGGATCAGCGGCAGGTAGATCAGCGGCAGCAGCCGGGGGTGGGCGGCGCCCGCGGTGGCCAGCACCAGCAGGCCGAGGAGTTGGACGGCCGGGACGCCGAGGTTGCCGCCGCCCGCGTTGACGCCCAGCGCCCAGCCCTTGAGCCGGTGCGGGTAGAAGGCGTTGATGTTGGCCATCGAGGAGGCGAAGTTGCCGCCGCCGACCCCGGCCGCGCAGGCCACCGCGAGCAGGGTGCCGTACCGGACGCCGGGTTCCAGCACCACCGCGGCGAGCGCGGTCGGCACCAGCAGCAGCAGGGCGCTGATCACCGTCCAGGTGCGGCCGCCGAAGCGGGCGACGGCGAAGGTGTACGGCAGCCGCAGCAGGGCGCCGAGCGCGGTCGGCAGGGCGGTGAGGGTGAACTTGCCCGCGGTGTCGATGTGGTACTCGGGGCCGAGGAAGAGCACCAGCACCGACCACAGGCTCCACACCGAGAAGCCGATGTGTTCGGAGAGGACGGACAGGACCAGGTTGCGCCGGGCGATCCGGGCGCCCTCGCGGGCCCAGAACTCCTCGTCCTCGGGGTCCCAGACGGCCGGCGGAGCGGGTCTCCCCGTCTCCAGGACGGCCGTCACGCCGCCGCCTCCGCGTCGAGGGCCCGGACCGGCCAGCGGCGCAGGACGGCGGGGGCGCCGTCGGGGGCGGTGTCCTCGTCCAGACAGCGCCCGTCGGTGAGGTCGTACACCTGCTTGTACATCGGTGAGATGAGGGTCGGCCGGTCGCCGCGGCTGCCGAGCAGGCCGCGGGAGAGGACGGGGGCGCCGCTGAACGGGTCGAGGTTGTCGACGGCGTACAGCTCTCCGGAGCCGGTGCGGAACAGCGCGACCTGCTCCGCACCGGCGAGCAGCACCGCGACGCCGCGGCCGGGCTGGAGGTCGGTGAGGGCGCAGACGGTCTGCCAGTGGGCGCCGTCGTGGATCTGTACGGTCACGGGGTGAGCACCTCCGGTCGGGCCCCGGCGACCAGCACCGGGGAGTTGAGGGTGTGGCCGGCCTCGCCGGGGCGGGCGGGGCGGATCTGGCCGCGTTCGGGGACGAAGGTCACGGCGGGGTCGGGGGTTCCGGGCGCGTTGACGAAGGAGGCGAAGCGGCGCATCCGGTCGGGGTCGGCCAGGGTCTCGGCCCATTCGTCCCGGTAGCGCTCGATGTGACGTTCCATCAGTTCGTCCAGCTCGGCGGCGATGCCGAGCGAGTCGTCGAGGACGACGGCCCGCAGGTGGTCGAGGCCGCCCTCCAGCCGCTCCAGCCAGACCGAGGTGCGCTCCAGCCGGTCGGCGGTGCGGATGTAGAACATCAGGTAGCGGTCGATGGTGCGGATGAGGGTGTCGCGGTCGAGGTCGGCGGCCAGCAGGCCGGCGTGCCGCGGGGCCATGCCGCCGTTGCCGCCGACGTAGAGGTTCCAGCCGGCCGAGGTGGCGATGACGCCGAAGTCCTTGCTCCGCGCCTCGGCGCACTCGCGGGCGCAGCCGGAGACGGCGGCCTTGAGCTTGTGCGGGGAGCGCAATCCCCGGTAGCGCAGTTCGAGTTCGATGGCGAGGGCGGTGGAGTCCTGGACGCCGAAGCGGCACCAGGTCTCGCCGACGCAGGACTTCACGGTGCGCAGCGACTTGCCGTAGGCGTGCCCGGACTCGAACCCGGCGTCGACCAGCTTGCGCCAGATCACCGGGAGCTGGTCGACGGTGGCGCCGAACATGTCGATCCGCTGGCCACCGGTGATCTTGGTGTAGAGGCCGTGGTCGCGGGCGATCTCGCCGATGGTGATCAGCCCCTCGGGGGTGATCTCGCCGCCGGGCACCCGGGGGACCACGGAGTAGGAGCCGTTGCGCTGGAGGTTGGCGAGGAAATGGTCGTTGGAGTCCTGGAGGGCGCCCTGTTCGCCGTCCAGGATGTGGCCGTTGCCGAGGCTGGCCAGGATGGAGGCGACGGTCGGCTTGCAGATCTCGCAGCCCTCGGCGCCGGTGCCGTGCCCGGCGAGCAGTTCGGAGAAGCTCGCCGGTCCCGTCACCCGGACGATCTCGTACAACTCGGCGCGGCTGTGGGCGAAGTGCTCGCACAGGCCCTGGGCGGTCGGCACCCCGGCGGCCTCCAGCTCCTCGGTGACGACGGTGCCGAGCTGCTTGAGGCAGCTGCCGCAGCCGGTGCCGGCCCGGGTGCACTTCTTGACGGCGGCGACGCTGTCGGCGCCCTGCTCGCGGACGGCGGCCCGGACGGCCCCCTGGGTGACGTTGTGGCAGGAGCAGAGCACCGCCTCGTCGGGCAGCGCGACCGGCCCGCCGGCCCCCGCGAACCCGGCCGGCAGCACCAGCTGTTCGGGCGCGACGGTCAGCGGCTTCCCGGCGACGGCCAGCGGGCGCAGCGCGCCGTAGCCCTCGGTGTCGCCGACCAGGACGCCGCCGAGCAGCGCGCCGTCGGCACCGATCACCAGCTTGCGGTAGACGCCGCTGCGGCTGTCGCTGTAGAGCACGTCGAGCGCTCCCTCGGCACTGCCGTGCGGGTCGCCGAAGCTGGCGACGTCGACGCCGAGCAGCTTGAGTTCGGTGGAGGTGTCGGCGCCCGTGAACCCCTGGCCCTGCTGCTCCGCGATGGTGCGGGCGGCCGTCTCGGCCATCTGGTAGCCGGGGGCGACCAGCCCGTAGACCCGTCCGTCGGCGGCCTGGGCGCACTCGCCGATGGCCAGCACCGCCGGGTCCTCGGTGCGGCAGTGGGCGTCGACCACGATGCCGCCGCGCCCGCCGACCGGCAGTCCGCAGTCCCGGGCGAGCTGGTCGCGGGCGCGCACCCCGGCGGAGAAGACCACCAGGTCGGCGGGCAGCTCGCGGCCGTCGGACAGCGCGAGGCCGCGGACCCGGCCGTCCGGTCCGGTGAGCACGCCGCCGGCGCCGGCGCTGGTGTGGACGGTGACGCCGAGCGCCTCGATCCTGCGGCGCAGCGCGGCGCCGCCGCCGTCGTCCACCTGGACGGCCATCAGCCGGGGCGCGAACTCGACCACGTGGGTGGCCAGGCCCCCGGCCCGCAGGGCGCCGGCCGCCTCCAGGCCGAGCAGTCCGCCGCCGACCACCACGCCGGTGCCGGCGGTGGCGGCCCCGGCGCGGATGGCGTCGACGTCCTCGATGGTCCGGTAGACGTGGCAGCCGGGCGCGTCCGTCCCGGGCACCGGGGGCACGAAGGGCACCGAGCCGGTGGCCAGCACCAGGGCGTCGTAGCGGACTTCGGCACCGGACCGGGTGGTGACGGTCCGCCGGGCCCGGTCGATCGCGCTGACCGGGTCGCCCAGGCGCAGGTCGATGCCGTGCTCGGCGAGGAAGCCGGACGGGCAGAGCGTGAGGTCCTCCGGCGTGCTGCCGGAGAACAGCGAGCTGAGGTGGACCCGGTCGTAGGCGGGCCGGGGTTCCTCGGCGAGCACGGTGACCCGCCAGCCACGGGCGGCCGGCTGCTCGCTCCAGGCCTCCAGGAAGCGCTGGCCGACCATGCCGTGGCCGACCAGGACGAGGTCGCGGACCGTGCGGTCGTCTGCGGTCATCGAGGGACTCCTTGGGTGAGCAGGTGCAGGGGGTGGCCGGCGAGGGCGCCGCCGTCGGCGAAGGCGCCGGCCAGCGCGTCCACGGTGGCCAGGTCGCCGAGCAGGATGGCGCCGACCAGCCGGTCGCCGCGCAGGACGAGCTTCTTGTAGCTGCCGCGGGTGGCGTCGGTGAGCCGCAGCACGTCGAGTCCGGGGTCGAGGGTCTCGTCGACGGTGCCGAAGGCCGCGTACTCCAGGTCGCCGGTGCTGAGCCGGGCGCGCGGGCTGGTGCCGGGGTAGCGGGCGCCCGGTTCGGCGCCGGAGAGGCGGCGGGCCAGGACGTCGGCTTGTTCCCAGGCGGGGCCGGCCAGGCCGTGGACGGTGCCGCGGTGCTCGGCGCAGTCGCCGATGGCGGCGACGTGCGGGGCGGCGGCCAGCCGGTCGTCCACCAGGATCCCGGTGTCGACGGGCAGCCCGGCCGCGTGGGCGAGCGCGGTGCGCGGGCGGGTGCCGCAGGCGAGGACGACCAGGTCGCAGTCCAGCCGGTAGCCACTGGCCAGTTCCACCGATCCGACCCTCCCGCCGCCGTGCACGGCCCGGGCGCGGTTGCCGGTGTAGCAGTCGACGCCCAGCGCCCGGAGGCGTTCGCGCAGCACGGCGGCCGCCTCCGGGTCGAGCTGGCGCTCGATCAGGTGCGGCGCCTGGTGGACGATCTCGGTGCGGACACCGAGCGCCGCCAGCGCCCGGGCGGCGCTCACGCCGAGCACCCCGCCGCCGATCACCACCGCCCGCTTCGCCCCGACGGCCTCCTCGGCGAGCCGGGTGCAGTCCTCCAGGGTGCGCAGCGTGTGCACGCCCTCCGCCAGACCGTACCCGTCGGGCCGGCGCAGCCCGCGCACCGGCGGGAGCACCGGGTTGGCGCCGGTGGCGAGCACCAGCTCGTCCCAGGACTCCACGGTGCCGTCGGCCAGCCGCAGGGTGCGGGCCGCCACGTCGAGGGCGACGACCTCGCAGCCGGGCCGGGCCGAGGCCCCGCCGAGCGGCAGGGCGATCGACTCGGCGTCGTAGCGGCCGGTCAGCACCTCGGCGAGCAGCACCCGGTTGTACGGGGCGCGCGGCTCAGCGCCGTACACGGTCACCGCACCGGCCCCGCCGAGGGCGGCGTACCGCTCGGCGAAGCGCGCGGCCGCCATGCCGCCGCCGACCACGGCGATCCTCATGTCGTCACCTCCAGGTGGGCGCGCTCCACCCGGACGGCGCAGAGCTTGAACTCCGGCATCCGGGAGACCGGGTCGAGCGCCGGGTTGGTGAGGCTGTTGGCGCGGCCCGCGCCCGCCCAGTGGAAGGGCATGAACACGGTGTCCGGCCGGATGGCGTCGCTGATCCGCGCCGGGGCGACGGCCCGCCCGCGCCGGCTGGTGACCGCGAGCGGCTCGCCGTCCGCGATCCCGAGCCGCTCGGCCAGCCGCGGGTGCAGCTCGACGTACGGGCCGGGCGCGGCCGAGTTGAGCTCGGCGACCCGGCGGGTCTGGGCGCCGCTCTGGTACTGGGCGAGGATCCGGCCGGTGGTCAGGTACAGCGGGTACGCCTCGTCCGGCTCCTCGGCGGCCGGGCGGTGGGTGACCTCGGCGAAGCGGGCCCGGCCGTCCGGGGTGGCGAAGCGGTCCAGGAACAGCCGCGGGGTGCCGGGGTGGTCCTCGGACGGGCAGGGCCAGAACACCCCGTCCTCGGCGGCGATCCGCCGGTAGCTGATGCCCGCGTAGTCGGCGTCGCCGCCGGCCGAGGCGCGGCGCAGCTCGGCGAAGGCCTGTTCGGCCTCGACCGGGAAGCCCTCCGGCACGCCCAGCCGGGCGGCCAGCTCGCGCAGCAGCCACAGCTCGCCGCGCACCCCCTCCGGCGGGTCGAGGGCGCGGCGGCGCAGGATCACCCGGCCCTCCAGGTTGGTGGTGGTGCCGTCCTCCTCGGCCCACTGGGTGACCGGCAGCACGACGTCGGCGAGCCGGGCGGTCTCGGAGAGGACCAGGTCGGCGACCACCAGCAGGTCCAGCGCGCGCAGCCGTTCGGTGACGTGCCCGGCGTTGGGCGCGGAGACCGCCGGGTTGGAGCCGGCCAGCAGCAGCGCCCGGACGCCTCCGGGCCGCCCGAGGCCGTCCAGCAGCTCGTACGCGGACCGGCCCGGGCCGGGGAGCGACTCGGGGGCCACCCCCCAGACGGCGGCGACGTGTTCACGCGCCGCCGGGTCCTCGATCGAGCGGTAGCCGGGCAGCTGGTCGGCCTTCTGGCCGTGCTCGCGCCCGCCCTGGCCGTTGCCCTGGCCGGTCAGGCAGCCGTAACCGGCGTACGGGCGGCCCGCGTTGCCGGTGGCCAGGCAGAGGTTGATCCAGGCGCCGACGGTGTCGGTGCCCTTGCTCTGCTGCTCGGGGCCGCGCGCGGTGAGCACCATGCCGGTGGCGGCCTCGCCGAACATCCGTGCCGCCCGGCGGAGTTGGTGGACGGGGACCCCGGTGATCCGCTCCACCCGGTCCGGCCAGTGGGCCATCGCCGACGCGCGGGCCGCCTCGAAGCCGGTGGTGCGGGCCTCGATGAACTCCTCGTCCACCAGGCCGTCCGCGATCACCAGGTGGAGCAGGCCGAGGGCGAGCGCCAGGTCCCCGCCGGGGCGGGTCTGGAGGTGCAGGTCGGCCAGCTCGGCGGTCCGGGTGCGGCGCGGATCGACCACGATCAACCTCCCGCCGTTCTCCCGCAGTTCGCGGAGGTAGCGGACGGCCGGCGGCATCGTCTCGGCCGGGTTGCCGCCGACCAGGACCAGACAGCCGGTGTGCGGGATGTCGGCCAGCGGGAACGGCAGGCCGCGGTCCAGGCCGAAGGCCCGGCGGTGCGCGGCGGCGGCCGAGGACATGCAGAACCGGCCGTTGTAGTCGATGTGGGAGGTGCCCAGCACGACCCGGGCGAACTTGCCCAGCAGGTAGGCCTTCTCGTTGGTCAGCCCGCCGCCGCCGAACACGCCCACCGCGTCCGCGCCGTGCTCGGCCCGGGTCCGGGCCAGTCCTGCGGCCACCCGGTCCAGCGCCTCCGGCCAGCTCGCCGAGCGCAGCGGGCCGCCGGGCCGGTCCCGCAGCAGCGGACCGGTCAGCCGGGCGCCCCGGGCCAGCAGCGCGGGCGCCGTACGGCCCTTGCCGCACAGCGCGCCCCGGTTCACCGGGAAGTCCGGGCGCTCCAGGACCTCGACGGGAAGGCCGGCGCCCTTCGGGCCCGCCTGGTCGGCGCCGGGCGACAGCCGCATCCCGCACTGCAGCGAGCAGTACGGGCAGTGGGTGTCGGTGGCCGCGGTGAGGGCGGCGGGGCTGGTCGGCGTCATGCCGAGAAAGGTCGCCGTCCGCTGTTTCGCGACCGCTTCGCCCGTGTTGCGGGCGGGGTACGCCTCGCTCACACCGCCCGGCCGCCGGGGTGCGTTCCCGGACATCTGCCGTAACCGCGGCGGCACTTTCGCTTACCGGCAGGTGACGGCCGGGCAATGCCCCCGTAACACCCGCGGCGGAGGCTGACCCGCATGGCAGCATCCCCCACCCCGCCAGGGCCGCTCACCGGCTTCACCGTGGGCGTCACCGCCGCGCGCCGCCGCGAGGAGCTCACCGCCCTGCTCGCCCGGCGCGGCGCCCAGGTGGTCGAGGCACCCGTGCTGCGCATCCTGCCGCTGGCCGACGACCTCGCGCTGCGCGAGGCCACCGACCGCTGTCTGGCCGCCCCGCTCGACTACGTGGTCGCCACCACCGGCGTCGGCTGGCGCGGCTGGATGAGCGCCGCCGAGGGCTGGGGCCGGGGCACGGCCCTCGCCGAGGCCTGCCGGGGCGCGGTGGTGCTCAGCCGCGGCCCCAAGGCCACCGGGGCGGTCCGGGCCAGCGGACTGGACGAGCGCTACTCCCCCGCCACCGAGGCCACCGACGAACTGCTCACCTGGCTGCTCGCCCGCCCGCTGGCCGGGTGCCGGATCGCCGTCCAGGAACACGGCGTCCGCCTGGACCACTTCGCGGCGGCGCTGCGCGAACGCGGCGCCGAGGTGATCTCCGTCCCCGTCTACCGCTGGGCCCCGCCGGAGGACCCGGGCGCGGTGCGCAAGCTCCTCGACCAGACCGTCCGCCGCCAGGTGCACGCCCTCACCTTCACCAGCGCGCCCGCCATCGCCGCCCTGCTCGCCACCGCGCGGCACGAGGGACTGTACGAGGAACTGCTCGACGCGCTGCGCGCGGACGTGCTGCCGGTCTGCGTCGGCGCCCTGTGCGCCCGGCCGCTCACCGAGCTCGGCCTGCCCGCCGTCCATCCCGAACGCGGCCGGCTCGGCGCGCTCGTCCGGCTGCTCGTGGACACCCTTCCCGGCCGGGCCCGCCGCGAAGTCGACGTCGCGGGGAAGCTGTTGACCCTCCAGGGCAACGCCGCCCTGGTCGACGGCGAGAGCCACTGGCTCAGCCCGCGCGGCGCGGCGGTGCTGCGGGCGCTCGCCGAACGCCCCGGCCGGGTGCTCAGCCGCGCCGACCTGCTGCGCGCCGCCTGGCCGGACGCGGCGGCCGACGAACACGCGGTCGAGGCGGCGGTCGGCCGGCTCCGAGCGGCCCTCGGGCCGCACGCCGCCCTGATCCGCACCGTCCCCAAGCGCGGCTACCGGCTGGCGGCGGGCTGATGGCGCCGGTGCTGCTCGCCGTCTCCCACGGCAGCCGCGACCCGGCGGCCGTCACCGCAACTCGCGCCCTGCTGCGCCGGGTTCGATCGCTCCGCCCGGAACTGACCGTCCGCTGCGGCTTCCTGGACCTCGCGCGGCCGTCGCTCGCCGAGGCGCTCGCCCGGCTGTCCGGTGCACGACCGATCCTGGTCCCCCTCCTCCTCGGCACCGGCTACCACGTCCGGGTCGACCTGCCCGCCGCGCTCGCCGCCGCCGACCTCCCGCCCGGCCATCTCGCTCCCGCGCTCGGCCCCCACCCCCTGCTCGCCGAGGCCCTCGCCGACCGCCTCACCGAGGCCGGCGCCCCCGCCGACGCACCCGTGGTCCTGGCCGGGGCCGGCTCCTCCGACCCCACCGCCCTCGCCGACACCGACCGGATGGCCGCGCTCCTCGCCGTCCGCCTCGGCCGTCCCGTCACCCCCGCCCACCTCTCGGCCGCCACGCCCACCCCGCACCAGGCGGTGGCCGCCCTCCGGGCCACCGGCCACCCCGCCGTCGCCGTGGCCACCTACCTCCTCTCCCCCGGCTTCTTCGCCCGCCGCGCCGCCACCACCCCGGCCCGCTGGACCGGCGCCCCCCTGGCCGCCCATCCCGCCGTGGCCCGCCTGATCCTCCACCGCTACGACCAGGCCCGCGCGGCCACCGGGTTCCTGACGGCCGCCTGACCCCGGCAGAAGGCACACGCCCCACCTCCGCTACCGTCTGCCTGATCCCGCACGCGGCCACCGGACCGCGGCACGGGGAGACGGCGAGGGGGAACGGTGCGATCCGACGACGGACCGGGCGCGGGGCTCACCCCGCAGGAGACGGCTGCGCTCCTGCTGGGCAAGATCCGCCAGGGCCACGACTACGCCCGAGGGAAGAAGGAGCAGTTCCGTCGGCGCGCCTCGGTGATCAAGCTGCTGACGCTGGCGTTCTCCGCGGCCTCCACCATCCTCCTGGGCCTGCAACGGTGGACGGACCTGGCCTTCGCCCTGGTCGCCCTGGTGACGGCCCTGACAGCCGCCGAGCCGTTCTACAACTGGCGCTCCCGGTGGGTGCTGATGGAGGAGGCCCAGTACCGCTTCCGACGGCTCGCCGACGACCTGGAGTACCTGGTCGCGTCAACCGCCCCCGAAGGGCTCGAACGTCCCCGCCTCGACGCCGTCTTCGACCGGTACCAGGCGGTGTGGGACGACCTGAGCCGCACCTGGCTTGAGCAGCGCCGCGAAGCCGTACCGCCGTCGAGCACCTGACCGGCCCCCGGCCCGGCGGACCGGGGGCCGAGCCGGTCGTCAGCCGGTGACGCTCGCGGACCCCGTCTCGATGTGACCGGCGGCCCGGCGGAGCCACGCCGGGTCGCTGCTGACGGTGACGGTGAAGTCGTACCACCCCTGCGCGATGGTGACGGCGTTGAAGTAGTCCCTGACGGTGGCGCCGGGGGCGACCTGGTAGGTCCAGCTTCCCGTCCGGTAGTTGCCCGCCGTGATGGTGAAGGTGACGGCACCGGTACCGCTGTTGGTCATGGTGAACCAGACCGCCGGGTCGCCGGTGTCCGGCGCCGACGCGTAGGAGGTGGTGGCCTCCGCCGTCCGGCCCGCCGTGGTGGCGTTCCCGGCGAAGCGGCGCAGGGTGCGGTTGGGCCCGAGCACGGTGAAGTCGTACTGCCCGTTGCCGTAGCCGGCGCCGATGTCGAAGGAGTCGCGGGCGCTGCCGTCGGTGCCGGTGGCGGCGTCGTACGGGGCGACGGTGTACTGCCAGGGGCCGCCGTTGCGGTAGGCGTTGGCGTAGACCGAGTAGTGCGCCCAGGCGGTGGCCTGCGGGCCCTGGTTGGCCAGGTCGATCCAGAGCCGGGTCCGGCCGTCGGTGCCGGTCTCGATCCGGTCGACCCAGGCGTTGGGCTGGTAGGGCAGCGCGCGGGCGGGCTTGGTGCCGGGCTCCTGGGTGGGCATGGCGTTGGTGCCGGGGCTCGGGTTGATCTGCACGTTGGCGGCGGCCTGGCCGAGGGTGGCGCTGGTGTCGGGCAGCGCGGGCAGGCCGAAGACCGGGCTGGTGAAGTCGAAGGCGCCGGTGAGGTCCCCGCAGACCCGGCGGCGCCAGTCGCTGATGTTGGGGCAGACGGCGGGGGTGCCCAGGGCGGCCGTCCAGCTCTCCAGGAAGCGGATGACGCTGGTGTGGTCGTAGACCTGGGAGTCGACCCAGCCGCCGCGGGTCCACGGCGAGACCACGATCATCGGGACGCGGAAGCCGAGGCCGATGTTGGTGCCCTTGCAGAACTCCCCGGCGGTGCCGGCCGGGGCGACCGGCGGGGGCACGTGGTCGAAGAAGCCGTCGTTCTCGTCGTAGTTGAGGAACAGCGCGGTGGAGTTGAAGACGTCCGGGTCGGCCGCCAGCGCCTGGAGCACCAGGTTGACGAAGTGGGCGCCGTTCTCCGGCGGGCCGTCCGGGTGCTCGGAGAACAGCTGGCTGGCCACCACCCAGGAGACCTGGGGCAGCGTGCCCGCCAGCGCGTCGGCCTTGATCGCGGCGGCGATGTCGTCCGGGGTGGAGCCGGTGCTGGGCACCGATCCCATGCCGCGCCGGGCGAGCGGGCTCGAACTCGGCGCACCGGTGAACTGGTTGAAGTAGGCGAGGCCGTTGTCGCCGAAGTTGTCGTGGGCGTTCTGGTAGACCTTCCAGCTGACGCCCGCGTTCTGCAGGGTCTCGGCGTACGTCTGCCAGTGCAGGCCCGACTCGGAGCCGCCGTCGTAGGCCGGACCGCCCGCGGTGGCGCCCGGGTCGATCGTGCCGGACCACAGGTAGGTGCGGTTGGGGCCGGTGGCCGAGAGGATCGAGCAGTGGTACGCGTCGCAGATGGTGTAGGCGTCGGCCAGCGCGTAGTGGAACGGTATGTCCTCGCGGGCCATGAAGCCCATGGTGCGGTCCGAGCCCTTGGCGGCGACCCAGGAGTCCATCTTCCCGTTGTTCCACGCCTTGTGCTGGGTGGACCACGAGTGGTCCAGCGAGCCGTCGCACTGCGCCAGTTGCTCGGCGCTGACGCCCCACCACCAGGTCTTGGTCTTGCTGAGCTGCCACGGGTACTGCCGCCCGCTGCCGTTGGGCTGCTCGAACACGCTGGTGCCGCCCGCGATCTGGAGGGCGGTGCGGTCGCCGAAGCCGCGCACGCCCTTCAGCGTGCCGAAGTAGTGGTCGAAGCTCCGGTTCTCCTGCATCAGCACCACGACGTGCTTGACGTCGCGGATCGTCCCCGTCGTCGTGGCGGACGCGCTCGGCAGCGCTGCGGGCAGGGCGGTGTCCAGCCCGATGGCCGCGCCGAGGGCGGCGGCCGAGCCGAGGAAGGTACGACGGGTGACGGGTGACAAGGTGAGGCCTCCGGGAAGCAGGGACAAGTCCGACGACCGGCCGGCAGCCGGGGCCCGCAGAAACTACACCTGACGGCCACTCCCCGGAAATTCCGCCCCCGCGGCCCGGTCACCGGCCGCCGGGCCGTTCCTCCTCCAGCTCACGCCCGACGGCGCCGATGAACTCCAGCAGCCGCTCGTTCACCAGCTCGGGCCGCTCCAGGTTCAGCCCGTGCCCGGCCCGTTCCACGATCTCCGCCCGCACGCCCGGGATCAGCGCCGTCACCCGCTCCACCACCTGGCGCGGGCGCAGCAGCGCGCTGCGCTTGCCGACCAGGACCAGCGCCGGCAGCCGGACGGACGCCAGCTCCTCGTCCGTGAACGGCCGGGCCGGCGGGCGGCCGGCCGGCTTGTAGCTGCGCATGGCGAGCATCAGCGGCGCGATCATCTCTCGCGGCGCGCTGAGCGCGGGGTTGGCCAGCAGCCGGCCGACCGCCGGGCGCAGCGGCGGCGGGGCGAGCATGCCGAACAGGCCGCCGACCATGTGGACGTAGAACCGCGCGGGCACCTTCTCGATCCCGCCCGGGTCCAGCGACGTGACGGAGGCGAGCCGTTCGGGCGCGTGGACGGCCTGGTTGAGGGCCAGCCAGCCACCGTACGAGACGCCGACCAGGTGGACCCCCTCCAGCCCGAGGCCGGTGAGGACCTCCCCGAGCCAGGCCGCGTTCTCCCGCGACCCGGCTGCGACGACCCGCTGCACGCTGCGGCCGGGGTCGTCGAGGGTGTCGACCGCGTACACGGGGTGGTGTTCGCCGAGCGCGGCGATCTGCGGGTACCAGTTGGACGGGTGCCCGGCGTGGCCGTGCAGCAGCACGATCGGCTCGCCGTCGCTCGGCCCGTAGTGGTGGATGTGAACGGTGCCGTAGCCGGTCTCGACGTCGAGTTCGCGGCGCGGGGCCGGCCACAGCTCCATCGCCCGGTCGTAGGCATCGAGGAACTTGGCCCTCGCAGCCTCGCTGGTGAAGTGTCCGACGCTGGTCCTGGTCATGATCCCTCCCGGTTTGATGGTATGGTTGTACCACAAAAACATCCGGAAGGAACCGAAGGAACCCGATGCCGAAGCTGGTGGATCACGAGGAGCGGCGGGCCCACATCATCGACGCCCTGCTCCGCTCGGCGGCGAGCAGCGGCCTGCACTCCGTGACCATGCGCTCCGTGGCGGTCGAGGCGGGCGTCTCGGTGCGGCTGGTCCAGTACTACTTCGACACCAAGGAGCAACTGCTCCTCGCCGCCATGACCCGCCTGACCGCCCGCATGGGGGAGCGGGTCCGGCACCGCGTCCACGCCATGGGCGTCGGCACCGACCCGCGCGGCATCGTCGAGGCCGTCCTGCTCGAAGCCGTCCCCACCGACGAGGAGAGCCGGGCCTTCCACCTCATCCACACCGAGTACGCCGTGCTCTCCGTCACCGACCCCGCGCTCGCCGGACAGGAGTTCCTCGCCGCTCCTGACGAAATGGAGGTCTTCCTGGCCGCCCAGCTGACGGCCGCCCAGCGGGCCGGCACCGCCGACCCCCGACTGGACGCCCGTCAGGAGGCCGTCGTCCTGCTGGCCGTCTCCGCCGGGCTCGGCCTCAGCGTCCTGCTCGGCCAGCGCACGGCGGACGAGGCCATCGCCGTCCTCCGCTACCACCTCGGCCGGGCCTTCCGGGGCTGACGGCGGCGCGGTTCCCGAGGAGAACAGCGGGGGAACCGGCGGAGGCCGTTGCGGCACGGTTCCCGTCGCGACACCTTTCGACCATCGTCAGAAGGGCCCGGCACCCGCCCCCGACCCCGCCGGCGCCCGGCGCCCGGCGCCCGTGGACCTTACCCCCCCGCCCCCGCCAGGAGCGCGTGCACCGCGGCGGCCATGGTGCGGCGCGCCTGCTCGGGGCTCAGCCCGCTGCTGCGCCAGTGGTACCAGGCGCTCCACGTGGTCACCGCGTCCAGCCCGTTCAGCAGGTCCGTACGAGCCTGCTCGGGCAGGGCGTCGAGTTCCGGGGCGAAGATCTGGGCGAGCCGCAGGCGGGCGAAGTCCAGCATCTGCTGGACGGCCTCCTGGATCCGCGGGGACGGGTTCTCCAGCCGCATCACGGCCAGTCTGGCGGGGGTCACGCCCTCCAGGATCCGGGCCCGCTGTTCCGCGAGGGCGGACACCCGCAGCTCGCGCGGCCCTTCGGTGGGAAGCGGCCTGATCTGGGCCGCGAGCTGCTCCAGACGCCGGTTGACGGCGACTTCCGCCAGCTGAGCCATGTCCGCGAAGTGGTGGAACACCAGACGGCGCGACACTCCCGCCCGTTCGGCCACCTTGTCGGCGGGGAACTGCGCCTGGTTCTCGTCGATCAGCGACAGCATCGCGTCGGCGATCTTCTCGCGGGTCTGCCGCCCGCGCTCCGTCCGCCCGTCGGTGACGGGCGCGGCGGCTTCGGTCCGCTTCACGTGGGCTCCTCCGCCCTCTCGTTGACATTCTTGCACCGCGAGTGCAAGTGTACGGCTTGCACGGTGAGTGCAACTAGTTTTGGCGGGGGCCGCACGCTGTCCGCCGCACGAGGAAGGCCGTCCACCGCCGATGTTCACCACTGTGGGGCGCTGGTGCGCCCGCAGACCCAGGCGGGTCATCGCCGCCTGGCTGCTGCTGACGGCCGCCGCACTCTGTGCCGTGGCGACGTTCGGGCGCGTCACCAGCGAGGCCGTCTCCATCCCCGGCAGTGACAGCCAGGCCGCCCGGGACATCGCCGACCGCGCGTTCCCCGCCTCCGCCTCCGGCAAGCAGCCCGTCCTGCTGCACACCCCGGCCGGCGCGGCCCCACTGACCACCCCCGACACCGCCGCCGCGGTCCGCAGCGCGGCGGCGGCCATCGCCGCGGTGCCCCACGTGGTCGCCGTCACCACGCCGTACGACCCGGCCGGCACCGCAGCCATGGGCAGCGACGGCCACACCGCGTACCTCTCGGTCGAACTCGACGTCCCCGGACGGGACGTGACGCCCTCGACGACGGACGCCGTGCTCGCCGCGGCGGCGCCGGCCACGGCCGCCGGCATCGAGGTGACCCCGGGCGGCTCCCTGGCCGCCGCGGTCGACCGCGGCAGCACCGGCCGCAGCGAGGCCATCGGACTCGGCACCGCCCTGGTGATCCTCACCCTCTCCCTCGGCAGCCTCCTCCCCGCCGCACTGCCGCTGCTTGCCGGGGTGATCGGCCTCGGCATCGCCCTGCCCGTCCTCGGCCTCGTCGGCCACCTGATGGACGTGCCCGAGGCCGGCGAGACCATCGCCGCCATGATCGGGCTGGGCGTCGGCATCGACTACACCCTCTTCGGCCTCACCCGGTTCCGGGAACTGCGCGCCGCCGGGTTCGGGATCGAGGACGCGGCCGTACGCACCACCGCCGGCTCCGGCAAGTCCGTCGCCTTCGCCGGCAGCGCCGTGGTCGCGGCCCTCGCCGGACTCGCGCTGGGCGGGCTTCCCCTGCTGTACGCGCTGGCCCTCGCCCCGGCGATCGCCGTGGTGACGGCGCTGGGCGTGAACCTCACGCTCCTGCCCGCGACCCTGGCGCTGCTCGGCGCGCGGCTGACGCCCAAGTCGCCCGCGGCCCCCGCGCCGGCCGGACGCCCGCGCGGCTGGGGACGGATCGCCACCCTGGTCGCGGCCCGGCCCTGGCCCCTGCTGCTGGCCGGCCTGGCACTGCTCGGTGCCCTCGCCGCCCCTGCGGCCCGCCTCCACCTCGGCCAGCTGGACGCCGGCAGCAAGGCTTCCGGCAGCATGAGCCGCACCTCGTACGACCGGATGGCCGCGGCCTTCGGCCCGGGCTCCAACGGCGTGCTCCAGGTCGTCGACGTCCTGCCCTCCCCCGCCCAGCCGACCCCGGGGAACACCGCCCAGCCGGCCGCGGGAAGCACCGCCCAGCCGGGTGCGGGGAACACCGCCGTGCCCGCCGCCGGACCCGCCGACCCGCGCCTGACGGCCGTGACCACCGCACTGCGCGGAGCCGAGGGCGTCGCCTCCGTCAGCCCGCCCGCGCTCACCGCCGACGGCCGCACCGTCCGCTGGCAGGTCACCCCGACCACCGCCCCGTCCGACCCCGCCACCACCGCACTCGTCCACCGCCTGCGCGCGGACGTCCTGCCCGGCGCCACCGCCGGCAGCGGCCAGCAGCTGCACGTCGGCGGCACCCCTGCCGCCCAGGCGGACCTCAACGCGCGGATCGCGCAGCGCATGCCGCTCGTCGTCGGCTTCGTCCTGACCGTCGCCGGACTGCTCCTGCTCCTGGCCTTCCGCTCGCCCGTCGTCGCCGTGAAGGCCGCCGTGATGAACCTGGTGTCGGTCGCCGCCGCCTACGGCGTGCTCACCGCGGTCTTCCAGCACGGCCTGGGCGCCCGGCTGATCGGCCTGGACGGCGCCGTCCCGATCCCCGGGTACGTGCCCCTGCTGATGTTCGCCGTGCTCTTCGGTCTGTCGATGGACTACGAGGTCTTCCTGCTCAGTGCGGTGCGCGAGGGCTACCTGCGGGAGCGGGACAACCGCCGCGCGGTGGTCGCGGGCCTCAGCAGCACCGGACGGATCATCAGCTCGGCAGCTCTGATCATGGTCGCGGTCTTCCTCAGCTACCTGCTCTCCAGCGACCCCGTCGTCAAGATGTTCGGCATCGGCCTGGCGAGCGCCGTCGCCCTGGACGCGACAGTCGTCCGCGGCCTGCTCGTCCCCGCCACCATGGTCCTGCTCGGCGACGGCAACTGGTGGCTTCCCCGCTGGCTCGACCGCCTTCTCCCGCACGTCGACATCGAGGGCGACGGCCACACCCAGCATCCCGGCGCCTTCGAAGCCGCGGCTCCCGCGCTCGGGGCCCCGTGAGCCCCGCGGATCCCGGACCCCACCCGTCCCGGACCCACACCCGAACCCGGACCCACACCCGAACCCGAACCACCCACCAGGAGCAGGCCCCCATGCACACCCCCGTCCGCCGCGGCCTTCCGATGCTCACCGCCCTCGGCCTCACCGTCGGGGTCGCCGCCCTCGCGGCGCCCGCCGCCCACGCCGAGCCCGACTGCGGGCGCGCCCCGGTCCAGTACTCCGTCGACGGCGGCGCCCACTGGACGAACAACGCCACCATGCCCGCCGAGAGCGGCACCGTCCAGGTCCGGCTGGCCGGCGAACCCACCGCGGGCTGCGACTACCACGTCTCGCTGGGCTCGTACGCGACCCAGGGCGCGACCTGGGCCACCTCCGGTCAGCAGACCTTCCTCGGCTGGGCGACCACGACCCTCACCCGCGAGCACTACCGGGACGCCCTCGACGTCACCGGCCACCTGCCGCGGTGCTACGGCGAACTGGCCCTGTACGCAGTCGGCGAGAAGTACGACGGGAGCGACAGCGACCACCCGCTGCCGCACTACCCGGACGAGCCGTTCTCCGGTCTGGCGATCGCCTCCTGGAACGGCGGCACCGCCTGCGTCCCGACGCCCACCGGCAGCCCCACGGGCGCCGCCCCGACGCCCACGCCCACGCCCATACCGACGCCCACGCCCACGCCGACTCCCGCCACCGCACCGGTCACCACCGCGCCGTCCCCCGCGCCGGTCCCGGGCGCACCGACCGCCTCACCGCGGGCCACCCCGCGGACCCCGGCCACGACGGCGCCGGCCACCGCCGCTCCGACGCTGGCCGCCACCGGTGGCAACGACGGCCTCCTGACCGCCGCCGGGGTCGCCGCAGCAGCGCTGATCGCCGCCGGCGGCGTGGCGTTGCGCCTCGGCCGACGACGCTGACGGCACGACACCTGCGGCCCGTCCGCACGGCTTCTCCCACGGCAGAACGCCACACCCTTCCCCCGGCGCCCCGAATCCCTAGGCTGAAGGGGTGAGCACTCAAGCGCCGAACGAAGCCCGCGTCATTCCGCTGCGTCCGCAGACCTCGCCGCCCGGTTCCGTCGGGACGAACGGCACGCCTCAGGCACCCGCGCCGAAGGAACCCCTCTGGCGCGACCTCATCGGTGACGTCCTGCGGCGCGAACGTCTCGCCCAGGAGCGCACGTTGAAGGACGTCGCGGAGCAGGCACGGATCTCGATGCCGTACCTGTCCGAACTGGAGCGGGGTCGCAAGGAGGCCTCCTCCGAGGTGCTCGCGGCCGCCGCCAAGGCGCTCGGCCTCGGCCTCGGCGACCTGCTCTCGCTCGCCCAGGACGAACTGGTCCGGCACACCCGCAGCCGGTCGGCCCACCGCCGCACGGCACCGTCGGCGCGGACCAACGGCCTCTGCCTGGCGGCCTGACCGGAACCGGCGGCCGGTACACCCCCGTGGTACCGGCCGCCGGTCACGTTCCGGCGATCAGGCGAACCCGAGCCGCCGGCTCAGCACCTCGTCCGCCAACCCGTAGGCGACGGCCTCCTCGGCGGTGAGCACCTTCTCCCGGTCCATGTCCGCACGCAGCGTCGCCACGTCGTGCCCGGTGTGCCGGGACAGCACCTCCTCCACCTGCGCCCGGATCCGGACCATCTCCTTCGCCGCGAGGCTCAGGTCGGAGACCATCCCCCGCCGCCCGCCGCTGGCCGGCTGCCCGAGCAGCACCCGCGCGTGCTGGAGCACGAACCGCCGTCCGGGATCGCCGCCCGCCAGCAGCACCGCCGCCGTCGACGCCGCCTGACCGACGCAGAAGGTGGAGATCGGCGCCTGCACGAAGGTCATCGTGTCGTAGATCGCCATCAGCGAAGTGAACGATCCGCCGGGTGAGTTGAGGTAGATCGAGATCTCCCGCTCCGGGTTCTCCGACTCCAGGTGCAGCAGCTGCGCGATGACCACGTTCGCCACCCCGTCGTCGATCTCGGTGCCGAGGAAGATGATCCGCTCGTTCAGCAGCCGGCTGAAGACGTCGTAGGAGCGCTCGCCCTGCGCGGTCCGCTGGACGACGTACGGAACCGTGTACGACCCCATGTCACAGCCCCATCCGTGGACGCGACGAGGCCGGCCGGATGTCGGCCACCGACTCCACCACCCGGTCCACCAGCCCGTACTCCACGGCCTGCTCCGCCGTGAACCAGCGGTCCCGGTCGCCGTCCCGCCGGATCGTCTCCTCGCTCTGCCCGGTGTGCTCGGCGGTGATCCGCTCGATCGCCCGCTTGGTGAACTCCAGGTTCTCCGCCTGGATCTCGATGTCCGCGGCCGTCCCGCCGATGCCCGCCGAGGGCTGGTGCATCATGATCCGCGCGTTGGGCAGCGCGAACCGCTTGCCGCGCGCCCCCACCGTGAGCAGGAACTGCCCCATGCTGGCCGCGAACCCCATCGCCAGCGTCGACACGTCGTTCGGGATCAGCCGCATGGTGTCGTAGATCGCGAGCCCGGCCGTGACCGACCCGCCCGGGCTGTTGATGTAGAGGCCGATGTCACTGCGCGGGTCCTCCGCCGACAGCAGCAACAGCTGCGCACACACCCGGTTCGCCGACACGTCGTCGACCTGGGTGCCGAGCAGCACGATCCGCTGCGCGAGCAGCTGCGCCGCGAGGTGATCGTCGAAGGCGCTGGGCGGGGTGTCCCCCTGCTCCGCGCGGGGAGCGTCGAATGGATCCATCTGGTCCCTCCTCGTAGGGCCGAAGATGCCGTCGACCCCACTCTCACCCCTGACCGCCGACCGACCCCCGTTTCTCTGCCCGCCGCAGATTCGCCGAGGGCAGAGCACCCGGCCCCAATCCATGAACCACGAGCATCCGATGACAAACAATCACAAAGCCGGGCAACTTGCCGGGACCGAACAACAGGGGAAGAAACGGGGCCAACGCTGATGCGACCTCGGAAGTGTTCACCCGGCTCAAGCGGGGTGCGAGCGGACCGACGGTGAACCAACTGCCTGCTTGCGCTCCGGATGCCCCAACCCGGTGGAGGGGATCTGGTCGCTTCGGCGGCGAGGGTTCCCGGCCAATGATCGCGTTCGCCGACCCGAACCGTCTCATACGAGCAGTCAGGCGGCACTCACACCGATATCGTGAGTTCAACCTGAGTGAAGCCCCTATGACGGGGCCGCGCATTTCGGGAACGAGAAGACCGCATCTGAGTTGGGTAAGAGGTCGGTTGACACTCATGGAACAGGCTCCAGGGCTGAGGTGCGAATGAGTGGCTTCGTGGGTACGCCGAGGATGAACGAATTGATGAACGGGAGGGCATGACTGACGGGCACATGGAGTGCGTGATCCCTAGGGAGCTGTTCGACGAGTACGACTTCTTCCCTCAATTTCCTTGGAGCGGCCGGTGATTAACCCTTCTGACCGACTGGAGAAGTGGCAGCTTGTTCATGCCACTGTGGTAGCCAAGATGCCATATGGACTCAGGGTGAGGGTTCCATCGGGAGAGATTGGCGTTGTGGATCGCGTGTTGATCCATGACCTTCCCCTGAAGGACAGCGAGTGGCCCAGCGTGGGAACTGAGCTTCTGGTGGCTGGTGGCGGATATACCACCGGCGGGCAACTTCGGTTGAGTTCTCGCGAGTCAGACATCGACATCGCGAGGACCAAGGCGAAGGATGCCAAGGCGGAGCACGACTGAATATCACGACTGATTGGTTCTTTCTGAACCACAGGGGCCCGCCGGTGACTTGTCCGGCGGGGCCCTCGGGCTCTCTGGCGGCAGTAGTTGACGGCAACGTCAGCGGACGGGTGCTGCACAGAGCGGCGTGTCATCGCCGTTGTCGCCGTGTCCTGTTCCAGCGACCGAGACCGGAGATCCACTGTGAGCATGCCGAGGAGCGACGCGGACCGTCTGCGTCGCAGGGAGCTGCACGAAGCGGCGTCGGGCTTGGCGGGACCCCGCCTGCTGCCAGGGACCACCGAGGACGGACGCCCCTGCTACCTGAGCAGGAGGTGGCTGAGGAGGGTGAACCTTCGAAGCCGACACCCTTGGGGGGCGGCCTGCGTCACCGGCGAAGGACGGAACTGCGCTGCCGCGTCCGGCGGACTGCACAGGCCCGAGGAGCTGACGCGCTGGGTTGCCGGACACTGCGCGCAGACCGGTCACCAGTCGTACGAGCAGACCACCCGCACCGCCCTCCGCGCCGAGCCCGGAGCTTGGCAGTAGGATCACGCACGCAACCGTCAGCAAGGGCGATTGATCTACGCCTCTGACGGCAGTAGAGACGGCAACAACCACGGACCCCGGCGCACACCCATGGGCACCGACGGGCCGTCAAACCACCGTTGAGCTGCGACAAAGCAGGTAGAGAGGGGTCGTGAAGCACACGTACTATGCGCTGGCCGGTGGCACACCGGTTCTGATGCACAACGAACGTGGCCTTCGGCATCACGCCAGCCCCGAGAAGCAGGCATTCGAGCGGAAGCCGGCACAGCAGCGAGGTGTCACGCCCACCGTGATGGGCGACGACAGCGGACTGAGAGTCCTCCGGGATGCATTGGACGGGGAAACGGACTTCAGGTGGGTTGTCGTCAGAGGATCAGCCGGTGACGAGCTGAGGGCCATGCCGGCGTACGCCGGAGGGGGTGCCGGGAATTGGCCGCGTATCGAACTGGCTCACACGGTGTTGGCACAACCTGACGAAGTCGCAGTGTCGGCCGGGTCCAGAAATCCCGGGAATGGACTCTTCCCGACGACCGTCACGAACTGGAGCGGCCACTTCAAGCCGGATGACGAGTTACCTTCGATCGGCGAGTCTGCATTCGAGCGGGCTGGCATCGATGTAATGGCTGTTCCGCGAAGTCTGATGGGTCAGTGACATGCCGCTTCCGACTGCCCGTGAAATCTTCGATCTGGCGACCCCCGCATCCTTCAGGTCCGTGGCGGCGAGCGACGACATCGCGACTGCCACTGCAGGCTGGTGGGAGTCGCTGATCGCCGCATGCCATTCCTGTTTTGCGAACGCCGTGTCCGGTTCGGGCGCATTGCCGGAATGGGGTGGCGCGCTCCTTGCTGTCCTACAAGCCGCTCGACGGTCCGGAGTCGTTGATGTCGCTGAAGTGCTGAAGCGAAGGACTGTCGTCAAAGCTGCCCTTCTGCGCGAGTGCCTGAACGGCTTCGGTACAGCGAACGATCTTTACGTGGAGCTGCTGCAGGATCTGACCGACGTCGAGGGCAGTCCTGCGCACGTGAACGCCGAGGTGGCTCGACTTGAGGCCGGAATGGACATTTCAGGCGTTCGCGTGGCTCGGTTGCAGTCCATCCGTCAAGTTGTCCGAGAGGCCGCCCGGATCCGGGACCTGGTCACTGATGACGGGTTGGCCCATGAGTTGGATGCTTGGGGTCAAGCCCTTAGGATCCAGGGTGCTGTGTGAGGTTGCGATCAGTCGGCCTCTCGCAGGATGTCGCCGACCCAGATCATCGAGGCGCGGTGGTGGAGGCCGGTGAGGTAGCTTTCGGGTTTCTTGTCGCAGCGGGTGGCGATGCCCCCCAGGCCCTCAGCCCGTTGATCAAGCGCTCGACGGTGTCGCGCTCCTCGTAGAGATCCGCGTCGTGGCCGACCGGCCGGCCCCCCCTGCTGCCCTTCTTCTTCATCGGTTACCGAAGGTACTGGCTGGCTCAGCGGCGCCTTGCGGCAGGAGACGTCCATGACTGCTGCGCCCTCGCCAAACCCCCGCACCCCGTTCGACGAGGAGCTATGCGATCCCGCATGGCCCTCCCCTCGCCCGAGCGGGCCCTGCGCCACTTCGCCGGCCGGCCCGGGATCACCTCGCGCCTGGTCTGGCTCGCCCAGCCGGACACCGCCGCCATCGACCGACCCGCAGCCGCCTGACGCCCGCTCGTTGCGCAGGAAGTCGGCCGGCCCGACTTCCTGCGCAACGGCCCCGGCCGGTGCCGCCGGTGCTGTGGCCGGAAAGGTCCACCGCGCTCCGGAGGGTGGCTCGCGAGACGAGTGCACGCAAAACGGGCTGGTATTACTAGGACATGCAGGAAGAGACCGCACGATCCGCGATCGACACGTTCATCTCCGCGTTCAACGCCTCGGACGACAGCTATGTGACTGCCCTGCTCCCGCAGGCCCTGACCTCGGACGTGGTCTTCTGGGGGCCGTTGGGTCGCAGCGAAGGAATCGGGGCGGTCGAGCGGTTCGTGCTGGACATCCGACGCCACCCGGCGGGGACCGGCACGATGGTGCGCTGCTCAGCGGTGGACATGCCTGACGAATGGGCCCGGTACCGGTGGGTCTTCACCACCCCTGATGGAGGCCCTCGCCTGGCGGGAACGGATGTCGTCCATCTGCGACGGAACCTCATCGACCAGATCATCGTCTTCGCGGGAGAGATCGAGCCGTCCGCCTCCTGAGCCGTCGGGCGCCTAGATCAAATACTTCGCCAGCAGAGTCGCCCGGGCGACTTCCCGCGCAGGCTTGAACGCGACCGCTACCCCTGCTCGTCCTCGTCACTGAACGGTTCGACGGTCCTGGGCAGCCCCCGAAGGGGTGCGTGCCGGACGACCGGGGGGGACGCGTGGTTCACGGCAGCGGTATCGCGGCCCGCCGCGCCGGGGCAGCGCGGCGGGCCTGCCCGCCAGGTGCGGCTACCGGGCGGCGGCGCGCTCGGTCCGGGAGTCGGAGTCCTCGTCGTCCCCGTCCCAGCCGTCGCTGCGGTCGCGGTACAGGGTGAAGCGGTCGTACAGCTCCGGCGTCGGGAACGGGTTCGCGGCGGTGGCCGGGACCGAGTGGTAGTAGGACACCGTGATGGTGGTCCGGCCGCCCGGGACCGGTCCGGGGTCGACGTCGAAGACGGCGACGCCGTAGGGGTGGGTGGTGTCGGGGTCGGTGACGGCCGACCAGTGGGCCTTCTCCTTGGCGTCCGGGTCGGCCTTGAAGGTGAGGCGCTGGGTGCGGACGGTGGCCTCGCGCACGCCGTTGCCGTCGGCCGGGAGGTAGACGTCGTCGTGCCCGGCGGTGCCGCCGCCGCCCAGGATGAGGTGGACGGTGCCCTGGGAGGTGTCGATCTGCCGCAGGTCGTCGTCGACGACGGCCGGGGTGAGCAGGCCGCCCGGTTCGGTGCCGCGCACCGGGTGGGTGCGCTCGTAGTCGTGGTCGTGCCCGGCCAGGACGAGGTCGACGGAGTAGCGGTCGAGCAGCGGGAGCAGCTTCTCGCGGATGCCCATGTCGCCGCCGTGGCTGGCGGCGGACGAGGACATCGCGAACTGGTGCAGGTTGACGACGATCCAGTCGACCGACCGTCCGTCCCTGGCCCGCGACAGCACCCTTTCCAGCCAGCGGAGTTGGGCTCCCTCGCTGTAGTCGCTGATGTAGATGGACCGGCCGGTGGCCGGGTCGAGGCTGGCGTCGTCCTCGACGGCGATCTCGTTGCCGTCCAGGCTGACGAACAGCACGGAGCCGACCTGGAAGCTGTACCAGTTGCCGCAGTGGTCGCGGGTGCCGTTGTCGGGCAGTTCGAACCGGGTCAGGTAGGAGGCGTACCCGAGGTCGCCGCCGCCGGCCTCGACCTCGTGGTTGCCGGGCGCGGGCATCCAGGGCCGGTTGGCGGCGGACTTGGCCATGTTGTTCATGAACGCGTTCCAGGCCTGTGGCTGGAGCTGCGGGTTGTTGTTGGCGTACGCGAGGTCGCCGTTGAGCAGGTGGAAGAGCGGGCCGAACTGCTCGACCTGGCGGACGGCGGCGGCGCCGTGGATGGACGACTTGCTGAACACCTTGTCCCCGGTGCCGAGGTCGCCGAAGCTGGTGAACCGGAAGGCGGCCCGGCCGCGGGCGGGGGCGGTACGGAAAGTGCCGCGCACCGGCTGGGCGCCGTCGTGCAGCACCTCGTAGACGTAGGTGGTGTCGGGGCGCAGCCCGTCCAGGCGGGCGTGGTGGGTGTACGTCTCGACCTTGTTGAGCCCGTCGACGTAGCTGCGGCTTGCCGCGTCGACGCTGCGGCCCGCGCCGCCGCGCGGGGTGCCGATCCGCACCCGGGGGCGGCTGACGGAGGCGGCCGTCGCCCACGAGACGGTCATCTGCCGGGACGGCTCGTTGCCCCACTGGAGGTGGATCTGCTCCGGGCCGGGGGTGCCGGCCACGGCCGGCTGGGTCCACAGCAGGGTGGACGCGGGCAGGGCGGTCAGCGCGCCGACCGCCGTACCCGTCCGAAGGATCGTTCTGCGCGAGGGATGTGCCACTGCCGGACCTCCTGGGCTTCGAGAAACGCCGAGGAGGCTCCCAGCCGGACGGTACGTCCGGGCCACGTTCGAACGTTCGCGCGGTGAACGGGAGCTGAACGCTGGTCCGGACGGGGGGTCAGCCCCCGGCCCGGCCCTCCCCCACCCCCGGCAGCCCGGTGACCACCCCGTCCACCGCGTGCGAGCAGACGCGGTCCCGCTCGGCGGGCAGCCGCTCCAGCGCCTTGAACAGCACCGTGCGCAGCCGGTCGACGTTGCCCGCGAAGACCTCCAGCACCTCCGCGTGGGTCACCCCGTCCCCGCTCTCCACCCCGGTGTCGTGCACCAGCAGCGTGCCGGGCCCGTACTCCTCCCGCAGCCCGCCCACCGCGCACGGGCCCAGCACCTGCCGCACGCCGACGGAGTGCAGCGCCCACAGGTTGGCCCGGTGGTCGATCCGGTGCGGGGGGAGCCCGTGGCCGCGCCCGTGCCGGGGCAGGAAGGCGACCCGGCGGCCGGCCACCTCCCCCAGGAACAGCGCGTCGCCGGGCGGCCCGTACGGCGTGTCGACCCGCACCTCGGTCACCTCGTCCAGCAGCGCGTACAGCCCCGAGCCGCCGATCACGCCCAGCTCGCCCCGTGACGCTGTCCGATCGATCGTCATCTCCCGTTCACACCCTTCGTCGAGAGGCGGTCCCGGCCACTCCAGGAGGAGGCCGTCGAGGAGGGGTACGGCCGGATGGCCGCGGGCCGCCGGGGTGGTCCGGGACGGCCGAGCGGGTGACCTCCCGGACGTGTCGGCGGCGACGCGCCCCATCCGGCGTGCCTGGGTGGGAACGCGCCGCCTCCGGGCCGGTGCACGCCCTGTCCCCGGACCTGAGAGCCGCCCATGCCTTCCACCGCCCGTCTCCGCCGCTTCGTCCCGACCGCGCTCTGCGCCCTCGCCGTCGCCCTCGCCGCACCCGCGGCCCACGCCGCTCCCCCGGGCGGCGACAGCGGGACCGACCCCGGCGGGAGGACGGACGGCGGCCGGTACGACTGGGACCGGGTGGCGGCCTGCGAGAGCAGCGGCAACTGGCACATCAACTCCGGCAACGGCTACTACGGCGGGCTCCAGTTCGACCAGCCCACCTGGCGGGAGTACGGCGGCCTCGCCTACGCCCCGCGCGCCGACCTCGCCGGCCGCGAGGAGCAGATGGCGGTCGCCCAGCACCTGGCCGACCGCCGCGGCCTCTCCCCCTGGCCGGTCTGCGGCGCCCGCGCCCTCGGCGGTCACGGCCAGGTCCACGGCCACGGGCCCGCCCGCAGCCGGCAGAACGCCTCCGACCAGGAGACCGCCACCCGCGACCACGAGCGCGACAGCGTCCTGCCCCCGCCCGCCGGCATCCCGAGCGGGGACGGCGGGGCGAGCGGGGACGGCCAGTGGACCGTCCGGGAGGACGACACCCTGGACGGGGTCGCCACCGCCCTGAACGTCCCCGGCGGCTGGCCCGCGCTCTACGCCCTCAACCGTTCCACCGTCGGCGACGACCCGGACGTCATCCAGCCGGGCCTGGTACTGCGCCTGCCCTCCTGATCCCATGGGAACGCCTCGGCCCGCCCCATCCGGATGGACGGGGCGGGCCGAGGCGTTCGAGCCGGGCTCCGGTCAGCCGACGTGCACGCGCGGGCGCTTGGTGCGGTCCGGCTCCGCCTCCCGCAGCACCTCGCGGGTCACCGGGGCGACCTCGCCCTGTCCGAACAGGAAGAACCGCAGGAACTGGGCGAAGGGGTTGCCCTCGGTCCACTCGAAGTACAGGTGCGGCCGCTGCCCGGTGCGGTCCCGGACGGTGAGCGCCAGGGCGGCGATCGCGTTCGGGATGCTGGAGCTCTCCAGGGCGAGCACCCGGTACCGGCCGTGCAGCACCTCGCCGCGCACGGTCAGCTCGGACTCGAAGTCCGAGGCGTCCCGGACCGTCACCTCCACGAAGACCAGGTCGTCCTCGCCGGGGATGTCGTTGTCGGCGCGGATCTGCCGGATCTTGTCGCGGTACTCGGCGACGTCCCGGTTGGTCGGCTCGTTGGCGATCAGGCGCAGCGGCCGGTGGGCGTAGTCGCGGATGAAGCGCTCGGCCGTCTCGTCCAGCACGACGTCCGTGACGCGCAGCTCGAAGGCGCGCTTCAGGCGGGAGAGCAGCGACACCAGGATGATGCCGGCGATGAAGCAGGCACCGATCTTGACGCCGTCCGGGCGCTCCATGGTGTTCAGCACGGTGGTGTACAGGAAGACCGCCGCGATGAGCCCGAAGCCGATGGTCCAGCCGCGCTGGCGCTTCTTGTAGGCGGCGATGGTGACGGCGATGGCCGCCGAGCTGATCAGCACCAGCACACCGGTCGCGTACGCGCCGCCCTGGGCGTCGACGTTGGCGTCGAACAGCCAGGTGATCAGGAAGCCGACGACGGTCAGGACGATCACCATCGGGCGCACGGCGCGGGCCCAGTGCGGGGCCATGCCGTAGCGCGGCAGGTAGCGGGGCAGCAGGTTGAGCATGCCCGCCATGGCGGAGGCGCCGGCGAACCACAGGATGGCGATGGTCGACAGGTCGTAGACGCTGCCGAAGCCGCCGCCCAGGTACTGGTGGGCGAGGTAGGCCAGGGCGCGGCCGTTGGCCTGGCCGCCGCTCTCGAACTCGTTGGCCGGGATGAGCAGGGTGCAGATGAAGCTGGTCGCGATCAGGAAGGTGCTCATGATCACGGCGGCGGTGGTGAGCAGCTTGCGGGTGCCGCGGATCCGGCCGACCGGGTTCGCCTCGGTGTCGCCCGCGTCGCCCTTGATGTGCGGCATCACGGCGACACCGGTCTCGAAGCCGGACATGCCCAGCGCGAGCTTCGGGAAAACGACGAGCGAGACGCCGATCATCACGAAGATGTTGCCGTGCTGGGTGGTCAGCGCGTTGGACCAGTCGGTGACCACGTGCGGCGCCTGGATGATCTTCCAGATGCCGACCACGACGACGACCACGTTGAGCGCCAGGTAGACCCCGACCAGGCCCACGGCCAGGCCGATCGCCTCGCTGAAGCCCTTGAGGAAGACCGCACCGAGCAGGGCGACCAGGATCAGCGTGATCAGCATCTGTTTGCCGCCGAGGACGCCCGTCAGGTGCGGGTTCTCGACCAGGTGCGCGCTGGCGTCGGCGGCCGAGAGCGTGATCGTGATGATGAAGTCCGTCGCCGCGAAGCCGAGCAGGGCGAGGACGAACAGCTTGCCCTTCCAGAACGACAGCAGCCGCTCCAGCATCGCGATCGAGCCCTCACCGCGCGGGCTCTCCTGGGCGACCCGCCGGTAGACCGGCAGCGCGCCCAGCAGGGTGACGAGCACCAGCACGATCGTGGCGATCGGCGACAGCAGGCCGGCCGCGAGGGCGGCGATGCCCGGCTGGTAGCCGAGCGTCGAGAAGTAGTCCAGACCGGTCAGGCACATCACGCGCCACCACTGCTGGCCCGTGTGCGCAGCGTGACCGAGGTCGGCGGAGTCCCCCGGCTCCTCACCGTCCTGCCGCGCCCGCTCCGCCTCGGCCCTCTTCGCGGCGGCCCTCTCCGGGGACATGTCCTCCAGGAGCCAACTGCGGAGCCGTATTCGCGCCGACGACGGATCCTCCGTCGTCGTCGCCGTCGAACCCGACGAAACCACCTTGCACCTCTTGTTCAAGACCCCGTAAAAGCGCCGTCGGGCGACGGCAGTGCGCCAGGCTATGCGACGGGCGTTAAGGTCACGTCATCGGGCCGCGTTAAGAAAACGTCATGGATCCGCAGGTCGGGGCTGGTGGCACGGTGCGGGCGGGCGTCGGGCGGGCTCCGCGCGGGCGTCGGCCGGGCGCTGGTCGGGCGTCGGTCGGGCCTCCGCGCGGAGCCGGTGCCGGGGCGGGGGTGCGCTCCGCCGCCCCGGCGTCCCGGATCCTGGACGGGGTTACGCCCGGTAACCGAGGACGGTCATCATGCCGGTCTCCGAGTGGTACACGTTGTGGCAGTGCACCATCCACAGTCCCGGGTTGTCGGCGTCGAAGTCGACCGCCAGGGTCGTGCCCGGCAGCACGATCGCGGTGTCCTTGCGCGGGCCGTCGGCGCCCAGCGCAAAGCTGTGCCCGTGCAGGTGGACGGGGTGCCACATGCTCGTGCTGTTGCGGAACTCCAGCCGCACCCGCTCGCCCGCCGCGACCGGGTAGCGCTGCGCCGGGTCGTACGTGCGGCCGTTGAACGCCCAGTCGGCCTTCGCCATGCCGCCGGTGAGCTCCAGCCCGACCGTGCGGTCCGGCGCCTTGGCGGGCAGCCGGACGCCCGGGTCGGCCTTCAGCTGCCCGGCGGTCAGCAGCCGGCCGTCCAGCTCGGCCGGGCGCACCGCGGCGTCGGGCGCGGCCCCGCCACCGGTGCGCAGCAGGGCCAGCGCGGTGGCGTTCTTGCCCTCGGCGAGGGCGGTCAGCGGGAAGACGCCGTCCTTGACGGTGACCAGCACGTCGTAACGCTCGCCCATGCCGAGCAACAGCGCCTGGGTGGTGGCCTGTTCGACCGGGAAGCCGTCGGTGTGGGTGACGGTCAGCTCGTGGCCGCCGAGGGCGACCCGGTAGGCGGTGTCACCGCCCGCGTTGATCAGCCGGATCCGGATCCGGTCGCCGGGCTTGGCGGCGAAGGTCTCGGGGGCACTCGGCAGGCGGCCGTTGACCAGGTGGAAGGGGTGGGAGACGTCGCCCGCGTCCCCGCCCAGCAGCGGGCTGGCCGCGCCCATCAGCATCCTGGACGGGCCGGTGGCCGGGGTGGCCGTGCCGCCTCCCATGTCCATCCCGGGCATGCCGTGCGACGAGTGGTCCATCCCGCCCATGCCCTTGGCGAGTTCGGCGAGCACGGCGTCCGGGGTGCTGCCGTCGACCCCGTCCACCCAGTCGTCCAGGACGACGACCCACTCCTTGTCGTAGCGCAGCGGCTCCTTCGGGTCCTCGACGATAAGCGGCGCGTACAGGCCGCGGTCCTGCTGGACGCCGGAGTGCGGGTGGAACCAGTAGGTGCCGGGGTGGGAGAGCGCGAAGCGGTAGTCGAAGGAGGCGCCGGGCCTGACCGGCTCCTGGGTCACCCCCGGCACGCCGTCCATGTCGTTGCGCAGGGCGAGGCCGTGCCAGTGCAGCGAGGTGGGCTGCGGCAGGTGGTTGGCGAGGGTGAGGGCGAGCGTGTCGCCGAGGGTGGCGCGGACCTCCCGGCCGGGCAGGCGGTCGCCGTACGCCCAGCTGCGGACGGTCCGTCCGCCGAGGTCGAGGGTGGTCTCGGTGGCGGTGAGCACGACCTTGCGCTCGGGGCCGGGCCTGCGCTTCGCCTCGGCGGCCGAGACCTCGGGGCCGTTCGGGGCGACGAAGCCGGTGGGCGCGGCGGCCGGGCCGGTCGGCCCGTGGTTCATGGCGCCGTGGTCCATGCCCTTCATCGAGTCCGAGCCGGAGCCCGAGCCGGAGCAGGCGGCGATCAGTCCGGTCCCGGCGGCGGCGAGCGCGGAGGCCAGAACGGTACGACGGGTGGGTGTGCGCATGACGGAGTGCACCTCGTGCAGTGGTGTGGGCGTGCAGGACATCGCGTCGGCCGTTCCGTGCACCCGGGCACGGGACGGCGGACGCGCGCCTACTGACGCAGCACCGAGAGTCTGCTGAGGAGTATCCGCCCGCCCCCGGGCGGCGGCAGCGCCCGAACCGCGCGCAGCAGCCGCGCCCGCACCTCGGCGGCGGCGTCGCCGCTGCGGCGCAGCAGCTGACCGGCGACCAGGAACACCAGCGTGCAGCCGGCCGGCACGGCGAGGCAGACCGCCATCGGGTCCATGCCGTCGGCAGCGACGGGATCCACCACTGCGTGCGCAGCCCCGCCGGCCACCGCATGGTGCCCGGCCATCGCGTGGTGCCCGGCCATCGCGTAGTGCCCGGCCATCGCGTGGTGCCCGGCCATCGCGTGGTACCCGGCCATCGCGTGGTACCCGGCCACCTCCTGCGCGGCCGTCGGCCGCGGACCGTGTCCGCCGTGTCCCCCGCCGGGGTGGCCCAGCGTGTGCATCGTCACGATCCCGAACAGCAGCGCCGCGAGCACCAGCAGCCGCGCCACCGACGAACCACACGGCCGCTGCTGCGCCATGCCCCGCCTCCCGCGACCGCCTCGCTCCGCCACTTACCCCCGCAGGGTATCCCGAGCTGCTCCCGACCACCGACCTGGGGCCCCGACGACACGGCCGGCCCCCAAACGGGCCCCGGACAGGCCTTAAGCCTGCCGCACCGCCGCCGCCAGGTGCGTACGGAACCAACGCTGGCCCGGATCGGCCGAGTTGCGCGGGTGCCAGGCCATTCCCAGCTCCAGTGGTGGGAGTGCGAGCGGGATCGGAAAGGTGCGCAGGCCCAGCGCCTCGAAGGTCCGCGGCAGCCAGTCCGCCGGGCCGAGGGTCACCAGGTCGCTGCCCCCGGCCAGCAGCATGGCACCGGTGTGACTGGGCACCACCACCGCGACCCGGCGGCGCAGCCCGCGCTCGGCCAGAGCGACGTCGATCGGCCCGTGCCGCCGGCCGCGCCGGGACACCCCGATGTGGTCGGCGGCGGCGAAACGCCGGGCGGTGATCCGCCCCTCGAACAGCGGGTGACCACTGCGCGCCACGCCCACCACCGGCGCGGTGACCAGGGGTCGGGTGCGGACCTCCGGGTCCAACTGCCCGAGCACGCCCACCTCGACGTCCACCACGCCCTGGCGCAGCGCCGGTCCGCCCTCCATGGCCTCGGGCAGGAACACCACGTCCACGCCGGGGGCCTCGGCGCGGATCCGTTCGATGAGCGGGCCGGCCACCCGGACCAGTACGGCGTCGCCGGCCTGCACGGTGAAGGTCCGCTCCAGGTGCGCCGGGTCGAAGCCCGCGCCGGGGCGCAGCAGGTTCTCACAGCCGCGCAGCAGGTCCGCGACCTCCTCGCGCAGTTCGAGCGCCCGCGGGGTCGGCACCAGACCCTGGCCGGCCCGCACCAGCAGCGGGTCGCCGACGGTCCGGCGCAGCCGGGCGAGCGTCCGGCTCACCGCCGCCGGTGAGGTGCCGAGCCGTTCGGCGGCCCGGGTGACGCTGTTCTCCTGGAGCAGGGCGTCCAGGGCCCGTAGCAGGTTGAGGTCCATTCATGGCTCCTGAACTGCGGTTTTGCGCTGTGGTCAATGATCCAGTGCCAATCCTTGCATTGTTCGGCCGCTGCGGGGCGCGGAGAGTGGAACCGTCCGAACCGTTTCCGCGACACGTCATCACTTCCAGGAGTCCACGTGCCGAACGACCTCCGTTCCCACCTCACCGGCGACGTCCTCGCCGTCGTCAGCCAGAGCGGCGCCACCGTCTCGTTCTTCGACGCCGCCACCGACGCCCTGCTCGACACCCTCGAAGTCGCCGCGGAGCCGCACGAGTTGTGCTTCGACCCGACCCGGCGCCTGCTCTGGTGCACCACCGCCTACCACTCCGGCTACTACCACGCCCACAGCGGCCGCAGCACCAAGCTGACCGTCATCGACGCCGACACCCGCCGGATCGTCGAGGTGATCGACCTGGCCCCCGAGCACGGCCCGCACGGGCTGGCGCTGGACCTCGACCGCGACCGGCTCTACGTCAGCGTCGAGGCCTCGGCGGACCGCCCGGGCGGGGTGGTGGTCATCGACCTCACGACCCGCCGCCCGCTGGGCCGGATCGACACCGACGCCCCCGGCCCGCACTGGTTCGCCATCTCCCCGGACGGGCGCACCGGTTACGCCACCAACAAGGAGGCGCCGTTCGTCTCCGTGGTGGACCTCGGCCGCGGCGTGCTGACCGCCAAGGTGGAGGTCCCCGGCAGCGAGGGCCTCGCCGTCTCCCCGGACGGCGACCGGGTGTACGTGGCCGCGCCCTACCTCGGCTTCGCCGGGAAGCCCGACGCCGAGCCCGGCATCCACGTCCTCGACGCCCGCACCGGCTCCGTGGTGGAGGTGCTGCCCACCGGGTCCGCCGTCATCCCGGTCCACCTGACGTCCACCGGCCGACTGCTGACGGGCGAGATCAACGCCACCCCCGGCGCCGACTCACCCCTCGGCCGCCAGGCCCCCGGCCGGCTGACCGTCTTCTCCGCCACCACCCACCGGCCGCTCGGCTCCGTCGAGGTGGGCCGGTTCCCGCTGACCATCACCTCCTCCCCCGACGGCCGCTTCGGCTACGTGTCCTCCGTCGTCTCCTCCACCGTGGACGTCGTCGACCTCACCACCCTGACCCCCGTCAGCCGCCTCACCGTCCCCAAGCGCACCGAGGCGGGCGCCCACGGCCTGGCCTACCTCCCGCTCCGGGCCTGACGCCACCGGGTTCCGGGCGCGGACCGCGCCCGGAGCCCTGCCCACGCCCGGAGGCTTGCCCACGCCCGGAGGCTTGTCGCCGCCCGGGGCGGAGAGCATCCTGAGGCACGCCCGTTGTTCCGCGGGTGGGGGGAGGCACGATGAGACGCTGCTTCGGCGTGCTCTGCTCGACGGTGGCGCTGCTGGCAGCACTGACCGCGGCTACCGGGTGCGAGCCGGTCGTCGACTCCGGCGCGTTCCGGCCCCCGGTGCTCAACCCCGAACCCGCCCCGTCCTCCGCCCAGTGGATCGTGGACCTCGTGGCCGGGCTCAACACACCACCCCGGTGCCCGAAGCCCACGCTGCCGACCCTGGCGGTCCTCGACACCGACGGCCGGGACCGGGCAGTCGCCTTCTGGCTGGTGGACCACCTCGACGTCTGCTACGCCGTCATCAACCACCGGGGCGAGACACCCACGACCATCTGGCTCTCCCCCGTCGAGGACCTCATCGCGCGCACCCCCATGCCCGCCGACACCACGCCGGGCGTCGACTCCTACGCCTTCACCGCCTACCGCGGCCGGGTGGACGACATCCGGGTCACCGGCGATCCCGACCACCTCGTCAGCCCCGTCCACCACCTCACCGTCGACCTCGGCCTCGGCGACCTCGTCACCTTCGCCGCCTACCACTACCGCATCCCAGCGACCGGCAAGCCGCTCACCCTCACCCTCTGCACCCCGACCGCCTCCTGCCGCGACGCCCACTGACCCGGCCCTCCACGACCGAGCCGCTTCCGAGACGCCCCGAACGGCTCGGCGCGGCGTCAGATCCGCGGCCGTGACGGGCGTTCGCATCGAGCCGGCTGATCCCTTCCGATTGGTCACGGTCAGACTTCTGGGCAAAGCTGGAGGTGACTATGAACAAGAGCGAAAAAATCATTTCCAACGCCAGGAAGGGCAACTTCCTTGCCGGGCTTCCGGATCTGCTGGAGATCGCGTCCAGGAAGGGCGGGGCTCGGGGGCCGGTGTGGGAGGCCGCGGCCGCAGCGGTGCAGATCCTCTTCTGGACAGGAGAGTTCGCCCGGGCCGCAGATCTGACTCAGAGTTTGATCGAGCGCGATGGCCCGCTCGGAGGAGAGCTGTGTGATCAGTCCACTCCTTTCCGGTCGGCGCTTCTCGCGGGCCAGCTCTACGCGGATGAGCCGGCTGCGCCCCGGCTGGCTGCCTGTGCCGAGCGAATCCCCGACGGTCGCCATCTGCGGAGGGACCTCGAATGGCTCTCCCAGGAACTGCCCCGGCAGGGCGTCGAACCCCTTCTTCCGTGCCACAGCGACTGGGGTGGTGCAGTTCGCCCGCTGGACGGCGTCATCGGGGCGGGGCTCATCGAGCGGAACTACCAGGAACTCGGCAGGTCGCAGCGACGGCTGGTGTGGGAGGCGCTGTCCGAGACCAACGACTTCGGGCGGGCGCACCAACTGCTCACCGACACGGGAGATGAGCCCGAGCAGTACTCCGTCTGCCTCTGGATGGCGGGGTGGTACGCGGCTCGCGGCGAGGTCGAGCACGGCGAGCGGATGCTGCTGGCCGCGCACGGCCGGTGGTGGCCTTTTGCCAAGTGGGACGCCATCCCGGATGCGCCCGTTGTCCAGCCGGTCCTTCGTTCGGTCGTCACCGACAAGGTGCGCGACCATTACCTCACCCGGCCGATCGGCCCAGCAGCTCTACCCCCGCCCGCGACCCGAACCGATCCCTGAGGAGCGTCCCCTAGGGGAGTGGACACGCCCGGCCGCGGGCAAGGCACGGTCGTAGCTGTGAGTCCGTCGAGCATGAGAAGGTACGCCCCATGAAGGTCATCGACTTCGTTCTCAATGTCATCTGGTTGATTTTCTGTGGCATTTGGATGGCCATCGGGTACGCCATCGCCGGCATCGTGTGCTGCGTGCTGATCGTGACCATCCCGTTCGGCATTGCTTCGTTCCGGATCGCCGGCTTCATACTGTGGCCGTTCGGGCGGACCACCGTCGAGCGCCGGGACGCCGGCGCGGCGTCCTGCATCGGGAACGTGATCTGGGTCGTCTTCGCCGGGTGGTGGCTGGCGCTCGGGCACCTGCTCACCAGCATCCCGCTGTTCCTGTCGATCATCGGCATCCCCTTCGGCTGGGCCAACCTCAAGATGATCCCGGTCTCGCTGATGCCGCTCGGCCGCGAGATCGTCTCCACCGACCGGAAGTGGGGCACCTACTAGCTCGACTCCGTCGGGGATCTCCGAGCCTTCCCGGTGTGCCGGCCTGGTCAGTGGGCCTGCTCGGGGCTGACCGAAGACCGTGGAGTTGTCGAGGTGTCAGTTGTCGCGCCGCCCCCGCCCCGGCGAGCAAGTCCTCTCTCTGACAACGCGGATCGCGCGGGCGAGCAACGGGCGGCACGACGGCGATGTGGGGCAGGGACCAGCTGGACGGGCTGGGGCGCGACGAGGACTTCAAGGGCTGGTCCCGGACACGGCAGGCGCCGCTGCCGAGGCCGGCCGAAAGCCCACCTGCAACGCGTACTCACAGCCATCGCCGTGAACATCCAACGGCTCAGCGGCCGGCCCGTCACCGAGGGAGCTCCCGGGACCGCCGACCACCTTCCATGCCTTCCTGGACGAGAACGGCTCCCCCCCGACCGAAGTCCTGGCGAGCCCGTGGCACTTGAGCCCGACCGTCCAAGAGCCCCGACAGAGCCGGGCTAAGGTGCCGTGGGGGAAGCGCCGACCGGCGCGGAAGGGGAGTGGCGGCGATGACGAGGGCTGTGGTGGTCGGCAGTGGGCCCAACGGGCTCGCCGCGGCGATCCGGCTCGCCCAGCGGGGCGTGACGGTGCGGGTGTTGGAGGCGCGGAGCACGATCGGGGGCGGTACCCGGTCCGGTGAGCGGACGCTGCCCGGGCTGCTCCACGACGACTGCTCCGCGATCCACCCCACCTGTGTCGCCTCCCCGTTCCTGCGAACGCTGGGACTGGAGGCGTACGGGCTGCGCTGGCGGTGGCCGAGCGCGGAGCTGGCGCACCCGCTGGACTCGGGGGCCGCAGGGGTGCTGTGGCGCGACGTGGACCGGACGGCCGCGGACCTGCCGCGGGCCGACGGCAGGGCGTGGCGGCGGGTGTTCGGCCCGATGTCCCGGCGTTTCGACCGGCTCGCCGAGGACGTCCTCGGGCCCCCGCTCCACGTCCCGGCCGCACCGCTGGCCTTCGCCGGGTTCGGCGCCCGGGCCGTGCTGCCCGCGTCCTGGACCGCGCGGCGGTGGCGCGGCGAGCAGGCCCGGGCGCTGTTCGGGGGCGTGGCGGCCCACGCGTTCAGCTCGCTCCGCACGCCCTTCAGCAGTGCCGTCGGCCTCCTGCTGACCGCCGCCGGCCACGCCCACGGCTGGCCGGTGGCCGAGGGCGGCTCGCAGGCGGTCACCACCGCGATGGCGCGGCTGCTCGGGCGGCTCGGCGGCACGGTGGAGACGGGCGTGGAGGTCGCCGACCTCGCCCAGCTCGACCGCCCGGACCTGGTGCTGCTCGATGTCGGTCCGCGGGCCGCCGCCGGGATCCTGGGCGACCGCCTGCCGCGGCGGACCGCGCGCGCCTACCGCCGGTACCGGTACGGGCCGGCGGCGTTCAAGGTGGACCTGGCGGTCGAGGGCGGCGTTCCGTGGACCAACGAGCACTGCCGCTCGGCGGGGACGGTCCACCTCGGCGGCACCTTCGAGGAGATCGCGGCCGCCGAGGAGGCGACCGTGCGCGGCAGGATGCCCGGTCGGCCGTTCGTGCTGGTCGGCCAGCAGTACCTGGCCGACCCGTCCCGCTCGGCCGGCGACCTGCACCCGGTCTACGCGTACGCCCACGTGCCGCACGGCTACCGGGGCGACGCCACCGGGGCGGTCCTCGACCAGATCGAGCGGTTCGCCCCCGGGTTCCGGGCGCGGGTGCGCGCCCGGTCCGTCCGGACGGTGGAGCAGCTGGCGACGGACAACGCCAACCAGGTCGGCGGGGACATCGTGGGGGGTGCCAACTCCGTGGGCCAGCTGCTGCTGCGGCCCCGCCCCGCGGTGGACCCGTACGCGACCGGGGTGCCCGGCGTGTACCTGTGCTCCGCCGCGACCCCGCCGGGCGCGGGGGTGCACGGGATGGCCGGCTTCCACGCGGCGGAGTCGGCCCTGCGGCACCTGGCGGCGCGCTGACGGACCGGGGCGGAGGCCCGTCGCCGGGAGCGGCCGTCCGGGACAAAGGCGGTGAACCGGGGCCGGGCTTGCACGTACCATGATCTGGTCCATGCAGCAGGGCCAGTTGACGCGGCATCAGCGCCGCCGGGCCCTCCCCAGGTGTCGAGGAGAGAGCAGCGCACATGACCGACCAGCAGGTTGTCCGACCGGCGGCCATCAGCGGATTTCCCGAGTGGCTCCCTGAGGTGCGGCTCGTCGAGCAGCATTGGCTCGACGTCATCCGGGCGGGCTTCGAGCGGTACGGCTTCTGCTCCGTCGAGACCCCGTCCGTGGAATCCCTCGACGTTCTGATGGCCAAGGGCGAGACCTCGCAGGAGGTCTACACGCTGCGCCGCCTCCAGGAGGATCCGAACGACGCGTCGGACGCCAAGCTGGGCCTGCACTTCGACCTGACGGTGCCGTTCGCGCGCTACGTCGCCCAGCACTTCAACGACCTCGTGTTCCCGTTCAAGCGCTACCAGATCCAGCGGGTCTGGCGGGGCGAGCGCGCCCAGGAGGGCCGCTTCCGCGAGTTCACCCAGTGCGACATCGACGTCATCAACGTCGACCGGGTGCCGCTGCACTTCGACGCCGAGCTGCCCCGGATCATCCACGAGGTGATGACCGAGCTCGACCTCCCGGCGTGGACCATCAACGTCAACAACCGGAAAGTCCTGCAGGGCTTCTACCAGGGCCTGGGCGTGGACGACCCGCTGGAGGTGATCCGGACCGTCGACAAGCTCGACAAGATCGGCGTGTCCGGGGTGAGCGAGCTGCTCTCCCGGAAGGTCGGACTGACGGACCGGCAGGTCGGGGCGTGCATGGAGCTCGCGGGCCTGCGCGGCACCGACGCGTCCGTGGTCGAGGACATCACCGGCATCGGCGTCCGCTCGGAGCTGCTGTCCGAGGGGCTGGACGAACTGGCCTTCGTGCTGGACTCGTTGAGCGACCTGCCGACCGGGAGCCTGGTGGCGGACCTGTCCATCGCCCGCGGCCTGGACTACTACACCGGTACGGTCTACGAGGGCAAGTTCACCGACTGGCCGGGCTACGGCAGCATCTGCTCCGGCGGCCGCTACGAGAACCTGGCCGGCTCCTTCATCCGCCGGAACCTGCCAGGCATCGGCATGTCCATCGGGCTGACCCGGATCTTCGCCAAGCTCCTCGCCGAGGGGCTGCTGCCCACCGGTCCGACCTGCCCGAGCGACCTGCTGATGGTGCTCCCGGAGGACGGCGAGCGCGCTTCCGCGGCTGCGGCGACCGCCGGGCTGCTGCGCCGGCGCGGCCTGAAGGTGGAGCTCTACCACCAGCCCGACAAGGTGGCGAAGCAGGTGCGCTACGCCTCCCGCAAGGGCATCCCGTACGTCTGGTTCCCGCCGCTCGGCGACGGCCGGGAGCACGAGGTCAAGGACCTGGTCACCGGAGACCAGTCCGCGGCCGACCCGGAGACCTGGCGGCGCCCCTGAGGGAAGCGGCCGCGCGCGACCGCGCGGGGCGGGACGAGGACCGGTGAAGGGCCCGGCGGGCACGGCGACGGCCGCCCGCCGGGCCCGTCGCCGTCCGAGGGCCGAGACGGCTGGTCCGGTTGGCTCGTACCGGACATGGCGACCAGCGGACGGCCGGGGATCTTGAGGCCGCCGCGCCGTTGCGCCCACGATGGGAACCGGGCGGGAGACCGTCCGGCACCCGTACGGCACCGGTTCGACGAGACGGAGTCCCCATGGCCACCGCGCCCCACCCGAGCGAGGACGGAGCCCGCGCGGCCGTCGCGTCGGCGCGCCCGCCGCGGATCGAGGCCGCGGGGCTCCACGAGTCCGTCGGGGATCCGGTGCTGACCTCCATGACGTTGCTGAACGAGATCGCCGGTCGCTTCCCGGACGCGGTCTCCTTCGCGGCGGGCCGCCCGTACGAGGGCTTCTACGACACCCGTGCGCTGGCCGGCCACCTGCGCACCTTCGAGGACTACCTGCGGTGGGAAGCCGGGTTGACGGACCAGGAGGTCACCCGGGCGTTCTTCCAGTACGGCAGGACCAAGGGCATCATCCACGAGCTGATAGCCCGGCACCTGGCGAACGACGAGGGCCTGCGGGCCGATCCCGAGGACATCCTGGTGACCACCGGGTGCCAGGAGGGCATGGTGCTCGTGCTGCGGGCCCTGTGCCGGGACCGGCGCGACGTGGTGCTCACCTCCTACCCGTCCTACGTCGGGTTCCTGGGGGCCGCCAGGCTGGTGGGCATGCCCGTGCACGGGGTCCGCGAGGGCGCCACCGGCATCGACGTCGATGACCTCACCGCCCGGATCAGGCGGGCCCGCGCCAAGGGCCTGCGGCCCCGCGCCTGCTACGTCGTCCCGGACTTCGCCAACCCCAGCGGCGCCACGATGACCACGGAGGACCGGCGGCGGTTGCTGGAGGTGGCGGCGCAGGAGGACATCCTGCTCCTGGAGGACAACCCGTACTCGATGTTCCGCCTCGCGGGGTCGCGCCCGCCGACGCTGAAGTCCCTGGACCGCGACGGGCGCGTGGTGTACCTCGGGTCGTTCGCCAAGACGGCGTTCGCCGGTGCCCGGATCGGCTACGTGGTGGCGGAACAGCCGGTGGTGGACGGCTCGGGCGGCAGCACACGGTTCGTGGACGAGCTCGCGAAGCTCAAGAGCATGCTCACCCTCAACACCTCCACCGTCGCCCAGGCCGTCATCGGCGGCTACCTGCTGGAGCACGGGTGCAGCGTGGAGAAGGCCTCCGTCCGGGAGGCCGCCGTGTACCGGGAGAATCTCCGGCACCTGCTGGGCGGCCTCACCGAACGGTTCGGCGAGGGCGGCGCGGACGGGGCGGCCGGGACGGTCAGTTGGAACACCCCGAACGGGGGGATGTTCGCCGTGCTGAGCGTCCCGTTCCGCGCGGACCGGGCCATGTTGGAGTACTCCGCGAGCCGCTTCGGGGTGCTGTGGACGCCGATGGAGCACTTCTACGCGGGCACCGGCGGTCAGCGGCAGCTCCGGCTCTCCTACAGCGTGCTGTCCCCGGAGCGGATCAGCACCGGCCTGGACCGGCTGGCCGCCCTGGTCCGGGACCGCGCCTGATCAACCGGCCAGCTGCCGGTCGCGGATGTCGCCCAGGTCGAGCACGCCCGACTCGGAGAGCTTGACGGCCGCCTGGAACCGCGTCTGGACCCGCAGCCGGTCCAGGAGCTGGGACACCTTGCGGCTCAGCGTCCGTGTGGAGATGCCGAGTTGGCGGGCGATCGCCTCGTCCTTCGAGCCCATCGCCATCATGTGGACGACCATCCGTTCCGAGGGGCTGAGCATCTCGCCGACGCCGTCCGACCCGTCGGCCGAGGTCAGCGGCGCGGCGACGGCCCAGTGGAAGCCGAAGATGGCCCGCAGCGCCGCGACGACCTGACGGCTGCGCACCGCGAAGGCGCCGCGCGCCGTCTGCTGCGGATCCATCGGCAGGATGGCGACGTCGTCGTCGATGACGATCATGCGCAGCGGTACCGCCGGGGCGACCCGGATCTCGGCGCCGTGCCGGGACACCTCGGTGAGGTACTCCCCGAGGTGGGGCACCGCCACCAGGTGGTGGGCGTAGATGGCCTCCAGGCGGACGCCCTGGGAGAGTGCCGCGAGGTCGCGGTGGATCATCTCGTCGAGCAGTTCCACCGGCGGCACGCCGCCCGGGTGCATGGCCTGTTCCCGGACGCGGGCGTCCAGTGCCCGTTCCTCGATGTACTCGTTGACCGCCGAGGCGGTCGGCAGCATGTCGATGGTCGCACCCTCGGACGGACCGGCCTGCGGAGGGAACTCCCGCAGGAGGGAGAGGATCTGTTCCTGCCGGTACGACCACTCCCGCATCCAGCTCTCGGCGAGTTCGCGTTCCAGGGACACCAGTCGCGAAAGGGCGTGGCCCGGCCGCACGACCTGGTGGCCCGACGGTTGCAGCGGGGCCGGCAGCAGGAGGCCCATTTCCTTCAGGCGCCCGACGGCCCGTTCGGCTTCGAGCGGTGAACACCCCATCTCCGCGGCGATGTCCTCCGGATCCCAGGAACATCGGTCCTGGGCCGTGTGGTACAGCCGCTGAACCAGGTCTGTGGAATCGATTCCGGTTGTCACGAAGCAGTCCCCCATGAATGTCGTTCCCCCGGCCAGGGCGGACCCTGGCGGTCTTCTGACACTACACGACCTTTACGACGGGGCCGCCGGGTTTGCCGCCCGGGAACTATTCGGAACCATCCCTTCCATTTGGTCTCCGCTTTCCCCTTTTAGTTGAGGTTTTGACTGACTCCCAGCCAATTCATCCGGCACCCCGGCTCGGCCCGCCGGGCGGCCCGGCAGGCGGGGCCCACAGCGGCCTCGTCGGGTGGACAACCCTGCCCGCGGGCGGGTCGGCCGCCCGTTGTCTCAGATGTTGAGACAGCCGGTGCGGCTGTCCTCATCCCGTCAAGGCGAGCGGACGAAGCCGGGAACGCTGGACCGGCGCCCCCGCGCCGGGAAATGATCTGAATAGCGGGTGAGCCGGTCACGGGGGCCAGGAATCCCGCCGGACGGAAAGGGGGAATCGTGGAGAAGCTCATCAACGGATGGTGGTGACGAATTCACGGGAAAGCGTCGGGACGCTCTCTGGAATTGATCGGACGGAGGACCGGTGACAGTGCGTCTGGGAAAGCGGTACTGGCTTCTCTGGTCGTCCTCCAGCCTGGCCGCGCTGGGCGACGGGATGCGACTGGTGGCACTGCCGCTGCTCGCGTACTCCGTCACCGACGACCCGGGGAACATCACCCTGATCATGGTCTTCGCCTCACTGCCCGGACTGCTCGTCGGCCCCCTGGCCGGCGTGCTCGTCGACCGGCTCGACCGCCGACGGGTCATCGCCGCCGCCAACGTGCTGCGGGCCGTCCCGGTCCTGGTGTTCGCCGCGTTCGTCCAGTCCGGCGAGGTCCGGCTCCCGCTGGTCTACGCCCTGGCGCTGCTGCTCCCGGTCTTCGAGGTCATGGTGGACAGCGCGGTGCAACCACTGATGTCGGAGCTGCTGCCGGAAACCCTCCTGGAAAAGGGCAACTCACGGATCTTCATCGCCCGGATGCTCGCCCAGGACGTCCTGGGATCGCCCGTCGCCGGAGCACTGATGGCGGTCTCCGCCAGCCTGCCGTTCCTGGTCAACGGCGCGACGTTCCTCGGCGCGACGGTCCTCGTCCTGCTGCTCGGCGCCCGGCCGGCGGTCCGCGGACCGCTGCCGGCGGCCGTGGCAGCCCCGGGACGGGACGCGCCGGACCGCGGTGCGGCCAGGGTCCGGCGGGACCTCAAGGAGGGCATGGCGGCCATCTGGCAGACGCCCATGCTCCGTACCATCGCCCTGACCTCGGCCGTACTGAACTTCGTCCTGCTCGTCGGCTCCTCGCTGCTGGTGATCTACGCCAAGGAGGACCTGCGGCTCACCGACACCCAGTTCGCGCTGCTGTTCTCGGCGGCCGCCGTGGGCAGCGCCCTGGGCGGATGGGCCGCGCCGCACATCGTCGAGCGGCTCGGCACCAGGCTGACCATGACCGTCGGACTGGTCGCGATCGGCGCCTCCCGGGCGGGCTTCGGCCTCGCCCACGGCTTCTGGAGCGCGATCACCGCGTTCTTCGCCATCGGCACGGCCTGGTTCGTCTTCGGCGTGGCCGTCACCTCCTACATGCAGCGGGCCACCCCCAACTCCCTGGTCGGACGGGTGTACGCGACGAGCCAGGCGCTGAGCTACGGAGCAGCCGTTCTCGCGGCCCTCACCGCCGGCGCACTGGCCCGCGTCACCAGTGTCCGCAGCATCATGCTGATCGGCGGCCTGGCCGCGATCGCCTGCGGCCTCGTGGCCTGGCGCACCACCTCCCCGGGGCCGGACCGGGACGGCCGGAACGCCGCCCAGGAGCAGGGCAACGGGCCCGCGACGGTGGGACCAAACGCGGACCGGGCGGAACGCCCGGAACTCGCGGACGACTTGAACACCCAAGCACTCGACTGAAGCAGGGGACTGGCCGATGTCAGGATCGTTGGACGTACTCATCCTCTCCAAGAGGTCCGTCGGTGGCGTCCGCCACCTCGCGGAACTGCTCCGGAAGTCGGGCCGCCGGCCCGTCCTGGTCTCCGAGAACCCGGAGGACATGAACCGCGGGGCCTGCGACGCCCACGTGGTGGTCGACTGGACCGCCGACGGCCCGGAGCGGGCGGTGGCCGCGATCGACGCGGCCGGCGTGGTGCCGACCGCCGTGGTCAACCTGGTGGATCCGCTGGTGCAGTGGCAGGCGTGGCTCGCCCGGCACTACGGCCTGCCCGGCGGCGAGCCGGCCCGGGAGGTCCTGGTGAGCAAGGCCCGGGTCCGGGAGGAGATGCGCCGCCTGGGCCTCTCCGACCTCTGGTCCGGTCACGGCGCGGCGGGCTCCTACCCCGTCGAGGAGGTCCCGGCGTACCCGGTGATCGTCAAGCCGTGCACCGATTCCGGGGCCTCGCGGCTGGTGCGGCGCGCCGACGACGCGGAGCAGCTCCGGGCGGCCCTGCGGGACATCGGCGCGAGCGCCGGCGCCGGGTTCGAGGTGATCGTGGAGGAGTACGTGGACGGCACCGAGGTCTCGATCGACGGGCCGCTGATCGACGGCCGGTTCCGCGGCCTGCTCCACGTCGAGAAGAGCGGGCGGGACGAGGCCCGCAACCACGACGTCGGCGTCCTCCACTCGCCGGTGCGCGGCGAGCGGCTCACCCGGGGCGTCGAGCTGGTGGAGCGCCGGATCACCGCGCTCTGCACCGCCCTCGGCCTCGACCGGGGCTGGCTGCACGTCGAGGCCCGGATCGCGGCGGACGGGGGCGCGGAGCTGATCGAGATCAACCCGCGGGTCGCCGGCGGCATGCACCCCGCCGCGATCACCCGCACCTGCGGTCTCGACGCCGTCGAGGAGATGCTCCTGATGGCGCTCGGCCAGGAGGACCTGGAGCGGCTCGGCTCGGCGGCCCGCAACGACGAACTCATCGGGATGGTGCACATCGAGCCCGACCGGATGGGCAAGGTCGTCGACGTGACCCCGCTGGAGCGGATGAAGGAGCTCCCGGGGGTGCTCGACGGCTACGTCTGGGACGACTTCGAGGTCTGGTCCCTGGACAACGAGAACTTCTTCGCCGCGTTCATGGTGACCGGAGGCACGGAGGCGGAGGTCGCCGAGGCCGCGGACCGGGTGCACCGCGAGTTCTCCTTCCGGCTCGGGTGAGCCGGCCGCACCTCCCGCCCGCACCCACCACACCGCCCGCAGCCGTGCCCGAACCCTCCCAAGGCAGGAGCGCCATGTCAGCAGTGCCCGGACCGCCGCAGATCGTCATCTGCAAGTGGAACGTCCACCTCACCAGGTCCATGCTGGACCTGACCCCCCGCGTCATCGTCATCCTCGACGAGTTCGACACCGCCTGCATGAACCCCGACTGGGACCTGCTGGCGAAGGCCGAACGGGTCTACCGGATCAAGGACTTCGACTCGATCGAGGAGATCGCCGCGATCGCCGCGGACCTCGCCCTGCGCGGCGCGGAGATCGACCGCATCGTCAGCTTCACCGAGTTCAGCCAGTTCGGCGCCGGCTACCTCGGGGTCCTGCTCGGGCTGTCGGACGACCCGATGCGGCACGTCGCCTTCCGGGACAAGCGGTTGATGAAGGACCGGGTGCGCCGGGCCGGCGTGCCCGCCGCGGCGTGGCACACCCTGGTGGACCCCTCCGACGAGGCGGACGTCACCGCCGTCCGCGAGCGACTGGCCTTCCCGGTGGTGGTCAAGCCGGTGGCCGGGTCGGGCGCCATCGGGACGGTCAGGGTCGACCGCCCCGAGGATCTGGACCGGGTGCTGCGCGGCCTCGAACCCGACCCGCACCTGAAGTCCCACCAGCTCACCGTCGAGGAGTTCGTCTCCGGACGCGAGTACCACGTGGACGCCCTGTGGCGCGACGGCGAGGCCCACTACCTCATCATCAGCGCCTACTACCGGCCGCGGATGGCGGTCCTCGACGACGACCCGGGGGCCGACGACACCCCGCGCGACGGCAGCTACGTCGTCAACGAGGCGGACGCCCCGGACCTCTACCGGCGGATGCGCGAACTGCACCGGAAGGTCAACGGCGCCCTCGGCATCACCGACGGCCCCACCCACCTGGAGGTCTTCGAACGGCCCGACGGCGAGCTGGTCTTCTCCGAGATCGCCTCCCGGATGGCCGGCGCCTGGATCGGAGCCGTGATCAGCGCCTGGCTCGGCTACGAGATCCACGAGGCCATCGCGGCCAGCGCCGTCACCGGCACGATCCCCGTGCCCGCGCCGAGCCGCCCCCATCTCGGCGGACTCCACCTGCGCCCCGAGGGGCCCGGCCGGATCACCGCGATCCCCGAGGAGTCCGAGATGCTCGCCGTCGACGGTGTGCTGCGGGCGCAGCGGCTGCGCGCGGTCGGCGACACCGTCGAGCACGCCCACCCGTCCGAGTGGTGCGCCTTCGTGACCCTGGGGGCCGGGAGCCGCGAGGAGTACGACGCGCTGGCCCGCCGGGTGACCGACCTGCTGCGCGTCGAGGTCGAGCCCCTCGGATGACCCGCGACCGGCGAACGCCGGCCGCTCCCCGAACTGCTCGCGGCCACCGGCCGCGAGGAAGCCAACCGACGTCCACGGCCGACGAACGACGACGGCCCGACCGGAGGAGAGACACGCATGACCACCGTCAGCGACATCGAGAAGATGAACTACAACCAGCTCATCGGCGTGGTCCGCGAGACCAACCGCCCGCCGGGCGGCATCCGCAGCATCGCTCAGATCGCCGCCAACGGTTTCCTCACCAAGGACTCGCACGTCCTGGAGATCGGCACCAGCACCGGCATCACCGCCGTCGAGCTGGCCAAGCTCGTCGGCTGCCGGATCACCGCGATCGACATCAACGAGGAGAGCCTCGTCGAGGCCCGCCGCCGCGCCGAGGAGGCGGGCGTGGCCCACCTCATCACCTTCGAGCGCAAGGACGCCACCGACACCGGCTACCCCTCCGGCGCGTTCGACATGGTGTTCTGCGGGAACGTCACCTCGCTGATCCCGGACCGGGACAAGGCCCTCGCCGAGTACACCCGGGTCCTCAAGACCGGCGGCTTCATCGGCGCGATCCCGATGTACTACATCGACACCCCGTCCGACCAGCTGATCGACGACGTGCGGGCCGCCATCCAGGTGGACATCACGCCGCTCTACCGCGACTTCTGGATCGACTTCTTCGTCGGCGGCGAGCGGCACGCCTACTTCGTCCAGGACTACCGCTTCGACGCCGTCCCCGCCGACGAGGTCGACCGCTTCGTGGACGACATCCTGCGTCGCCCCCACCTCGCCGAACTGCCCGAGGACGCCCGCAAGCTGGTCCAGGAGCGCTACCGCGAGTACATGCAGCTGTTCCGGGTGAACCTGAGCCACATGGGCTTCACCACCCTGCTGCTCCGCAAGGAGCCGGCGGACGTCGAGCCCGAGCTGTTCGTCTCGACCGCGGTCTGAGGCACGGCCGTGATCACCTGGCCGTCCCCGCTGACCGACGGCGCGACCCTCGCCGTCTGGGCCCCGAGCTCCCCCGCCCCGGTCGCCTTCCCCAGGCGCTTCGCCCGGGGGGTGGAGAGCCTCGGCTCCGAGGGCTTCACCGTGCGGCCTCTGCCCTCCTGCGAGGCGGCCCGGGGCGTGTCGACCCTGGAACCCACCGCGCTGGCCGAGGAGTTGCACCGCGCGCTGCTCGACCCGGAGGTCGACGGCGTGATGGCGGCGGTCGGCGGCTGGACCCTGCTCAACGTGCTGCCGCACCTCAACTGGCAGCTGATCGGAGAGGCCGGCAAGCCGCTGATCGGCTACAGCGACCTCACCACCCTGCTCAACTCCGTCTCCCGCCGGTCCCACCTGGTGGCCTTCCACGGGCCGATGCTGGTGTCCGAGTGGGGCGAGGCGGGCGGGGTCTGGGAGTACACCCGGGAGGAGTTCCGCGCCCTGACCGGCGGCGCGGGGCTCCACCCCGGGCGCCCGGTGGCCGAGCCGCCCGAGTGGTCGGACGAGCTGCTCTGGTGGGACAAGGAGGACACCCGGCCGCGCGCTCCCCGCGAGGGCGAGCGGATCCGGACCGTACGGGCCGGGACCGGGGGCGGGGTCGAGGGAACGCTGTGGGGCGGCTCGCTGTCCGTCCTGTCGCTCACCTGCGGCACCCCGTACGCGGACCCGCCGCAGGACGCGCTGGTCTTCCTGGAGGCCGAGGGCCTCGCACCGGACGAGTTCGCGGCCCGGCTGTGTCAGCTGCGGCTGGCCGGGGTGTTCGACCGGGCGGCCGGCGTTCTGGTCGGGCGGATCGGCGGGGCCCGGGCCTGCCTGAGCGGCTTCACCGGGTTCGACGACGTGCTGCGCGACCTGCTGCCCGCGCACCTGCCGATCGCGGCGGGATACCCCTTCGGGCACTCGACGCCCATGCTCACCGTCCCGGTCGGCGGCCGGGCCCGGCTGGACTGCGCGCCGGACGGGCCGCCCCGGCTGACCCTCCTCGCGCCGACCGCCTGACGGACGCCGGCCCGGCCGCCGACGGCTCCACCGTCCGGCGGCCGGGCGGACCCGGCGCCCTCCCGGGTGCCTCGCGGGTTCCCCGGTGCCGAGGGCAACCCGCCTTCACCTACACGAGATTGGATCGCTTCATGAGCACCACGACATCCGGTCGTGACGACGCCTCGGTACGGCAGCTCGACATCTCGATGCCCGGCTTCCCCGAGTCCCTGCCCGCCGACGTGATGTTCGAGCAGGACATCATCCGGACGATCGGGAAGGGCTTCGAGGCCCGGGGCTTCCGGCCGCTGGACTCCGCCTGCATCCAGCGGCAGGAGGTCCTGGTCGCCGGCGGCGCCCAGTACCTCGACGGCGGCATCCCGGAGTTCGCCTTCACCGTCCAGGAGCCGCCGGAGTCCTACACCGGGGCCAACTTCGCCCTGCGCTACGACCTGACCGTCCCGGTCTCGCGCTTCATCGCCGAGCATTCGAGCAAGCTCTCCTTCCCCCTGCACGTCTACCAGATCAACAAGGTCTGGCGGGCGGAGCAGATGCCGACCGCCACCCACTGGCGGGAGTTCTACCAGTGCGACGTGGACGTCATCGGCCAGGGCGAGCTCAGCCTGCTCTACGACGCCGAGATCGCCAACGCCCTGGTGGGGGCCTTCCGCAACATCGGCGTGGACGGCTTCACCGTCCGCATCTCCAACCGCAAGGTGCTCGCGGCCCTGCTGGACAGCCACGGCGTGCGGGTCCACCGGGCCCGGGCCATCGTGCAGATCCTCGACAAGGGCAACCGCCAGCCCGTCGAGGAGACGGTGAGCCAGCTGGTCGCCTCCGGCATCCCCGAGCACGTCGCCGCGGACCTCGGCCGGCTGGTCTCCTCGCCGACCCTCTCGGACGCCCGGGACCTGCTCAAGCTCCGGGGCGCCGACCAGGTCGGAATCGAGGAGCTGGACACCGTGATCAGCGCCGCCCACGACCTCGGCGTGCCGGAGGACCACCTGGTGCTCGACTTCTCGATCACGCGGGGCCACGACTACTACACCGGGACCGTCTTCGAGACCTTCGCCACCGGGCGCGAGCACTGGGGTGCGATCGGCGCGGGCGGCCGCTACCAGGACCTGCTGAAGCACGTGAACGGGAGCAGCTACCCGGGCGTCGGCATGTCGGTCGGTCTCGCGCGGCTGATGGGCCTGCTGCGCGAGGACGGGGTGCGCAAGCAGCAGGGCCTGCGGCACGAGGCCGTCACCGTCGTCCGCCGCGAGGACGGCGACGCCCAGGCCGTGACCGGAACCGTGCGGCGGCTGCGCGAGGCCGGCCTGTCCGTGCAGGCGGTCTTCGACCCGGTCGGCGCGGACAAGGCGCTGAGCATCGCGACGGAGGCGGAGGTGGGCTTCCTCGTCTCCCTCCAGGCCGCCGGTTCCGCGACGGTGCGGGAGATGGCCTCCGGGAACGAGCGCGGCGTGCCGATCGAGGGTGTCCCGGACGCGATCGCCGAGCTGCGCCGGGCCGGCTGACCGGAACGACCCCTGATGGCCGGCCGGGGGGTGCGGCGCCCGCCGCACGCCCCGGCCCGCCGGGCTGGAGACCACGCCATGCAGCACACAGTCCGTTCGCGGGCCGTACTCCTGGGAGCGGCCGCCTATCTCGGCGTCCAGTTCTGGCACACCTTCCGGAACCGGAATTCCTGGCCGTTCTGCGCGTACAACATGTTCACCTACGAACTCCCGGAGCGCTGGCAGCAGTTCAGGGTCGTCCTGCACGACTCCGCGGGCGGCGTCACCGGACCCGTCGACCCGTGGCCGCTGCTCCCGGTGGAGTTCTTCCGGGTCGTCGCGATCATGAACCGGATGTTCTTCGTCAACGAGGACGCGGAACTGCGCACCCGGTTCTGCGCCCGCACCCTCGACCTGCTCAACCGCACGTCCTGGGCGGACTTCGACGAGGTGCGGGCCTCCTTCCGGGCCCCGGCGGGGGCGGAGTTCACCGCCCTCGACGTCTACCTGGTGGAGGTCGACCGGGACTGCGACGCGGTCGACCGCAGCTCGGTGCGCTCGGCGCAGCTGATCCACCGTCACGATCCCACCGGCGCCGCCGCCGGGACCACCGTCCACTGGCCGCACGAGACGAGCAGGTAGCCCCATGAACCTCCCCGGAACAGCCGGCGGACCGCGCGCGGCACGCGCCGTCGGCCGACGGCTGCACGAGATCTACGTCCGCCAGGACCACGCGCTGGACCGGCTGCCGCTGGTCCGCCTCACCACCGGCGCCGCCGTGGTCCGTACGGTGTGGCACCTCCCGCCCGGCCGGTTCCTCGCCGACTACACCCGGCTGGCGGACGAGGCCGGGGAGGAGCCGGTCGAGGGCCGGCCGATGGACCCGCGGGCGTACGAGGCGCTGCGCGCCGTCGCGGCGGTTTCCGCCGGGGCCTGGGCGCTCGGTGCCGGGCACCCGGTCGTCCGGGTCGCGGCGAACGTGTCCTTCGGCCTGTTGCAGCGTCAGGTGGTGCGACTCGACCGGACCCTCTGGAGCTACAACAGCCACCTGAACGTCTTCCTCGGGCTGCTGTCCCTGGTGGACGACGTCGAGCGCGACGGGGACCGGGACGCCGCGGCCGGGTACGCCACCGCCGTGGTGGCCGCCCTGCAGTCCTACTACGCGGCCATGTACCTCCAGTCGGGCCTGGCCAAGGTGGTCACCGTCGGCTGGAAGTGGACCCGCGGCTCGACGCTGCGCGGCGCCTGGGCGGAGCTCGGCACCCCGCTCGGCAAGCGGCTCTCAGCGGTGGAGCCCAGCCCGGCGCGGGCCGCCTCGACCCTGGCGCTGGTCTACGAACTCGCCTTCGCTCCGCTGATGCTGATGGCTTGGCGGCACCGGCGGCTGCTGGGACTGTCCTCCGCCGCCTTCCACGGCGCCGTGAAGGCGACCATGGACATCTCCTTCTGGCACCTGTCCTGGTACTCCGTCCCGCTGTTCGGCGCCCCGGACCGGGCGGTCGCCGCCTGCTCCCGGGTCCTGACGGCCGGCCGCCGCAACCGGTGGGCCGGTGCGGGCCTCGCGGTGGCGGGTGCCGCCGCGGGTGCCGCTCCACTTGTCGTGTCCTGGCTGAAGGGTAGGCGTGCGCGTGTTTGACCCGGAGATCCTGCTGACGCAGGAGACGGCGTTCGACCCGTACCCGGTGTTCGCCCGGATGCGGGCGCTGGACCCGGTGCACTGGAACGAACCGACGAACTCCTGGTACGTCACCACCTACGACGACGTCGCACGGCTGCTGCGGGAGGAGAGCCTCTCCGCCTGCCCGGGCGACTACACCGGGCCGCAGCGCGAGGAGGACCGCCCTGAGGTCGAGGAGGCCATGGCCTTCTTCAACTCCTGGATGGTCTTCAGCGACCCGCCGCACCAGACCCGGCTACGGGAGACGGTCGCCCCCGCCTTCCCGCGCCGCAGCGCCGAGGCCTGGGCGGGCCACGTGCGCCGGACGGCGCGGGAGTTGCTCGAAGCCGTCGGCGAGGGGGAGACCGACCTCTTCGACGCCTTCGCCGCCCCGCTGGCCGTCCGTCTCACCTGCGCGGTGCTCGGGGTGCCGGAGGAGGACGTCCGGCTGGTCCGGGACTGGTCGACCCGGCTGATCGGCTTCCTCAGCACTCCCACGGCGGACGCGGCGCGGGCCAGGACCGCCCTCCGGGCCCGGGACGACCTGCGGGACTACCTCCGGGGCACCGTCATCCCCCGGCTGCGCGCCACCGACGACGACCGGCTGATCCCCCTGCGCGGGATCGCCGAGCTGGACCCCGAGGACGCGCTCGCCCTGTTCACCCAGCTCCTGACCGGGGGGATCGACCCGGTGGCCAGCGCCCTGGCCACGACCGCCGACGTCCTGGTGCGCCGGGACCCGGCGACCCGGGCGCAGGCGCTCGCCCGTCCGGAGCTGCTGGAGGCGGTGGTGGAGGAGGCGCTGCGGTACGACGCGCCGTTCCACTTCGTCCCGCGGACCACCACCGTGCCGCTGGAGGTCGGCGGCCGCCGGGTGCCGGCCGGGCGGCGCCTGGTCCTGGTGATCGCCTCGGCCAACCGGGACGAGGCCGTCTACGAGGACCCGGACGCGTTCCGCCCGGGCCGCGGTGGGCCGCGCCACCTGTCCTTCGGCCTGGGACGGCACTACTGCCTGGGCGCGCTGCTGTCACGGGTCGTCCTCCGGGAGGGCGTGCTGGCCCTCCTGGAACGCCTGGACGGCACCGGGGTGCGTCCCCTGGGCTCCGTACGAACCCCGGCCTTCGGCGTCACCACCTGGCAGCGGCTCATGGTCGCGGTCTGAGTCGCCGTCCGAACCACCGCCACCCGGTCCCGGGAGAGAGCCATGCCAATCGTGACGACCATCGTGGGGCAGGGCCTCGCGGCCCACCGGGCCTGGGCCTCGCTGCGGCGCTGCGAATCCTTCGAACTCTACCGGGAGACGGGCCCCCGCGGCGTCCCGGGCGCCGACACGGCTGCGACCGAGACCTGGCGGGACCTGCTCGCGACCCCGGAGATCGACCTGTTCGTCCTCGCCGTGCCCCCCGCCGACCGGGTCGCCCTCGGGCAGGCCGCCCGGGGCGCCGGAAAAGCCGTCCTGCTGGAGGAGGGGCTGCCGCTCTCCGCGGCCGAGATCGACCAACTCGCCGAGGACGACGGCGAGGGCGCGGCCCCCGTCGGCATGGTGCTGCCCCTGCGCGGCCTGCTGGCCGCCGGGAACGGCTTCCTGGACCGGAGGTGGACGTCCGGCACCTGCGGCGGGCTGGTCCTCTCCGGATCCGCCCCGGCCCCGCGCGGGCCGGCGGACGCGGCGGACGACGGACAGCTGCCCGAGGCCCTGGTGCGGACCGTCAGCCCGTACCTCGACCTCGCCTGCCAGCTGTTCGGCAGGCCGGTCTCCGGAAGCCTCGGCGGGGCCGGAACCGGCTCGGCCGCCGGGAGCGTCGAGTTCGAGTCCGGCGCGCGGCTCTCCCTGGCGGTCACCGTCCGCTCGGCCGTCGAGGCGGCCAGCCTGACGATCACGGACGTCGACCGGTGCGTCACCCTGCGGGGCCGCGAACTGCGGATGGAGGACACCGGCGGGGTGGTGTCCCGCGGCGTCCCGCCGCTGGAGGACCTCCGGCTCTCCTCCTACGCCGACATGGCGCCCGTGGTGACCGGGGACCGCCCCACCGGCCACCACTCCCCCGAGTCCACCCGGGCACTGGCCGACTGCCTGGAGCTTCTCCGGGCCTGACCCGTGACGGGAAACGGGGCCGCCGCTCCGCATTCCCGCAACAAGACCCGAATTCACCGTGCGACAACCCGCGCACCGACAACTGGAGGACGTGAATGTCCGTCAACCCGACCGGGACCGTCGTCGCCCCCCGCTCCTGGGCGACCCCGGAAAAGCACTACCTGACCGTTCTTGAGAATCCCTGGTACCGCAGTCTGGCGGTCCTCCAGGACATCGTCACCCACAGCACCACGGAGTTCTGGACCAAGCGGGGTGCGCGCAACCTGCACCTCCCGGTGACCACCGGATCGATCTCCAGCCCGATGGGCCGGGGAAGCGACAGCTCGCCCGTCCAGGTCGAGCTGGAGGGCGTTCCCACCTACCTCGCCGACTCGATGCAGTTCGTCCTGGAGTTCGGCTGCCGGCTGGCCCCGGAGGGCTCCTACTACCTGATGCCGTCCTTCCGCGGTGAGGCGGCGGACGAGACCCACCTGTGCCAGTTCTTCCACAGCGAGGCGGAGATCGCAGGCGGCCTCGACGACATGATGGAGGTGGTCGAGGCCTACCTGCGGCACCTGGCCGGGGCCCTGCTCACCCACGGCCGCGAGGCCGTGACCGGGATGGCCGGGACGGTGGGGCACCTGGAGGAGCTGGCCGGCAGCGGCCCGCTGCCGCGGATCGCCTTCGAGGAGGCGTACGCGCTCCTGAAGGACCGGCCCGGCACGGTCAAGGAGCTGGAGCCCGGCTGCCGGAGCCTCACCCGCCAGGGCGAGCGTCTCCTGATGGACAAGTTCGGCGGGTACGTCTGGCTGACCCACCCCGACCACCTGAGCGTGCCCTTCTACCAGGCCTTCGACCCGCAGGACCCCACCAAGGCGCTCAGCGCCGACCTGCTGTTCGGCGTCGGCGAGACGGTCGGGGCGGGAGAGCGCCACACCGACGTCGCCGACCTGCGCCGCGCCCTCGAACTGCACGAGGTCTCCGAGGAGGCCTACGAGTGGTACGTCATCATGAACGAGCGCCACCCCATGCGGACCTCCGGCTTCGGGCTCGGCGTCGAGCGGTTCCTGCTCTGGGCGACCCGGCACGACGACATCCGGGACCTCGCCCTGCTGCTGCGCTTCAACGGCGCGGACATCCTGCCCTGATCCGGCGGCCCGTCCCACCGGGCGGGGCGCGGTACTGAGCGCCGGTTCACCGACGGCCCGACCCCGGCGGGGCGGGCCGTCGGTGTCTTCGCAGCTCAGAGGCCGAGGATGCGGACGGCCATCTCCCGCATCTCGACCTTGCGGATCTTGCCGGTGACCGTCATCGGGAACTCGTCGACCACGTGCACGTAGCGCGGCACCTTGACGTGGGCGAGCCGGCCCTCGCAGTAGGCGCGCACGGCTTCGGCGGTGAGCGGCTCGGCGCCCTCGCGCATCCGGACCCAGGCCATCAGCTCCTCGCCGTACTTCGGGTCGGGGACGCCGATCACCTGGACGTCGAGGACGTCCGGGTGGGCGTGGAGGAACTCCTCGATCTCGCGCGGGTAGAGGTTCTCGCCGCCGCGGATCACCATGTCCTTGATCCGCCCGGTGATGGCGAGGTAGCCGTCCGCGTCCATCACGGCGAGGTCCCCGGTGTGCATCCAGCGGGCCGCGTCGACGGCCTCGGCGGTGCGCTCCGGCTCGTCCCAGTAGCCGAGCATGACGGAGTAGCCGCGGGTGCACAGCTCGCCGGGCTCGCCGCGCGGGACGGTGCGGCCGGTGGCCGGGTCGACGACCTTGACCTCCAGGTGCGGGCCGACCCGGCCGACCGTGGAGACCCGCCGCTCGACCGGGTCGTCGGTACGGGTCTGGGTGGAGACCGGCGAGGTCTCGGTCATGCCGTAGCAGATCGACACCTCGGCCATGCCCATCCGCTCGATGACCTCCTTCATCACCTCGGTCGGGCAGGGCGAGCCGGCCATGATGCCGGTGCGCAGGCTGCCGAGGTCGTAGCGGGGGAAGTCGGGGTCGGCGAGTTCGGCGATGAACATGGTCGGCACGCCGTACAGCGAGGTGCAGCGCTCGGCGGCGACGGCGGCCAGGGTGGCACCGGGCTCGAAGGAGGGGGCCGGGATGACCGTGCAGGCGCCGTGCGAGGTGGCGGCGAGGTTGCCCATCACCATGCCGAAGCAGTGGTAGAAGGGCACCGGGACGCAGATCCGGTCCTGTTCGGTGTAGTTGAGCAACTCCCCGACGAAGTAACCGTTGTTGAGGATGTTGTGGTGCGAGAGGGTGGCGCCCTTGGGGAAGCCGGTGGTGCCCGAGGTGTACTGGATGTTGATCGGGTCGTCCGGCGCCAGCTCGCCCTGGCGCTCGGCGAAGAGGGCGAGCAGGGCGGGATCCGCCGTGCGGCCGGCTGCCAGCAGGCCGTCCCAGGCGGGGCTGCCGAGCAGCACCACGCGTTCCAACCCGGCGCAGCGCGGCCGGACTTCCTCGATCATCCCGGCGTAGTCCGAGGTCTTGAAGCTCTCGGCGGCGACCAGCAGCCGGATCCCGGCCTGGTTCAGCACGTACTCCAGCTCGTGCGCCCGGTAGGCCGGGTTGACGGTGACCAGGATCGCGCCGAGCTTGGCGGTGGCGTACTGGGTGAGTGTCCACTCGGCGCAGTTGGGGGCCCAGATGCCGACCCGGTCGCCCTTGGCGATCCCGAGTTCCAGCAGGCCGAGGGCCAGCGCGTCGACGTCGGCCGCGAGTTGGGCGTACGTCCAGCGGCGGGCGGTGGCCCGGTCGACCAGGGCGTCGCGGTCGGGGAAGGCGCGCACCGCGCGGTCCAGGTTCTCCCCGATGGTGTCGCCGAGCAGCGGGACGTCCGAGGGGCCGGAGGCGTAGCTGCGCGGGGTCGGCGTGGTCGGCACGGGCTGGCTCCTGGGTGCGGCGGTGCGGGACAGGCCACCATGGTCGCGGTCCCGAACCCGCGCCGCCACCCCCGAACGGGGGTACCGACACCACGCCGGGGCCGCCCGTCGGATCCGACGGGCGGCCCCTGTGCGCGGGTCAGCCGTTGATGCAGATGTTGCCGAACGCCGGGTTGAGCAGCCCGATCACGTCGATCGAGTTGCCGCAGACGTTGGCTTCGAGGTTGATCGGGATCTGGATCTGGTTGCCCGAGAGCACACCGGGCGAGTTGGCGGCGACACCGTTGGCGGTCGCGCTGCCCGCGGCGGCGGTGCCGGCACCGGCCAGGACGGTCACCGCGGCGAGCGCGGTGGCGACGAGGGTGGTGCGAATACGCATTGCGTGACTCCTTGTGAGGGTGGCAAACGTCCGTGTGACGATCACACTCGCACCGATCGAACGCGACGGCAGGTCAGGAGGGCCCGGATTGGTCAGTCCGGGGGCGTGTCGCCGTCCCGGTCGGCCCCCGACACCCCGGCGGGCCCGGACACGCTGAGTGATTCCAGCAGCTCCCGGGCCGGTTCCAGCCCCGGTTCGGCCTCCACTGCCCGGTGCAACAGACCATGCGCCAGACCCCCGTCACCGGCCGCCAGCGCGTCCAGCGCCCGGTTGTAGTCGATCCGGGCGGCGTAACGCAGCCGGAACAGCACGCTCAGATCCTCCCGGCAGGACGGGCAGCCCAGTGACTGCCGGTCGGCCGGCACCCTGCAGAGCGGGCACAGGACCTCGGGAAGGGGCTCGCCACTCATCGCGGACCCGCCTCCTCCGGACGGACCGGCCCGAGCGACTCGGCGGCCGGCTCGCTGCCCAGCTCCCGCTGCGCCTGCGCGTACAGGGCCAGCAGGTTCGACATGTGGGTGTTGACCGCCTCCATGTTGGGCGCCTCCACCGCGTCGTCCAGCCCGCGCAGCTCCGCCATGATCCGCTGCGCCAGGGCCGGCGAGATCATGTTCTGGCTCACGTAGACGTTGCACATGGTGAGCATCCGGAAGGTGTGCCCGAGGGAGTCGCACAGCTCGTCCGCCTTCTGGGCCGCGCGCATCGCGCCCTCCCAGTCGGCCGCCTCCCGGCGCAGCCGCAGCTCGGCGGCCACCGAGCGCAGCCGGTCGAGGTCGCTCGGGTCCAGGTGCTTCTCGCAGTAGTGGATGAACAGGCTCAGGTACGCCTCCGATCCGCGCACCCAGCGCTGGGCCTTGAGCTGGCGCTGCGCCCGCTCCAGCGCCTCGTCCACCGACTGGCCGCGGGTCTGCCCGGCCGCCAGGTCGTCCAGCGCGTCCATCAGCCGCTGGGCCTCGCGCATCTCGGCCTCGGTGAGCTCACCGCCCCAGCGGTCGGTGAAGGTCTCGATCTGCCGCTGCTGCTCCTCGACCTGCACCTTCAGCTCCGGGTCGAGGGTGACCCGCTCCAGCTTGACGGTCTTCTCGGCGCCGCCCTGGATCCGTACCGACAGGGTGATGGTGCGGTCGCGGTCGAGGCCGAAGGAGACCTCGACCGGGGTACGGCCGCCGAGTCCCTCCGGCAGGCGCAGGGTGAGGTGGCCGATGAGCTCGTTCTGCTGGGCGATCTCGTGCTCGCCCTCGTACACCGCGATCTCCAGGCGCTGGCGGCCGCTGCCGGAGACCACGAACTCCCGGCTGACCGGCGAACTGGTCGGGTAGCTGGTGTTCTTGGGGATGATGACGGCCAGCCGGCCGTCGTTGAGCTCGATGCCGAGGTTCTTCGGGGTGATGTCGAAGGGGTTGGTGACCTGCATCAACTCACCGCAGCCCGCGCAGATTTCACTGCCGGGAGGGTTCACCCTGGAGCAGGAGGCGCAGCGCAGGCCGACGTCCTCGGCGGCGCTGGAGGCCACCTTGGTCTGACCGGGGGCGGCCGAGTTGAGCGCCTCGCCGCACAGTTCGCAGGCGGTGACGCCGGGGGCGGCCGGGGTGCCGCAGCGCGGGCAGTTGTCGCCGCGCACCACGGTGGTGGCCTGGGACTGCTTCGGGACGGCCGTCCCGCCTGCCGCTCCGCCCGTGGCCGAACCGGCCATGTCCTGGCCGCACTTGGGGCAGTCGGACGCCGCGGCGTCCACCGGGATGTGGCAGGTCGGGCAGGAGACCCGGTCACCGCCGAGCAGGGAGGTGGCGCAGTTGGAGCAGTTGGAGGCCGAGAGGTCCCCGGGAGCCCGGCACTCGGGGCACTCCACCTCGCCCACCAGCGCGGACTGCACGGCCGCGCCGAGCGCCACGCACTGCATCGGGTTGACGCCGCGCTTGATCCGGCGGGTGCCGAACACCTCGCCGAGCCGCCGCTCGACCAGCGGGATCGAGGTCGAGCCGCCGACCAGCACCACTTCGTCGATGTCCCCGACGGTCAGGTTGGCTTGCATGATGGCCTTGTGGGTCAGCTCGATGGTCCGCTCGATCTGGGCCTCGATCAGCTCCTCGAAGCGGGCCCGCTCGAACTCCGTCTCCAGGACCAGCTGTCCGGCGCCCAGACCGGGCAGGATGACCTCGGAGGACTGCTGGTTGGAGAGCTCGATCTTGACCGTCTCGGCGGTGGAGGCGATCTTCGGGCGGTCGCGCAGGTCGGGCTGGTAGTCGGAGCCGTACTCCTCCCGGATGTCCTCCAGCAGCGCGGTGGTGATCGCGCGGTCGAAGTCGTCACCGCCCAGCAGGTTGTCGCCCTCGATGCCGAGCACCGAGACCGAGCCGGGCACCAGCAGCAGGATCGAGATGTCGAAGGTGCCGCCGCCCAGGTCGTACACCAGGACGGTGCGGCCCTCGTCGCCGGCCTCGCTGGCCAGCCCGTACGCGAGCGCGGCGGCGGTCGGCTCGTTGATGATCCGCAGCACGTGCAGGCCGGCCATCCGGCCCGCCTCCTGGGTGGCGGCCACCTGCCGCTCGCCGAAGTAGGCGGGGACGGTGATGACCGCCCGGTGGAAGGGCTCGCCGAGGCGCTGCTCGGCGTCCTGCTTGAGCCGGTGCAGGATGATCGCGGAGATCTCGATCGGCGTGTAGGAGCGGCCGTTGAACCAGACGTTGACGTCGCCGTCGGTGCCCGCGGTGACCTTGTAGTCGACCTCCTTGAGGGCCGCCTGCACCTGCGGGTCCTTGAACTTGCGGCCCATGAAGCGCTTGACCGAGCGGATCACGTTGGCGCCGTCGATGGCGATCCGGCTGCGCGCGGTCGAGCCCACCAGCAGCTCGCCCTTGCGGCCGCTGCCGACCACGGAGGGCGTGGCCTCCTGGTTCTGCCGGTTGAATATGATCTCCGGCTCGCCCCGGCGCAGGTGGGCCACCACCGAGTTGGTGGTGCCCAGGTCGATGCCGAGTGTGCGGTACATGTCGTTCCCCTCTTGCCCCTCGTGGTCCTGCTACGTCCTGGCTACTTCTTGCGCTTGGCCCGCTTGGCCGGCCGGCCCGGCGCCTTGGCCTGGCGGCGGACCCGGGGCGGGACCGGCCTGGCCGGGGCCTCGACGGGCTCGGGGGCGGGTTCGGGGTCGGTTGTGGACTCCGCGGCGGGGTCGGTTGCGTCCGTTGCGGGCTCCGTTGCGGGGTCGGCTGCGTCGGCTGCGAGGGCTTCCGGTTCCTCGGGCTTCTCGGGTTCCACAGGATCCTCGGACTGCTCCGGCCCGATCAGCCGGACCCTCGGGTCCTCGACCGGCGGCAGGGCCGACTCCGGTGCGGCCACGACCACTTGGGCCCGGCGCAGCACCTCCTGCTCCCAGAAGAACCCGGTCACCACCGTCTGCACCACCGTCTCGGGCGCCACCCCCGGCCGTACCTCGGTGCCGACGATCTCGGTCAGCGCCGGGTCCGCCGCCAGCCCCTCCAACCGCATCGGCTTCACCCCGGCCTTGGCCAGCCGGCCGAGCAGCCGCCGGCGGGTGGCCTCCAGCCCGGCCCCGCGACCGTGCGCGACCAGCTCGCGGTCCAGCCCGAGCGCGGCGAGCGCGTCGTCCACCTCGACCAGCACGCCCAGCAGTTCGCGCTGCGCGGCCCGGGCCTGCTGCTTCTGCTCGGTCAGTTTGTTCCCCAACAACGATGCCCGGAAGAGCAGTTGGGTGAACTTGGCCTCCAGGTCGACGGACTCGACCCCCGGCGGGACCTCCAGCGGCCGGTGGCCGTCGAGTACGGATGCGGTCGGCGCGTCGGTCATCAAGCCCCCCTTTCACAAATTGACGACATATCATGTGAGACGTGACCACCACCCACGTGAAGCGGGCGTACAAGTTCCGCTTCTATCCGACCGATGCGCAGGCAGCTGAACTGTCGCGCACGTTCGGGTGCGTGAGGAAGGTCTACAACATGGCGCTTGCGGTCCGCACGGAAGCATGGACGCAGCGTCAGGAGCGAGTGAACTACGCCGCCACTTCTGCGATGCTGACGGCGTGGAAGAAGACCGAGTCTTTGGCGTTCCTCAGCGAGGTCTCCTCTGTTCCGCTCCAACAGGCACTTCGGCACTTGCAGGGGGCGTTCTCCAACTTCTGGCAGAAGCGGGCGAAGTACCCCCGGTTCAAGTCGAAGAAGAAGTCCCGCGACAGCGCCGAGTACACCACCTCTGCGTTCCGGTACCGGGACAGTCGCCTCACGCTGGCGAAGATGGCCGAGCCACTGGACATCGTGTGGTCGAGGCCGTTGCCTGACAGTGCGAGCCCGTCCACGGTGACTGTCAGCCGCGATGCGGCCGGACGTTGGTTCGTCTCGATGCTGTGCGACGACCCCGATATCAAGCCGCTCCCCCAAGTGGACGCGGCGGTGGGGATCGATGCCGGTATCACCAGTCTGATGACGCTCTCCACCGGAGAGAAGATCACCAACCCGAGGCACGAACGCCGCGACCGGGAACGCCTGGCCAAGGCTCAGCGGGAACTCGCCCGTAAGGCCAAGGGCTCCGCCAACTGGGAGAAGGCCCGCAGGAACGTCGCCCGCGTCCACGCAAGGATCGCCGACCGGCGCAGAGACTCCCTGCACAAGCTCACCACTCGAATCGTCCGTGAAAACCAAACGGTCGTGATCGAGGACCTGACGGTCCGCAACATGCTCAAGAACAAGCGCCTCGCCCGCGCCGTATCGGACGCGAGCTGGGCCGAGCTGCGGACCATGCTGGAGTACAAGGCACGCTGGTACGGCCGCAACCTGGTGACCATCGACCGGTGGTTTCCCAGCTCCAAGCTGTGCTCGGCCTGCGGAACCATCCGCGACAAGATGCCGCTGAACATTCGGGAGTGGGAGTGTGACTGCGGAGCGGTCCACGACCGGGACGTGAACGCGGCACGCAACATCCTGGCCGCCGGACTGGCGGTTGCAGCCTGTGGAGACGGTGTAAGACCTCAACGGAGCACTCCGGACGGGCGGTCGTCGGTGAAGCAGGAAGTAGTCCCACCGCGGCGCCAACGCGCAGCGGCTCAGCCGCGAGGCTGAGGGGAATCCCTCTCGCTCGCGGGAGGGGGAAGTCAATCGGGCACCTCGATCTGCGGCAGCACGGACAGGTCGGCCGCGTAGCGGGCGGGGACGGGCGGTTCGGGGTCGGCGCCGCCGGGGGCGGGCTCGGCGAAGTCGGCGGCCGCCTCGGCCCGGTGCAGCGCGAGCAGTGCCGGGGCCGGGGGCAGCCCGGGGCGCTCGATCACCAGCAGCGGTTCGGCGAGCGCGGGGGCCAGCAGGTCGGCGGCCTGGTCGACCGGTTCGGGCGGCAGCGGCTGCTGGAGGTCGACCTCCAGGCGCCGGTCCGGGTTGCGCAGCAGCGCGGCCGCGTCCTGGATCTGCTGGCGGCTGAACCGGCCCGCCTTCAGCGCCTTCCCGACCGAGAGGTTGATCTCGCGCACCCCGGCCGTGAGCGGGATGCCCAGGACCTCGTACGGCGACGGTTCGTGCAGTGGCATGGCGGGCGGTCTCTCTCCTCACGGCTCGGGGTTCAGGTGCGCTCTTCGTTCCGACGGCGCCGACGGCCGTGCGGTTGCGTTCAGCTGAGCTTCGCGATGCGCTGCTGCAGGGCGCGCAGCTCCCGATCGCGCGGGTTGTGCGAGACGGCCCTGTCGATCGCCGCCCGAGCCAGTTGGTAGTCGCGGGCGTTGGCCTGGGCGACGGCCCAGGAGCTGTAGACCACGGCGAGTTCCTCGTGCAGCTTGGTGTTGTCCGCCGGGCCGGCGGCCAGGGCGAGCGCCTCCTCCAGCAGACCGACCGCGGCGGCGTAGCGGCGGGCCTCGAAGTGGGTGATCGCCTCGCCGCGCCAGACGCTGACCATCAGCCGGCGGATGTCGGTCGAGTCGTCGTAGGACAGGGCCTTCTTGAGCATGTCGGCCTGGGCGGCGAACGGTTCGTCCCGCATGTGGTCGATGACGTGGTTGGCGAGCATCACCGAGATCCGGCGGTCGGCCTCCCTCCCGGCGTCGCCCTCCCACTCCGGGTCCCAGAGCAGTGCCTGGATCATCTTGCCGGTGGCGCGGGCCCGGTCGTCGGCGAAGGCGGCGGAGCGGGCGAGCTGGCGCAGCACGAAGGCCATGCCGTGCCGGTGCTCCGGGTCGTCGTTGAGGTCGATCAGCTGCTTCCACAGTCCGACGGCCTCGGTCAGCTCCTCGTCGGAGGCGTCGACCCGGCTGAGCTGGCCGGCCCGGTTGCCGAGGGCGGCTTGCAGGAAGTGCTTGGCGGTCGGGTCGCCGGGGGCGAGTTCGAGGCTCTTGGCGAGCAGGTCGAGGGCGCGCGGGTAGTCCTTCTCCTCGTTGTTGATCTTGCGGGCCCACTGGGCGTAGGTCGCGCCGAGGTCGCCGCGCACCTCGGGGTCGTCCGGGGCCAGCGCGTAGGCCCGCTCCAGCAGTTCGGCGGCGCCCGCCTGGTCGTCCACGGTGCTCTTCAGCAGGGCGCGGGCGGCCCGTACGCCGGACTCGGCGGCGATCCGGGTCGTGTCGGCCGGCAGCACGAGGCCGGGCACGGCCCGGGCCCGGGTGAGGCACTCCAGCGCCTCGCGCCAGTCCTGGTTGCGGTGGTGCTCCCGGGCCTGGCTGACCAGCGCGGCGCGCAGCAGCGCCTCCCAGGCCGCGTCGCGCGCGCCCTCGGCCACCGTGTCCAGTGCGGCCACCGCGGCGGCCTGACGGCCCTGGAGGTGCAGGTACTGCTGCGGGCCGAGCGCGCCGAACAGGGCCAGGGCCCGGGTGAGCGCGGACGCGGATGCGGACGCGTCGGGAGCCGGAGGGCGACGCCACGTCCGTACGGCCTGCTCGAAGGCCTCGGCCCAGGCGGCGGTTTCGGGCTCGCCGCGCAGCAGTCCGTCCAGCACGGGGCCGACGACCAGGCGCCGCGGCGGGCACCCGGGCAGGGTGATCCGGACGTCCTCCTGGGCGAAGGCGTCCGCGGCGTGGGTCTCCATGCCGAGGCGCAGCGTCCAGGCGGTCACCTCGTCGCCGCTGCGGCCCGCGGCCCGGTCGAGGGCGCGCAGGTCCTCGCGGAGACGGTCGGAGAGCGCGCTGCGGGCGGCCGCCATCCGCTGCGGTTCGGCCGGGCGGCCGGTGATCCGGGCGGTCTCCGCCCACAGCTCCTCGCGGTGCAGCGCGGCGACCAGGCAGCCGACCGTCCAGGCCCAGACCTGCTCGTCCGGCGCCTCGGCGGCCACCGCGTACCGGTAGCCGGCCAGGCCGAGCGCGTGCAGCAGGCGGGGGTGGGCCGGGTCCTTGAGCAGCAGCTCGCGATAGGCCCGGTACGCCTCGCCGTGGCGGCCCTCGGCGGCGTGCTGGTGGGCCTCGTGCTCAGCCAGCAGCACCAGGGCCCCGGCGGCCTGCGGGTGGCCCGGCGCGAGGGTGAGCGCCTGGCGCAGGTCACCGGCCGCGCGGCCGGGCTGCTCGGCGGCGAGGGCGGCGCCGGCCCGGCGGACCAGCACGGCGGCCCGGGCGGTGGTGGCGTCGGCCGGGATGTCGTCCAGGGCCTCGTCGAGGCGGCCGAGTTCGGCACGCAGCAGGGCGAGGTCGAGCCGCACGGGCGCGCCGGCGGCGCCGGCGCCGAGCGCCTCGGCCCAGGCCGCCAGGACGGGTTCGGCCCGCTCGGGGGCACCGGCCCGGCGGGCGCAGTCCAGGAGGGCGCGCAGGGCGGGGCCGGTGCAGTGTGTGCAGCGCGGTGAGGCGGCCCCGGCGGGGGCGTGGAGGTGCTCGGTGCAGGCCTCGCGGCCGCAGCCGCCGCAGGTCCCGGTGGCGGGGCGGGCGCACGCCGCGCAGTCCCCGACGGGAGCGGCGGTGGCGGGGACGGCGGCGGTGGCGGCAGCCGTGGGCGCGGGCACCGGCCCGGGCTGGGCCGGGATCCGGCCGGCCACCTGGGTGGGGGCGTCACCGGCGGGGTGCGCGGCCGCGGCGGGCCGCACCGGGCCGGTACCGACGGCCCCGGCGCCACCCGTGCCGATGGCGCCCGCACCGGCCGTACCGCCCGCACCGCCCGCACCGACGGGCCCGGCGCCACCCGTGCCGGTGGCGCCCGTACCGGCGCTCAGGAAGTGCCGGTACCAGTCCAGCGCCGCACCCCAGTTGCCCGCCCGCTCGGCGAGCAGGGCGCGCAGCCGGGCGAGGGCCGGGTCGCCCGCCGGATCCGGGTCGAGCGGGCCGAGCAGGGCGATGGTCTGGACCGGACGGCCCGCCAACAGGGCGGCGGCGGCCAGGTGGTAGCGGTCGCGGAGCCCGCCGGCCGCGTCGAGCAGGGTGCTGACCTGGTCGGTGGAGCCCTCGGCGAGGGCGAGCGCGGCGCGCAGCCGGGCCTGCCGCTGGGTGAGCGCGCCCGGCAGGGTGTCGGCCAGGGCGAGGGCGGCGGCCGCCGCTTCGCGGGCCTCGGCGCGGTCGCGGCCGGTGATCAGCAGGTGGGCGGCCTCGCGCAGGGCGGCCTCGCGCTGGGCGAGGCGGTAGCCGGGCGCGGCGGGGTGTTCGGCGGCGGCCCGCTGCCAGAGTGCGCGGGCGGCGGCCGGGTCGGTGGGCAGCAGGGTGCGGGCCAGCCGGTCGCGCGCGAGGGCCTGGCGGTCGTGCAGTTCGGGGTCGTCCAGCGCCTCCCAGCGGGCCAGGGCGCCGGCCGGGTCGTCGGTGCGGGCGAGGGCGAGTCCGTGGTGGTAGGCGGCGATCCGGCTCCAGCGGGAGTCCGGCTGGTCGTCGGCCTCGGCGCGCAGGATCGGTTCGGCCTCGGCGGCCTGCCCGGCGGCGGTCAGGGCGGCGCCGAGCCGGACCCGGGCGGGCCGCCAGTCGGGGGCCTGGCCGAGGCCGGCGCGGTAGTCGGCGGCGGCCTCGGCGTGCCGCTGGGCCCGCTCGTGGACCAGGGCGAGGCCGAACCGGGCCGGGGCGAAGGAGGGTTGGACGGTCAGGGCGGCGGTGAACTGCTCCCGGGCCTGGTCGTCGGCGCCGAGCAGCAGGGCGAGCCGGCCGAGGGCGTAGCGGGGGCGCGGGTCGCTCGGGCTCTCTCCGGCCGCCGCGGCGAGGTCGGCCCAGGCCGCGTCGGTGTCGCCGAGCCGCTGCCGGGCGAGGCCGCGGAAGAGCAGGGTGTCGGTGCGCAGCGCCGGTCCGCGGCCCCACGGGGAGGGCTCGCCGGGGCCGCGCCGCAGGGCCTCGTCGAAGGCGGCGACGGCGGGTTCGTCCCGGTGCAGGGTGAACAGCTGGGCGCCCCAGCGGAACCACAGTTCGCCGCTGCCGGCGGGGGCGGCCGCGGCGAGCAGCGGTTCGGCCTCGGCGGCCCGGTCGGTGGCGCGCAGCAGGGCGGCGCGGGCGAGCACCGGCCAGTCCTGGCCGGGGAGAGCGGCGAGGGCCCGGGCGGTGGCGTGGTCGCGTTGCTGGGGGCCGGCGTCGCGGCACAGCTGCTGCAGCCACTGCCGGGCGCGGGCGGCGGCCTCGGCCTCCTCGCCGGGTTCGGCGCCGGTGGCGGTGGCCTGGAGGAGGGCGAGGACCGGTCCGAGGTCGCCGTCCGGGGCCTGTATCCGTTCCCCGGCGAGGCGGCGCAGGCTCCAGCGGGGCAGCTGGCGGGCCGGGTCGGTGAGCAGCGGGAAGGCCTCGCGGTGCAGGGCGAGGGTGGCCTGCTGGTCGCCGGTGGGGATGGTGGCCTCGGCCTGGCCGAGCAGGGCGAGGCCGCGCTGGGTGCGCAGTTCCTCGGGCCCGGTGGCGAGTTGGCGGGCCAGCCGGGCGTAGCGGCGGCGGGCCTGCGGGGCCTTGCCGGCCGCGAGTTGCTCGGCGGCCGCGCCGAGCGCCTTGGCGACTCCGGCTGCGTCCAGGGTGGTTCGCCTGCGGGCGAGCACCACTGCGGCGGCCACACCGGCCAGTGCCACCACGATGATCAGCAGCACCGCGAGCTGCGCCATGCACCGTCCCCCTGCGCTTCGAGAGCGTCCCACTCCATGATCAACATCCCCCGTACGATCATGAGTTGACGTTGTTTCGTGATGTTGCTCGGGCGCCCATCAGAATAGGCCCTCCCCCGGGCGGACGAACAGAAATGAGCACTATCCTGGGCGGGCGCAGGCTGCTGGACTGCTGCGCGTCCACAGCGGTGAGAAGCGTCGGGGGTCGTGTGTCCGAGTCTCGTTGGGTTCCCGGGCTCCGCTTCGGGCCGGAGTTCGACCCCGAACAGTACGAGCTGCTGGAGTTCCACCACCGGGGCGGCGAGGCCGAGGTGTGGCGGGCCGTGCGCACGGGGCACAACGGGATCAAGGAGCTCGTCGCCGCGAAGATCATGCTGGAGCGGGACCCGTCCGAGGTCCGGCGCTGGCTCGGCCGCTGGGACGACGTCTCGCACAACGCCCACCGGCTCGGCGTCACCGACCTGGTGGTGCCCAGCTTCCTGCTCGGCCCCTCCCCGCACCGGCCCGGCACGGTGCCCTCCGGCGGGCTGCTCGGCTACCAGATCTCGCCCTGGGTCGAGGGCGTGCCGCTGCACACCTGGGCCCGCACCCAGCGCGGCGGTCCGGCCGCGGTGGCCGAAGTGCTGGCCCGGCTCTGCCGGATCGTCGACGAGCTGCACCGCAAGCGCTGGGTGCACCGCGACATCTCCCCCGCGAACGTCCTGGTCGACGACCAGGGCCTGGTCAAGCTGATCGACCTGACCTTCCTCGCCCCGCTCGACCACACCCTCACCGTCGCGGTGTTCACCCCCGGTCACGTCCCGCCCGAGGCCGAGCAGGTCGGCGGCTTCCCGACCACCGCCAAGGACCTGTTCGCGGTCGGCACCCTCGCCCGCACCCTGCTGCTGCCCGACCACGGCCGGCTCGACCACCGGCTCGCCGCCGAGCAGGCCCGCGCCGAACTGCTGGCCGCCGGGTACGGCGAGGAACTCGCCCGCTGGGCCTGCGAACCGCTCGCCCGCGAGCCCGATCGCCGCCCCGCCCCGCTCGGGCCCTGGGCCGCCCGGGGCCGCGAACTCCTGCGCGCCCACCGGCCGGTGGCGCGGACCGCGGGCCTGGCCGTGCTGCCCGACCGGTCCGGCCGGCCGCTGGTGGTCACCGGCGGCGCGGACGGCACCGCGCTCGCCGGGCCGGGACGCACCGGCCACCGGCTGCCCGCCGGCCAGGGTCCGGGTGCCGTGAGGGAGTTGGCGGCGGGCTGGGCCGGACGCCAGGGCGAACTGGTGGTCTGCGCCGAGGACCGCTCCGGCACCCTCTGGGTCGGCACCGCGGCCGGCTGGTGGGAGGCGGCCCGCGGGGTCAGCGGCCTCGCCGGGGCCGTCGGCGCGGCCGGGGAACTCACCGCGTGGACCGCCGCGGCCGGCGCCCTGCGCTCCTACCGCTGGGCCCCCGGCCTCACCCTCACCGGCCAGGAACACCCCGGCTGCCCCGCCGACCGGGTCCTCGCCGCCGAGGAGGAACGGCCCGGCGCCTGGCTGCTCCTGGTCGAGCACCGCGAACGGGTGCTCAGCTGGCGGCCCGGCTCCGGCGAACCTCCCGTCCCCCTCGGCCCGCCCGGCACCCTGCGCGCCGGGGCCCTCGCCCGCACCTCCGCCGGGCCGCAGGCCGCCATGCTGCGCGCGGACGGCTCCGTCCAGCTCCACACCCTCGGCGCCCCCGGCACCGGCACGGAGATCGGCGACGGCGAACCCGCACTCGGCATCGCCATGGTCGGCCACCGCGGCGGCCCCACCGTCGCCCTGGCCGGCGCGGGCGGCGTCCGGCTGCGGCTCCCGGCCGGCGGCGCCTCCCGGCGCCCGCGCTGGTGGCGGCCCACCCTGCGGCCCGCGACGCGGGTCGCGCTCACCATGGGGGACGACTGGCGGCTGTGCCTGGCCGCGGTGGTGGAGGGCGAGTTGCAGGTGTGGCAGGAGGACGCGGCCTACCGCTGGCAGGCGGTGGAACTGCCGGAGGAGGCATAGGGGCGGGCCGGGCCGTTGCCCGGAACCGGCTTCACACCTCGGGGTCGGCCGGATAGTGTGCCGACGCTGACGCGCTCTCACGTGGAAAAAAGAAGAACATGCACATCCTGGAAGACCCCTCGGGTCTGTCCCTGCGCGCCCTCGCCCTGCTCGACCGCACCGGATGCCGCCAGGAACCGGAGGAGCCCAGGCTTCCCACCGAACTGCTGAGGGTCCGCGACCGCAGGGGTCGGCTGATCCCCGCGCCGATGGAGCTGGTGATCCGGCGCGAGGGCTTCGCGCAGCGGTACGGCGGATTGCGCTACACCGTGCGGGAGAGCCTCGCGACCGCGAAGGACGGGCGCTCGGAGCACAGCCTCACCTGGAAGCACGAACTGGGGTCGTACGTGTGGCCCGACCCCGTCCGGGGGTGGTTCTTCGACTGGAACGGGCCGAGCGCTGCCCACCCGATCCGCTACCTGGCCCACACCGACGGGCGCGTGGGAGCCGAGAACACCGTCGGCGACGGCGTCTTCCAGGAGATGGCGGCGTCCATGCTCCACCGGATCGAGTCCCACGCCATCCTGGACGAGGTCTCGGCCTGGGATCCGTGGCCGATCGGCCACGGCCTCGCCATCGCCCGGCACCTGGACAACCTCCGCGAGGTCGCCGAGGCGTCGGGCCCCGTGCGGCGCTGGCGGATGTCCGATGCCGTCGCAGTCATGGAGTTCGCCTACGTGAGCCCGACCTACCCGCGCGGACGTCAGGCGTTGATCTGGTCCCGGGGCGAGGAGGGGCACCGGCAGGTCAGCGCAGCAGCCGAGCTCGCCGCCAGAGCTGCTGACCAGCAGATGGCCTGACGGCCGGCCGCGATCTGCCGTCATCGACGGCAGATCGCGGGAAGACCCCACTCGCGTGAGCACCGGGCGGCCTCCGGGGCCGCGAGGGCGGGCGCCACAGGGTGGAGGCAGGTACGGCGCCCAGGGCCCGGTCAGGGCTGCGGCAGCAGGTGGACCGGGCCGAGGGCGCTGACGTGGGCCACGGTGCCGGCCGGCCAGGGGCGGTCGGCGGAGGCGATGAGGACGTCGGGCAGTCCGGGGGCTTCGGGGCGGAGTTCGACGCGGTGGTCATGGCCTCGGAAGTCGCTGCCGATGACCTTGGCCGGGGCGGAGCCGTCCACCGGGTGGGCGGTGAGGCGGAGTTGGCCGGGGCGGAGCAGGGCGAGTGCGCTGCCGTCGGCGGTGCCGGGGGTGGCGAGTGGGAGTGGGCCGAAGGGGGTGAGGGCCTCGGCTTCCGCGACCTTCGCGGGGATCAGGTTGGCCTCCCCCAGGACGGTGGCGACCGCGGCGTCCGCCGGGTGGTGGTAGAGCTCGTGCGGGGTGCCGGCTTGGGCGATCCGGCCGTCGCGCAGGACGGCGATGGTGTCGGCGAAGGAGAGGGCCTCGTCCTGGTCGTGGGTGACGAGGACCGCCGTCGTCCCGGACTGCCGCAGCGTGGCGGCGACTTCGCGGCGCAGGTCGGCGCGCAGGGCGGCGTCGAGGGCGGCGAAGGGTTCGTCGAGCAGCAGGAGCCGGGGCCGGGGTGCCAGCGCCCGGGCGAGGGCGACGCGCTGCTGCTGGCCGCCGGAGAGCTGGTGCGGGCGGCGGTCGCCGAGGCCGGGCAGGCCGACCAGGTCGAGCAGTTCGCCGACCCGGGCGCGGCGCTGGGAGCGCGGCAGGCCGAAGCCGATGTTGGCGGCGACGCTCAGGTGCGGGAAGAGCGCGCCGTCCTGGGGCACGAGGCCGATGCCCCGGTGTTCGGCGGCGAGCCGGCTGCGGCCGTCATCCAGGACGCGGCCGTGCAGCTCGACCTGCCCGGCGGAGGCCGGGTGGAAGCCGGCCAGTACCCGCAGCAGGGTGGACTTCCCGCAGCCGGACGGCCCGAGGACGCAGGCGAGGGCGCCGTCGGGCACGGTCAGGTCGATGCCGTGCAGGACCGGGCTGCGCCCGTGGGCGGCGTGGAGGTCGACGACGGACAGTCCGGTCACTGGTTCTCCCCAGGACGGCCGAGGTTTCGGCGGGTCAGCAGCAGGACGGAGGGCACGGACAGCGCGACCATCAGCGCCGCGTAGGGCGCGGCCGCCCCGTACGCGAGGCCGCTGGTGTAGACCCAGAACTGGGTGGCCAGGGTCTGGGTGCCGGTGGGGCGCAGCAGCAGGGTGGCGGTGAGTTCGGTGGAGGCGGTGAGGCCGACCATGGCGACGGCCGCGCCGAGGCCGGGCAGCACCAGCGGGAGGGTGATCCGGCCGAGGACGGCGAGCGGCCGGGTGCCGAGCGAGCGGGCGGCCTCCTCCACGCCGGGCGGCACCTGGGCGAGGGCGGCGCGGACGGCGGTGAGCGCCAGCGGGAAGAACAGCAGGACGTACCCGAGGACGAGCATCGGCGGCTGCTGGTACAGGGGTTGGGCCCAGCGGACGGCGAAGAAGACCACCGAGAGGGCCACCGCGATGCCGGGCAGCGCCCGGGTGAGGTAGGCGATCCGCTCGACGGCCCGGGCCGGCCGGGTGCCGCGCCGCCAGCCGTACAGGGCGACCGGGACCGCGGCGAGGGTGGCGGCGACGGCCGCGCCGAGCGCGTACCCGAGGGTGGCCAGGGTGGCGCCGAGGACGGAGGCGGAGGGCAGGGTGGTGGAGCTGCCCTTGATCAGCCAGTACGTGAGCGCGTAGAGCGGCACCCCGAGCGAGACGCCGACCAGCCCGGTGACCGCGAGCAGTGCCGGAGCGGTCCAGCCGCCGAGCCGTACGGGCGGGGCGGGCCGGGCGAGGGCGCCGTGCCGGGTGACGCGCGCCCGGCGGCCGGCCCAGGCCTCCAGGGCGACCAGCAGCAGGGCGAGCGCGACCAGCACCAGGGTGAGCAGGGAGGCGGAGGCCGCGTCGAAGCCCAGTTTGTACTGGGTGAACACGGCGGTGGCGAAGGTGGTGTAGCGCAGCATCGCGAAGGCGCCGTACTCGCCGAGCAGGTAGAGCGAGACGAGCAGCACGCCGCCGGCGAGTGCGGGCCGGGTGAGCGGGAGGGTGACCCGCCACAGGGTGGCGAGCCGGCCGCGGCCGAGGGAACGGGAGACCTCCTCGGCGGCGGCGTCGCCGTGCCGCAGGGCGGCCGCGACCGGGAGGAACACGAGGGGGTAGAGCGAGCAGGTCATCACCAGCACCGCGCCCCAGTAGCCATGGACGGAGCGGAACAGCGAGACCCAGGAGTAGCCGCGGACGAACTCCGGTACGGCGAGCGGCAGGGCGAGCGCGACGGTCCAGGCGCGGCGGCCGGGCAGGGTGGTGCGTTCGACCAGGTAGGCGGCGCCGAAGCCGAGGACGGCGGTGGCGAGGGTGACGGCGGCGGCCAGGCTCAGGGTGTGCCAGAGCAGGGTGGCGATCAGCGGGCGGCCGAGCAGCCGCCGTGTCTGGTCCCAACCGGCCTGCGCGGCCTGGGCGATGACGAAGCCGAGCGGCGAGGCGACCACCGCGACGACGGCGACGGCGACGGGGGCGAGCAGGCCGGTGGCCCGCCACCGCCACCGCGGCCTCGGCCCGACGGCCGGGGTCGTCGCCACCGAAGTCGTCCCCATGGAAGTCGTCCCCACGGAAGTCGTCCCCATGGAAGTCGTCTGCTCGTGGGTCGTCACTGGAGCAGGCCGGCGTCCTGGAGCAGGCCCAGGGCCTGCTTGCCGTCGCCCAGCTGCGCCGGGTCGGCGACGGTGCCGATGGTGTCCAGGGCGGGCAGTTCGGGCTTGCCCTGCACGCCGCTGACCAGCGGGTACTCGTAGCTCGCCGAGCCGGCGATGACGGTCTGGGCGGGGGCGGAGGCGAGGTAGCCGAGGAAGGCCTGGGCGGCGGCCTGGTGCTTGCCGTGCTTGAGGACGGCGGCGCCGGAGACGTCGACCAGCGAGCCCGGGTCGCCCTTGGGGAAGTAGTGCAGCGTCGCGTGGGTCTCGGCGGCGCCCTTTTCGTCGCGCATCCGGTAGAAGTAGTAGTGGTCGATGACGCCGCCCTCGATCTCGCCGCTGTTGACGGCGGCGGAGAGGGTCTCGTTGCTGTCGTAGACCTTGGCGTTGTCCTTGAGGCCCGTGAGCCACTGCTTGGTGGCGTCCTCGCCCTTGGCCTTGAGCACCTGGGTGACGACCGGGGCGAAGTCGGTCTCGCTGGGGGCGATGCCCAGGCGCCCCTTCCACTCGGGCTTGGCGAGGTCGAGCACGGAGGCGGGCGGCGCGGTGTCGGCGGCCTTACCGGTGCCGGTCAGGAAGGCGGAGGTGCGGGCGGAGACGCCGACCCAGTCCCCGCGGTCCGAACTGTCGTTGGCCGGTACGGACTTGAGGGTGTCGGGGGCGACCTTGGCGAGCAGGCCCTTGTCGCCGAGGACGGTGAGCGCGGGCGGGTTCTCGGCGTAGAAGACGTCGGCCGGGGAGGCGTCGCCCTCCTGGAGGATCTGGTTGGCCAGTTCGGCCTCGTCCCCGGAGCGCAGCTCGACCTTGATGCCGGTGCGCTTGGTGAAGTCCTCGGTCAGGGCCTTGACGGTCTGTTCGTGCTGGCCGCTGTAGACGGTGATGGTCTGGCCGGTGCGCGCCGTACCGGAGGCCGCGGGGTCCGCGCTGTCCGTGCTGCCGCCCGAGCTGCCGCAGGCGGTGAGGGCGAGCGCGCAGGCGGCGAGGAGGGACAGGGCGGCGAGGGGCCGGGCGGTTCCGGGCATGGTGGGGGTCCTCCGAGGGTGGCGGGGGTCGGCCGTACGGGGCCTGCCGGATGAGCAGGGCACCGGCCCGACGGCACGAGAACCTAAGGCAGGGAAGCCTTGCCTAACAAGTTTCGGAGCGTCATATCTCGGTCCGGTCGCGGAAGGGTAGGACTTCGGTGAGTGCTACCCCAAGTACAGGCAAAACGATGCCCGATTACGGGCACAAGGGGCGGAACGGCATGTTCCGGTCTCAATGCCGCCACTACTGTGCGTGACACTCACAGGTTCAGCCGGGCGCACCGAGGCCCCGGAACCGGGCGGGCGGTTCCGGGGCCTGGGGCCGTTGGCGGCGAGCGCCGAGCGCCGAGCGGCGAGCGGCGAGCGGTGGCGGTGGCGCTGGCGGTGCGCCGCTCAGCGGAAGCGGCGCAGCCGCAGGCTGTTGCCGACCACGAAGACCGAGGAGAAGGCCATGGCCGCCCCCGCGATCATCGGGTTGAGCATCCCGGCCGCCGCCAGCGGCAGGGCGGCGACGTTGTAGCCGAACGCCCAGAACAGGTTGCTCTTGATGGTGCCGAGGGTCTTGCGGGAGAGCCGGATGGCGTCCGCCGCGGCCAGCAGGTCACCGCGGACCAGCGTCAGGTCGCCCGCCTCGATCGCGGCGTCCGTCCCGGTGCCCATCGCCAGGCCCAGGTCGGCCTGGGCGAGCGCGGCCGCGTCATTGACGCCGTCGCCGACCATCGCCACGACCTTGCCCTCGGCCTGCAGCCGCTTGACGGTGTCGACCTTGTCCTGCGGCATGACCTCGGCGATCACGTGCTCCGGTGCGATGCCGACCTCGGCGGCGACCGCCTCGGCGACCAGCCTGTTGTCACCGGTGAGCAGCACCGGGGTCAGGCCCAGCGCCCGCAGCTCGGCGATGGCCTCGGCGCTGGTCGGCTTGACCGCGTCGGCGACCTCCAGCACGGCCCGCGCCTCGCCGTCCCAGCCGACCGCGATCGCGGTGCGCCCGGCCGACTCGGCCCTGCGCTTGGCCTCGGCCAGGGACTCCGGAAGGTACTGGGACCACTCGTTGAGCAGCGCCTCCCGGCCGGCCACCACCGCGTGGCCGTCCACCACGCCCTGGACGCCCAGGCCGGGGACGTTCTCGAAGCCCTCGACGGCGGGCAGTTCGCCGGCCTTGGCGGCGGCGGTGGCGATCGCCCGGGCGATCGGGTGCTCGGAGGCGTGCTCCAGGGCGCCGGCCAGGCGCAGCACCTCGGCCTCGGTGACGCCCTCGACGGCGTGGACGGCCAGCAGGGTCATCTGACCGGTGGTGACGGTGCCGGTCTTGTCCAGCACGATGGTGTCGACCTTGCGGGTGGACTCCAGTACCTCGGGGCCCTTGATCAGCACACCCAGCTGGGCGCCGCGGCCGGTGCCGACCAGCAGGGCGGTCGGGGTGGCCAGGCCGAGGGCGCACGGGCAGGCGATGATCAGCACGGCGACGGCTGCCGTGAAGGCGGCGGTCCAGCCCTCGCCGGTGCCCAGCCAGTAGCCGAGGGTGGCGACGGCGAGGGTGATGACGATCGGCACGAAGACGGCGGAGATCCGGTCGGCCAGGCGCTGGGCGGCGGCCTTGCCGTTCTGCGCGTCCTCGACCAGCTTGGCCATCCGGGACAGCTGGGTGTCCGCGCCGACCCGGGTCGCTTGGACGACCAGCCGGCCGCCCGCGTTGACGGTGGCGCCGGTGACGCTGTCGCCGACCCCGACCTCGACCGGCACCGACTCGCCGGTCAGCATCGAGGCGTCGACGGCCGAGGCGCCCTCGACCACGGTGCCGTCGGTGGCGATCTTCTCGCCCGGCCGCACCACGAAGCGGTCGCCCACGGCGAGTTCGGCGATCGGAATCCGCACCTCGGCTCCGCCGCGCAGCACCGTCACGTCCTTGGCGCCCAGTTCCAGCAGCGCCTTGAGAGCGGCTCCGGCGGTGCGCTTGGAGCGGGCCTCGAAGTAGCGCCCGGCCAGGATGAAGGCGGTGACGCCGGCCGCCGCCTCCAGGTAGATGTTGGAGGCGCCGTCGCTGCGGCCGATGGTGAACTCGAAACCGTGCCGCATGCCGGGCATCCCGGCGTCGCCGAAGAACAGCGCCCACAGGGACCACAGGAACGCGGCGCCCGCACCGAGCGAGACCAGGGTGTCCATCGTCGCGGCGCCGTGCCGGGCGTTGGTGAACGCTGCCCGGTGGAACGGCCAGGCGGCGTAGGTGACGACCGGGGCGGCGAGGGTCAGCGAGAGCCACTGCCAGTTGTCGAACTGGAGGGCCGGCACCATCGCCATCGCGATCACCGGGACGGCCAGGACCAGCGCGGTGAACAGCCGCCGGCGCAGCGGGGCCAGCTCGTCGGCGGGCTCGGCCGGGTCGGCGGCACCGCTCTCGGCCGCCGGGGGCCTGGGCAGGGCGGCGGTGTAGCCGGTGGCCTCGACGGTGGCGACCAGGTCGGCGACCTCCACCTCGCCCTCGAAGGTGACCTTCGCCTTCTCGGTGGCGTAGTTGACGCTGGCCGAGACGCCGTCCATCCGGTTGAGCTTCTTCTCGATGCGGGCCGCGCACGAGGCGCACGTCATTCCGCCGATCGAGAGTTCCACCTCCGTGGAGGCGGGTGCCTGCGTGGTCATCGTTGCTCCTCGTGACTGTCGGTACTTCGAGGTTCGTGCGAGGTACGTCCGCGGCCGGGCCGTCATACCCATAGGGGGTATTGGGCGATGCCGGGTTCATTTATACCCCTGGGGGGTACAGCCCGCAAGCCCCTCGCTGATACCCCCACGGGGTATTTTCCGCAGCGGCCGCCCGCTTGACGTCATACCCCCACGGGGTATTCACTCCCACCGACACGTACTGCATCGACACGCTGACCCAGGGTCTCGGCCGCCACCAAGGCCCTCCAGTCCGTCGCCCTGCATCTGCTCGACACCCACCTCGCCCACTGCGTCCAGGACGCCATCGCCAGCGGCGGCGCCGAGGCCGACGCCGAGGTCGCCGAGGCCTCGCAGGCCATCGCCCGCCTGATGCAAACCTGAGCCCTTCACTTCCCACGCCCGAGGAGACCGCAATGAACACCCCGCTGCGCATCACCGCCTTCACCGCCGGCCTCGCCGCCGCCTTCGGCCTCGCCCTCGGCGTCGGCCACGCGACCGGCAGCGACCCGGCGCCCAAGCCGGCGTCCCACGCCGGGCGCGACGGCGCCGCCCCCGCGGACGGCCACGGCGACCACACCGGCGAACACGCAGGACACGACACCGGAGGCGGACCGGCCGCCGAGCACCTGCCCGGCGGGCTGCAGATCTCCGAACGCGGCTACACCCTGAGCGTCGACAGCCCCTTCGTCACCGCCGGCTCCCCCACCGACCTGAAGTTCCGCATCCTCGGCGCGGACGGCAAGCCCGTCACCGCCTACCAGCAGCAGCACGAGAAGGAACTCCACCTGATCGTCGCCCCGCGCGACCTCTCCACCTTCCAGCACCTCCACCCGACCCTGGCCGCCGACGGCACCTGGAGCGCCCCCACCGCCGTCCCCGCCGCCGGGGAGTACCGGGTCTTCGCCGACTTCACCCCGGCCGGCGCCGCCGAGGGCCTGACCCTCGGCGCCGACCTCCACGCCGCGGGCGACCTGCGCCCCGCCCCCCTGCCCGAGACCGGACGGACCGTCACCGTCGACGGCTACACCGTCACCCTCGGCGGCGACCTCACCCCCGGCCGCAGCAACCACCTCACCCTGAGCGTCGGCAAGGACGGCGCCCCCGTCACCGACCTCCAGCCCTACCTGGGCGCCTACGGCCACCTGGTCGCCCTGCGCGCCGGCGACCTGGCCTACCTCCACGTCCACCCGGACACCACCACCCCGGGGCCGGAGATCGGCTTCACCACCACCGCCCCCAGCGGCGGGAGCTACCGGCTCTTCCTGGACTTCGAGCACCAGGACACCGTCCACACCGCCGCGTTCACCGTGACGGCCGACGGCACCGCCGCTCCGGCGACCGGGGACCAGCACTGATCACCCCCGTACGGAAGGTGCCGGGCGATCCCCTGCGGACCGCCCGGCACCCTTGCCACGACCCACCCGTCCGGTCAGCGGAACGCGGCGACGTTGCGCACGGCCCAGTCGGCGAACGGACGGGGAGCCCGGCCGAGCACCCGCCGCACGTCCGGGCTGACCCGCAGTTCGGCCGGACCGGGGGCGCCGAGGATGTCCAGGGTGTCGTCGGCGAGTTCGGCCGGCATGCTCCGGCTCATGGCGGCCCTGGCCTCCTCGCGGGTGAGCTCGTGGAAGGCCACCGGCGAGCCCAGCGCGGCGGCGAGGGCCTCCGCCTGCTGCCGCGGAGTGATCACCTCCGGGCCGGTCAGCTCGTACGCGGCACCCGCGTGCCGGTCGTCCAGCAGGCAGGCCGCCGCGACCTCGGCGATGTCCGCCGGGTCGATGACCGGCACGCCGACGTCGCCGAAGGGCGCGGCCACGAGCCGCTGGGCACGGACGGACTCGGCCCACCACAGGGCGTTGGAGGCGAAGCCGCCCGGCCGCAGGATCGCCCACTCCAGGCCGGAGTCCCGCAGCACGTCCTCCAGCCCGCGCATCGCGATCCGGGTCGCGCCGAAGGGCCTGGTCACCACTCCCTGGGTGGAGAGCAGCACGACCCGGCGGACCCCGGCGGCCGCGGCCTCGCCGATGAGGTCGGCGGGGCGGGCGGCCTGGCTGTGCAGGTCCCCGGACAGCAGCAGGAACAGCGCCTCCGCCCCGCGCAGGACGGGCGCGAGATCGCCCGGCCGGGCCAGATCGGCCACCACGTGGCGCACGCCGTCCGGCACCGCCGCCCGGTGCCGCGACACCGCCGTCACCTGCCGTCCCGCCTCGGCCAGCGCCTGCGTCAACGGCCGGCCGATGTTTCCGGTGGCTCCGGTCACCACGATCATGATCAGCTCCTTGTATCGGATGCGTTTCGTGGTGCCGACGCTAGGTCTTCGGGCTAACTTTTCGTAAGGACATACCTTTACGTAAGCTCATGTCATGACAGAAGGCTTGCAGCGCACACAGGTTGAGCCGGGGCGCCGGTATGACGTGTTTCACACCGACTGCCCCGCCCGTGACGTGGTCGATCACGTGACCAGCAGGTGGGGCATCTGGGTGCTGATCTCCCTGCGCCGTGGCGACCTCCGGTTCTACGAGCTCCGCGAGAGCGTCCACGGCGTCAGCGAGAAGATGCTCTCCCAGACGCTGCGCACACTCGTCCGGGACGGCCTGGTCCGGCGCGAGGTCGAGCCGACGACGCCACCCCAGGTCACCTACGGCCTCACCGACTTCGGCCGGGACGCCGCCGAACCGCTGACGGACCTGTTCGACCGGATCACCCGGTGGCTCCCGCCACGCACGGCGGCAGCCTCCGGGTGAGGCCGACGGTCACGGACGGAGAACCCGCACCGCCGTGTCCCGGATGCTGTCGGCGAGGGCCCCGGGAGCGGTGATGTGGGCGGCGTGCCCCTGCCCGGCGAGCGTGACGACCCGCGCATCCGGCAGGACCGCCGCCAGGTCGGCCAGGCGTTCGCGCAGATGGGCAGGGCTGAGCTCGCCCTCGACCAGCGTCGTCGGCGTCCCGAGCGTCGCGAAGCGGTCGATCCCGACGCCGAGCGCGTCGATCGCCTCGTCCTCCGCGATCTGCGCCGCCGCGTACAGGGACAGCGCCGCCCGCATCTGCGGGTCGGCGAACACGGCGTCGACCACACCCCCGGGCACGCGGACGATGTCCCGCATGTGGATCCGCATCGCCTCCATCGGATCGCCTCCGTCGAGCGCGGCACGGGCCCGGACGCCTGCCGCCCCCGCGATCAACTCCCGAGTGGGCAGCGGAGGTTCGTAGAGCCACAGCCCGGCGAACGCCGACGGGCGCAGCAGGGCGGCCTCCAGCGCGGCGACGGCGCCGGAGGAGTGCCCCACGAGCAGCACGGGGGAACCCAGGACTTCCGCGACGGCGGCGACATCGGCGGCCTCGACGGCCATCGAGTGCGGCAGGGCGATGTCGGCCGGGGAGGCGTAGATCCGTCGGCGGATCCGGACGACCCGGAAGCCGTCAGCAAGGTGGCGGACGACGCCGCCCCAGGTCGTCGCACCGCCGCCCCCGGGATGCACCACCAACAGGGTCGGTCCGGATCCGTCGACGAGCGCGGTGATGGGGTGGCCGCCGTCGGACGGCACGAGGATCTCGGTCATGCACGCCAGCTTGGCGGAGGCCGCTCACACCGCACCGGCAGGCCGCTCACACCCCACCGGTAGCCGTAGGCTCCGGGCATGCGCCACACCCTGACCGACCTTGCCCGCTGCCTCTGGGGCGACGAGTACGGACCGACACCCGCGTGCGACGCGCCGTGGCAGCACGAGGAGTCCTACTTCACCGAGTTGCTGACCTTCGCCGGCCCGGACGAGATCCTGGCCATGCTGCGGGCCCTCTGCCCCCACGTGGTCGACGGCTACCTCCCGGTGTGGGTCCGCAACCTCGCCCACCGGCTGCTCCTCCTCCAGCGCCCCGACGACCCGGCCCTGCTGCGCGAGGCCGCCAACAGCCTCTACTCCCACGGCCCCGACTGGGACGACATCGCGGAGGAGCTGACCGGACGCGCCGACGTCCTCGAAGCCGGATGAGACCGGACGCAGGTCAGTCCGTGGCCTTGGGGTGGCCGGTGCCCGCGTAGGTGATCCAGACCGTTCGGTTGGCGTCATCGATCAGGTACCAGATGCGTCCGCCGCCCGTGACCTCGTACTGCCATCGCTCCAAGGCCTGTCCCTTGAACGTAGCGGCACCGAGCTCGCCCCTGAGCCGGTGCTGACGGTCGGCGTTGCTGGCCGCGCACGGCGCCGCGCGGATCCTCTCGAAGGCGCGGCGCAGGTTGCCTGCTGCCTGGCGTGCCAGTTGCTCCCAGCCCTCGGCCGCATCGGAGCTGGCGAATCGAAGGTCATACTCGTCACCGGTCGGGGGCGGCGCGGCCCGGTCCCCCCCTCTTCGGGCTCACTCGGCCGCCTCGGGCATGGGCACTGGCCCGAAGTCTCCGTCGGACTCGCGGGTGAGGACGGCGTACAGCGCTGGGTCCGCATAGATCTCGGCGCTGTGCTTCCACTGCGTGAGCAGCAACGCGATCGGAGCAAGGTTGTCCAGTGCCACTGCACCCCGAGCGGTGTCGACCAGTTCGGTGAGCAGGGTGTCGACATCCCCCTCCGGCAGGAACGTGACCCATGGCAGGGCTTCAGGCAGTGCCTGTCGCAGAGCGTCGATGTTCTCGGTACGCACCAGCCCCGCGAGCAGGCGAGAGGTGAAGTCCACCACGGTGGCGTCGCGCTCCATCTGCTCAATGCGCATCAAGGCAAGGTCTCCCGCGTCGCGTCTCCTGAGTCGGAGCGCGCGGACGGCATCGAGCCGGCGCGTCGTCGCCGCCGGGTGGTGGAGAAGTTCGCTGAAAGGCACGTCCTCGTAGGCCACAGTCATAACATCCACAGTAGTTCGGATGTCGCCCGAGAGCAGCGCGAATCCAGTGAAATCCCAGCAGCAGCCGCGGTGGCCACGGCCGGTGCGCCGGGCGATCCGCGTCGGATCGCCCGGCGCTTTGGCTCATCCGGCCGGGTGGCGGGCGGCTTGCCGGAGCACGGCGCGGAGGAGGGCCTCGGCGTTGCCCGGGGTGGCCGCCCAGAACTGCATCTCGGTGTGGGCGGATCGGCGGCGGGGACTCAGGGCGCGGACCGGGCGGGAGAACTGGGCACTGAGGCACCACCACATCTCGATGCGGGCCCAGGTGAGACGCCCGCTCACTCGGGGTCCGTCACGCGCAGGTGGATCGGGTGGGCGGACTCGACGCCGATGTAGGCGATCGCGCGCACCGCGCCGAACTCGACCAGCTGGTGGGCGATCCGGGCGGCGGAGGCGTCGCTGAAGAGGTCGGCGAGGTAGGCGGCCTGGTCGTCGTCCAGCGGGAGCCGGGCGAGGCTGGCGCGGATGGCGCCGAGGGCGTCGGTGAGCCTGGTGAAGGTGGCGGGCTCGGTGATGCCCTTGATCTCGACCGAGACGGGGAAGGGGAGTTCGGCACTCACTGCGCGTCGCCCCCTTCGAGCAGCGCCCACATCACCTTGCCGATGCCACCGGGACGCGGACAGCAGCCCCAGCTCGCGGCGAGCTGGGAGACGAGCCAGAGGCCACGGCCCGTCTCGGCCTCTTCGGTGGCGGGGTGCGCCGCGGGCTGGTTGGCGTCGGCGTCGTGCACCTCGATGCGGAGCGAGTCGGGGCGCAGCGAGAACCGGATGAAGACGAGCCGCCCCGGCGGGGTCCTGGCGTGGAGGACGGAGTTGGCGACGAACTCGCCGAGCACCAACTCGCCGTCGTCGAGGAAGCGTTCGCCTTCGGCCTGTTTGGCGAGGAAGGTTCGGAGCAGCCGCCGGGCGAAGCCGGCGGACTTGTGGTGCCTGGGCAACCACCACGAGAAGTCGAGCGGAGGGGCGGGCGGCTTCTCCAACATTCCGGGCATGGCAGGGCCTCCGGGGGTGCGGTGGGAGAGATGGCGATCCCGAGGGCGGCGAGAGGCATGGGAATGCCCGAGCGAAGATCCGCCAGGATCACGCTGCGTGTTGAAAGGAACCACACTGCGTAGTGTGACCTGGCGCTCGTGCATCTCGCAACATGAAGTCTGCAATTTGCATCTAGACGCCTCCAAGCCCGACGATCCGTCACAATGCATGCTGGACAGGCGCAGAGAGGATCGAGCATGAGCGACGGACCAAGGCCGACAGTGCGCGGCCGCCGACTGGGCTCGGAGCTTCGACGGCTCCGAGAGTTCGCGGACAAGTCCACGGAGGAGGCCGCGGCGGCCCTCAAGTGCTCCCGAGCGAAGATCAGCCGGATAGAGACCGGCTCTGTGGGCATCCGGCGCTTGGATCTCGGGATTCTGATCGATTTCTACGGCATCACCGATCCGTCGGAGAGGGAAGCTCTCGAAACGCTCGCCCGGGAGAGCAAGAAGCGCGGCTGGTGGCACGACTACGGCGACACGATCCCAGCCCAGTATGCGGACTTCCTCTACCTGGAAGGCGATGCCAGGTATATCCAAACCTGGCAACCTCTCGTCCTGCCTGGCCTGTTGCAGACGGAGGACTACGCCCGCGCCTTGCTCGCGGCGAATCCTGCCGCCGTCCGCCCCGAACGCATCGAGCAACTGGTCAAGGTGCGGATGGAGCGCAAGGACGTCCTGGCCAAGTCAGACCCCGCACGCTTCTGGGCAATCATCTGGGAACCTGCTCTTCGGTGCCCGGTCGGCGGGCTCGACGTACAGCGCGAGCAGCTGAACTACCTCGTCGAGGCCGCGCAGCGCCCAAACGTCACATTGCAGGTTGTGCCGCTCAGCGTCGGCGCTCTCGCCGGAGCGTGCGGCGCGTTCGTGATGTTCGGATTCACAGATTCGCCGACTCCGGGGACGGTGTTCCTTGAGACCCTGACCAGCAGCCACTACCTGGAGCAGGAAGCGGAGCTCGACGGCTACGGACTCGTCTTCGACTACCTGCGATCATCGGCCCTGAATCCGGCCCAGTCGATCGATATGATCACCGCCATCGCATCGGAACCGTGAGTTCGAGATCAGACAAGAGGGTGAGCAGATGACGACGCCGGAGATCTCCGCTCGTGAGTGGCACAAGAGCAGCTACAGCGCACAGGCAAACGACTGCATAGAGACCAGGCTCGTCGTCAGCAACGGGCATCTGGCCGTCCGCGACTCGAAGGACCCCCAGGGACCCGCTCTGGCCTTCCCCGCCGACGCCTGGACGGCCTTCGTCGCCGCCATCAAGACCGGCGAACTCCCCATCATCTGACCCTCTTGCGCGAGAAGTCGACCGACCCGACTTCTCGCGCAACTACTCCCCGGGCAGCGAACGGCAGGTAGCGCTCGATGTACACAACTGACCTCACCGAAGCCCGCATCCACGATGCGGGCAACGTCCTGGTGGCGCCTCCGATCCCGCCGCTCAGGGACTTCTTCGGGTCCGTGATCACGCCGGAGGACCTTGCCTCCTCCTCGCCCGACCTTGCGCAGAAGACCGTCTACCTGTGCGGCGACATATCCCGGATCAACGCCCGCCAACTACACGCAGCCGACCGCGTGTTCGTCATCCGCGATCTGTCCCACAACCACACCGACGCCCCCTGGCCCCTCGTCGACCTCGGGCGAGTCCCCATCCGCGTCGCCGGCGCCGGCGTCTACTACCGCCGCTTCTTCGACCCCGACGCCGATCACTTCCACCGGATCCGGGCCGAGCACGAGTTCCAGTCCCTCACTGAGTCCACCAAGCCCGGGTCGGCCCACCGCAGCGGCATCTACCTCACCCCCGTCACTCGCACCGGTGACGACGAGCTGCACTTCCGCCTGCTCCGCTGCTCCACCAACCTCTCGGGCCCGACCGAGAACTTCGGCCCGACCGACACCCGGATCGTCGACGCCCTGAACCGCGAGGCCGCCACCGTCTTCCGGGACCACGCCCCTCTCAACCACGTCCTCGCCCAGACCTACCACAACACCCATGCCACGCCCGAGCGCAAGCAGTCCAAGGCCAAGATCTCCTCCCACGCCGACAAGACCAAGGACATGCCCGCCAACGGCATCATGGCCTTCTGCACCTTCTACGACCGCCTCGACGGTCTCCAGCCCCTGGCCGAAGACCCCTTCGACCACGGCGCGAAGAACTCCAGCGCGCTCACCAGGCTCCACTTCCGGCTCAAGGACTCAGCCGCGGAACTCCACGGGGACGCACTCCCCTCGCAGTTCGCCCTGACCCTCTATCCCGGCTCCGTGTTCTTCGTGCCGCTGTCCACCAACCGCCTCTATACCCACGAGATCCGGCCCTCGGCGCTGGACGCCGAGCTGCTCCCGACCCGCCTCGGATACGTCGTGCGCTGCTCGAACACCGAAGCCGTCCACAAGGACGGCCGGACGTTCCTCAAGTCGGCCGGGGACCTCGTCGAGCTGGAGCCCCCCACCCAGGCCGGGATGGACGCGCTGCGCGGGCTGTACGCCGAGGAGAACCGCAGCTCGTCCTTCATCGACTACGGCAACCGGTTCCTCTTCAGCATGAACACGGGAGACTACCTTGCCCCCCGCGCCTAGCTTCCCGGCCGGGATCCGCTCCTACGCCCTGCCCTCCGAGGAGAACCTCTTCGCGGAACTGTCCGCCTCGGCCCGCTTGGAAGACCTGGGAAAGGGCCGCCGAGGCGCCACCCTCACCAGGGTCGACGCCACGGGCGGCGTACCCCTGGTCCGCACCACCACCCGGTACTCCACCCCGACCCAACGCTTCCGGGCGGTGCACGAACGGCTGGCGGACCGGATCCAGCAGCACGCGGCGCTCCCCCTCGCCTTCGACAACGCCCTCATCGAGAGTTACACCAACGCCTACACGACCATGGGCAGCCATTCCGACCAGGCGCTCGATCTGGCCGACGGCTCGTTCATCGCCGTCTTCTCCTGCTACCAGCACCCCGGAGCGACCCCGCCCAGGAAGCTGATCGTCGAGTCGAAGGAGTCCGGCGGCGAGAGGTTCGAGATTCCCCTCACCCACCACGGCTTCGTCACCTTCTCCATCGACTCGAACCGACGGCTCCGGCACAGGATCGTCCTGGACAAGCCCGTCCCGACGACCGACAACACCTGGCTGGGCCTGACCTTCCGCACCTCGAAGACCCTGATCCGCTTCCGCGACGGACACCCGTACCTCCCGCAGGGCGCCCGCCTCACCTCGGCCGACGACGACCAGCGGCGCGAGTTCTACCGACTGCGGCGCCGCGAGAACCAGGAAACGGACTTCACCTACCCCCCGTTGACGTACACCGTCAGCGAGAGCGACCTGCTGCCGCCCGCCTGACCCCACGCGAGCAACGGTGCGTGAGAAGTCGGCCGGGTCGACTTCTCACGCACCGAGTTCATATCGACCGGGTCTCCGCCTCGCCTCCGTGTGGCGCCCGCGTCACACCAGGGCCGCGCCGCCGTCTATCGCGAGCGTGGTGCCGGTGACGTAGCCGTTGGCCAGGACGAACAGATAGGCCGTGGAGTCTCTGGGCACCCGCGCCGGGCTGTCCCGCGCGGCGTTCGCCCGCCGCTTCGCCTCGGTGGTCGGCGAGCCGCCGCTGGCGTACCTGACCAACTGGCGGATGGCCACCGCGGCGCGCCTGCTGCTCCGATCGCCGGCCCCGCTGAGCACGATCGCGCAACACACCGGCTACACGTCGGAGTTCGCCTTCACCAAGGCTTTCAAACGACACTTCGGTTCACCGCCGGGGTCCTACCGCAAGCGACTCAGGGCGGCAGCCGACGAACCGGGCGGATCCAACGGGCGGTGAGGGCCGGGGCCGTCACCGTGTTCTCCAGGGGTTCCAACGGCCCTCAGTCGTGGCCGTGGTGGTCATGGCGGTCGTGGTGGCCCTGGTGCTCATGGTGGCCCGCGTGTTCGCCCGTGTCCGGGGCGCCGCCCATCATGCGCAGCATCGCGGCGCCGCCGGTGCGGAAGAAGCGGATGACGAGGACCGCCGCCAGCAGCAGGAAGGCGATGTTGAGCCAGGTGGTGTAGTTCCACTCGACGCCCGCCATCGGGATCTGCGCGTCCCGCTGGTCGGGCACCAGCCCCAGCCCGCCGAAGACGAACTCGACCACGTACCCGGCGGCCACCATCGCCGCGTAGAACGTGCCCAGCAGGAAGAGCGCCATCCGGGCCCCGTAGTACTTCCGGTAGATGTTGAGGATCGGCAGGATCAGCAGGTCCGCGAAGATGAACGAGACCACCCCGCCGAAGCTGATCCCGCCCTTCCACAGCACCGCCGCCAGCGGCACGTTGCCGATCGAGCAGACGAAGGACGCGATCGCGACCAGTGGCCCGACCAGCGGGCCCGAGAGCTTCGCGGCCAGCGGGTGGTCGGTGAAGAAGAAGGCCTGCCAGAACGAGTCCGGGACCCACGCCGCGATGGCGCCCGCGATCAGCAGGCCGATCACCAGGTCCTTGAGGATCGCCGCCCACTCCATCACGAAGACGTGCGACACCGAGGTGACGCCCCGGCGGGAGAGCAGGCGGCGCACGAAGGAGCCGGACCCCGTCACCGACATGTCCATCGCGGCGTGCCCCTCCATCGACCCGGCCCGCCCGAACTCGGCCTGCTCGCGCGCCTCCTGGAGCTGCCGATCCCGCAGCAGCAGGCGGAAGAGCAGCGCCAACAGCAGGATCATCACGGGTCCGCCGACGAACTCCGCCGCCGTGAACTGCCACCCCAGCAACAGGGCCAGGATGACGCCGAGTTCGACCACCAGGTTCGTGGAGGCGATCTCGAAGGCCATCGCCGCCGTGAAGTTCGCGCCCTTGCGGAACAGCGAGCGCGCCAGCGCGACGGCCGCGTACGAGCAGGAGGACGAGGCCGCGCCGAGCGCGGAGGCGACGGCCAGGGTGCGCGGCCGGTCGTCACCGAGCAGCCGCACCACCGTGGACTTGCGCACCACCGCCTGCACGACGGCCGAGAGCAGGAAGCCGAGGATCAGCGCCCAGGTGATCGCCCAGGTCATCGATCCGGCGATGGACAGTGCGTGCAGGATCGCGTGCATGTGGTGGTCCGCCTTCCTCGGTTCCCGGAGCCGGAGCGTCCGACCATATACCTATACGGGGTATTCAGGAGGCGTGACGCGCTGACACCGCGTTCAGGAACCGTGACGGGAGCGGCTGCGGGACTCCTCCAGCGCCGTGGCGGCCGGCCCGAGCAGGGCGGTCGGAACGCGGGCGTTCACGGTCGGGGCTCCTTCCGGAAGGCACTGGCGCTGATCGCACTGGGGCCGCCGGCGCCCCACCTGCTCAGCTGCGGGCCGACCCCGGGCTGAACACCGCGGCACCGGGCCCGGGTTCGCCGCCACCCTTCCGGTTACCCTGGGGGGGTATGGTATTTTCTGAAGCGAAGCAGCCGCCCGGGACCGTTCCGGAAGGCGCCGCACGCACCGACGACAGGGAGCACACCATGAGCGAGACCACCGTCACCGTCGAGTCGTCCTCCACCGAGGGCTCCTGCTGCGGCTCGTGCGGGACCGCCGCCGCCGAGGCCCCCGCCACCGCCGCCGAGCGAGCCGTCTTCCAGGTGAAGGGCATGACCTGCGGCCACTGCGTCAGTTCGGTGACCGCCGAGCTGAAGAAGGTCGCCGGCGTCACCGAGGTCGCGGTCGACCTCGCCACCGGCCGGGTCACCGTCGACAGCGCCGCGCCGCTGGCCGACACCGACGTCGCCGCCGCCGTCGACGAGGCCGGCTACGACCTGATCGGCCGAATCGGCGCCTGACCGCCCGTCGGCCCGGACGGCACCCCCGGACGTCCGGGCCGGCTCCCCTCCCACCGCGCCCCGGTAGAGTGAGGGAACTCCTCACCGCACAGGAACCGGAGACGGCCATGGCCAGCTACAGCCCCCACAAGGACGACTTCCTCAAGCGGCTCCGCCGCATCGAGGGCCAGATCCGCGGCCTGCAGCGCATGGTCGAGCAGGACACCTACTGCATCGACGTCCTCACCCAGGTCTCCGCCGCCAGCCGCGCCCTCCAGTCCTTCGCGCTGCAACTCCTGGACGAGCACATCGAATGCTGCGTCCGCGACGCCATCGCCGAGGGCGGCCAGGAGGCCAACGCCAAGATCCGCGAGGCCAACCAGGCCATCGCCCGGCTGGTCCGCTCCTGAACCACGGCGGCGGCGCACGCACGAAGAGGCCATCCGGTCACGGCCGGACGGCCTCTTCCATGTACGGGGTGGGGGTATCAGCCCACAGGTGTCAGACCCGGTCGAGCGGCCGGTGCGGCCCCTCCGGCAGTTCCACGGTGATCGCGTCACCGGGCCGCACCGGGCCGCCCGCGCGCACCACGCCCATGACCCCGGCCCGCCGCACCAGCGTGCCGTCCGGGGCTCGCGAGACGACCTGCTTCAGCAGCCCCGCCCGGTAGTTCTCGATCTGCACGCACGGGTTGCGCAGGCCGGTGACCTCCACCTCCGCCTCGGGCCCGATCCGCAGCACCGCGCCGACCGGCAGCCCGAGCAGGTCCACGCCCTCGGTGGTGATGTTCTCGCCGAGCGCCCCCGGCGCCACGTCGAAGCCGGACTCGGCGAGTTCGGTGAACAGTTCGCTGTGGATGAGGTGCACCTGGCGCAGGTTGGGCACGGTCGGGTCCTGGGCGACGCGCGAGCGGTGCTTGACCGTCACCCCGGCGTGCACGTCGCCCTCGACCCCGAGCCCGGCGAGCAGCGTGATGCCGCTCCGGTTCGGCTTGCTGAACGAGTACTCGGCGTTGCTGCTGACTGCCACCACGGTGCCGCTCACGCGCTTCGGACCCTTCTCGTGGACGTAGGTTCGACCCGTACCGGAGCCTAGTCGGTCTTCCGGGCCGGACTCACGCCGCGCCCCTCAGGCCCGCGCCCCTCAGGCCCGGGCCGCCCGCTCGCCCGTCCGCCCCGCCTGCCCAGCTGAACGCCCGTGCGCCCACTCGTCCGCGGCGGCGAGCCAGAAGTACACCGGCGGCAGCCCGAGTTCGATCCCCATCAGCACCAGCTGGAACCAGTGCGGCCGCCCGTCCACTGCGATCGCCAGCACCCGGCCGAGCCCGCCCAGCAGGAACACCGCCGTCAGCCACCGCACCCCCCACGCGGGCACCGGCCGCTGCCGGACGGCCCAGATCCAGGCCGCGCCGTACCCGGCGAAGATCGCGCCCATGAAGCGGCCGAAGCTGTCGACCGTCGGCCCGGCGTCCGTGATCCCGGGAAGTGCGGCGTTCCCGCCGAGCAGGTGGAGGAGGCCGATCGCCACGCAGGCGACCCCCATGGTCCACCCGAGTACCCGCAGTGCCTTCGCCATGACCGACCACTCCGCTCGTCGTCCGATCGACCGTCAGGTGCCGGGGGACCGGCTCCTTGGTTGACACACGTCTACCAAGCCCCACCAAGCTAGCGCCCACTGGTAGACACGTGTCAAGTAACCTGTCCGGCATGTCAGTCCACGAACGCCGCCGACGCCTCTCCCCCGGCGAACGCCGCGCCCAGCTGCTCGCCGTCGGCGCCAGGGCCTTCGCCGCCCGGCCGTACGAGGAGGTGCTGATGGAGGAGGTCGCCGAGCAGGCCGGGGTCTCCCGCGCGCTGCTCTACCGGCACTTCGCGAGCAAGCACGAGCTGTTCGCGGCGGTCCACCGGCAGGCCTCGGACGACCTCCTGGCCAGGACCAGGTTGGACCCGGCGGACAGCCTCGTCGAGCAGTTGGTCGAGGGCATGGACGCCCACCTCGACTACTTCATCGCCAACCGGCACACCGTGCTGGCCGCCAACCGGGTCCTGGCCGGGGACCCGGTGATCCAGACCATCATCACCGAGGAGCTGGACGCCCTGCGCGGCCGACTGCTCACCGTGCTCCCGCTCGCCGACGAGGAGACCCGGCTCGCCGTGTCCCAAGTGCTGCGCAGCTGGCTGGTGTTCGTCCGGGTACTGGTCGTGGACTGGCTGACCGAGCCCGGCTGCAGCCGAACCGAGCTGCGCGACGCCTGCATCGGCGCCGTGCTGGGCGCGCTGCGGCCGCTGCTGCCGGTCGACCCGGCGCCCGAGTGGGGGCACTGAGACCGCGCGGAGCGTTCGGGGGCGTACCATCGGGCCGAAACGGGAAAAGCACCTGAAAGAGTCCAATTCCCTCAGAAAATATGACAGTTGGATGCCCGTGTCCCGCAGAGCCGCCGACCCCGAAGGGTTCCATGTCCTCCGCCGCACCCGACACCGACGCCGGAACCGTCGCCCCGCCGCCCCCGCGCCGGCTCCCGCCGCTCCACCGGCTCTCCGTCACCCCCGCCCAGCCGCCGCACCCGGCCACCCTCCCGGACGGCACCCCGGCCTGGCTCGTCACCCGCTACCACGACGTCCGTCAGGTCCTCGGCGACCCCCGCCTCACCCGGACCGACCTGCACGAGGTCGGCACCGCGGGCAGCACCGCCGACGTCGCCGCCAACCCGGCCTCGCTGTTCAACCAGGACGGCCCCGCCCACCGCCGGCTGCGCGGCACCGTCCAGAAGGCCTTCACCCCACGGGCGATCGCCGGCTGGCAGCCCTGGGTCGCGGCCGCCGTCCAGCAGGCCGTGGACGCGCTGGTCGCCGCCGGGCCCCCCGCCGACCTGGTCACCGCCTTCACCCGCCCGGTGCCCTTTACCGTCACCACCCGGCTGATGGGGCTCGACGGCGACGGCCCCGACCACCTGGACGAGCGACGGCTGCGGCGCTGGACCCTCGCCCTGCTCGCCCAGGGCGGCGAACCGGCCGCGGACCACACCGAGGCGCTGGCCGAATTCACCGCCTTCACCGAGGAGTTGATCGAGCGCCGACGGCGTTCGCCCGGGCCCGACCTGGTCAGCCGGCTGGTCCGGGCCGCCGACCAGGACGGCGGCATCCCCCCGGACGCCCTCGCCTTCCTCGTCCTCGGACTCACCGCCAGCGGCAACGAGAGCGTCACCGGCGCCCTCGGCAACGCCCTGGCCTATCTGCTCGGCGAACGCCCCGAGCACTGGCCCCGCCTGGCCGACCCCGGCGTCACCGAGCACACCGCCGAACGCCTGCTGCACTTCATCCCGCTCGGCGACGACGAGGCCACCGTCCGCCGTGCCACCGCCGCGGTCGAGGTCGGCGGCGTCACCATCCCGGCCGGCGCCGTCGTCGCCGCGAGCCTCGGCAGCGCCAACCGGGACCCCGCCGTCCACCCCGAAGGACTCGACGCCGACCTCGCCCGCCCGCTCGACGCCCCGACCCTCGCCTTCAGCGCCGGACCGCACTACTGCATCGGCGCCTGGCGGGTCCGCCTCGAACTGCGCGAGGCGCTCCAGCGCCTGGCCACCGCCCTGCCCGGGCTGCGCCTGACCGTCCCGATCGACGGCCTCGACTGGCAGCTGGGCACCACCACCCGCAGCCCGGCCGCGCTCCCGGTCAGCTGGTGAGCCCCCACGCCCCGGAGCAGCCGCGCCCCCGTCCCCTCCACCGCGTCACGCCCACAGCCCCTCACCCAGCACGCCGCCCTCCCGCGCCCCCGGCAGCACGTACGCCACCGCCGAGGCCGTGTGCACCAGGAACGGGTTGAGCGCGTCCTTGGCCGCCAGCCGGTTCTGCACCCTGGTGAACTGCTCCGGGTCCCGCACGAAGGCGCAGAACAGCAGGCCCCGGTCGTCCGGGCCGTCGTCGTAGCTGTACCCCCGCCGCAGCATCCGGGCCCCGGAGTCGAGCCGGGGGCTGGAGAGGCGGACGTGGGCGCTGTTGGGGATGACGTACGAGCCGTCCGGGTTCTTGGCGTAGATGTCCGGGTCGTCGTGCTCGGCCGTGCCGGTCAGCGGGGCACCGTCGGTGAGCCGGCGCCCCATGGCCAGGTCGCGGCGGTCCTCGGGCAGGGCGGCGAAGGCCGCGGTGTCCATCCGGATCCGGCGGTAGACCAGCACGGTGCCGTGCTCGTACGGGCCGGGCGGACCCCAGACCCACTGCTGCGCCTCCGTGGCGTCCGGGTTGGCGGTGCCGTCCTTGTAGCCGAAGAGGTTGCGCGGTGTGGTGCCCGCCGGGGTGCGGGGCAGGAAGCCGGGCTGGGTCCACCGCACCGTCCCGCCCGCCGATCGGGCGGCCGCGGCGAGGAGTTCGGCGACCACGGTCAGCGGCCAGCGGTCGGCGGCGCACAGCTGTACCACCAAGTCCCCGCCGCCGCGCGCCGGATCGAGCCGGTCCCCCGGGAAGGCCGGGAGCTCCGCCAGGGCCGGCGGAACGTTCAGTCCGAGCCGGGCCGCGAGACCCGGCCCCACCCCGACCAGGCTGCTCAACCGCGCCGGCTCACCGCCCTGGAGGCGCGGATCGGCGGAGGTCCCGCCCGCCGCCTCGGCCAGCAACCGGGTCAACTCCCCCAGCAGGGAACGCAGTGCGGCCCGCCCGTCCGAGGTGGCGGCGGGCGCCAGGTCGAGGGCCAGCAGCAGCGTGGCCGGCTGCTGAGGAGCCGTCACCCCGGCCTGCCGCTCACCGTGGAAGGCCACCGCGGGCACGGCTGGAGGCGGCGGCGACACCGCGGGCCGTCCACGCCCCAGCGCCACGACCCCCGCGCCGACCCCGGCGGCCAGCACCGCACCGCCGCCCGCGATCAGTGCCCTGCGGCCCACGCCGTTCCTGACGGCCTCCGGCTGTTCCTGCGCCTTTCCGGTTTCGGCATGCATGACCGACATTGGAGACGATAGAACACCCCGTATGCAACTTTTGACCGTTCGTCAACTCGAATGCGAAGCACCGACCCGCCGCCGCAGGAGCGCGGCCCGCGCCCTTTCCGCCCTGTTGACCGCCGCCGCCCTCGCCCTCACCCCCGTCCTGACCGGCTGCTCCTCCGCCACCGCCCCCTCCTCCGACGCCCACCACCCGGACGGCACGGTCGTCCGCGTCCCGCAGGACTTCCCGTCCGTCCAGAAGGCCGTGGACGTGGCCCGCGAGGGCGACACCGTGCTGGTCTCCCCCGGGACGTACCGGGAGAGCGTGCGGATCACCAAGCCCCGGATCGTGCTGCGCGGCACCGACCGCAACACGGTGGTCCTGGACGGCGGCGTCCGGCTGGTCAACGGCGTCACCGTGACCGGCCCCGGGTCGGTGGTGGAGAACCTCACCGTGCACGGCTACCTCGCCAACGGCGTGCTGTTCACCGGCGTCACCGACGAGAAGCTGCAGCAGCGCGGCGCCGGCGGCTCCGCCTACAACCCGCTGGACACCACCCGCTTCCCCGCCCTCCAGGGCTTCCGGGCGACCAGGGTCACCACCTACGACAACGGGCTGTACGGCATCTACGCCTTCGACGCCCGGGCCGGGATCGTCGAGGCCTCCTACGCCTCCGGCGGCGCCGACTCCGGCATCTACGTCGGCCAGTGCAAGCCCTGCGACACCCTGGTCCGCGGCAACACCGTCGAACGCAACGCGGTCGGCATCGAGATCACCAACGCCTCGGACAACCTCTACTTCCTGGGCAACCGGGTGGTCGGCAACCGGGTCGGCGTCACGGTCAACTCCAACGACCTGGAGGCCCTCGCCCCCCAGCACGGCGCCGTGATCGCCGGGAACAGCGTCACCGACAACAACGCCTCCGACACCCCCGAACAGGCCGACGGCGGCTTCGGCATCGGGATCGGGATCGGCGGCGGCACCGCCAATCGGGTCGAACGCAACCTGGTCAGGGGCAACCGCTCGGCCGGCGTCATCATCACCGACCCGCCCGGCCACCCGGCCGGTGCCAACCGGATCCAGGGCAACCGCACCGAGGGAAACGGCGCCGACCTGGTCCTCGCCTCGGCCGACCCCGGCAACTGCTTCGGCGGCAACCAGCCCGCCGTCCAGAGCCCCGACGATCTGGAGACCCTGGCCGCCTGCGATGCGCAGAGCCGCAGCCCGCTCGGCACCGGCCGCGCCGCGCCGGTCCAGGCCCCGCCCGGGATCCCCTTCAACCAGGTGCCGGCCCCGCCCGCCCAGCCGTCCCTGCCCGACCCCAACGCCCCTGCCCGTCCGGCCACGGACCTGCCCGGCCCGGTCGACCCGGACGCCTACCCGCTCCCCGCGACCGCCGACGCCGTACCCGCCGTGCGCTGAGCCGCCGACCGCGGCGTGCTCAGAACGGGCGTGCCCCCGAACGGGCGGGCCACCGCACACCGGGGCGCCGCGGACCCGCCCGGCTGCCGCCGCCCCTCCGGGCAGCACCGCTTCCCGGCCGGGGCCGTTCAGCCCCGGCGGAGCGGCGCGGGCGGGTTCACCGCCTCCACGGCCGTGACCAGCGGGGCCAGTTCGGGGTTGCGGGCGGCCTCGTCGAGGGCCTCGCGCAGCGCGGCGTCGTTGGTCGGCCGGGCCTCCTCCAGGAGCCGCAGGCCGTCCTCGCTGACGTCGGTGTAGATGCCGCGGCGGTCGGTCGGGCACAGGTAGCGGGAGAGCAGGCCGCGGTCCTCCAGTCGGGACACCAGCCGGGTGGTGGCGCTCTGGCTGAGCACGACCGCGTCGGCCACCTGCTTCATCTGGAGATGGCCGCCCTCGCCGTCGTGCTGGCGGCTGAGCACGTCGAGCAGCGAGTACTCGCGCACGCTCAGTTCGTGCTTGGACTGCAGGGCTCGCTCGATGTGCGCCTCGATCCTCCCGTAGAGGACGTAGAGGGCGGCCCATCCATTGGCGAGGGCGGTCAGCGCGGGATCCGTGGCGGTCATCGGCCCGGGTCTCCTTCCGGTGCGAGCAGGACTCCAGGATAAGCCTTGCCATGAAATATCTCCCAGGGCAGATATAACGCTTATGCAAGCACGTGTTCGCGGGTCCACCGCGCCAGGCGAATGCCCGCACTTGCACTTATGGCGCGTATGCAACTATTGTCGAGGCACGTAAGGCGCACTAGCAATCGCACGGAGGTCGCGCCATGCCCCTCGCACTTCTCGCCCTGGCCATCGGGGCCTTCGGGATCGGGACCACCGAGTTCGTGATCATGGGTCTGCTGCCCCGGATCGCGGGCGACTACGGCGTGTCCGTTCCCACCGCCGGACTGCTGGTCACCGGCTACGCGCTCGGCGTGGTGATCGGCGCCCCGCTGATGACCGTCCTGGGCACCCGGATCAGCCGCAAGACCATGCTCATGCTGCTGATGGCCCTGTTCACGCTCGGCAACCTGCTCTCCGCCGTCGCCCCGAGCTTCCCCCTGATGCTCGCCGGGCGGATCGTGACCTCGCTGGCCCACGGCGCGTTCTTCGGCATCGGCTCGGTCGTCGCCGCCGAGCTCGTCGCCCCGCAGAAGAAGGCCGGCGCCATCGCCACCATGTTCACCGGACTGACCGTCGCCAACGTCGTCGGCGTCCCACTGGGCACCTACATCGGCCAGGCCGTCGGCTGGCGCACCACCTTCACCGCCGTCGCCGCCCTCGGCCTGGTCGGCCTGCTCGGCATCGCCAGGCTCGTCCCCGCGCTGCCCCGCCCCGAGGGCGCCCACCTGCGCCGCGAGCTGACCGCCTTCCGCAACCCCCAGGTCCTGCTCGCCATGGCGATGACCGTCCTGGGCTTCGGCGGGGTCTTCGCCGCGATCACCTACATCGCCCCGATGATGACCCACGTCGCCGGCTACTCCGACGGCGCCGTCACCTGGCTGCTCGTGCTGTTCGGCGTCGGCATGTTCCTCGGCAACCTGCTCGGCGGCAGGTTCGCCGACCGGCACCTGATGCCGATGCTCTACGCCACCCTCGGCGGCCTCGCCCTCGTCCTGGCCCTGTTCACCCTCACCGCCCACAACCGGATCACCGCCGCCGCCACCATCCTGCTCGTCGGCGCCCTCGGCTTCGCCACCGTCCCTCCGCTGCAGAAGCGCGTCCTCGACCACGCCCACGGCGCCCCCACCCTCGCCTCGGCCGTCAACATCGGCGCCTTCAACCTCGGCAACGCCCTCGCGGCCTGGCTCGGCGGCATCGTGATCAGCGCCGGTCTCGGCTACACCGCCCCCAACTGGGTCGGCGCCCTCCTCGCCGTGGCCGCGCTCGTCCTCGCCCTCTGGTCCGCTGCCCTGGAGCGCAGCGACCGCACCACCGCCACCGTCCTCGACGAGGCCCCGCGGATCCCCGCCCACCGCTGAACCCTCCTCGCCACCCCCGTCGATCGAAGGAAAACCATGAGCACCCCGAACGTCCCCACCGTGAAGCTGAACAACGGCGTCGAGATCCCCCAGCTCGGCTTCGGCGTCTTCCAGGTCCCCGACGACGAGACCACCGCCGCGGTCGGCTCCGCCCTCGAAGCCGGCTACCGCAGCATCGACACCGCCGCCGCCTACGGCAACGAGCGCGGCGTCGGCCGCGCGCTGGCCGCCTCCGGCCTGCCCCGCCAGGAGCTGTTCGTCACCACCAAGCTGTGGAACGCCGACCAGGGCTACGACGCCACCCTGCGCGCCTTCGACGCCAGCCTCGCCGAGCTCGGCCTCGACCACGTCGACCTCTACCTGATCCACTGGCCCGCCCCGGACCGCGACCGCTACCTCGACACCTGGCGCGCCCTGGAGCGCCTGGCCGCCGAGGGCCGCATCCGCGCCGCCGGCGTCTCCAACTTCCAGCCCGCCCACCTGGAGCGCCTGCTGGACAACAGCGAGCTCGTCCCGGCCGTCAACCAGGTCGAGCTGCACCCCGGCCTCCAGCAGAAGGAGCTGCGCGCCTTCCACGCCCGGCACGGCATCGCCACCGAGGCGTGGAGCCCGCTCGCCCAGGGCGCCGTCCTCGACGACCCGGCCGTCACCGCCGTCGCCGAGCGCACCGGCACCTCCCCCGCCCAGGTCGTGCTGCGCTGGCACCTCCAGCTCGGCAACATCGTGATCCCCAAGTCCGTCACCCCGGCCCGGATCCGCCAGAACCTCGACGTCTTCGACTTCGAGCTCACCGAGCAGGACATGGCGGCCATCGCCGCCACCGACCGCGGCCTGCGCACCGGCCCGCACCCGGACCAGTTCAACTGACCCACCCCGACGGCCTGCCGACGGCGGCACCGAGGCCCACGCCGACGCCGAGGAGCTCTTCAGGCCTCCCCGTGACGGCCTCGACGCCCCGCACCGGACGCCGACGGCCCGACAGCCCGACAGCCCGACAGCCCGACAGCCCGTAGAACGGCCGTGGGCGGGGGGGGGGGGGGGGCCCCCCCCGCCCCCCCCCCCCCCCCCCCCCCCCCCAACCCCCCCACCCCCCCCCCCCAAACCCCCCCCGCCGCCCCAAAGGGTGGAAAAC